>JBDHHR010000118.1:0-2966 GCA_039589295.1 Gemmatimonadota bacterium | reverse complement strand
TGCCCAGCGGCGAGGAACGCCGGCTGACCTTCGACGGCAGCGAGACCATCATCAACGGGACGACGGACTGGGTATACGAGGAGGAGCTGCGTCTGCGGGATGCGTTTCGCTGGAGCCCCGACGGCCAGCGTATCGCTTACTGGCAGCTCGACCAGAGCCCGGTCCGCCTCTTTCCGCTAGTGGACCAGGCGCCTCTGTACCCCGAGCTGACCAGGCTCCGTTACCCGAAGGCGGGAGAGGCCAACTCCCGGGTGCGCGTCGGGTCCCTCGAGCTGTCGACCGGGCACACGACGTGGTTCGACATCGGGCCGGAGACCGACATCTACATCGCCCGCATGGAGTGGGCCGAGTCGGCGCACGAGGTTGTCGTTCAGCGGCTCAACCGGCACCAGAACCGGCTGGATCTGCTGCTTGGGAACGCCCATACGGGAGAGACCAGCCTCCTGTTCAGCGAGGAGGACGACGCCTGGGTCGATGCCAACGACGACATCCGCTGGATTGCGGGTGGGAGCCACTTCACCTGGACGAGTGACCGCGATGGCTACCGCCACGTTTATCTGTATCACCGCAGCGGGCGGCTAGTGCGGCAGCTGACCCGGGGCAACTGGGATGTGACGGCATTCCACGGCGTGGACGAGGAGAAAGGAAGAACCTTTTTCACCGCTGCGTCGGAGAGTCCCCTGACCCGCACGGTGCGTTCGGTGTCGCTGGAGGGAACCGACCCGCGCACCCTGGCAGGAGGGAGGGGCGTCCACGCGGCGAACTTCAACGACGGCTTCGAGCTCTTCGTCGACACGCACTCGACCATCGGTACTCCGCCGATGGCCGTTCTCCGACGGGCCGAGGACGGCTCGGAGGTCAGGATCGTGGAGGACAACGCCGAGCTGCAGGCACGGCTCGAGGGGCTCGATCTGCGCGAGCCGGAGTTCTTCACTCTGGGGGCGGCCGACGGCACGCCGCTCAACGCATACGTAATCAAGCCGCGAGACTTCGATCCGGGGCAGGCTTACCCACTGCTCCTTTACGTGTACGGCGGACCCGGGTCGCAGACGGTGCTCGACGCGTGGGGGGGTGCCCGGTACCTGTGGCACCAGATGCTGGTGCGCAACGGAATTCTGGTGGCGAGCGTCGACAACCGGGGAACGGGCGCCCGGGGCCGCGCCTTCAAGAAGCAAGTATACCTGCGGCTCGGACAGATGGAAGCGGCGGATCAGCTGGCCGCCGTCCGGCAGCTCGGCCAGCACCCGTACGTGGACGCTTCGAGGGCTGCCATCTGGGGCTGGAGCTACGGAGGGTACATGACCCTCCTGACCTCCCTCCTGAGCGAGGGAGCGATCAAGGCGGCCGTGGCCGGGACCCCGGTGGCCGCCTGGGAGCTGTACGATACGATCTACACGGAGAGGTACATGCGGACCCCCGCCGAGAACCCGGAAGGGTACCGACTGGGGGCGCCCCTTACCTACGCCGACCGGCTCGCGACTTCGCTCCTCCTGGTTCACGGGACGGCCGATGAAAACGTCCACCCTCAGAACACGATGCGCATGGTGAGCGCGCTCGAGGAGGCCGGAAAGCAGTTTCGCATGCGCCTGTATCCAGGGCAGCGTCATGGCTTCGCCGGGTCCACCATTCGGGTCAACCTCTATCGGCTCGTTACCGACTTCCTGCTGGATGAGCTGGTGGCGGGAGTGGAGGAGGAGGCGCGCCCGTTCGGAGGCCTGATAACGGCCCCCTAGAGGCTGTCGTTGGAAGTACATTGAACCGACTTCGACGATGCGGATCACCGAGATCTTCCACTCGATACAGGGCGAATCCAGTTACGCCGGGCGCCCGTGCGTGTTCGTCCGCTCCACCGGCTGCAACCTCCGCTGTGTGTGGTGCGACACCGAGTACGCGTTTCACGGCGGTCGTGACCTGACCGTGGACGAGATCCTGGAGGACGTCCGGCGCATCGGGCACGGATGCCGTCTGGTGGAGCTGACCGGCGGCGAGCCTCTTCTCCAGCCCGACGTCGGTGAGCTGGCGGAGCGCCTGCTGCAGGAGGGCTACACGGTGCTATGCGAGACGGGAGGCAGCCTGCCGGTGGACAGGGTGCCCCGGAGTGTCGTCAAGATCATGGACCTGAAGTGTCCGGGCAGCGGCGAGGTGGAAGCGAACGACTGGGACAACCTGGAGCTTCTCGATCCGGGGCGGGACGAGTTGAAGTTCGTGATAGCCGACCGCGCCGACTACGAGTGGGCGGCGGAGCAGGTCGTGGGGCGCGGGCTGGACCGGTTCGTCGTCCACTTCGCGCCGGTGTTCGAGAGCATGGACCGGCGGCGGCTGGCGGAGTGGATCCTGGCCGACGCCCTCCCGGTGCGTCTGCAGCTCCAGCTGCACAAGTTCATCTGGGAACCGAACGAGCGGGGAATGTGAGCCGCCAGCCCTGACATGCCAGGCCCTCCTGGCTTGCTTGCGACCTATTCGGATGCGCCCGGCGCCGGTGCCAGGGGCAGCTCCGCCCCGGACCAGGGCGGCAGCACCTTCACCAGCACCCACAGGATGATGAGGGGCAGGATCAGAAGCGCACCCGCCATGAGCATCCCTTCCACGCCGAACAGGTCGAGCTTGTACACCGTCAGCCCTCTAAGGCTCTTAGAGAAAAGCTGTCCGCCGATGACCACGTTCCACCGGATGCTGAAGATCCCGATCTGGACGAGGATGGCGCAGCCCAGGTAGATGAGCCTCCTCAGCTCGGCGGGGACCTTTACCGTCGCCCTCTTGCTGAGAGCCGGTGAGGCGAACCCGAGCGAGACCAGCGGCAGTACGGTTCCCAGCACGACCTGCAGGACGATGAGACTGATGAAGAGTCTGCCCTCGATCATCTGCGAGAGGATCTCGATGGACTCCTCCGACTCGTACAGGCGGTGCAGGAAGTCGAGCATCTCCAGCGAGAAGTCGACTATCATGGCGTAGAACAGGAAGGAGGC
>JBDHHR010000117.1:0-2535 GCA_039589295.1 Gemmatimonadota bacterium | reverse complement strand
AGAAGACGACCGGGTCCCGCATGTGGTACTGGAGCAGCATCTGCGTCTGCACGGTGAACAGGTCCAGGGGCACCCTGACGTGCGCGCGCAGGTGCTCCGGCACCTCCTCCCGCGACTTGAAGAGCCCCGGGAAGATGGCCTGGTAGGTCAGGGCCAGCGGGTCGTCGGGATCGAAGAGGTAGAAGTCCACGCTCCCGTCGTAGGCGTCCACCACCGCCTTCACGCTGTTCCGGATGTAGTTGAACCGGCCGTCCCACGGCGTCGCGTAGGGGTAGCGGTGCGTGACCGTGTAGGCGTCCTGGATCCAGGACACCCGGCCGTCGGCGACCACGGCGTACGCCTCGCTGTCCCGCATCAAGAACGGGGCGATCGCGCCCACGCGCTCGGTCACCGTCCGGCGGTACTGGATGCGGCTCTCGGGTCCCACCTCGCCGGTGATCAGAATGTTCAGGTCGCCGAACTGCCAGGCGTAGAGGAGCCGGCGGAGGAACGAGCTCACCCGCACCCCGCCGCTCCCCGTGTAGCGCGTGTACTCGGGCCCCTCGGGACCCGGGTAGTTGAACTCCTGCACCCCGGTGCGTGCGATCACGAAGTCCAGGCTCCGGAGGCCGAAGTAGATCTCGGGACGTTCGAGCGGGAACTGGCCGACCGGGGGGACGTCGCGGATCAGGAAGGCGGGCCGCCCGCCGGCCTGGACCTCGGTCACGGGGCTCATGGCCACCCCGTAGCCGTGGGTGAACTGGAGGCGCCGGTTCACCCAGCGCTGCGCCTCGGCCGGGAGCTTCTCGGCCGACAGCTCGCGCGTGGCGAGCATCACCTGCCGCAGCTCGCCGTCCACCGTGTAGCGGTCGGTGTGCACGGCCAGGAAGTCGTAGTAGAGGCGGAAGAACTGGATCTGGTTGTAGCTCTGGAGCAGCGGGCTCTCGTCCCAGAGCCGGATGTTCCGGATCGTCCCGCGGTTGCCGGCGACCGTCTCCCCCTCGATCGCGCCGCGGGCCGGATGGTCGCGCGACGCCAGGCCTTCCAGCCCGAATGCCCGGCGCGTGAACGCGATGTTGCTGGCCAGGTAGTCGCGCTCGAGCGCCAGCTCGCTCGGCTCCACCCGCAGCCGCTGCACCGCCGCGGGCGCGGCGACTCCCACCAGGATCCAGAGGGCGAACCAGCCGGCGGCGGGCCAGACGATCCACCGACGTCCGCGGGAGAAGACGCCGCCCACGAACACGAACCCCGCGGTCGCCAGGGCGACGACGGCCAGCAGCGTGCGGCCCGGCAGGTGCACGTGGTCGTCCGTGTAGCCCACGCCGAACACCGTCCCGGTGGGCGAAAACAGGAGCTCGTAGCGCCCCAGCCAGTGTCCGGCCGCGATCAGCAGGAAGATCGCCGCGCCCAGCACGGCCAGCCGCTTCCGCGCTCCGCCTCCGAGGAGCGCCGGATCGCCCCGAAGGTGGCCCGTCACGTAGCGGAAGCCGACGAGGATCAGCCCGAGGCCCACAACCGCAGTCAGGAGCCAGCCGTGCGCCAGGCGCAGGGCCGGAAGCGTGAAGATGTAGAAAGCGAAGTCCCGGCCGAAGATCGGGTCCGACTCTCCGAACGGGACGGCGTTCAGGGCGAGTAGGACCGTCTCCCACTCCGAGCCCGCGTACAGGCCCAGAACCACGGCGGCCAGCAGGAGGGCCACGGCCGCGCCCCGGACCAGGTACTTGTGGACGAAGTGGTAGTCCGGCGCTTCCATCGGCGCTGAGGCCCAGGAAGAGGGCGCCCGCGAGCGCGAAGAGGACGATCCGGGTCGTCACGATCTCGACCAGCACCGCCTCGTAGCCGAGCTCGCGGAACCAGAGCCAGTCGGTGTAGAAACCCCGCGACCAGCTCAGCCCCGCCCAGCCCAGGATTAGCGCCAGGACCCAGAAACCCCAGCGCATCAGCTGGCGGATCCGGTCGACGTCGACGGAGCTGAGGTCGATCTTCTCCGCCTCGCCCCGGCGGCGCTGGAAGTCCGACAGGTCGTTCATCGTGGCATCAACTTAGCGGGCCGGCAGGGGGCGAGCGAAACGGGGGGGCGGTGGGGCGGGCCGCGATCCGCTCGTCTCCTCCGGCGAGAGCTTGGATGAGCCTGAGTCGGGTCATGGGGGACCTTACCGGGAGACGACGCTGCCGGTTATTCTCGCAACCGCTCGCCTTTTCGGCAACGAGCCGCCTAGTACTACGGCCCTACGAGGACGAGATCAGGAGCGTGGAGGGGCCAGATGCGGGTAGGGGCGGCCTGGCGAAGGAACCGCCCCAGACCCAGTGCGACTATTTGACCGAGGCGGATCGAAAGAACCCTAGACGCCATCCTCCGGGTTTGGTGCAAAGCCGGGTGGGGGTCCCCGGACATCGCCCTCGGCTGGCTGGGCCCTCAGTGCGGCGATGAGCCAGCCATCCGCCTCGTGAACAAGAACCCATGTCCCACGCGCCAACCGGGTAGGCAGCACTCGACCCTCAGAGTCCGAGCCTCCCGTCTCACTGGAGAGGTTGATCAACGCAACTTCAGGTGTG
>JBDHHR010000116.1:0-2367 GCA_039589295.1 Gemmatimonadota bacterium | reverse complement strand
GTTGATGGAGGGTGGATCGGACGCGATGGAGGTGCAGGCCGACCTGTCCAGCCCCGAGGATATCCAGGGTCTGTTCCAAGCCGTCGAGGCAGGCTTGGGCGGTCTCGACCTGCTCGTGAACAGCGCCGCCACGTTCGGCCGCAGCGACTCCCGCGCAGTAACGGCGACCGAATGGGACCGCACCTTCGAAGTCAACGCACGGGCGCCCTTCCTGTGCGCCCAGGCTGCCGCCCGTCTCATGGGCCGAGGCGGCGGATCGATCGTCAACGTGGCCGACGTGGCCGCGTTCGAGGCATGGCCGGCCTATATTCCGTACGCTGCCAGCAAGGCGGCCCTCGTGAGCCTGACGCGTGGCCTCGCCCTAGCATGGGCCCCGGAGATCCGTGTGAACGCCGTGGCACCCGGCGCCGTATTGTTACCCGAGGGAGAGGATTCGCCGAAGGAGCGAGCGGCGGCCGTGAGCAGGGCGGCCCTGGAGCGACTGGGTACTCCCGAGGACGTTGCCGAGGCGGTGCTCTACCTCGACCGGGCCGCCTACGTCACGGGTGAGGTGATCCGGGTCGACGGTGGCCAGCACCTGAAGTGAGCCCGATGTTCGAACGGATTCTCGTCGCACTGGACGGCTCGGAAGAGGCACAGAAGGCGGCGGCGCTTGCGCTCCGACTGGGAGCGCGGCTCGGCTCGCAAGTGACCGGGCTCTCCGTCATCGACGCACGCGTCGTCGAAGGCCCGCCGGTTGAGACGCTGGCGCCTCTGTGGGGAGAGGTGACGGGCCGGCCCTTCCAGCCGGAGGTGATGCGGGCGTACCGCGAGCGTGCGGACCGCATCGTCGAGAGATTCTGCCAGGACGGGGAGCAGGCCGGTTGCGGCCGCGTCGAGCGCTACGTGGAGATCGGCGTGGCGGAAGAGGTGATCCTGGCCTGGGCGGAATCAGCCGACCTGCTGGCCATGGGACGGAGGGGAGAGCACGCCGGATTCGGTCGTCATTCTCTCGGCGCAACCACCTGGCGGGTTCTTCATCGCGTTCGGCACCCGGTTCTGGTAGCCGGCGCAGCATCGGGAACCCCGCTGCGGCCGTTGGTGGCCTACGACGCCAGTGAGGGCGCGAGCCGGGCTCTGGATCTGGCTGCGCGGTACACCGCGGCAGTTGGTGGCGAGCTGCGGGTGGTGCATGCCGGGGAGGAGTCGGCCGATGGGGTGCTCGACGCGGCTGGCCAAGTGCTCAGCGACCGCGACCTTGAGTGGGAAGCGGTGCGCCTCGACGCTGAGCCGGCGGCCGCAGTTCAGGAGGCGCTGTCTCGGTGGGAAGCGGACGCTTTGTTCATGGGGGCATTCGGCCGGGGCCGGATACGCGATTTCCTCTTCGGTTCCCACACCGCGGCGATACTGGAGCTGGCCGACGTACCGGTGTTCGTCGCGCGGTAAGAGTGCGCCCGTCGGTGAACCGGCTACAGCATGGCCGCAGGTGCGAACGCGGGACTGGTTCATTAGATTGCAGCGCCCGGTTCGCAGGCGCCCTCGATGAACCTCTTTGCGCTTCGACGGTGTATTCCGAGATCGCCCCAGCAGCAGTGTTGAGCGGGATCGTTCCGATCGAACACAGGAGGCTTTGAGTTCCGTGTCGAGAATCGGCGAGACGAGACGTGAAAGGTCCACCTCAGTCATGAACCGACGATCGAGCGCCGCCTCGTCGGCCCTTCGCGCTCAAGACAGAAGGTCGCCTGCCGTGGTCCCGTCGGTGTCGGACAGCCCGGCGCCGCTTGCTGGTGGCCGCGCTTCCACTGATGTCAGTAATCGCTCTCCTGGTCAAGTTGACTTCGTCGGGCCCGGTCCTGTACACGCAGGCCAGGGTCGGAGTCGACCGGCGATGGCGAGCGGGCGCCCGGTACGACGGGCGACGAAGAGTGGATCTCGGGGGACAGCCGTTCCGGATTTACAAGTTCCGCACGATGTATGATCGCCGGGGCCTGCCGCAGGAGCAGGTGTGGACCAGACCGAACGACGGGCGGGTCACCCGTGTCGGCAGGTTCTTGCGCAGTTATCGGCTCGACGAGTTCCCACAGCTGGCGAACGTTCTGAAGGGAGACATGAACCTCGTGGGTCCGCGGCCGGAGCAGCCGGAGATCTTCGCGCGGCTTCGCCGCAGGTTCGATCGCTTTCCCGAGCGCCAGCGCACCCTGCCCGGCATTACCGGTCTGGCACAGGTCAACTGCGGCTACGGCATCTCACACGGCGACGTGGAGCGGAAACTCGAGTGCGATCTCGAGTATCTGTCCCAGCGTTCCCTCATGCTGGATCTCGAGATCCTGGCGCGGACAGTGCCGGTCGTGATGAAGAAGAAGGGGGCGCTTTAGGCAGGTCGGCCGA
>JBDHHR010000115.1:0-3058 GCA_039589295.1 Gemmatimonadota bacterium | reverse complement strand
CTCACGACGGCAAGGATGGTGCGACTTCTCGCCATTCATCCCTCCTTGGACGCAGGATTTGCCCGCCCCGCATACGAGGGTGTAGCCAGTGCACCGTCCCAGAGACAACTTCGAAAGCAGCGTCCCTGGTCGACCCCGTCGGGGTGCCCGTCTCTCGCCCGCAGACCGCTTGCCCGCCGGTTTACCCGCCGGCCGTGTGGAGGGCCGTGAGGAGGACCCTGCAGGACGGTACAGAGCCATGTCCGGCAGGACGCCGGTGGCGGCAAGTCATCCATGGGACAAGACACTAGCGGCTGCGAATATAGCAGAGCGGGGAGCTACCTGTCAATCGGAGTGCATACGTTACTCAGCGGCGACGCTTCCGCCCGTTGCGAGGACTCTCTCCATGCGGTCTGTGCGGTGCCGGAAGCAAGCGCGCGAGACCCGGTCTTCCGTCAGTGTCGCCCGGGAATCGGTCAGTCCGCCGTCGCCTCGTCGGCTGCCGCGACCTCCACCTGGCTCAGGCTGTACCAGCCCTGCGCATCGCGGCCCGCGATGGCGAGCTGCACGGCCGGCTCTCGGGTGAATGGATCGAGGAGCGCGACGGAGAGGCGGTTCCGGCCGGGCTTCGTGTCCTGGGGAACGGCCAGATCCACGCTCACCGCGTGCTTCCCCGGCAGCCATGTCCTCACATCGATGTCGTAGTCGGGGTCTTCGATGACCCTGGCCGGGTCCCACCCGGCGATGGGGGTGAGGCGAAACGCGATGATGTAGTTCCTGTACGGCGGCGCGACTCCGACGTTCTCCCATTCCGACTCAACGCGGAGCGTTCCACCGGCCCTCGTCCGCGTCGGATGCGTCGCTCGGCGGAGCGCGAGCCGGTACCCCATCTTCTTCATGAACGACTCGACCGCCCCCCAGTGTTGGGAGGGAATGGCGGAGGACTTGTTGTTGAACGCCGAGCAGTGCCAGCGCAGGGCCTCGCTGAAGATGAACTCCACGTCCCACCCGTTGTCCGCCCAGTGCTGCATCGTCCAGCATGACTCCAACACGACCGGGGCCCGCTTCCACGCCTCGTTGGCGTTGGCCGCGTCGAGGGCCTGCTGGTAGAAGTCGTTCATGTGGTTCCAGCCGGAGGAGAGATCGCCCAGGCAGTCGGCCCGCCAGCCGGCGCCGCGACTGATCGCGTATGCCAACTCCTCGCCGCCGCCGATGAGCATGACGAGCGGCGTCTTCTCGAAGCTTTCGAGGTAGATGTCGACCAGAGCGCGGCGCACCTCCGGCGCCACCTCGACCTCATGCTCCTGGTCCACGAAGTAGAAGTGCCACTCGCCCCAGTGGCCCAGTGAGCGCATGTCGATGTGATCGATGTCGGGGTGGCCGTCGTACCGCTCGCCGAAGCTCCGGACGAGACCGCCCATGTGCTTCAGGTAGAGCGGGTCGCTGTGATCTGGCATCCAGTTCGTCGGACCCGCCTCAGACGTGTAGGCGTACCCATTCGCGCCGAGGTCCTTGTACCACTGCGGGGCGCCGCCCCTGCCATTGGCCGGCATGATCCGGATCGCAAGACGCTGACCGCGCGCCCTCGCCGTCTCGATCGCGTCGTCTAAGAGGTCCCACCGGTACGCTCCCTCCTTCGGCTCGATCTCGTCCCAGTACCACCCCCAGTAGGCGATTCTGGACCTGGGATAGCCCGCCACATCGCCGTCGAAGGAGTTGGATGTCGTGAATCCCATGCCGGGGTTGTAGAGGACGTCGTCGATCTCCGTGGGGGCGATGGTGACCCGCAGGGGATCGTCCGCCGTGCCGGATTGGGCGAGCGCGCCACACAGCAGCGCCGCCAACAGGAGAGACGTCAGAGCGTGAATCGTCATCTGCTGCGCTCCAGTGCCAGTCTTGCGCGCGGCCCCGGCTCAGTCGATCGCGGCCAACGCCCTCCGCAGCTCCGCGATTGCCGTCTTCTCGTGCTCGAGGGCAAGCCGCACCGCGGCGGCCCCGGCGGCGCGGCGCTCTGGGTCCCTGCCGGCCTGCTCCGGAGCGCCGCCAGTCCTCGTAGGCGGCGCCGTACTCCCGCGCCGCGGCGCTGATGTGCTCGGCTGCCTCCGCCGGGAAGACATGCCTGGCGGCCACCTCCGCCAGGTAAGCCGCGGTCGAGTTGCGGACCGTCCACTGCGGGTTGATGTCGTGGCAGGCGCTCCAGTCCTCGTAGGTTGCGACGTCTGCGCAGTCCGCAGCATAGGCCTCGATCCCCGCCAATCCGAACTTCGCCTTGGGGTACTCGCCGCGCGCCGCTTCCGGCGCGGACGCGCTCCACTCGACCAGATCCCGCATCACCCGTCGCGCGACCTCCACCTCGGGTAGCCTCTCGACTCGCTTCGCGTGGCGGCCGAGGCTGTGATGCCACTCCCCGGCCCACTCCTCGAACTGGCTCCAGGTCCACCACTCGGCGATCGTGTCGGGACCGTCGGCCATCACGAAGACCTTCCGGTCCTCCCTGTCTGTCGCGTTCTGATAGCCGGCGATGACCAGGTTCTCCCAGTGCCATCCCTTCAGCGGCCGCCCCGAGTCGATGCTCTCCGTGATGAGGGCCCATCCCTCCTCGGGGCTGTCGAAGGACACCCACTCATAGCCGAAGCCGGTGGCGTCGGCGATCCGGTCGTCCATGCCGACATGGAGGTTCGCGTACTTCGGCATGAACTCTCCCGGTTGGTAAGCGAAGAGCGCCGAGGCGCCCGACACGGCGGCGAGCGTGTCGAAGTCCATCTCTTTCCATCCGGCCGCCCGCATCTCGATCAGGTGCATAACCAGATACACACATGGCTGTGTGTAGACAGTCTGGTCCACGACGATCTGGTGCTCGGCCAGGTTGCCCGTCACGCGCCTGAAGTCGGCCACCGCCTCGTCGAGCAACACCGTTCGGCAGCCATCGGCGCCATGCTGAGACACATCGCTCAGGGCGCCGCCATCGGCGGCCTTCTCAATCGCACACATTCGCTTCCTCTCATTGTCCAGCACCCACAGGTGCTCCCCATCCCAGCCGACACCGTTGATCGAGCCGCCGAACGGCTTCTCGATGCAG
>JBDHHR010000114.1:0-2071 GCA_039589295.1 Gemmatimonadota bacterium | reverse complement strand
CGCCGCGTCCGCCCGCAGCAGGATCGGGACCCCGAGCTCGAGCGAATAGCTCGCCGCCGCGTTGAGCTCAGACAGCGTGAACTCATCCCAGCTCGACAGCCTGAAACCCGCGGCGAGCGAGAGGCGGTCGCCCAACTCGTATCCGGCCTGTGCGGTCCCCTCGACCGAGGGGTGCGACGGGCCGTCCATCAAGCGCAGCCCCAGCGCCCCGTTTACTCGCTCGGCCTGGGCCCGTAGATCGAGCCCGTAGTGACTCACATCCGTGGCGGTCTCGCCCTCGACGCTCCACTCCGACGTTCCCGCGAACAGCTCGGCCTGCAGGCCGAGCGGCAGGTCGGCCCGGCCGCGTACCACGAAGTCGCGTCGATTGAAATCGACGGTGTCGGCCCCCGTGCGCGTGACCGACTGGCTGCGGTAATCCGCCTGGAACCCGAGTCGGTTCGTGCCAGGCATCCAGCTCAGCTGGCCCCAGAAGTCGAACAGATTGTTCTCGAGCCCTCCCGTGGAGCTGTCGAACAGGTCGAAAGCGCCGCTGACCGTGAAGTTTCCTCCCAGGCCGTTAGTGAAGATCGCGTTCAGGAGCTGCACGTTCGGGTTGCCGCTCCCTCCGGATATCCGCGCATACGCCACAGGGTCGGCGTGCCTACGTGTGGAGACATCGATCAGCAGACCATCCGCTCGCCGATACACCCGCACGCGTTCTACGTACGTCAGAGAGATGCGCCGCAGGTCGGACTGTCCGCTCTCCAGACTCGGCAGTTCCCGGCCGTCGACGTAGAGACGCACCGAGGCCGCGGCTAACGGACCGTCGACCACGTGGTGAGTACCCCCGAAGTAGCTCGATCGCAGCGGGGTGATCCCCGGCACGTGCTCCTTCAACAGGTCGATGAGCGAGACAGCCGTGGACGAGCGAATGCAGTCTTCGTCGCATTCGTATAGCGCGTATGCGCCGGCGCCGACGTCGACGGAGCGGGCCGGGAACGCCGCCACGCGGCGGCGTTCGGGCTCCTGCAAACCGAGCGCTTCGCGCACCGAGTCAGGCACGACCTGAATGAGGCTGTCCGCGGAAACCGCGTCGGCGGGCACCGTGTCCGTGGGAACGGTGTCGGGACGGGCCGGCTCCTGCGCCCGAACGGTCGCGGCCGGCGTCAGCAGTGCGAGCACTGTCAGCGCCAAACTGCCCGAACGTGCTGGTCGCACCGCCCGTCCCCCTTCCCGGTGGCTCCGCCGGCGCGTCAGGCCGTGTCGCTCCTTACGAGATGCCGCGCAGCCACTCGACCAGCAGCCGCACGCCGACCCCCGTCGCGCCTTTCGGCTGATACGCGCCCTCCTCGTCGGCCCATGCAGTGCCCGCGATGTCCAGGTGCGCCCACGGCACCGCGCTGACGAACCGCTCGAGGAAGAGGCCCGCCGTGATGGTGGCCGCCGGTCGGCCACCGGAGTTCTTAACGTCGGCGATATCGGAGTCCAGTTGTGCTTTGTAAGCAGGCCACAGGGGTAGCCGCCACACTCTCTCGCCACAGCGGCCACCGGCAGCTTCCACAGCTGCCGCCAGATCGTCATCGGAAGCCATGAGCCCGATCGCGTGGTGACCGAGAGCGACGACACAGGCCCCCGTGAGTGTCGCCAGGTCGACGATCGCCTGTGGGTTGAGACGGCAGGCGAAGCTGAGCGCGTCGGACAGAATGAGTCGCCCTTCGGCGTCGGTGTTGACGACTTCGATCGACGCTCCGGACAAACCCTTGACGACATCACCGGGCTTCAGAGCCGTGCCGGAGGGCAGGTTTTCGGTCGTCGGGATCAGTCCAATGACCCGCCGCGGCAGCTGGAGACGAGCTAGACCTTCAATGGCGCCGAGCACGGCCGCCGCACCAGCCATGTCGTACTTCATGGCCTCCATGCCGCTCGCCGGCTTGAGAGAGATGCCTCCGCTGTCGAAGGTGACCCCTTTGCCGACGAGCACGAAGGGATCTTCGTCTACCCCCCGATACTCGATGATGACGAAGCGGGGCTCCTGTGCCGAGCCGCGGGCCACGGCAAGCAGAGCTCCGAAGCCCTCCGCTCGCAACTT
>JBDHHR010000113.1:0-4097 GCA_039589295.1 Gemmatimonadota bacterium | reverse complement strand
GCGGGCGGCAAATACTGCATGCACCCCCTCTTCACACCTGTCGGGAGGCTCAGATGGCGAAGGTCGCTCCTTTTCACAGCAAGAAGAACCCGGGCGTGTATCACGTGTGCTCAAGGTGCACCGCGGGCAACAACATTGAGCGGGAGAATCGGAAACCGGGAACGGGCCGTGGTCGCATGTGCAGACGGTGCCGTGAACTTCGGCAGTCGGGTGGCTGCTAGATGTAGATGAGGCATCGCTATACTCTCCAAGTGGTTGCGCTAAGTACATAGTTCCGGGGGTTCATGCCTGGAGAGTAGTGGCGGGCATCAAGCCGGCATCATCTCTAAGCGTGTGAGAACGCGGACCATCTTGCGGATGGGACTAGACTTCCGCGTGCGGAGATCGGCTCTTCTAAACGCATACAGAGCCAACCAGAGCGTGCTGAAGCGTGGACCGTGCGAACACGCTCGCCCTGAGACTGAAGAGGCGCCCTGTTGCGCAAGCTTAGAATCGGTATCGTCGATCTCGTCGCTCGGGGGCCCATTCGCACGATGTACGCACGGCTGATGCACGCGAACCTGGCGAGCATCATGCCCCAGGTCCTTGCCGTGTGGTGTGAGGAGGAGGGCCACGACGTGCGTCTCGTCTGTTACACCGGATTCGAGAACCTCGTCGAGGAACTGCCCGCGGACATCGACCTGCTCTTCGTCGGCGCCTTCTCCCAGGCCGCTGAGCTGGCTTACGCGATCAGCGCGATGTTTCGGCAGCGCGGGGTCGTGACCTGTCTCGGTGGTCCGCACGCGCGGTGCTACCCTCAGGACGCCCAGAAGTACTTCGACTACGTGCTTGGATTCACCGACAAGACCTTGCTGAAAGACGTCCTGAATGACTGTGCGCCCCACCGGCCGCTCGGCCGGTCGCTGTCTGCCGGGCAGCAACCGCAGGCTCTTCCCGGGGTCAGGGAGCGGTGGAAGTACATCGAGGCCACTCTGGCCAAGAGCCCGGCCCTCAAGATCGTTCCGATGCTCGGCAGTCTCGGCTGCCCCTACACCTGCGCCTTCTGCATCGATTCGGAAGTGAAGTACCAGCCGCTCGACTTCGATCAGATGCGGGACGATCTTCGCTTCCTGCTGGGCAAGTTCAAGCGGCCCAGGGTCGCCTGGCACGACCCGAACTTCGGCGTGCGCTTCGACGACTACCTCGGGGCCATAGAGGAGGCCATCCCGCCGGCAAGCGTCGACTTTCTCGCCGAGAGCAGCCTCTCGCTGCTATCGGAGTCCCGTCTGGCGCGGCTGCAGAAGAACGGCTTCAAGGCGCTGCTTCCGGGGGTGGAGTCGTGGTATGACCTCGGCAACAAGGCGAAGACAGGCAGGAAGCAGGGGCTCGAGAAGGTCCAACAGGTTGCCGAGCTCGCGAACCTGATCGTTCGGTACATCCCGTACCTGCAGGTCAACATGGTGCTCGGCCTCGACAGCGATGAGGGTCCCGAGCCGTTCGAGCTCACGAAGCGGTTCGTGGACATGGCGCCGGCAGCCTTTCTCTGGTATTCCCTGCTTACCGCATACGGCCAGGCCGCGCCGCTGAATCTGCAGTACCAGAGAACCGGCCGAGTACTGCCATTCCCCTTCCATTTCCTCAACAATCACCACGCCATGAACGTCCGGCCCAAGAACTACCAGTGGACGGAGTTCTATGACCGAGTCATCGATCTCACGAAGTACAGCTTCTCTGAGCGCGCGATCATGCGTCGGCTGCGGGCGAACCGTGGGAGGATCCCACGCCTGATGAACGTGGTGCGGGCCCTGTCGTCGGAAGCGAACGGACGGCTGCGGATCAGATACCTCAGCAAGGTCCGCGAGCTGCTCGCCACGGACGTATCGTTCCGAGCCTACTTCGAGGGAGAGACCAACCGCTTGCCGGACTTCTTCCGCAACGCGGTCAGGAGGGATCTCGGGCCTCTGTGGGAGTTCCTGCCGGAGGGGGCGCTCGAGCACGACCATCTCGCTTACTTGAGGGCGCAGGCCAGCGCCGAAGAACCGCTGGTTCAGCTGAAGGTGGAGGGCACGTAGACCTGCCGAGGGAGCGCGCGAGCGCGCCCGGGGCTAGGTGGGGATGCGCCCGGGCGCTTTCGCTTGCTCGCAGGGCTTCTCCACTGAATCGTCAGAGTACCTCGGGTGGCGCGTCAGTGTCTGCGCATATTTGAGGTCCACGAATCCCACAACCTTTAGCAGCGCCGCCTTCTCATCGGTCGTTCGCCACTTGGCGTCCTTTACGAACTCCACAGGATACGGATGAGCGGGGACGACCTTGGCAAGATAAGGATCTTCCCACGTTTGACGGAGTCCCGCGAGCCGGTAGAGGAGCCCGAAGGAACTCTCCGCCGGCACATCTGCCACTATGATCTGCCCGCCTGACTTCAGGACGCGATGCGCCTCCCTGAAAGCCCTCTCCAGGTCGTCGACGTAGCTGGGGATCCCGTTCAGAAGAAGGGTGTCGAACTCTGCCGCGTCAAAGGGAAGGTTCTCCGCTGTTCCGCGCTCGATTGTCATGCCGCGCTTCTCGGCAATCCGGGCCATGCTCTCCGCGGGTTCTACGCCGAAGCGGATGTCGATGCCGTGCTCGCTGCGCAGCAAGTGCTCGAACAGACCGCTCCCACAGCCAACGCTTAGTGCCCGGCCCGGATCGGATAGGAAGTGCCTCAGGAGCAAGACCTCCGACTCTAGGACGTTGCGGTTTCTCAGGAACCATGTGTCGTACTGGTCCGCGTATTCATCGAACGGCTGTTCAGATGTGCCCATTCTCCTTGTTACCCGTAGGCTCTGGGTGACAACAGGAAAGTAGTCCGACATCTGGTCTCCGCCACCCGAATCGCCCGTTCAATCCCGTTCGGAGCGACGGCGGCGGCTGTGCCCCAGCCTACTTGCCGCCTTCCCATTCCCATCGCTCAAGTGCGCGTCTCTCGATCGGGCTTGGCGCCTCCTCAGCACCCTCAGACGGTGAGGCATCAGCCCGTTCAAGATCCACCTTCAACGCCTGGAGGCTCTCGTCACCAGCCAGTTGAGGCGTACTGCCGCTCTTGTCGGTTGGCTGTTCCTCGATCATCACGAGTCGTTCCCAGATGCCACCAAGCTGAAGTCGCCACGGTCCTCCCGCCGCAGCTCTCCCATTCTCCAGAATACTGCTGTTCAGAGGACCCGTCAGGTCTGGGGGACACCAGGGTCAGATCGGCGAGGATCATATCGATCCTCCAACGGGGCGGGATTTTGACACCGGCCGCCTTCGCTTGCTCGCACGGCGGCGGGCGGGCTGCTACGTTGGCCATGAGCGTCTCCTTCCTAGCGATGAGCCGGTCGCAGCCATCGACATGGACCGTAGAAGGTTTCTCACTTGGGCGGCAACGCTGCCCCTCGTCTTGGCTGGCTCGCCGCGCGCCGTGAAGAGTGCTCCCGCGCCGCGCGCACGCCCCAGGCCGTCGAGTTCACGGAAGCCCAAGAAGGACCCCTCGAATCTCGACCACGTCACCCTGTTCCTCGGCGGCGACGTGATGACCGGCAGGGGGATCGACCAGGTCCTGCGCCATCCCAGCGATCCGCGCCTCTTCGAACCATACGTGCGAACCGCCACCCGGTACGTGGAGCTTGCAGAGGCAAAGAACGGCCCGATCCAGGGACCGATCGAGTACCCTTATGTGTGGGGGGACGCCCTGGCTGAGCTCGACCGGATGGCGCCCGATGTGAGGATCATCAACCTGGAGACCAGCGTCACGAAGAGCGACCGGCACTGGCGGGGAAAGGGCATCCACTACCGGATGCACCCCGAGAACGTCCCCTGCATCGCCACGGCCGGCATTGACTGCTGCGTGCTGGCGAACAACCACGTCATCGACTGGGGATTCACCGGCCTCCGCGAGACACTGGACACGCTGGAAGACGCCGGGATCGCGACGGCCGGAGCCGGGCTCGACGCGGAGGACGCTGCCGCGCCGGCAGTACTGGAAATGGGCACGAGGGGTAGGGTGCTCGTTTTCGGGTTCGGGACGAAGGCGAGTGGGATCCCCGGAGACTGGGCCGCGCAAGCGGACCGGCCCGGCGTAAATCTCCTGGACGACCTCTCCC
>JBDHHR010000112.1:0-2475 GCA_039589295.1 Gemmatimonadota bacterium | reverse complement strand
ACCTTCCAGGTCATCATCCCGGCGCCCTGGATGCCACAGATCCACTTCCTGCTCGTGGCGCCGATCCTGTTCGTCTTTTCCGCGGCGACGGTCGTGCTGGTCAGCTTGGCTGGTTCGGCGCCGGATGAGGAGAAGACGCGCGACACGACCTGGACGCCGGCTTTCTTCCGCCAGGAGACGGAAGAGCTGCGGCGGATGCCCTGGTACAGGAACTACCGGGTCCTGTCGGCTCTGGTGCTGCTCGCGACGGCCGTGATCGTCGGAATGTTCTGGTGATGCCGTCCCGCATACGGAATGTGTAGGCGGCTTTGCGCATCACCTTTCTGAATCCGCAGGGCAATTTCGACCCCACGGACACGGGGTGGACCGAACACGCAGACTTCGGCGGCCAGTTGGTCTACGTGAAGGAGGTGGCGCTGGCGCTCGGGCGTCAGGGCCACCCGGTAGACATTCTGACCCGTCAGGTGGTTGACGAGCGGTGGCCGGAGTTCGCCGGCGCGGTCGACGCCTATCCGGAGAGCGACACCGTCCGTATCCTCCGCTTCCCGTGCGGCCCGCCGGATTTCTTGGCGAAGGAGGCCCTCTGGCCGGTGCTGAGCGAGTGGGTGGAGCATATCGCCGAGTTCTACGAAGCGGGGGAGGGCGCACCAGATGTGCTGACCGCCCATTACGGAGACGGGGGCATCTCCGCGGTCCTGCTTCAGGAGCGGCTGGGCTTACCGTTCACCTTCACGGGCCACAGTCTCGGCGCGCAGAAGCTCGACAAGCTGCTCCGGGGAGAAGAGAGCGTTTCGTCTCTCGTCGAACGCTTCAGGTTCGACAAGCGGTTGGCAGCCGAGCGCGTCAGCATGGCGCGGGCTGCGAAGGTGATCGCCAGCACGGCCCAGGAACGGCTGGTGCAGTACGGCCACCGGGCCTACCGGGGCGCGGTCGATCCCGCTGATGAACGCAAGTTCTCGGTGATCGCGCCGGGTGTGAACCTGGCGGTCTTCGACGCGGCCGCGCGCCACCCCGTCGAGGCGCGGGTTGCCGAGAAACTCGAACGCGCGCTGCTGCGGGATATCCCCGAGACTCGCCGAAGCCTTCCCCTGGTGATCAGCTCCAGCCGGCTGGAGCGGAAGAAGAACCACGTGGGGCTGGTGCGCGCGTGGGGTGTCGATTCCGGACTGCGCGATGCCGCGAACCTGGTCCTCATTGTCCGCGGCAGTTCGGATCCGCTACGCGGCAGAGCCGCGGCCTTCTCGGGAGAGGCGCTGGACATTCTGGACGAGGTGGCCTCCGTCATCGAGCGAGAGGGACTGGAAGGCGCGGTGACCGCGTTCGACCTGGACTCGCAGCCGGAGCTGGCAGCCTGCTACCGCCTGCTCGCGCAGCGCCACCAGGGCGTCTTCTGCCTGCCGGCTCTATACGAGCCATTCGGCTTGGCGCTCCTCGAAGCCATGGCCTGCGGGTTGCCAGTAGTCGCCACTCGGAGTGGAGGGCCGTCGGAGAGCTTGCGGGAAGGTGCGCGCGAGTACGGGATCCTGGTGGACCCGCGGGATCCGGCGGACATAGCCCGGGGCCTGAAGCGCCTGGTGACCGACGAGGAGGGGTGGCTCAGGTTCAGCCGGGCAGGCGGGCAGCGAGTGCGCGACCGATACACCTGGGAGCAGACGGCCACGGGCTACATCGACGCGTTCGAGGAGATCCTCCGCGGAGGCGGTGCTCCTGATCCGACGTTCCCGAGACCCTCGTATTTCGCGGACCCCGCTCACGACGACATCACCCGCGAGTCTCTCGAGGCGATCTACCCGGCGTCGGAAGCGCCCACCGAGAAGGAGTCGCGGTAGAGCTGCTCCCGCCGGTACCGGGTCCGGCAGATGGGCGGTGGCGGTCGTCCCAGCTTATACTGTCGGTGCTCTCTCGTCCTACCATCCCAACTGTGGCGGCCTCGGGGAAGTGCATGAAAGGCGACAGGATCATCGTACAGCCGCACCATGAGACAGCCGCCCGGCAGTTGGCGGATCTAATGCTGTGCGAGATCACGGGCCTCACAAAGAGGTTCATCATCACCATCGCAGGGGAGTCTGGAGCTGGCAAATCTGAGATCGCGACCGCCCTCGCCGACGTGCTCGCCAAGCATCACGTTCAGAGCACCATCCTCCAGCAGGACGACTACTTCGTCTACCCGCCCAGGACGAACGCGGTGATGCGCCGCAAGGACATCAACCATGTAGGTCCTTCGGAGGTTCGCCTCGACCTGATGGACGAGAACCTGAAGCAGGTCATGGCCGGATCTCACGCGATCGTGAAGCCGTTGGTCGACTACGATGCCGATTCAATAGGGGAGGAAACGGTGGAGCTCGATGACATGGTGGTTGTTCTTGCGGAAGGGACCTACACGACATTGCTGGAGAACGTGCACCGGCGCGTGTTCATCGATCGCACTCTCATGGATACGAAGGAGGCGCGAGTGCTGAGGGGCAGAGAGGCCCA
>JBDHHR010000111.1:0-2504 GCA_039589295.1 Gemmatimonadota bacterium | reverse complement strand
CAACGCGGAAGACCTCGCCGTGCAAGACAGTGCCAGCGACAGTGCCAGCGCCCACGCGCGCCCATCGGCGCTGACGCGTGCACGGGAAGGGAAGTAACGCGGATTCCGGCGCTCACCAGCGCTCGTGCGCGCCCGTCATCGGCTTTGGGAGCAGGGGGTCGCCGGTTCGAATCCGGCCGCCCCGACTGATAAGCCTCTATCCGGTAGGCTGATAGGGGCTTTGCTTTAGGTGGGTTCTAAGGACCAATCGTAGGCCAGTGACAAGAGTCTGACACTGTTTCTGACACTGGACTAGAAGCACTCCTGCGCGGCACGCCGCAGTGACTCAGGCCCAGAGACCCTGAGCAGTGACAAATGTTCGTCACTGTTTCTGACACTGGTACGGTGGCACACCTGCCTTCGAAGCAGAGGAACACCTGACTCATGGCCCTCCATCCTCTGGTAGGACTCCCGTTAGCCAATGCAGAACGTTCAATACGAACTGGGCGTTCTGTGGTGCCTCCGGGTGGTTCATCCCGAACAGGCCTTCCTCACTCACCTGCGCCGTGAACATCGCTGCCTCTCCGAACGCCGCGACTCGTCCCCTCCCAAAGCTCAGCGCAGCGCCTTGTAGCATCCCGTCGGCTCGAATCCGAGGCACCCTGTCGGTCTCTTCTTCGAAGGGATCCCAGTGCAGGACAAGCATGCTCTGGTCACCGATGACCAGCAGGGGGGAAGCTGTCGTGCCGGGGGCGACGCGGAAGGCCTGGCCAGAGAAGGTCATGACAGAGTCGATCTGCTCCGACGGTGTACGGCCCCTGGTGATCGGGTGCCCTCGCAGCGAACTGTCGGCTCGTCGGAACCGGAATGTCTCTGTATACCCGTTGTTGAAGATCAGGCCAAAGCGTTCCGCGAGTTCAGAAGCAGCGGCTGGCCAGGGTTGGTGATCAGCAATCAGCAACAGGGCGCCGCCCTCTCGGACCCATTCTTCTGCCGCGGCCACTTCCTCTTCATCGAAGGCGGACGGGTTCGGCAGGCTCCAGTCAACGACGTTTGACTCTGCTAGCGCGTTGGCGATCACGAGGACGTCCGCCCCCTGCAGGTTGGAGCGGCTTATCCTCGACTTGAGAGGCTCTACTACGTACCCATCTCGGCGCAACAGCTCAGCAAAAGGTCCGTACCGACCTTCGACGGTCACGGGTTGATGGTCATCGTCATAGCCGGTCGTCGGCCCGATCGTGTGAAAGTTGTGGTGCGCTTCATCGACCAGAACCACCGGACCTTCGCCAAGCGGGAAAGCCGGAGAGCCTACCGAGAACTCGAAGTCGGTCGCGGGGCGCTGCTGGGCAACGAGTGCATCCGGCAAGACGACTAGGCCTAAGACGAGAATGACGGAGTAAAAGGCCGAGCGATTGGCCGCATTCTTGGAGGTGGATCGAATCAGAATGCTCGCGCTCCCTTCGTCTGGTCCAAAACAGGACGAATCCCACCTGGCGAGAAGTGGCTCGCCTTGATCATTTCACTGCTCTTTCGAGTGAAGTCAAGATTCTCACGCCCGTAGCCCTCTCAGTGCCAGCGACAATGTCAGCGGCCGCACGCGCCCACGGGCGCTGGCCCGCGCCCGGGAAGGAAAGTAGCACGGATTCCGGCGTCCACCGCCGCTGGCATTGAGGCGTCCGTCTGTGCCGACCGTCTGCCTTCCCGGCAGTAGCCCTGTGAATCGCCACGATCCGGTAAGACAACGAAGGCCCCCTCACGTAGTGACAGCCGACGCCGCGACCGGTCTGCGCCGGTACCGATAGAGCAAGGCTCCGACGACGAGTGCGGCCCCACCCGCTACGAGGTTCCACACCGTCGAGCTCGCTAGCAAGCCGAGGCTGAGGAGTAGGGCGGCGATCGGGATCGCCGGCCCGCCGGGGAGCCGCAGCGCCCCCTCCGCGACCCCGAACTTCTTGCGCAGAACAGGCACCGCGGCGGCCGTCGCGATATACGCGGCGAGCCGCGCGATGATGGACAGCATTGCGAGCCCCACAAAGGATCCCGAGAGGGCCAGCGCGAGCGCGACACCGGCCTGCACCAAGATCGCGATGTAGGGGGTTCGGTAGCGCGGGTGGACGCGAGACAGAGCGCGCGGCCCGAAGCCGTCCTGGGCGAGGGCGAAGAGGTATCGCGGGCCGGCCAGGATCGAGCCCGCCACGTTTCCCTGGATTGAGATCACGGCTGCGACCGTCAAGAGCAGTCCGCCCCAGACGCCCACCAGCCCTCCCATCGCTTCCGCCAAAGGGGACTCGGACCCGGCGAGGCCCGGCAGCGTGCCGAGAGCGACCAGCTGCACGAGCACGTACAGGAGCGTCACGATGACGATCATCGTGAGGAGAGCGAAGGGGACGTCGCGCTTCGGATCCCGGTACTCGCCGGCGGGCGCGGCGGCATTCTCGAAGCCGGCATAGGCGAAGAGAAGCAGCAGCGCCGCCTCCCCGAGCCTCCCGGCCGGCGGGGCGGATGTGGGCCAGAGGCGCGACCAC
>JBDHHR010000110.1:0-2766 GCA_039589295.1 Gemmatimonadota bacterium | reverse complement strand
GATTCAAAACGCCCGCCCGAGGCTCCCTGCTCATTCTGGCGCCGCCGAGCTCGTGTATCGAAAGTCCCGGCCGGAGCACGCCCGGCTCGACAAATGACTTGCGCCCGATGGCCTCCTTCAAGCGCTGCTTGCTCCAGGGGGACTCGTCGGGGAGTCCGGCCGCAGCGACGATCTCGTCGACGACCCGCCGAGCATCGGCAATCAACGCGCGATCGTTGGCACAGTGCGTGCATTCGATATGGGCGACGGGCACGCCCCACTTGTCCTTCTTCCTTGGGTTCAATGTGATGCGATTGTCGGCCCGCGGCAGCATCTCCCCGAACGCCCCGATCCACCAGATCGGCCCGCGGCGCCCAATCGCACCGAAGAGCCCGTAGCCGCGAATGAAGTCCGCGTGTCTCTCCTGGATGTTCCTGAACCTGGGGACGTCGAATCCGTGCTCCGCCCCAAAATCGTACGGATCGCCCGAGACCCCAAAACGCCCACCTCGGCCCTCCGGCAGGCGACCACTTCTGACGAAAAACAGATGATCCGTAATGTACCGGCCGAGAACGCCGGAGGAACCACCGAGCCCGTCCGGATGTCTTTCGGACGCGCTGTTGAGCAGAATTCGCACGCTTTCGAAAGCCGAGGCGCACAGGAAGACGAGGCGGGTGCTGACGTGCTGAGGTTGTCCCGACAGTCGATCGACAAACTCCACGCCGTTGGCTTTGCCGCTCCGTCGATCGGTCGTGATCCTCCGCACCACCGCGTTCGGGCGAAGCGTCAGACGGTCCGTCTTTCTGGCTTCTCGGAGGGCAGAAGACGTGCGCTGCGGGTTGTGAGCCACGACTCGCGCCTGCAGCACCCGTATCTCGGGCCACCGGCTTTCGACGACGCTCTTGAGCTCGAGCTCCTGCGGGCTGAGCTCGCGCGGCCCCAGATACCGACCGTCCGGCAGCTGCGGCAGCCCGTCCGCTTGACCGTAGAGCCCCAGGCACTCCTCGACCTTGTCGTAGTACGGTGCGATTTCAGCATAGCTGAAAGGCCAGTCTTCACCGCAGCCGTCGTGGCTGGCGCCGAGTAGCTCATAATCCGACAGACGCGGCGCCAGACACGCCCAAGTCAGCAGCCGACCACCGACTTGACGGCCGCGTATCCAGTAGAAGGGCTTGCCGGGCGCCGTGGTGTAGGGGTTGTCGCGATCGTCGACGTACAGGTGTCGAACGAACCCTTTGAACGAGGTGCAGCGCGCCTGGATAGGCTGCCTCCACATGGCCGCTCGCAACGATGCAAGACCATCGCCTGCACCCGGCGCCGGAAACCCATCTCGCGGGTCGAGATCGGGTCCCGCCTCGAGTACGAGTGTGTCGAGTCCGGCCTCCGTCAGCGTCCTCGCCGCGAAACCGCCAGCCGCCCCCGACCCCACGACGATGGCGTCGAAGACCCTCCCGCCGAGTGAGCAATCAGTCATCATGCCTTGCTGGTCTCTGGCAGCCCACCGATCACGAGGTCATCATTCGGGGACCGTAGCCTCCTCGCCTCATTGAGGTCGTCGGGTCCTGTGCCAGGCGAATGACGCCTGGGATGAATCGGAGCCGCATGTCCTACGAAATCGTGAAATACCGGCCTCAGCTGAGAGAAGACGTGGTTAGGCTCCAGACCGTGCTATGGAGCGCAAGCCCCACCATCAACGCAAGGTACCTCCAATGGAAACATGAACGTAATCCCTATGTCGACTCCCCATTGATCTATCTCGCCACGGTGGACGGGGAGGTCATCGGAATGCGTGGGTTCATGGGCAGCCGGTGGAGAATCGGGGACGGAGAGTTCGTGGTGCCCTTGGCCTGTGACCTCGCGATCGCGCCGGCACACCGGGATCGAGGCGTTCTCAACCTCATCATGACAGCGGCGATCGGAGATCTGGAGAAGTTGGGCTATCGGTACGTGTTCAGCTTGAGTGCCGAGAAGATTACCCATATCGCGTCGCTTGCGGCGGGGTGGCGTGCCGTTGGGTCCCCCGGACTCGCGCAGCGAGTGAGCCGCGCCCTCGGCCTCAGAAGATACTGGGCCGACAGGCTGGGGCCGTTCACGACCGTCTATCGGCGGGCCAAGAACCGGGTCCGCTTCCGCTGGCGTGCCCCCGCCCATCCCTTCGCTCATCTCGACCAAGCGCCCGGCCGCCATCCGCATCCGAGAGTCAGCCTCGCGAGAGCACCCAGATCAGAGGAGATGGCCCGCCAGTTTCGAACGACCCTCCGGGACGGGCGCATTCGGCAGGTGAGGGACGCCGTTTTCCTCGACTGGCGATACTCGAATCCTCGCTCCACCTACCGTTTCCTGTTCTGGGAAGACTCGGAGC
Source organism: Gemmatimonadota bacterium (assembly GCA_039589295.1). Taxonomy (GTDB): domain Bacteria; phylum Gemmatimonadota; class Gemmatimonadetes; order Palauibacterales; family Palauibacteraceae; genus JBDGYE01. The sequence goes on along the minus strand of JBDHHR010000110.1, from coordinate 425 downwards.
TCAGAGGCTATGTGGTTCTCGCCGCCAGGCTGTCGTATTCCGGCGAGCGTTACTACCCGACTGTGAGAATCGCGGACTGGGAAGCGTCGGACCGGGAGGCTGAATCGGAGCTGCTTGACGCGGCGATGAGGTGGGGCCGATTCAGCGGCGTCGAGACCTGGTCGGCTACTCTTTCCGAGCGCCGGCAACGCCTGCTCGCCCTTCACGGCCTTCGAGTCTCGACTGAGAGGCCCAGCTTTCACGATCCTGGAGTGTCCCTACTAGTAAGACCGACCGGTAGACAGGTCTCGGCGTCCGCGTGGACCGGAGCCGGTGTGGACCTGCTCGACATCGGCAATTGGGACCTTCGTCGGATCGACGCTGACGATACGTAGGGGCGCCTGCATCCGTCCATGCACGCACCTCAGGACTGGCGCTCGATGAAG
>JBDHHR010000109.1:0-3133 GCA_039589295.1 Gemmatimonadota bacterium | reverse complement strand
GGCGTGTACGCAGGTCCCGGAGCAGGAGGCGCAGGAGGAGGGCTCGCGCGCCGACCCGACGCCCGTGGAGGGGATCAGGGAGGCCGTCTATCACACGGGCCTCACCTTCGTCGGATTCCGACCGCAACCCCTCATCGTCCACCTGCGCCTCGACAACCGGACTTCGCCCGGCGCTCTCAACCTCGACTACCGAGCATGGTTGTCCGCTGAAACAGACTGGAATCCCATCCTCGACCGGCGCGACTCGCTCCCCGTGCCCCGGGCGGCATGGCGGATAGTTCCGTCGGGTCCGCTCAGGATACAGGTGGGCGAGGGGGCCGACCTCACCGCTCTGGTCATGCAAGGGCCGGAGGGCGAGATCCGGGTTGCCGCCGGAGGCGAGATCGCCGCGTGGAACAGTGCGACGGGGCAGCGGGAAACGCTGCGCCTCGCCGAGGCAGGCGGCGGAGACGGCGGTCAGCCAGGACTTCTGCTGGCCCGCCAGCGTGCACGGCTCGTCAGCGAACCGCCGCTGCGTGCCCTGTCGCAGTATTTCCTCCTCACGGACACGATCGGCAACGGGCTGTTCGTGCTGCGCGACGGTGTGGCTCCGGACGCTCCGGCGACCGCCTGGACATGGTTCGACATGCATGAGAGCGAGTGGCCCGACGCCGCCGTGCTCGCCCTGGCGGCGCCCGCGGGCTCGCCGGGCCGCTGGTCGCTGGAGCTACCCCAGGCCGACGCGTTCGGTGAGATACAGGGCGAGAGCGCCGGACCGGGCGAGCTCCCCGAGGAAGGAGCCGGTTTCAGGATATTCCGAGTCACGGGCATGCTGGTTCTGGACGGGGCGCGGATGCCCATGGCCGGAGTCGGGGTGGAAGAACGGGGTCCGTGAGCATGGGCGCCATGGGTTGGTTGAGAGACGGGCTGACGGTTTTGTTCGGGGCGCTGGCTGGAGGGCTGACCAACCGTATCGCGATCATGATGCTCTTCCATCCGTACGAGCCTCCGAGCATCTTTGGACGCCGGCTGCTGTGGCTGCAGGGAGCCGTGCCGAAGAATCAGCAGCGTCTCGCTCGCACCATCGGCAACACCATCGGCTCGCGCCTTCTCACGCCCGAGGACGTGGCCGCCGAGCTGCAGGACGAGCGGCTGCGGCAAGCGCTCGAAGACCAGCTGCGGAGCCTGGTCCAGCAGCTTCTCGAAGGTGAGAAGCCCGCCCTCGAAGAGATCCTTCCCAAATCGGCGCTCGGCGAGGTACGGCGGATCCTGGAGACCCTGCTCGACGCCGTGCACGAGCGGGTCATCTACGCACTGGGGTCAGAGGAATTCGCTGGCGATGCGGCCCGCATCCTCCAGATGCTCTCGGACTCGCTGGAGGAGGAGTCGCTGGCGGAGTCGCTGGGCGAAGAGCGGATCCAGGAGCTCCGGGGACGCGTGCAGGAGTGGATGGATCGGCTGGTGGCCTCCGACTCCTTTGCCGGGACTGTCCGCGGCCATCTGGACCGAGCCGCCGACCGCATTCTCCAACCCGGCCGCTCGTTCGAGGAGCTGCTCCCGCTGGGGCTGGTCGCAGCGGTCGAGCACGCCATCGGCGATTACCTGCCCCTGGCCATGGAGCGGCTGGGACGCTTGCTGGAAGACCAGAAGGCCCGTGACAGGGTCGAGCGGGCCATCCACGACCTCCTCGAGCGTTTCATGCAGGACCTCCGGTTCCACCAGCGCGTCGTCGCCAAGCTGATCATCACCGAAGAGACGGTCGATAAGGTGATCGACACCCTGGAGGCGGAGGGCGCCGACCGGCTGGGCGATCTGTTGCGGGAAGGCGAGGTTCAGGATGCCATGGCCCGGAGCGTGAACGAGGCCATAGTCGAGTTCCTTCGCCGTCCGATCGTCCAGGTGCTGGGCCATGCGGAGGACCCACAGGTACAGGACGCGCTCGATTCCATCACCGCCTGGGTGGTGGACGCTGCGCAGGATCCCGAGGTCCGGGGATTCCTGCTCGACCGGGCGGAAGGTGCCGTGCTGCGGGCGGGCGATAGCAGCTGGGCCGACGTGGTGCGCCTGGTCCCGGCCCGCCGCGCCGGGGGCTGGATAGCCACCGGACTGGCGTCGGCCACCGGTGATGACCTGTATGGCCGCTTCAAGGTGTGGCTGGTCGAGAGACTGCTGACGCAGCCAATCGGATCGCTGGAGAGATACGGAAGAGAGGGGGCGGCCGATCGCCTGGCGAACGCCCTGGGCGAGCCCGTATGGGAGTGGATCGCCAGCCAGATTCCCGAGGTGGCGGCCAACGTCAGAGTAGCGGATCGGGTCGAGACGAAGATCATCGAGTTCCCGATCCACGAGCTCGAGCGCCTGGTGCGTTCCGTGACCGAGAAGGAGCTGAACCTGATCGTTCGGCTGGGCTACGTCCTGGGCGCCGGCATCGGGACCATCCTGGTCGTCGTGCGCTGGATCATCGGCTGACCGGCTCCGCCCACCAGCCTCGCGCCGTCTCCAGCTCGAATCCGTCGCTGCTGCACACCACCACCCGGCCGCGGGCCGCGAACGCCCGTAGCGCCTCATCCATCGCCGAGCACGCCGCGTCTGCGTCCAGATTGCCGGGACCCGTCCCCACCAGGGGAAGTGCGACCTCGCTCACTCCCCACTCCTCGGCGCGACGCAAACCGTTGGTGACCGCCGTACGCACCGTCCGCTGACTGACGGGCTCATCCGGAGAGCGGACTGCCGCGTGGATGACGAACTCGGCCGTCAACCTCCGTGATGACCGCCGACCCGACGGGAAGCTCGCCCAGAGCCCGGCAGCGCTCGACCCACTCGGGCCCGGCCGCCAGCTCCAGACGGCGCACGGCAGGGCTCACCGCGGCCCACTCCGTTGATACAGGACGCAGCACCGCACCGCTGTCCGCCTCCGCCAGCTCACATTCCCGGATCTCGATCATCTCTGCGCCGTGCTTTTCCAGCCCCGGCCACGGCATACCGCTACGGCATGCCCGGTCAATCGGACTCGAGGAGCTCTCTGGCGGTTCCGTACGCTTCCATGGCCCGGTCCGGTTGCTGCATCCGGTCGTACAGGATGCCCAGCGTGTAGAAGGCCCTTCCGTTACCGGGTTGAAGCTCGACGGCGCGCTCGAGGGCCGCCAGGGCGTCC
>JBDHHR010000108.1:0-2960 GCA_039589295.1 Gemmatimonadota bacterium | reverse complement strand
AGTCCGGATCGTCTCGACGTCGATGGTCTGGCCCCTCGGGTACTGCTCCAATTCCAGTCTCAGGGCCGCGACCATCACTCCGGGGTTTCTCCAGTACTCAATAATCGGAGGAGTTCCCTCTCTGATTTTGACTTCTGCCATGACTGCCTCCCTGCGTGGGTGGTAAGTAACAACTAGGGGCCGCTGACTTCTGTCGAGTCCAGTCCCAAGAGGTTGCGGCTTGGTTCGCCGGAAGAACTACCACCTGTAATCTATCTTTCGGATCTGACTCTCGCTCGCTGACATAGACGGCATCAAGCCTGACGCGTTTGTCGAAGAGGGTTAGTCCTCCGGCACCTCGCCTCGCGCCGCCATTAGCGCTGCAAACTCAGGGTTCCCGTGGAGCGGGCTGAACCACGGTTCGATAGCCCGTCGGGCCTGCTTGCCGGGGTTGGCCTCGAGGTCAACGTCGAGCCATTGGAGGCACGCTGCCGTGTCGCCCAGGACGAGGTAAGCATGGGCGACGCTATAAGCCGGGAAGGCCGAGTCGGGGCTTGCCGTGAGACCTCGCTCCAGCACGGCACGGGCGCTATCCTTTAACCCGGCCAGCCCTAGCACGGCTGCGATGTCGGCGTACACAACCGGTAGATACTGGTCTTTCCGGTCCCCGGGCCACGTCTGCTGAACCGTGTCCCAGTAGGCCCACGCCCGGTCGACATCGCCCGGGGCGTAGCGGGAGGACATGATCAGCACAGCCGTGTACGGGAAGCCGACGTCGTCGGGCCATTGGCGACGCCCCTCCAGCATCCAGCGCCACGCTTCCTCGTATTGCTCAAGGTCGGTACTCAGCTCGATCAGGTTGACGGTCAGCTCCTGGGCGTCGATGAGGAACCGGTCGGCCATGAGCGCGCGGCTGAAAGCCTGCTTCGCACCTTCAAAGTCGGCGTTGTAGGTTTTCAGCAGGTCACCCAGGATCCGCCACGCGGTCGCACGCTGACCCTCGGCGGCTAGAGAAGCCCGCAGGTCGGCCTCAGCAGCCACTAAGAGTGAACGCCGTGCCGCTTCGGGCTGCTCTCGCTTGGCAAGCCCGTAGCGAATCGTGCCGCGGAGCTCAAGGGCTTCCGGGTTGTCGGGGTCGATTCCCAGGGCTCGGTCCGCGAAGTCGAGAGCCGCCGCGGCTAGCTCGAGATCCTCCTGGCCGTACTCGCCCGGTTTTTCGCCGGACACCAGGGCCCGCTCGGACGCGACCCACCCGCGAAGCAGGTGGGGCTCGGCCCAATCGGAATCGAGCGACTCGGCGGCGGATAGAAGCGAGTCGGCCGTAACCAGCGCGGCGTTCGCTCCTTCCCGGTCCGGATCGTCCAGACGGATCAAGCGCTCGGCGTCATCCCTCAGGGCCTCGGCCTGCCACACCAGATTGAGGGCCTGGTCGCTCGCGGTTCCCGCGCGGAGCTGCTGGAGCCGCACCTGTTCTCCGAGCTGCGGTCGGAGCACGAGCGACAGGGTGTCCCCGACGGCATCGACGAGGCTCGCCAGATCGGCGGGCGTGCCCTCCTGACGCACGTTCGCCATCGAGATGCCGGTCTGCGGGTCGACAAGGTCGATCTCTACTCGCATTCCACCGGCGGTGGGAAGAACGGCGCCCTCCACGACGAATTCGGCCTCAAGCTCGCGCGCGATGCTGTCCGGGCTCGCGTCGGTGTTTCGAAAACGCCTTACCGTCTGGAGCGACGGCGCCGAGAGCCCCTCGACGGAGTTCAGGGTCCGGATCAGCGATCTGGTGAAACCGGCCGCATACACCCCGAACGAGCTGTCCGGGCTCAGGTCATCGAAGTAGAGAACGGCGACGCTGGTCTCAACCGCGCTACCGGAAGGTGCCGTGCCGGCGTCGCCGCCCCCGCTGCCGCCCGGGGCGAGTCCGCCCAGGCGCACTGCCGCCCACACGATCGCGACCGCGGTCACGAGTGCTGCCGCGCCGACGGTCGATGCGAGGGCAGGGCGTCCGGCGAGCCGCGTTCGCACTCTGTACCGGATCCTCCTCGCAACCGAGGCTGCCCGGAGCGCGACACCGGCCGCCGTGATCAGCGAATCGGCGAACGCTCCGGCCGTCTCGTATCGGTCTTCCCTCCTCGTGGCGAGAGCCTTGTGAAGCGCCCGCTCCACCCCGGGAGGCACGTCCTGCCGGATCTGCCGGATCGGGCGCGGGGTGTCGGTGATGCGCTTCGCCAGCACAGCCAGAGGAGTGGAGCCGGTGAAGGGGGGCAATCCGGAGAGCATCTCGTACAGGACGCAGGCGAGGGCGTAGATGTCAGATCTGCCATCGATATCGCGCTCACCGCTCGCCTGCTCGGGACTCATGTAAACGGGTGTTCCAAGCACCAGCCCGGTCGCTGTGGCCTCTCCCTCGCTCGCAACACCCAGCGCCCTCGCCACCCCGAAGTCCGCGATCCGGGCGTGTCCGGCCGACAGCAGAATGTTGCCCGGCTTTATGTCCCGGTGCACGACGCTGTGCTCGTGCGCGTAAGCCAACCCATCGGCCACCTCCGCGGCTATGCTCAGCGCCTCTTCGATGGGCAGTTGCCCTTCCCGCTCCAGGCGCTCCCGGAGAGACTCACGCTCCACGTAGGGCATGACATAGAAGAGCAACCCGTCCGCTTCTCCGGAATCGTACAGTGCGAGGATGTGCGGGTGGTCGAGCTTGGCTGCGATCTCGATCTCGCGCAGGAAACGGTCGCTGCCGAGGGTGGCAGCCAGCTCAGGATGCAGGACCTTGATCGCGACCTGACGGTGATGCTTCAGGTCCTCGGCCTGGTATACGGTGGCCATGCCGCCGCGGCCGAGCTCCGACTCGACGGCGTAACGGTCGCTAAGCGCAGACTTGAGACGTTCCAGGAGGACATCCTCCGCTGGATCGAAAGGGGTGGGATCAATATAGGGGAGAGCTGCTTAGAGCGCGCATCCCGCCCGCCGCCGTGCGAGCA
>JBDHHR010000107.1:0-2984 GCA_039589295.1 Gemmatimonadota bacterium | reverse complement strand
CGCCTTGAGCGATCCGTCCAGCCCCTTCAGTCGCGCGGTCAGGGCGAACAGGCGCGGGTACCTGACCAGACCGGCCTCCTGCAGAACGCGCCCCACGTCGGCCGCTCCCGCCCCCGCCGGAATCACGACCTCCACGATCTCCACCGGCCGCCCCTGGCCGCAGGCCAAGGACACCGCCCCGAGCCCGGCCATCATGAGCCCCCGCGCCGCGTCGAGCTTCCTCACCCGGCCAGATACTCCTCCAGCAGCAGGGCGGCTGCCAGCATGTCCGCTCGGCCCTTCTCTCGCCTCTTGCGGCGCCGCAGGCCGAGCCCCAGCAGCCGTTCCTCCGCCTCGACGGTGGTGAGGCGTTCGTCCACCTCGACAACCCGAACCCCGGTGAGCGCGGCCAGTCGCCGGCCGAAACGGCGTGCCTCGGCCGCCATGTCCCCTTCCGACCCGTCCATGTTCAGAGGAACGCCCAGGACGATAAGGGCGGGCTCCAGCCGGCCGATCAGTGCCACCAGCGTCTCCGGTGGCTCGACCGCCGGGTCCCGGTTGGCCACTGCCGAGTGGGGAGAGGCGATGGTACGCGTGGGGTCGGACGCGGCCACCCCAATGCGGCGCCGCCCGTAATCCAGCGCCACTACGCGGCCGGGGAGGACGTTCAGCTTTCCTCCAGGAGGTCCCCGAGCGCGGCTCCTGCCTCCAGCCGGAGTCGGATCGATCGCAGATAGGCTGGAGAGCCGACCAGCAGACGGAGCGCCGGCTCCGGCTCCGGCTCCGGCGGTTCCGTCGTTGGTGAGTCTTGCACCAGGACGCCGACCGGCTCCCCCACTACTCGGCTCAGCATTCCCTCCACCAGACCTTCGGTAAACGGAGCGTCACCGCGGGCGAGTGCGGGGTCGCCCGGCGGACTGCCGGCCGCCCCGGTGCGCTCCGGCCAGTCCGAACAGCTTATCTCAGCGACGCCTGCGGATCGGGGTGCATACAGAAACGACCCCAGGCCCCTGCCGGCGGACTCAGCGTTGAGCGCCTCCCAGAATCTCCGCATCCCGATCTCTTCGAGGGGGACGAGCTCCGCCACTCGGGACGCGAGCTCGGCGCCGACGGCTCTTCCCGCCTCGCGGAGCGCCCGGGCCAGTCCGCCGGGGTCGCGACGGGCGGCCCCGACCAGGGCGGCAAGCGCCGCACGGGGCAGACGGATTTCCTCCGGGCCACGCCGCACGTTCTCCTGCGGCCGCGGAGTCTCGGAAAGGTCCATGGTTCTCCAAACTAGCGGCCGAACGGCGGCCGGCAACCGAAGCGGCCGTTCCCGATCGGGCTGGTGCACAGGGCACACCGGGGGCCCTCCGGTTTACTGGCATGTGCGCACGCCGCATGCCACTTTCGAGTTTCGTTGACGACGCTGAGGAGGGCGGGTCATGGAGAATACAGAGTATAGTGACGTACTGAGCTTCCTGGCGGGCCTCACCCTGGGAGCGCTGGTCGGAGCGACCGTGGGACTGGTGCTGGCACCGCAAAGCGGTCGCCGGACGCGTCGCCGGATCGGCAGGACCGCCGAAGAGTGGACGGAGGCAGCCGGGGAGACCCTGGACGACGCCCGGGATGAGGCTCGCCGGATCGCGGGAAGGACGGCTCGCGACGCGCGGCGGCTGGCTCATCGGGCGAAGCGCTCCGCCGAGGACACCGGGGAGCGGCTGGTGGATGCGGTGGAGAAGGGCCGCGACCGCATCCGCCACTGATACATGCTGGTCCCTGAGCTGATCGAGAGGAAGCGGGACGGGGCGGAGCTCGGGTCCGAGGAGCTGGCGGGCCTTCTGGCCGGCTACCAGAGCGGTGAGGTAACCGACTACCAGATGTCCGCCTTCCTCATGGCGGTCTTCTTTCAGGGGCTGACGACGGCCGAGCTGGGCACCATGACCCGGGCGATCATCGAGTCCGGGGAACGCCTGTCCTTCGGCGGCGACGGCGGCCCGCCGGCGGTCGACAAGCATTCGACCGGGGGGGTGGGCGACAAGGTATCGCTGGTCCTCGCTCCGCTTCTGGCGGAATACGGGCTCAGGGTTCCGATGATGTCGGGCCGCGGGCTCGGTCACACGGGCGGCACGGTAGACAAGCTGGAATCGATCCCGGGCTTCCGGACCGGACTCGATGTGGCCGAGTTTCAGCAGGTGCTGTCCGAAGTCGGCTGCGCGATGATTCGACAGACGCCGGCCATCGCTCCGCTCGACGGCCGTCTGTACGCGCTGCGTGACGTAACGGGCACCGTGCCTTCCATTCCGCTCATCGCGGCCAGCATGATTTCGAAGAAGGTCGCCGAGGGCATAGAGGCGCTCGTCCTCGATGTGAAGTACGGGCGGGGAGCCTTCATGACCGACCCGGAGCGGGCGCTCGAGCTGGCCACGACTCTGGTCGAGCTGGCGGAATCGGAGGGCCTGCGAGCCACGGCGATTCTCACCGCGATGGACGAGCCGCTGGGGGTCACCGTCGGTCACGCCCTGGAGGTGCGGGAAGCTATCGACTGCCTGCGGGGTGATGGTCCTCCCGATCTGCGGGAGGTAACCCTGGAGCTGTCGGCGGACGTGGCCGTCGGCTCGGGCAAAGCCACCGACCGGGAAACGGCCCTCGCCGACCTGGCGGCCATCCTGGACGGGGGCGGGGCGCTCGAGCGCTTCGGGCGCCTGGTCGAGAGGCAGGGCGGCGACCCCGGGATACTGGACGATCCCGACCTCCTGCCGGGCGCTCCCGAGAGGATCCCGCACCGGGCGGCCGCCAGCGGCGTCGTGACGGCGGTGGACGCGCGCGGGGTGGGGCTTGCGGCCATCGAGCTCGGTGCAGGACGGAGTCGCGTCGAGGACGACATCGATCCGGCAGTGGGGTTCGAGGTCGTCTGCCGGGTGGGGCAGGAGGTGCGGCGAGAGGAGCCGCTGGCCTACATCCACGCCCGCTCCGCGACAGACGCCGCGTCGGCGGAAGAACGGTTGCGCCGGGCCATCCAGATC
>JBDHHR010000106.1:0-3078 GCA_039589295.1 Gemmatimonadota bacterium | reverse complement strand
CCTCCAGCAGAAGGCTCTTCGTCTCGGCGTCTGTCATCGCACCCTTCCTGGATTCGCGCGTCACACGAACCAGGCGTCAACGTCCAGTTGACTTTCTGCGCTCCTCTGCGTCGGCTGCTGTGCGCCGCCGACGCCGGCTGCTGCCAGCGCAGCGAGCCCCGCGGTAAGGGCCAGGAGAAGAATGGATGTCTTGAGCTTCATGGCTTCCCCCTCGCGAGGGTCCTGTGAGGCTTCCTTGAACCGACCTCAGACCCTGCAAGTTCGGTGCGCACTCGCTGGTCCATTCCTAATCGCCTATCACATAGTCACTTCTGCCCAGCCGGGGAGCGCTCCCGGCCGCCCGATTGTTGGCGGGAAGCCACACGCCTCAGGGAAACGCCACACGGTGCAACGAATCCGGCAGCAACCGCTTGACCATCCCCACCGTGTCCCCACCCGCGTCCACGGCCCATAACCAGAGTGTATCCCGGCGCGCCTGAAGGTCCACCAGACTCGAATCCCGTGGCCCCAGGGTTTCGACTACCACAGCCCGCGCCCCCGCATGCGCCCACACGACCAGCTGCACGTCGTAATCACTGATGAGCCACAAAGGGAATAAACGAAGGTTCGTTGCCCCGGCACCGGCATCCGCGGAAAGCCCATAATCGGCGAATGGCATGTCCATCGAGTCGCCGTGGAGCATATCCGATGCGGCGGCAACGCCAAATTGTGTTGTTGCCGCAACTGAATCTTCAACGGCGTGCACGTCCGAGGTTGAATCGGCGGGGGAGCATGCCGCGAGAGCGAGTCCCACTAACCACAACACGCTGCGGCGGGAAATCAAGGCCGGAGAACCAGTTTTCCGAAAACACTCCCCGCTTCCAGCCGTTCGTGCGCCTGCCGGATACGGTCGAGGGGCAGCACGTCGTCGATTACCGGCCGCAATCTGCCGGCTGCGACATGGCCCATCACCTCCTCGAACTCCGTTCTCGAGGCCATCGTGCTTCCTATCACCTTGAGTTGCTTCCAGAACACGTGGCGGACGTCCAGCTCGACTCGCGCTCCGGTCGTAGCCCCGTATGTGACGAGGCGCCCTCCTCTTCCCAGGCAGCGAAGACAGTCTTTCCACAGTGCTGCGCCCACAGAGTCCATGACCACGTCGACGCCTTGTCCACCTGTTCGCCGGCTGGTTTCGGCCACCCAATCGGTTTTGTCGCGGTTCAGGACCACGTCGGCGCCCAGTTCTTCCACCCGTTCCACGTTCTCCTCTCCGCTCGTCACCGCGAAGATCCGCGCGCCCAGCATCTTGCCGATCTGGACAGCGGCGGTCGACACTCCGCCCGAGGCTCCTGTGACGAGCAGGGTCTCGTCCCCCTGCAGCTTCGCCCGGCCGGCGAGGGCCCGCCAGGCCGTCTGGAAGACGAGCGGAACGGCGGCTGCCTGCTCGTACTCCAAGCTGTCGGGGATCCTGTACAGGTTCTCCGCCGATACCCTTACTCGCTCCGCTGCTCCTCCGGCCACGTGCTCGCCGAGAACCCCGAAGTTTCGACACAGCGGATGCTCACCGCGGGCGCAGGATTCGCACTCACCACACCACAGGGCGGGATTGATGGCTACCCGCTGTCCTGCCGTCCAGCTCTCGACCCCGGGTCCGATCTCCTCGATCACGCCGGCGACGTCCGATCCGCCGATGTGCGGAAGCCGGAGCCGCAGTCCCGGTAGTCCCCTACGCACCCACAGATCCAGATGGTTGAGGGCTACGGCCTTCACCGCTACCAGGACCGTTCCGTGGGCGATGACGGGCTCCGGGGCTTCACCTACCTCCATTACCTCGGGGCCGCCATGCCGTCGGAAGAACGCCGCGCGCATCGCCTGTGCTCCTGTTCACACCTTTGACACCCTGCTCTCCCTCCTGAAACCCAACTCGCGGCCAAAAAGTACTTGCGCACGCGAGCATCCGCAGCAGCTCGGTCTTAGGAACACGCTTCTCAAGGGAGGGTCTAACAGGGGGACTCACTTGATATTGGTTCTCAATCGCAGTAAGTTGTTGCCCCTCATCGAGAGGGAGTATTAGTTGATTTGAAGGGCTCAAGCGGGTCCGGAGCAACGTTCTGTTCAAGAGCACGATAATGTGAGCGAGGCACGCATGTCTGAATATCTTCTTGAGATCCGAGACGTCCATGCGCGGGTGGCAGGAGAGGAGAGCGAGATCCTCTGTGGGGTCGATCTGGCCATTCGGCACGGAGAGATGCACGCCCTGATGGGTCCCAACGGGTCCGGGAAGAGCACGCTGGCGAATGTCATCATGGGGCACCCCGGCTACGAGGTAACGCGGGGCGAGGTCCTCGTGGACGGGGAAAACGTGCTGGATATGGAGCCCGACGTGAGGAGCCGGGCGGGGCTCTTTCTAGCCTTTCAGTACCCCAGCGAGATTCCCGGCGTCTCGATCTCGAACTTCCTGCGCACGGCGCTCAACGCGCGGCGTGGTGAGGAAGGAGAGGTGGACGTCTTCGAGTTCCATCAGACGCTCCAGGAGAAACTGGAGCTGTTGAAGATGGACCAGGCATTCGCGAATCGGTACGTGAACGAAGGGTTCAGCGGCGGCGAGAAGAAGAGAAACGAGATCCTGCAGCTGGCGGTGCTGGCGCCCGCCATGGCGGTGCTCGACGAGACTGACAGTGGTCTGGACATCGACGCGCTGCGCATCGTGGCCGACGGCGTGAACAGGGTCAGGGAGCAGGATTCACGGGTTGGCGTTCTGCTGATCACGCACTACAAGCGGATCCTGAACTATCTGGAACCGGATCACGTGCACGTGATGCTGACGGGCCGGATCGCGCACAGCGGAGGCCCGGAGTTGGCCGACCACCTGGAGGAGATGGGATACGACTGGCTGCAAGAGCCGGAAGCTGCGACGGTCGTCAGTTGACCGGAGAGGACGCGCGGGAGATGCCGCACAACGAGACGGTGGAGGACTTCGGACTCGAGGAGTACAAGTACGACTTCATCACCGAGGACAAGCCTGTCTTCAAGGCCGAGAAGGGGCTCAGCGAGTCCATCGTGCGCCAGATCTCGGCGCACAAGGAAGAGCCGGAGTGG
>JBDHHR010000105.1:0-3101 GCA_039589295.1 Gemmatimonadota bacterium | reverse complement strand
TCGGACGGCTCTCTGGAGGCCGTGGAGGCTATGCTGGTCCGGTAGCTGGCGGCATTTGCGAGAACACGGAAGCGACTGCTTCAGCTGACCTTGATCACGTTCTTGGCCTTCGGACCTCGTCCTTCCTCCGACAGCTCGAACTCTACCGTGTCACCCTCTTCGAGCGTCTTGAATCCCTCGGACTGGAAATGCCAGTTTCGACGCCGGCAATTCCCGAGCACCGATCTCCGTCCGGCTCAAAGATGGAACCGGTACCCGAGCATCACGGCGATCATTCGGTTGCCGTCTACGGCCGTGGACGTACCCGGGTCGGAGGAGTCATCCAGAGACTGGACCGCGACGTTGCCCCGGATATCCACGATCAACTCTCCTGATCCCAGCGGGATGTCGAGGGCACCCCCGAAGGTGATTCCCAGATCGACTGCGCGGGTCTCGATCCCGGCCTCCTCACAGTCCCTCTCGAAGGACACGCCATCCGGGAAATCGTCGAAGCGGCAACTCAACTCGAACGAGGCGGTGGGCCCGGCGAACAGCTCAGGGATGACGCCCGGCGAGCTGCGCAGCCTGACTTTCAGGAGAAGCGGTACCTCTACGTATCGGAGCTTGAGCTCGTCCGGGTCCGAATCCAGGGGATCTTTCTTCGTATTCTCGTTTCCTCCCTTCATCGCGTAGAGGACCTCGATCTGCACATCGACCCGCGATCCGAGCTTCACACCCAGGAACCCTCCACCGATGAACCCGATGCGGTCCTGTGACGCGAACTTGTTCTCGCCCGACTGATCGGAGACTATCGCCCCTGCCTTGAAACCGGCCGAGACTTCCTGTCCGGTTGCCGTCCCCACTCGGCCCAGGCTGGCCATCGCCAGGGCGAGCAGGCAGATGCCGTGTCGGAGCAATGCGTACTCTCCGGATTGCAGGGATCTCTATTCTGTTTGGCGCGCTCTCGAACGTCTCGACCTTGCGATGCTCCGGCGCTGCCGGCAAGAGGGCGCCAGTGCCGGGCGACCCAGACCCACCGAGGCCTAACCTCGCGGCTTCAGCTTCCAGAGGACGTTGATGATCTTCCAGTCGCCGTCGTACCTGGCCACGTGCAGGTAATCGATCCAGTCGCTGGCCACGATCTTCACGCTGGCCGCGCCGCGATAGATATCCAGAATCGTGACTACGTCCAGCCTGTTCTCCTCCGGGATCTGCCCGCCAGCGCCGCTGGAGGTAGCGGCTATCAGCTGCTCCGCCGTCATGTCCGTGAGCACCCTCGCCTGGCCCGGACTGCTGACCACGATGCGCTTGGCGAGCTCCGGATGCAGCGCCACCTCCATACGCGCGGCACCCCCCGTGTAGAACCCGTCAACGTAGTTCAGAGCCGTCTCCACGATCGCCGCCGAATCTGCCGGCGTCTGGGCTAAGGCAGAGCCTGTCCAAGTAAGCAGCAGGAGCCCGAAGGCAACACAGAGCCTCTTCATTACTATACCCTCCTCCAGGTGTGGTCGGTCGTACCGGGGCGTTATTGAGGCCGACCGCCTTGAAGGCAATACTCCGTGCGACGTAGCTGCTGAGGTGTGGACGGGGCCGGGCTGGCGCTCGTTGTGAAGCTCGGGGCCGCATAATGGAGGGACAAGGGCCGGCCTCAGCGTGATGCTGGAGCCGGCCCTGGGCACACCGTCGTGCGTCTTCCCTTTCGACTGCGCCCTTCAATCAGACGACGACGGGTTGCAGTACATCAAATGCCGCCCGAGGGTCGAATCTTACAGCGCACGAGAACGCGCCCGGCTTGAGCCGCGGAAAGCAAGTGTAAAAGCAAGTGTAAGATTCCGTGGTCCCGCGGCATTTAATGTTTTGCACCCGCGACTGCGAGACGATCCGGGCCACAAACACCTGACGGCAGGTATGCCGGGGCGAACATGACTTCGCGAGACGTTCAGCTGATCCTGTGGGCAACCGCTGCGGCGGCGACCGCGCTGGCGGTCTTCTCCGTGGGATGGAGTTGCTACCGGCTGCAACGAAGCGAAAGGGGGCGCCTTGACTGACCAACTGCTCATTCCAGCCAGGGAGTTCGCGAGATTGATCGGACAAGACCACGCCACGGTCCGGCACTGGTGTGCCGATGAAGAGAAGCGGCGCCACCTGGAAGCAAGGAAGACTCGGGACGGCAACTCCTGGGTGATCCCGCGAAGGAAGCTGGGCGAGTATGAGCCGAAGTTCAGGGTTGCCGGAGAGCTCGCGGAGCTGCTGTCGTGGGTAAGAGCCAGGAGAGTGGCCCGCGACTACTACGGCCGTCAGCTAGCCGAGGCCAGAACGGCCGTCGTAGAAGCCTCGCGGGATGTCGTGGAGCAGGATGGAGACGCCGAGACGGTCAAGCTGCTCCGAAAGGCGATCTTCAAATATGTAAAAGCGGCGGTTCTCGAGCCGGTCGTCCAGGAGATAGAGTCCGAGGCAGGGAAGGCTATCGCGGCAGCTGATTGCCTGCAGGAGGACGATATCGAGACCGGGTGACACACGGGGGCGGCCCAGCCGGCGCCGTGCGAACACCCGGGCGCGCGCCCTCGTCGCGCTCAGGAGACAGCCGCTGCCAGGGAGTCCTTGATCGTGGTGAACATGTCCCTGATCTCCTGACCCACCGGGCTCAGGGCTACTATTACCAGGATCGCGACCAACGAGCCCAGAAGCCCGTACTCCGCCAAGTCCTGGCCCGATTCATCGACCCAGATTTCTTTGAAGTGCGCAAGCATGATCTCCCTCCCGCCCAAGTGCTGCTTCGGGCGCGCTCGTGTCGCCCCCGAACGGCATCCATTGTGACTCGACACTCTGGTGACCTGACGCTAGCTGACCGAAGCAGGTGCGAGCATCGTGCCGTTCCGCGAATCACGGAGCTGGCAATTCCGTAACCGGTTTCTGCTAAAGGAGCTATAGACTTAGGTAGGGGGGTGTATACTCCACGCCTTGCAACGCGATCGCGCCCCTGTTGCGCCGGAGCAGCAGGGCCTCCGGTGCCAGCCCGGAAGACCCGCCGCAGGTACGCGCTGCAGGTACCGCCCGGCTGGATGGGCGGGCACAGAAGGAAGGCCAGGGACTCCAACGTGCCAGCAGCCGACGGAGCCCTG
>JBDHHR010000104.1:0-3233 GCA_039589295.1 Gemmatimonadota bacterium | reverse complement strand
ACCATGTGGGGCGTCGGCTCGATCGGCCGCTTCATCGACGACCCTTCCAGCTCTGCGGTGGAATCCAGGCCCGGTAGCCCATGACCCGCCAGCGAATCCCCCTCTCCGTCCAGCCCATCTGGTTGAGGACTGCGCGTCGCCAGACCGTCTCGCGGCCGTCGATCGTCTGACTCCCCTCCTCGCGGCCGAGCCAGCGGCGAAGCGCCACAGGTCCCGGGTAGACCCCCTCGCGGACCAGGGCGCGGACCGCGGCCTTGAATCGCCGCTCGGCCGGCGTCATCGGGCCTTTGCCTTGTTGCTGCAAGTCGCCCCCATGCACTGAAACTCTCCGCGCGGGTTGTCCTTTGGTCGTCTCGGCCCCCTCACCGCGCACCTCCCGCCCGCTCCACGGCCCGGCGGCCGGCGTCCGTGATCTGCCAGGGGCCGACCCACCCCAGACTCCGGACGAGGCCCTGTGCCGCAAGAGTCGCGAGCGTGCGGCGGAGCGCGTGGCTGTGGACGGCGTATCGCCGGGCCGGGGGACCGGGCGCCCGACGCCGGACATCGGCGCTCGTCACCGCCCCCCGCCAGTTGCCGAAGACCTTCTCCCGGCGCTCCCACGCCGCGTAGAGAATGCGCAGCATCTCGAGGCCGCGGGGCGTGGGCTTCGGGGGGCGGGGGCGGGTCACTTCGCCCCCGTCACCGTCATGGCCCGGCGGCCCTTCATGGTGTTCATGTTCACCATTGCCGTTAACCCCGCATTCCCAAAAGGCTGTTTTTCGCAACTCGCGGAGTTTCTCTTTTCATAATCCGCTTAACGCGTTCTCCCTACATGACTTACGTGAATTGGCTCGCCAAATTCATAATCTTGCTAGCTTCCCCCGGAGACATTCGGCGTATCCTCTTCTGGCTGTATGGCTTCCGCCGTCGGGGCCCGAAGGGCCTCCCGGACGGCCCTGGCCACCGCCCGGCCCATAGGAAGGGGCACCCCGTTGCCCACCACCTCGAGCTTCCCGCGGACCGTGAAGGGCGCGCCGGCCAGGAAGTCCGGCGGCAGACCCTGCTTGCGGAGGTGCTCGCCGAACGCTTCGGTTGTCTTGTAGCCGTAGTTCTTCAGCGCGGACTTCGCGCTCCGCTTCCCGCTGCCGCCGATCGCCACCGGCACCGGACGCCCCCCCCCCGAGGCCAGCGCGGAGTGCTCAGGCTCGGGATGGAGGGCGACCAGCTCGACGAATCGACGGGCGTCCGCCGCGGCGCCGCCGAAGGTGAACTTCCGCAGCCTCGAGGTGGCCCCGCCGACCCACACATCCTGGATGAGCACCGTCTCCCAGGGATAGCCCTCCACGGTCGCCGGAGGCGCCGCCGGCACGTTCTCCATGACGAACCAGCCGGGCCGGGCCTCGGCCACGACCCGCTCGAACTCCGGGATCAAGTCGGGTGCCGTCTTGTAGCCGTTGGCCTCGACGATGTGCCGGAGGCGGCTCCACGCCTGGCAGGGCGGCCCCCCGATCACCCCCTCGAAGCGCCCGGCCGGCGGGTGGAAGCGCCGCACGTCCCCGCCCCAGAGCACGTCCGGGCCCCGGACCACGACGAACCCCTCCTCCTCGAACGCCATGTCCAGCAGACCGATGCCCGGGAAGAGCGAGAGGACGAGCTGCGTCACGGCGCGCCCTCCCCCTGCTCCAGCGAGTCCAACGCCCCCTCGGGCGGCTTCTTCCGAAGCCATCGCCCATAACTCCCCACCGTGAGCTCGATGGAGGAATGCCCGAGCTGCTGCTGGACGTAGGCCGGCGAGACGCCCTCGGCGAGGAGGATGGACGCGTACGTGTGGCGCAGGGAGTGCGGCGTGAAGTGCGCGGGGAGGCCCGCGTGGCCCCGGGCTCGGCGGAATGCCGCCTGCGCGGCGCCGTGCGGGATAGGCTGGCCGTCGGTCCCCGGGAAGAGCCAGGGACTCTCCTGCTCCTTCTGCTCGAGGCCGACCGCCGCGCGGACGCCCGCCCACCCATCGACGATGCGGGCCGCCGTCTCCGCGAGGTCGACCGTTCGTCCGTGCCCACTCTTCGGCGTCGTCACCCCGTCCCGGGACAGCGCGCGTTCGACCCGGAGCTGATGTCGCTCGCCATCGAAATCCCCCGACTGCAGGGCGAGGGCCTCCCCGAGCCGCACGCCGGTGCGGCTCATGAGCCAGAACAGCGGGTGGTAGGCGGGGGTCGCGGTGAGTGCCCCCGCAAGGAACGCCGCCAGCTGCCCCCGGTCCATCGCCTTGATGGACTCCGAGCGGTCCTTGGTCACCCCGAGGTGGAGCGAGCGGCCGACGCCCGCCGCCGGGTTAGACTCGAGCAGCTCGTCGTCGACGGCCGCGGCCAGCATGGCCCTGAGCGTGGCGTGGATGAGCCGCACAGTGTCCCGGGAGAGCCGCGCCCCGAGTTTCTGGGCGAGCAGCGACTTCACATGGCCGCGCGTCAGATCCCGAAGGTGGACGCGGCCGAGGGTCGGCAGGATGTGGCGACGGAGCTTGGACTCATATTCCTCGACCGTCCCAGGCTTCAGCGGGGCGCACAGCGCCAACCAGTGCTTCGAATACGCGGCCAGCGTCGGGTTGGGGCGGGGGCGGGTCATGCGGGCTTCCCCTCGACAAGCGCAGCGAGGCTTTCGTAGACAGGAATTCCACACTGACGCGCGTGCTCGATCTCGCCAGCGGTGCCGGACGATCGCTCCCACCCGGCCACAAGGAGCACCGCATCACAGCGGCCTAGCATCTCAAGGTCGCCCCGGAGCCAGACATCGTCTGCCGCCGCTCCCTGGAAAAACCGCGTGTTCGTGTGGGGGCAGATGACCGCGAATCCAGCGCGCCACGCATCGAGCGCGAGGGTCTCGGCGCGCCGGATATTCTGCTCGATTTCCCAGGCGTTGGCCGCGCGGAAGGGCCCGGCGATGAAGACCAAGGTCATGAGGACTCGCCCGAGAACAATGGCCCGAGCCTTTGCTGTTCCGCACGCTTCCCGGCTTCGCTCAGATTCTTCACGGCCTGTCGGTAGTACGACGCCTTGAGTTCGATGCCGAGCCCGAGTCGCCCGGCGGCAACCGCCCCGTACACCTCGGAGCCCACCCCCATGAAGGGAGTGAGTACCCTCTCCCCCGGGTTCGACCAGAGGACGAGCGCGCGGTCGATGACATCGAGTTGCAGCGGATGGACGTGCTTCTCATCCTCTGCGTCGCGCGCCGGCTTGTACGGCAACACGCGATCGAGCCGT
>JBDHHR010000103.1:0-3344 GCA_039589295.1 Gemmatimonadota bacterium | reverse complement strand
CCGCTTCCTGCCAGCCGCAAGAGGCTGTCCCTCCTGAGGCGACAGAGGCGCCTGCCGCACAGCAAGAGCCGAGCACTGCCCAGGCTGAACAGCTGCTCGCTGGCTTTCGGGAGCTATGGGCCTCTGGGGATGCGTCTTGGGTTGACTCTATCTTCGCGGAAGACGGCATCTACGAAGACGTTGCCAGTCAAGATGTGAGTAGCGGCAGAGAAGAGATCAGGGCGCTTATCGAGGAGTTCTTCAGTTGGGCGCCTGACACTAAGGTCGAGTGGGGCGAGAGCCTCGTGACTCCCGACCGAGCGGCCGTCCAGTGGGTCTGGAGCGGCACACAGACGGGTGCCATTCCGGACCTGATGCCAGCCACAGGTAGGAGCTTTTCCGTTCGCGGCATGAGCATCCTTCACTTCCGCGACGGGAAGATATCGCTTAACAGGGACTACTACGACAGCGGCGGGTTACTGGACCAGCTTGGCGTCGAGTTCCAGTTCCCCTCAGAACCAGAGGGCCAATAAGGTTCGCCTTCTTGCGGGCGCCCGGTTCACGCCGGGCGCTTTCGTTTGCTCGCACGGCGGCGGCCGGGCTGTTATGGTAGGGACACTGCGAGGCGAGCCCGCCAGTACCCCTCCTGACGTGACCCGCTGTGCCGTCTTACCTGCGACGCTGGAGGTGCAGGATGCGCAGGTCCGTAGCGTTCACCGCTCTGATGTTCATGGCCCCGTTCGCGGCGTGTCAGGCACCGGCTCCGGAGGTGGGTCAGCTGTCCGAGGAGGACGTGGCGACGATTCGCGACCTGACCGAACGGGAGGTCGTGGAAGTCCTGCTGGCAGAGGATTGGGATGGCTTTGCCGCTGCCTTCACCGAGGATGCCGTGCGAATGCCGCCTAATGAACCCGTGCAGAGGGGACGCGAGGTCATCAGAGACTGGGCCGAGGCGACTTGGGGCCCGCTCACGACCACCGAGTTCACCATGACGGTGGAGGATCTGGATGGTCGTGGTGACCTGGCATACGCCCTGGTTGCCTACTCCGCCACGGTGGAGGTGCCAGGTATGCCCGAGGCGGTGAGAGACATTGGTAAGGGCGTCGTAATCCTCCGGAAGCAGGACGACGGCAGGTGGCTGGCGTCAGTCTCCATATACAACGCCGACTCGCCGCCGCCCATCCCGCTGGAGCCCGCTACCTGATACTCGGGTCTTTGCCGGACAGATCACGGGCCGTTCGATGTGAGGTAGTCATGACCAGGTTCAATCCTCTGACGGATCGCCTCCACAGGGGTCGATCCGGTCTATGCGCACTGTTCGCAGCCGTCTTCTCTTCGAGCGCACCCGTGGCCGTGCCCGCCCCCGGCACGGCCCAGGAGGCGGTGGGCGCCGACGAAGCGATCCCGTTGCCCGAAGTCCGCCACGGTGGAGAGGTGTCCGTGGAGAAGGCTCTGACCGACCGGCGGTCAGTTCGGCACTACACCGCGGACCCGCTGACGATCGAAGAGCTGTCGCAGTTGCTCTGGTCCGGACAAGGAGTGACCGAGACGATGGGAGGACTCAGGACGGCCCCGTCCGCCGGTGCTCTGTACCCGCTCGAGCTCTACGCTGTCGTCGGTGAGGTCAGTGGACTCGACCCGGGGCTCTACCGCTACGCGCCGGTCGAGCACGCCGTGAGAAGGGTCTCGACCGACGATCTTCGGGCGGCGGTGGGCGACGCGGCCTCGCGGGAGCGAGCGATCTACGCTGCTCCGGTAACCCTCGTAATCGCGGGCGTGGTGGAAAGGACCGCGGTGAAGTACGGGGAGCGCGCGCGGCGGTACGTTCATATCGAGGTCGGCGCGGCGGCGCAGAACATCTCTCTCCAGGCCGAGTCTCTAGCCCTCGGAACGTTCTTGATCGGTGCGTTCGACGATCGGCTGGTAAAGGAAGCCCTCGCCCTTCCGGACGATCAGGAAGTGTTCGGGATCATGCCGGTCGGCCAGAGACCTGAGAACTGGAGAGACATCCGCTAGAGCCTGGATTGAAGCCCGGAGCGCGGGAGCTGGAGCGGGAGGCCGAGGGGCTGAGGGCCGAGGCGGTGCGCTTGATTCGAGGGAGTGTGAGAGCCGAGTTGCACCCCGGAACGACGCCCGGCTAGATTGGCGGACCCCCCCGATAGCCCAGCGACACACTCCAGCGGGCTGTTCACGTGCGAGCAGCCCACATGCTCGCATCACGATCGGGAGGGAATCATGACCGAGACAACCGCCGTCGTCATGTCCTGGTTCATCCTGTTCCTGGGACTCTCGTATCTGCTCCAGGCGCGCCGGTGGGCGACATGGATCAAGGAGTATGGGGAGCAGGCTGGCGACCTGTACCTGACCCTGCTGTTTGCTCTCTTTCTCCTCGCAGGACTGGTCGTAGTAAGCACTCACAACATCTGGGTGCTGGACTGGCCCGTAGTGATCACCATCTTCGGCTGGGGGATGGTCATCAAATCGGTCCTGCTTCTGGTGGCCCCGCCGACGGCCAAGATGATGGCTGACTGGTGGGCCGTCGGGGCCGACACGATACGCCTCGGTGGGATCGCGGCGACGCTGCTGGGGGCGATTCTGGTCTATCAGAACGTCTTGGCAGGCTGAGACACTCACCCAGAAGTGGCGCGCCCAGTGTCACGCCGCGCGCCTTCGCTTGCTCGCACGCGGCGATGCCAACGGCACGACAGGGGAGGACTGCTCCATGAGTTTCGCCGATCGACCGAAGCTCAGATCGATCGCATTGTACGGCGGTTCAGGAGAGAGATTCGTCTTCGATCTCTATCTATGGCCTGCGCATTTCGCAGCCATGGGCGGCGTGTTCGTGGTGACCCGAGTTATCGAGACGTCAGGTGACGGAACGGAGCATCAGGTACTGTATGTGCGCGCGACCGGCAACCTGTCTTTGGTGAATCGACACCTAGACGTCGAGTGCCTAGCGGACGGCCTTATCGACTGCATTGGCGTCATTCCCGTGGCTTCACAGTCCGTTCGGCATCGAGTCGAAGCTGAGCTACGCATCGGTCTCAATCCGCCGTGTAACAGATGCTGGCCGCCGGAGCCGGATAGCAAGTGTCTCGTGGATCGTCACTACGGCTAGTGGGTCTCGGCCATAGAGCTGCAGTTGGGGACGGTTCCTACGGGCCGCCCTTTCGCACATCCAACCGCGTGCTTGCACGGCGGCGGGCGGGCAGCAACGGGGCGTAGACGGGCGCGTTCGTAAGATTCCGGCGGCGGGCGGCATTCTCTGATTAGGGACAGTGCCCCGCGACCGGAGTTCAGATCATAGTCCGTCCCTGCGGTGTGTGCGGAGAGGTCAGCAGACACGCGCCAGCGTGCCCCACCTG
>JBDHHR010000102.1:0-3734 GCA_039589295.1 Gemmatimonadota bacterium | reverse complement strand
GCCTCCGCCAGCGGAACGATGTACTGGGGATACCTCCGCCAGTCGGCGTAGGCCCGCTGGACCGACACCTTCCCCCGGATCATGTCCGAGTCCAGCAGCTTGCGGAGCTCCTGGGCCAAGTTGGACCGGATCCCCAAGGTGACGTTGTCGAAGTCGATCAGAAGGGCCGCGTTCAGGGAACGCGGCTCGGTGGGCGCGGACCGTTGGACCGGTACGCTAGGGTACATTTCGTTCATGCCTCTCTACTGCTCTTTCTCTTGTGCTTCCGTAGCAGAACCCGCCGCAGTGGCGGGCGAGAGGCCCTTCGATCTCGCCCCCGGACGTACCGGGGGGGACGATGCGAAGAGTCTCTCCGACTCAATTCAACCGGCCGATTCCTCTTCTTCGCGGCGCGCTGCAAGCTCCGTCCGGATAATCCGGGCGAGCTCCACGCGGCGCGCGCTGCCGTCGGCCGTCTTCGGCAGCTCGTCCACGAAATGGACGATGTCCGGCAGCTTGTACTCCGCGAGCGTCGGCCGGCACAGCTCGCGGATCTCCTCTTCGGTCACCAATGCGCCTTCCACCAGAACTACGCAGCCGCACACCAGTTCCCCTAGCACCTCGTTGGGGATCCCGACCACCATGGCGTCCGCCACGGCCGGCAGGGAGCGAAGGTGATCCTCCACCTCGCGCGGGTGCACGCTGTACCCGCCCCGGATGATCACGTCCCGCTTTCGCCCCACGATGTGGACGTTACCGTCCTCGTCCACCATCCCGAGATCCCCGGTTCTCAGGAAGCCCTCGGCCGTCATCGCGGCGCGGGTGGCGGCCGGCTGGCGAAAGTAGCCCAGCATCACGTTGTACCCGCGCACCGCTATCTCGCCCACCGACTCCACCGGCAGGGCCTCGGCCTGCTCATCGAGCACCAGCACCTCGACCCCTTCGAGGGGCTTCCCCACCGTTTCGCTCCTACCCATGTCGCCATCGCCCGGCTGGGTAACCGTGACCGTCGGCGACGTCTCCGTCAGGCCGTAGGCTATCTCCAGGTCTGGCACCATCTCGCGCCGCAGCGAGCGGACCAGATCCGGGCTCACCGGCGCGCCGGCGATGATGCCGGAGCGCAGACACGACACATCCGTGCCGGCCAGGATCGGGCTTCGCCGGAGCATCACGAACATGGTTGGGACGCCGTGCAGGATGGTCGGACGGTGGGTCTCAATCAGCTCGAGTACTCCGTCGGCGTCGAAACGTTCCTGCAGCAGAATACCCGAACCGGAGGCGATGGCCGCGAGGAGCGCTATGCCCAACCCGAAGCTGTTGAACAGGGGCACCGCGCACAGGGTGAGGTCCGAGTCGCTCAGCCCAAGACGGGCCGCCGTC
Organism: Gemmatimonadota bacterium; assembly: GCA_039589295.1. GTDB lineage: Bacteria > Gemmatimonadota > Gemmatimonadetes > Palauibacterales > Palauibacteraceae > JBDGYE01. Next base: position 2,375 of record JBDHHR010000102.1, on the reverse strand, counting down.
GCCCGGGCCGTGCGCAGCAGGTTCGCGTGTGACAGCACTACTCCTTTCTGCTTCGTCGATGTACCTGCCGTGTACAGGATGGCCAGCGGATCGTCGTCCGCCACCTCCACGGGGATCAGCGCGCGTCCCCGCCCGGCGGACACCAGATCCTCGAACTGGAAGATGCGGTCGTCGTACCACAGGTCTTCCTCCCCCACCGTGGCCAGGTACTGAAGGCTGGGCAGCTCGGAGAACAGCGACTCGAACAGCTCGAGGTACTCCACTCCTCCGTACCGCTCCGCCGTGATGACCACCGTCGCTTCGGTGTTCCGCAGGACGAACTGCAGTTCGCGAGGCGAATAGGCGGGATTGACCGGCACTATGGTCGCGCCCAGCTCCGCGGCAGCGACCACGGAGATCACGAACTCCGGCCAGTTCGGCATATTGAGGGCGATCCGGTCGCCCTTCTCGACCCCCAGTTCCTGCAGGGCGCATGCCAGGGCACGTGCCTGGGAGGCCGTCTCGGCGTAGGTCCAGTGCTGATCCCGGAAGCGAAGGAAGGTCGCGCTCGGACACTTCTCGCGCTGGAGGGAAAAGGCTTCGGCAACGCTGGCCACGGCCGGCTCTACCAGCAACGACACCTCCCCAGGCGTCTCCCGCGCGCACCGGCCGGCGCCTTTCGCATTGACTCGATGTCCATCACATCGCTGAATTTGCGGCCTTAGCGGCCGTTCGTAAAGCCGCGGCCAGGGGCTCGAGGCATTCTTCGGCGCGCAGGGGTCGCGTGAAGCCACCCCGGCTGTCGCCGGCGACCTCTCCCACCCGCCGCAGGAGCACCCAACGCAAGGCGCCTTCGCGAGCCTTCTTATCCGGACGCGCCGCCTCAAGGAGCCTCTCGGCCGTGTGGTCCTGCTCCAAGACTTCGGGTAACCCACACCCGTTCAGCACCTCATCGAGTCTCGCCCCGGTCCCGCTCTCGGTCACCCCGATCTCCTCTCCGAGCCAGGCTTCGACCCGCATCCCGGCGGCCACTGCCTCACCGTGCAAAACGGCGTACCCCGAGAGCGTCTCCAGTGCGTGACCCACCGTATGCCCGAAGTTGAGGATCGCCCGCAGACCCGTCTCTTCGGGATCCTCCGCGACCACTCCGGCCTTGATCCGCACCGAGCGCAGGATAAGCTCGGCGGTCGCCTCCAGCTCTCCCCGCTCGAGATCCGCGGCTCGCCCACCGATCCACTCGAAGAGAGCGGCGTCACGGACGGCCGCCGCCTTGACCGCCTCGGCGAGCCCCGTGACCCGCTGGTACGGGGGAAGAGTGTCCAGCAAAGACGGATCGATGAGCACCGCCCGGGGGTGATGAAAGGCGCCGATCGCGTTCTTGGCCGCGCTGGCATCCACCCCCGTCTTGCCTCCGACCGAGCTGTCAACCATGGCCAGCAGCGTCGTGGGCACCTGCACGACGGCGACGCCCCGCATGAACGAGGAGGCGAGGAAGCCCGCCAGGTCACCGGTGACACCGCCACCCAGGGCCACGACGGCCCCGTCCCGTCCGAATCCCGCCCCCAGAAGAGCGTCGGAGAGCTCGGCCCACTGCTCGCGCGACTTGTTCCACTCGCCGGCGGGAAAGGTGAACATGTCGGCGGCCAGGCCCGCCTTCGCCAGCGAGTTAAGGGCCCGGCGCCCATACAGCTCTGCCACATGGCTATCCGCCACGACCGCGTAGCGATGCGCCGGCGCGGCTGCGGCGCACACCTCGCCGAGATCCTCCAGGCCGCCGGGCCGGATCCGCACCTCGTAGGACCGGGCCGGCGTCTCGGGAACGGCTACCAGCAGCGTTTCCACAGCGTCTCCGGAGGCGTCCGCAGTGTCGCCGGAGGCGTCAGCGTCGCCGGAGGGGTCGGGCAAGGCGTCGCCGGAGGCTTCAGCCGGCATCGATCTCCTCCAGCGCGAACTCCGCCACGGCGGGCGGTACGTGGGCGCCGGGCACGGCGGGCGTGTCCCGAACCACGACGGCCGCGCGTCCACCCACCTGGCGGCGTTCCACACTCACCGACCTCTCCGGCTTCTCCCCGGACGAACCGCGGTCCAAATAACGCCGCGCGAACGCCTCAACGGCCGCGGCCGCGAACTCGTCCGCATCCGGTGCGCCGTCCCACACGCTGACCCACACCAGCACCTCACCCGCAGGCCCGTCCAGGACCCGATACCGGTCGCCGTCCCAGCCTTCGGCCGCGCGATCGGCGCGCTCCCGGTCTGCCAGGTATTCCCGCAGGAATATCCTTGTTTCCAGCTCCCCGAGTCCGTCGGAAAAGGCCACCGTCCAGTAGTCGGGAAGCGGAGCCGGAAAGCGAACCTCGACCGGCGTGTCGCGCGATTCCCCGGCGAAGCGCTCCGGA
>JBDHHR010000101.1:0-3757 GCA_039589295.1 Gemmatimonadota bacterium | reverse complement strand
TCAACCTCGGCCGGCTCCCCCTGTGTGTTTCGAGGGGCAACTCGTCGGGTCGCTGGCGGGCTGTATGACGAGCCGCAGGAACCTCCGCTTTCCTCTCTGCATAACGTACGAGCCGGGGGAAAGGTGACAGTCCGGATCGGCGATCACCTCACCGTCCAGGCGGATCCCTCCCTGACGCACCAGACGGCGGGCCTCGGAGGTGGACGCCGCCATCCCCGAGCGCGCCAGCGCGAAGCCGATCCACAGCGATCCGTCAGGCTCGGCACACAGCGTGAGGGACTCGACTTCCTCGGGTACATCGCGCTCGCGGTGTACCCTGTCGAAAGCCGCGCGGGCGCCGGCTGCCGCTTCCGCACCGTGGTATCGCTCGACGATGGCTGCGGCCAGCCAGCGCTTCGCCTCGAGGGGATCCTTCCGCGACTCCTCGACCCGCCGCCGGCGGCTCGGGATGGAGGCACCAGAGGTGAGCTGAATCCATTCCTCCAGGAGGCCGTCCGGAATCGACATCGTCCGGCCGTACATCTCCGCGGGTTCCATGCTCAGCCCCACGTAGTTGTCGTACGACTGGGACATCTTCCGCCGGCCATCCGTGCCTCGCAGGAGAGGCATCGTCAGGCACACCTGCGGCTCCTGCCCGGCCTTCTCCTGGAGGGCCCGTCCCAGAAGGAGATTGAACTTCTGATCCGTCCCTCCCAGCTCCACATCGGCGCCGAGGACGATGGAGTCGTACGCCTGCATCATCGGATACAGGAATTCCACCAGCGAGATGGGGCGCCCTTCCCCGTATCGTCCGGCGAAGTCGTCTCTCTCCAGCATGCGGGCGACGGTGTACCTGGAGGTCAGCCGCAGGACCTCCTCCAGGCGCAGCTCGGACAGCCACTCGCTGTTGCACCGGATGCGGGTGATCTCCGGATCGAGGATTCGGAACACCTGCTCCCGGTATGTGCGCAGGTTGGTGTCGATCTCCTCCCGGCCGAGCATGGTACGGGCATCGCTCTGGCCGGAGGGATCTCCGACGAGGGCGGTGAAGTCCCCGATCACGAAGACCACCTGATGGCCGAGCTCCTGGAAAGTGCGCAGCTTGTGGATGGACACCGCGTGACCTATGTGCAGGTCCGGACGGGTGGGATCGAAGCCCTGCTTGACGATGAGGGGTGCGCGGCTTTCCCTGGAGCGGGAGAGCTTCTCTTGCAGATCGCTCTCCGGTATGATCTCCGCGACGCCGTCACGGATCCGCTCCAGTTGCTCGTCGACGGGGGGAAACATTAGCCTCGCCCGCTCTGTAGGATGAGCTGCCATGCCTGAATCAGGTGCGCCCGGAAGGGCCAAGGATAGAGTTGCCATGCCGGGGAATCAAGCACGTGGGAGGAGGCCGTGAGGGACCGGCTCCGGCGCCTCGGCGACGCCACCTGGCGCCGGCTGAGCCGCCGAACCCGCTGGGCTCTGGCCACGGCGGTCCTTACGCTGGTGGCGCTGGCCTGGGGACTCGCCTGGGGCACCTGGGCGCACATCTGCGATCGCTGTCCGTCCATCGCCCAGATCTACGCGTTCGAGCCCAAGGAGGCGACGCGGGTGTACGCGGCGGACGGCAGCCTGGTGCACGAGTTCGCCATCGAGCGGCGGACGGCCGTGCCGTATGCGTCGATCCCCGAGCACGTGGTCGACGCGTTCATCTCGGTCGAGGACCGCCGGTTCTGGTCCCACCGCGGCATCGATTACCTGCGCTCGTTCCGGGCGGCGGTCGAGTTCCTTCTCGCCGGATACGATGCGGCGGGCGGCAGCACCATCACCCAGCAGCTGGCGGGCAACATGTTCGCCTCGGTGGTGAACAGGCAGGACATATCGGTTCGCCGCAAGCTGCGCGAGATGAAAGTGGCCCGCTCCCTGGAGCAGGCCTACACCAAGACGGAGATCCTCGAGGCGTACCTCAACCAGATCAACTTCGACGGCGTGTACGGGGTCCAGAACGCGGCGCAGAGGTACTTCGGCAAGGACACCCGCGAGCTGAACCTTCCCGAGGCGGCTACGCTGGCGGCCATGCCGGTCGCCCCGGCTCGCTACTCGCCGGTCCGAAACCCCGACCGTGGGCTGGCCCGCCGGAACCTGGTCCTGACGCTGATGGAGCGGCAGGGGCAGATCACAGAGCAGGAGGCCGCCTGGGCCAGGGCGTATCCGCTGTCGGTGCGGCGGGAAGCGGGGGAAGGCGCCACGGCTCCGCACTTCGTGGAGTGGGTGCGCCGCATCCTGATCGAGCGGTACGGCGCGCAGATATACGAGGCGGGGCTTCGGGTGTACACCACCCTGGATCCCGAGCTGCAGGAAGTGGCCGACTCCGCGCTGCATGCCCAGCTGGAGTGGATCGAAAGGCAGCCCGGCTTCGACGCCCCGACGTATGCGGAGACGCGTAGCTGGCCGGAAGAGCGCCTGGCCGGCCCGGAGATGCCGTACCTGCAGGGCATGTTCGTCGCGGTCGATCCACGTAACGGAGATGTCCTGGCCCTGGTGGGCGGCCGGGACTTCGAGGACTCAGAGTGGAACCGGGCGACGCAGGCCCGTCGCCAGCCGGGCTCGGCGTTCAAGCCGTTCCTCTACACGGCCGCGATCGAGAGCGGCATCCCTGCCTCGGAGATCATCTTCGACACGCCGATCGAGTTCCCGCAGCCCGACAGCTCGATCTGGTCACCGCGGAACTTCACGGGTGACTTCAAGGGCCCGGTCACCATGAGGGACGCGCTGGCTGCGTCGATCAACGTGGTGGCGGTGAAGGTCGGTGTGCGCGTGGGCATGGAGACGGTGGCCCAGTACGCGCACCGCCTGGGCATAAGCACGGACGTGCCCCGCGTTCCATCGACGGCCATAGGAGCTCCGTCCGTCAGGCCCATCGAGATGGCGGAAGCGTATACGACGTTCGCCAATCTCGGCGTACGCGTGAGCCCGCGGCCCATACTCCGGATCGAGAACACCGACGGGGAGGTCGTGTGGGAGGCGCCGGTGGAGCGGGAGGAGGTCCTGGGCGAGCAGACCTCGTGGGTCATGGTCTCCATGCTCCGCGACGTGGTGGACCGGGGATCCGGAATCCGGGTGCGCACCCTGGGCGTCCCGTGGGACATCCCGGTGGCCGGGAAGACCGGGACCACCAACGAGAACACCAACGCCTGGTTCCTCGGCTTCACACCGGACCTGGTAACGGTCACCTGGGTCGGGTTCGACCTTCCGGCGCCGATCAGGGAAGGCGCGCAGGGAGGAATTGACGCGGCGCCGGTAAATGCCGAGGTGCTGAAGTGGTACTACGGTAGCCACCCGGCACCGGAGCCGTGGCGCCGGCCCACGGGCCTCACCGAGCGGGAGGCGGACGCCACCACGGGCCTGCTGGCCACGCCGTGGTGCCCGCCGGAGAAGGTCTACACGGAGGTCTATATCCCAGGTACCGAGCCGCGCGAGCCGTGTGATGTGCACGGTCCCTGGGGTACGCGGTTCTATCCGGACAGCCTGGCGGCCGACTCCCTCGGCGCCCCGCTCACGGACGACTTCGACTTCTAGCAGGCCCTCCGGGAAGTTGGGGGCCGCCTTACGCGCGCCCCAGATCTCCGGCGGTCACCCTCTTCCAGATTAGAGGCGGGATGCTCGCGGGCGGCTCCCGGTCGATCTGGATGGCCCGGCGCAACCGTTCTTCCGCCGACGCGGCGTCTGTCGCGGAGCGGGCGTGGATGTAGGCCAGCGGCTCCTCTCGCCGCACCTCCTGCCCCACCCGGCAGAC
>JBDHHR010000100.1:0-3906 GCA_039589295.1 Gemmatimonadota bacterium | reverse complement strand
TCATCGTCGGTGACGGACTGCACGGCCCCGCCCGTCTGCTCCCTGGATTGTTCGCCGTATCCGACCTGCACGGTCTCTGGAGCGGGTGGCTTCGCCGGGACAGGCGACCCGTGGTGGCATGCCACGAGCGGCGGGAGCACGAGCCCGCACACGAGGACGCCGGAGATGCGAGAGAGGAGGGCGGTAGTAGGAGCCGGAGACATGAGGACCTCCTGGTGTGGGTGCCGCCCAGCGCCTCCGGGCCCCGCCCGGAGGCGTGAGGCGGGGTCGGTGACCAGAGGCCGCGTGGCGGAGTTTTTTTCTCTTTCTTAGTATTCGACAGGCAGCCGCGCTGCACACTGCGGCCGTCCCGGGGTGTGCCCCGCGAGGAGCCACCAGCGCGCGGGCCGGTTCTGTGTACCAATGGACGTCGCCCTGACGTCCTTTTCCGTCAATTGTCGAAGATGAATAGAAACGGCTCCACGCGAGGGCCTGGGTCCCCTCCGTGTGTCTGGCCGTCCAGGTGGTACGCGCCTACGATGTGCCATTGAGCCACGTTAGGATCGTCGAACAGGCAGGCGTCTTCGACCTGACCCGGAACGAAATCCAGCGGCCCCTCGGTGATGGTGAGCGAGACTTGGCCCTCGCCGCTCGCCGAAGCACGGAAGGCGTTCTCGCTGCCGTCCTGAGGTCCGGCCGCGCCGACTGCAAACAGGCCTCTGAAAATATTGGACGGGTCGGTCCCGATCGGCTCACTCCAGAGGGCGAGCCACAGCGTGTAAACTCCCTTGGGGAACAGGTCGCTAAAATGGGCCGACACGTGCGTCCCCTTGTTGGTGCATTTGACCCGCAACCGTCCCTCCACCGCTGTGTACTCGCGTAGCGTGACCTGATGACCGTCGGGAGCCAGCAGCGGTTCGATGGGATTCGTTTGGGGATCGACCGGGATGAAGGGATCCCGCGACCAGAGCAGGGCGTCGGGGTCGGTGACACCGTTTCCCCCGGCATCCACGACCCAGTTTCCGGGGCCAGCAACGATGTGGATGAGGTTCTCGTTGACTACGGGAGCACTCGGGCCCACCTGGAATACGATCTCCTCCGCCTGATACTTCGACTCCGCGGGGTGCTCACAGCCCGTCAGTGCCGCAATCGGTACGACGAGACAAGCCGACCAGAGTCGGATTGGAACGTTCTGTTGCATCTTACGCCTCCAGCTATGAGGTGAGGATCAGAGCGAGCCGTGCGACCTCCGGTCCGGCCGTTCCGCCGCGTTCCGAGGCCGCAAATGCCGCCGGTTCGAGGGTCCCGCGTCCCGTTCGCTCCTTGAAAAGACAGGTCGTGTTTGCAGGTGACTGGCCTCGCGCCTACATTCTTCTTACAGGGAGTCCGTTTACTCGGACTTTGCGCGCGGTTAGCGTTCTATTTGCTCTCTCGTTGTACGGTCTGGCGTGTGCCGGACGACTTCCCATGTACCTTCTGAGGCTGTTCGGCGGAGTCTCCATCGAGGGACCGAACGGCGTCGTAGCGGCGCGGCGCCATCCCCTCGCCCTCCTCGCACTGCTCGCACTGTCCCGCTCCCGGCGGCTGAGTCGGGACAAGCTCATCGCCTACCTGTGGCCGGAGAGAGAGCCGTCGCTCGCCCGCAACCTGCTGAACCAATCGGTCCACGGGCTGCGGCGGGCGCTGGGTGGAGAGGCGCTCAGGTCCGAAGGGGACGATCTGGCGCTGAACCCAAACGCGGTCACCTGCGATGTCTGGCTGTTCGAGGAGGCGCTGAGGTGCGGGGACTCGGTGCGAGCGGCCAATCTCTACGTGGGACCATTCGTCGACGGCTTCTTTTTGGCCGATTCAGTCGAGTTCGAGCAGTGGACGGCGGGGGAGCGGGAGCGGCTGCGCCGGGCGCACCTGAAGGCTCTGGAGGGGCTGGCGGAGGGAGCTGGAGCACGTGGTGACCTGGGAGACGCAGTGGAGTGGTGGCGCAGGCTGGCCGCCCAGGAGCCCTACAACGCAAACGTGATCCTCCGGTTCATGCAGGCGCTGGAATCCGCGGGTGACCGGGCGGAGGCGATCCGCCAGGCAGAAGCGCACGTCGAGCTGTTGAGGGAGGAGCTCGAGGCGGCGCCGAGCCCGGCGGTGCTCGACCTGGCCGAGCGGATGCGGAGGCAGCCGACCAGGCCCGCGCAAGCACCGAGGCTGCTGGAGCCGCAGCCCGCGCCTGCTGATCGCCTCCCGACCGCCACTAGCTTCGCCAGCACGCTGCTGACAGGTCAGACCGGGGTGCAGCCGGGGCTCATCAGACGCAAGCACCTGACCCTGGCCGGCCTCGCCGGGTTGATCCTCTTGCTGGCCGGCCTCGGCCTAGTCCTGTCGCGGCGCTCGCCGAGCTCATCAGACGAGGCGACGACGGCACCCATGGCGAGAGCAGCGCCCTCGGTCGCTGTGCTCCCGCTGGCGAACCTCTCCCACGAGGAGACCCAGGAATACCTCGCTACCGGGATGACCGCCGAACTGATCACAACCTTGAACAAGCTCGAAAGCCTCGCGGCCATCGGGCACCGGTCGGTGATGCGCTTCAAGGGCTCGGATCAACCGACCACGGAGATCGCGCGCATCCTGGGGGTGACGCACCTCGTCGATGGGTCCGTTCTCCAGGTAGGCGATTCGGTGCGGATCACGGTCAATCTGTACGCGGCGGCGTCGGAGGTGCCGATGTGGGGGGAGAGTTTCACAGGCGGCACCCGTGACGTGCTGCGGTTGCAGCGGGATGTGGCGCTGGCGATGGCGGAGAAGATGGTGGTCGCGCTCACCTCAGAGGATCGGGGGCGCCTGGCAGACGCTCCGGAAATCGATCCGGAGGCGTGGAACCTCCTTGTCAGAGGGAAGGCGGCTTTGGATCGGATCACAGCGGAATCACGCAGGGAAGCCGCGGGCTACTTCGAGCAAGCGGTCGCAGAAGACTCAAGCTACGCACCGGCCTACGCGGGCTTAGCCTCGGCGCACTTCTTCTTGGCGCTGGACTACACCCGCGCGCGAGGATTTGCGGAGAAGGCGCTGGCACTGGATCCGAACCTGGCCGAAGCGCACATCGTGCTCGGACTCATTCGGGAGTTCTCCGAATGGGACGTTGCGGGTGCTGAAGATGCCTTCCGGCAAGCCATTAGGGTGCGTCCGGGCAATGGTGAGGCCTTCATGGAGCTGGGCATGCTCTTCATGCGTCGACGCCAATTCGATGAGGCCCTGCGCTACGCCCGGCACGCGCTGTTTCTGAATCCACTGTCAGCCCGGTTCCAGATCGGCCTTGCGCAGGTCTATTTCTACAATGCCAAGTATGACGAGGCCCTGGAGGCATTCACGAAGACCCTCGAGATCGATTCGAGCTATGTCATGACGTACTTCGGGCTGGGTCGGACCTTCGCTCTGCAAGGACGGTATGCGGAGGCGATCAGCGCGTCTGAGACGTTCGCAAAGGCATCGCCATCATGGGCAGATGCATTGGGCTTCCTTGGATACGCCTACGCCAAATCGGGCCAGCGAGAGAAGGCGTCGAAGCTGCTCGGAGACCTTGAAGAACGGTGGAGCCAAGGAGAGACCGATGTCACCGTCGCCCGGGCACTGATCCATGCCGGCCTGGGAGAAAAGGAGGAGACGTTAGCGTTGCTCGAGCGTGTCAACTTCCTTCATCTCCTAGAACCTGAGTTTCGCTTCCTGCACGGAGAGCCTCGTTTCCAGGCTCTGTTGGCGAAGGTGGGGTTGGATCGATGATGTCGCGGTTCATCGGCCGCTGGAAAGATGCCGATCTCGCGCAGCGACCCCGGGTCGAAGAAGTACAGCAGCGCCTCGCCACCCTCGTCGGTGAACCACTGCGAACGCCGACCGGATCGATGGCCGGCCCCGCTTTCCAGGTGCTCCTCGCCAACTACGAGAACT
>JBDHHR010000099.1:0-4176 GCA_039589295.1 Gemmatimonadota bacterium | reverse complement strand
CGGACTGTACGCGATTGTCCTGGTCCGGGTCGCGCGCAACCTGGGAGCGCCTGTTCCAGCTCAACATCGCGGCCGAGCCTCAGCCATGACAGGCCGTTGCTGTCGTGTGGCCGAGGAGGTAACACGTGAGCCCGCACTATCACTGCCGGCGGGAAGTCACCTCCACGAATTCTCGCACAAACACGATCAGGTTGGCCGTGGGCTTCCCCTCGTCGGATATCGCGGCAGGCGCTGCCGGAAAGTCTCCGCCGAGGCCCCCGAACTGCTCCGCCGTGGCGTATGGCATGTAAACATGGATGTGCGGGACGAATGCACCCACCCGGGTCTCGGCGTCGGAATAGAGGACCTGCCCGGCGGACAACATGTACGCCATTGCCGGCCGTTGCGGCAGTGTGAGATCCCCGTTCCCAATCGCCTCGGCGATCCGTTGGTCTATCTCCTCGGAAGAGAAACCCGCCAGCCGCATCTCGACGCGCCGGATTTCCAGCGGCAAGATCGTCCTCGATGCCTCCGGATCATAGCAGATGGGCTCGATCGAAAGCGGCAGGCTGCGCGATACCATGCAGGTCACGCCGTTCGAGCCCTCGGCTGCCGTTCGATAGTGCTGGTCGCGCAGAACCAGGATGGTGGCCTCACCGCTCACCTCGGTCGGCGCCGCGCTTCTCGCGAGGGCAATCTCCTCGCCTTCGGATAGTACGGGTGGTGTGGCGGCCGGTTGCGCCAGCGCGGCCACAGGCAGCAGCGCGGCCGTGATCGCTGGAATGAGTCCTTTCATCGTATCCCCCTGGTCTCGCGGAATTGCAGCTATTAGACCGGGTTCTGCGGCGGTAGGTTACAGCGGCGGCCGCCCGCCGTCAGTTGAGGGGATCGACCTGTCGGATCTCGAAGGTCCCACCGTACTTGATATGAGGGGACGCTAATGCGATCTCGATCGCCTCGTCATACCCCGCGGCGCTGACGACGAAGTATCCAGAGACGTCGGAGCGCGTTCGGGTCTCACCGGCCGCGGAAGCCGAGATCCAGCGGCCCGGTTCGTCCATCAGCTTGTTGGCGCCCACGAGGTGGCCCTCCCGCGCCAGTGACGCCGCCCAGGCCTGATACTCCTGCACGAGGCTGTCTCCCGTGACGGGCCCTTGCGGCTCCTCACCTCTGACCAGGAACAGAAACGTGGAGGCACCCATCGTCGGCAGCCTCGGCGGCGATCCGTCACCGCGCAACAGATACCCGCCCGCGCCTCCAAGCAGGACGAGCGCGACTCCGGCGGCGGCGCGGAGGAACGGGCCGTAGCGGTCGTTCCACCGTGCGGTTGCCATCCGGCGGCCAGGCCCGCCGGCCGCCTGACCTGCTGCCGGGGACAGACCCAACTGACCCAAACCCCTCCACAGCGCCCCGATTCGCTCCGCCTCCGCCGCGCACGTCTTACACGACTGGACATGTACGTCCAGATCATTGCGTTGCTTCTCGTCCAGTGCGTCCAGCAGGGAATCGATGATGAGGTCGATAGCGTGCTCGCACTTCATCTTTCCAACTCCAGTTCTTCGAAGATCTGCCGCAGCTCGCGCATCGCCCGGTGTGCCCTCACCTTGATCGCGCCCACCGTGGTTCCGCACACTTCGGCGATCTCGGCGTAGCTCAGGCCTTCGTATCGGCTCAACACCAGCACCTCCCGCCTGTCGGGCGACAACGCGTAGAGGGCGGACCGCAGAGTCTCCAGCCGAGGATCGGACTCGACCGGGTCGTTCCGCTCCTGCACGTGCTGCTGCTCCCGGGCCACCCGCTCGGCTCGTCTTCGGACCTTCGCCTCAGCGCTCAAGTGATCAACGCAGACGTTCCGGACGAGTCGGTAGAGCCACGTCGTGAACGCAGCGCGAGCACCGAATCCCTTGCGGTACTTCAGGATTCTCAGGAAGGATTCCTGGACCAGGTCGTCGGCGACGGAGGCGTCCCCCGTCAGGCGGTGGCAAAGGGCGTACACTCGAGCGTGATGGCGGTCGAACAGGATGCCAAGGGCGCTCAGGTCGCCGCGGCACACGGCAGCCATCAGCTCATGATCCGTTTCGCACGCCCCCGTCAAAGAGCCTCCCCAGAGGTGCGCAGGTTACCAGGACCCGCGGTCGCACAGCCCCATTGCCTGTATCTCGAGACGAGAATAATGCTGTCGTCCGTCTGTTTGCTATGACTTTCGCCAGAGGCGACAGGTTACACGTCGCCGCGCAGGCTCGGCCGACTGACGAGAATCGCAGTTCAACGAGGCGTGCTTGCCCGGACGCCACAATCAGCTCGACGATGGCTACCCGGGCTGTGAGCGAATCGCTCGCCGCAACGCGAGCCGTGGCTTGAGCGCAATATGCAGTGCGACGCTCGAGTCGCTCCATGCATCCTACGTGGCAGAACCCATCCACGTGTGACGGGAGGTATCATGGCAGGCGCGCGCATCAATACCGTTCTGGTTCTCTTGCTGGCAGGTTGCGGCTCGGAGCCCTCCGTGCCTGCAGCGGCTGTCCGGGACAGCGCAGGTGTGACCATCGTCGAGAGCAGCGGAGCGTCTTGGCAAGAAGGGTCGGAATGGCGGCTGGCTTCCACCCCGGACATCGACATCGGTGGCAGCGATGTCGATCCCGAATACGAGCTCTTCCAAGCCCAGGGTGCGGTCAGGCTGGCCGATGGCAGTATTGTGGTCGCCAACGCGGGGAGCGCAGAGCTCCGATTCTACGATGCCTCGGGACAGTATGTGCGGACCGTCGGAAGACGTGGAGGCGGGCCCGGCGAATTCGAGGGTCTGCGTTGGGTCGAACGATACACGAGCGACTCGCTCCTGGCTTGGGACATGCGCCTGCGGCGCGGGTCAGTTTACGACCTGACAGGCCGGTTCCATCGCAGCTTCACTTTGCCTGCCGAAGCTCTCTACGACCCGATCGCACAATTCCCTGACGGCACACTGCTGACCCAGGAGACAAGCCAGTGGATGACCCAGGAACTGCCTGATGGACCTCAGCGACCTTCAATAGCGCTCGCGACCTTCAGCGTCGACGGGGCGAAGATCGCGGACTTGGAGGCCTTTCCGGTGGACGAATACTGGAGCGAAAGCGGCCCCGACCATCCCCACCGCTGGCGCCGGGCCTTCGGACGCCGAACCGCGATGACGGTTTCCGATTCGCTGATCTTCATCGGCACCGGTGAGTCGTTCAGCGTGGACGTCTACGGTCGCAGCGGTCACCTGCTGCGGCGCCTTCGCTACGCCGGCTTCCCTCCCGTCGCCGTCAGCGCCGAGGACCGCGAAACCTGGGTGGAGGAAACGCTTGCGACGCTCGAGGCCGGCATGGCCGAGCACATGCGCCCGTTCTTCGAAGACATGCAGCCTCGCACCACGCTGCCGCCCTATGACCGTCTACTGACCGATGTCGTCGGTAATCTCTGGGTTGAACACTACCGACGTCCTAGCGACGAAAGGAACACCTGGACCGTCTTCAACGGTGAAGGAGTCGTGCTGGGCCAGGTCAGCGTGCCCGGCGGTTTCGACATCCTGGAGGTGGGGACCGACTATGTGCTCGGGCGTTGGCTAGACGACCTCGATGTCGAACACATTCAGTTGTATCGCCTGCTCAAGAGAGTGATAGCGTACTAGCTGTGCCGTCACCGAGGCAGCCTCTCTTCCACCTGTCAAACGGTCTAGCGAGTAGTCCCGCAGCGTGGAGGGTTTCGGGGCATCGGTTGGATGGATAGCTCACGAGCCACCGAGAGCAGTCAATTCCAGAGATCGGGCTTCCCCTTGACAGGGTGGAAAGATCCCACCGCAGAAGAAGCAAACCTTTCTAACGATATATCGAAAAATAAACAAGGGATCTAATTTACATTTTTGTCAGCGTCTCGTCCGCGTCCTTGCCCCGCGAACGCGATCTAATACGCCGCTTCACCCGAAGAGCCTCAAAGGCCGTGGACGCGGGCGCAGACGCTACGACGACGCGGACGAGAATTCCGTGGGCCAGCCAGCTTCGGCCGGCGAGACAGGGAACAGGCTTGCACGATTGCCTGCGTTCGAAGGGACCGGGCAGTGAACTCCGTTTCCTCAAGAGCGAAGGCATCGCCGCGGGCAGAGCTACATCTTCTTCTTCAACAGTCGCGCGGCCGCCGCCGAGTCGCCCCGTGCCATCTCGCCGCCCGGGATCGTGTCGAGCA
>JBDHHR010000098.1:0-6478 GCA_039589295.1 Gemmatimonadota bacterium | reverse complement strand
ACGGCTGCTGGGGCTCGGCCCGCGGCGCCGCAAGAGGCGAGAGAAGGGCCGAGCCGACATGCTGGCAGCCGCCCTGCTGCTGGAGGAGTATCTGGCCGGGTGAGGAAGCTCGGCACGGCGCGGGGGCTCATGATGGCCGGGCTCGGGGCGGTGTCCTTCGCCTGCGGCCAGGGGCGGCCGGTGGAGATCGTGGAGGTCGTGATTCCGCCGGGGGCGGGAGCGGCCGAGGTGGGGCGCGTTCTGCAGGAGGCCGGCCTGGTCAGGTATCCGCGCCTGTTCGCCCTGACCGCGCGACTGAAGGGGCTGGACGGATCGCTCAAGGCGGGCCGGTACCGCTTCGAGACGGACGACTCCTGGTCGCAGATCCTGGCCTCAGTGGCCAGGGGCGAGGTGGTCACCATTCCGGTGACCATCCCGGAAGGTTTCACTCTCCGGGGGATAGCGCCGCGGATCGCGGCGCTGTCCGCCGTGGCCACCGACTCCGTCCTGAGGCTGGCGGAGGACACGGCCTTCGTGAAGGCCCTTGGAGTGCCGGGCCCCACCCTGGAGGGTTACCTGTTTCCGGATACGTACCTGTTCGCTGAGGGCGTGGAGCCGGCCTTCACGCTCATGACCATGGTGGAGAGATACCGGCGCTTCTGGACGCCGCGGCGCCGGGCCGTGGCCGACTCGCTGGGCGTCACCGAGCGCGAGGTAGTGACCCTGGCCAGCATCGTGGAAAGGGAGACCCGGCTGGCCGAGGAACGGCCGTTGGTGGCGGGCGTGTACGTCAACCGTCTCGAGCGAGGCATGCTGCTCCAGGCGGACCCCACGGTTCAGTACGCGCTTGGTGAGCCCAGGGAGAGGCTCCTGTATCGCGACATCGAAGCGGTGGCCGACCATCCATACAACACGTACACCCATCCCGGGCTGCCGCCGGGCCCCATCGCCTCGCCCGGCGAGGCGGCTCTCACGGCGGCCCTGGCGCCGGCCGACGTCCCCTTCCTCTTCTTCGTCGCCCGACCGGACGGATCGCACGTCTTCAGCCGCACCGAGCGCGAGCACATCAACGCCAAGAACAGGATCCGGAATGAGCGCGGGCGCTGACGCCGGAGAGGCGGGAGCCGAGGACCTTGCTCACCGAATACGGTTGATCGTCATCACCGACCCCCAGCCGGCGTGCGGACGCCCGCTGCACCAGGTGGTCGCGGAGTGCCTCGAGGCGGGAGCGCCGTCCATCCAGTTGCGGGACAAGACAGCGTCGGCAGAAGAGTTGTACGATCAGGCCCTCGGGCTGGTCCCGCTGGCCGAGGCGCACGGCGCGTTGCTTATGGTCAACGACCGCTTCGACGTGGCCCGCGCGGCGGGCGCCCACGGAGTACACCTGGGACCGGAGGACCTGCCGGTGGAAGCGGTGCGGCGCCACGCGCCGGCCGGTTTCCTGATCGGCTACTCCACCGACGACCCGGAACTGGCGCGCGCGGCGGCGGCGGCGGGCGCCGATTATCTGGGAGTGGGGGCCGTGTTCGCGACGCAGTCGAAGGAGGGGCTGGAGGGAGAGGCCATCGGTCCCGGGCGAGTTGCTGAAGTGCTCGCCGCGGCGGCCCTCCCCGGCGTCGGGATCGGCGGCATTACGCAGGCCAATGCGCAGTCGGTGGCCGGGACGGGTGCCGGGGTCGCGGCCCTGGGCTCCGTCATGCAGGCGCCGGTCCCCGGCGATGCGG
The DNA here is from genome assembly GCA_039589295.1 of Gemmatimonadota bacterium. Classification (GTDB taxonomy): domain Bacteria; phylum Gemmatimonadota; class Gemmatimonadetes; order Palauibacterales; family Palauibacteraceae; genus JBDGYE01. Next base: position 4,775 of record JBDHHR010000098.1, on the reverse strand, counting down.
TGCGTGCCCTGCTGGCAGCGGTGGACGAGGCCCGCGCCGCACTCGCCTGACCGCGGAGGCCCGCCTGCGGCGAACGGCCGTGGCGAACGCCCGCCGAACGCCAGGCGGAAGGCCTCGGGCCTTACTCCGAAGACCCGGGGGCCTCCTCCTCCACGTGCTCCCCGACCTCCTCGGCCAGGATGGAGACCTCGTTGTCCACCACCTGAAGAAAGCCGCCTGACACCGGGATCCTGTGCACCCGCGACCCGTCACGCACGGTGACCACGCCGGTGCCCATCAATGCCATCAGCGGCGCGTGACCATAGAGGATGCCCAGCTTCCCATCGTATGCCGGGGCAATGACGCTCTCACCCTCCCCCTTGAAGCCCACCTCCGTCGGAGAGATGACCATTACCTGAAGCCTGCGGGAGCTCTCGTCCGTCACGCCCTGCCCTCTATCTCGCGAGCCCTGGCCGCCACCTGCTCGGGCAGGTGGTCGAACTCGCCGGCCACTACCGCTTCGAACGACTCGATTGTCTTCTCGAGCGGCACGTACTTGCCGGGCATGCCGGTGAACTCCTCGGCCACGTGGAACGGCTGCGACAGGAAGCGCTGGATCCGCCTCGCCCTGGCCACGATGACCTTGTCCTCTTCGCTCAACTCGTCCATGCCGAGAATGGCGATGATGTCCTGCAGGTCCTTGTAGCGCTGAAGGATCTCCTGCACCCCGGTGGCCACCGCGTAGTGCCGCCCGCCGATGAAGTGAGCGTCGAGAATGCGGCTGCTGGACTCCAGCGGGTCCACCGCCGGGTAGATCCCGAGCTCGACGATCTGGCGGGAGAGGACGGTCGTCGAGTCGAGGTGGGTGAACGCCGCGGCGGGGGCGGGATCGGTGAGGTCGTCCGCCGGCACGTAGATCGCCTGCACGGAGGTGATGGACCCCTGCTTGGTCGAGGTGATCCGCTCCTGGAGCTCGCCCATCTCGCTGGCCAGGGTCGGTTGATACCCCACGGCACTGGGCATGCGCCCGAGCAGGGCCGACACTTCGGACCCGGCCTGGCTGAAGCGGAAAATGTTGTCGATGAACAGGAGCACGTCCTGGCCCTCTACGTCGCGGAAATACTCGGCCACGGTCAGCCCGGAGAGGCCTACCCGGAGGCGCGCTCCCGGCGGCTCGTTCATCTGGCCGTACACCAGGGCGGTCGACTCCAGCACCCCGGACCCCTTCATCTCCAGCCACAGGTCGTTGCCCTCGCGGGTGCGTTCGCCAACCCCGCTGAACACCGACCGGCCGCCGTGTTCCTGCGCGATGTTGTTGATGAGCTCCATTATGATGACGGTCTTCCCGACCCCGGCGCCACCGAACAAGCCCGTCTTCCCGCCCTTCACGTACGGTGCGATCAGGTCGATGACCTTGATGCCCGTCTCGAAGATCTCGGTCTTCGGCTCCAGGTCGACCAGGGGGGGCGCCTCCCGGTGGATCGGCCATCGCTCCTGCGCCTCGATCGGGCCCAGCTCGTCGATCGGCTCGCCGAGCACGTTCATTATGCGACCCAGAGGCGCTTCGCCCACCGGCACCGAGATTGGCTGGCCGGTGTCCCGGACCTCCATTCCCCGCTGGACTCCGTCCGTGGAATCCATGGCTACGGTGCGGACCTGGTTCCGCCCGATGTGCTGGGCGACCTCGCACACGAGGTGGTTCGACGCGCCGTCGTCGCCAATCCAGTCCAGCTCCACGGCGTTGAATATCTCGGGAAGGCTCCCGGGAGCGAACTCCACATCGATAACCGGCCCGATGACCTGAACGACCCTTCCGTTATCCTTACTCTGTTCTGGCATCTCCCGTCCTGCCCGCTCGAAACTAACCCTTGAGCGCTTCCGCCCCTCCTATGATCTCTGCCAGCTGGCTCGTGATCTCCTGCTGGCGCGCTCGATTGAACTGCCTGCGAAGCGTGGTGAGAAACTCGTCCGCGTTGTCGGTCGCGCTCTTCATGGCCGTTCGCCGCGCACCGTGCTCCGCCGCAGCGTTCTCGACCAGCGCCCGGAACATCGAGTTGGTGAGGTGCAGCGGCAGAAGGCGCATGAGAATCTCCTTCGCCGACGGATCGAGTATATAATAGGGCTCCCGCTTCGGCCGTTCCTCGGGAACGTACACCGGGAGCAACCTGCGGGTGATGGGCGGCGTGCTCATGATGCTGCGGAACTCCGCATGCACCACGTAGATCGCGTCTATCCTCTCGTCGAGAAACTGCCCCGCCAGCGGCTCGATGAGGGACCTCGCATGCTCCTGGGTGGGATTGTCCCCTATGTCCGTCCGCGTCGTGGCCATCTCGACGTGGCGGAAGCGGAAGTACGCGATGCCCTTCTTGCCCACCACGTGAAGGTCGGTGGCCACCTCCGAGGCGTGGAGCTCGTCCGACAGCTCCCGCGCCTTGCGGATCAGATTCACGTTGAACGCCCCGCACAGGCCCCGGTTGCTCGTGATGAGCACCACCGCCGCCCGACGGATGCGATCAGGCTGACGCAGGATCGGCTCGATCTCGGCCAGCTCGGGCGTGATGAGGTTCTCCACCACCGACGCCAGCCGCTCGGCGTATGGTCGTGCCTGATGCACGCGCAGCTGCGCTCGCCGCAGCTTGGATGTGGCTACCATCTCCATGGTGCGGGTGATCTTGCGCGTACTCTGGACCGACTTCATCCGCCGGCCGATGTCCCTGGCCTTGGCCACCTATCTCATCTTCCGCGTGGTCCGTTCCGTTCGAATCGCCGCTCAGCCCGCCACCCGGCCGGCATCCGTCTCGGGACCCTCCGGCCCCTCGCCGGATCCGGTGGTGGCCTCGACCCGGTATAGCTGCTTGTGCGCCTCGATCGCCTTCCGAAGGCTGGCGTCCGTCGCATCGCTGATGGTCCTGTCATCACGGATGGCTGCCCCGACTTCGGGGTGTGCCGAACGCATGTAATCGCGGAAGCTCTCCTCCCAGCTCTTGATCTCGGCCGCCTCCAGGTCGTCGAGGCAGCCCTGGGTCACGGCGAAGATCACCATGACCTGATCCTCTACGGGAAGAGGCTCGTACTGTCCCTGCTTCAGCACTTCCACCGTGCGCTGGCCACGGGCCAGTTGGCGCTGCGTCGCCGGATCGAGCTCCGACCCGAACTGGGCGAACGCTTCCAGCTCCCGGAACTGCGCCAGGTCCAGTCGCAACCGGCCGGCCACCGTCTTCATGGCCTTGATCTGGGCCGCCCCTCCCACGCGTGAGACGGAGATGCCGGCGTTCACGGCGGGCCGCACGCCGGAGTAGAACAGACCGCTCTCCAGGAAGATCTGCCCGTCGGTGATGGAGATCACGTTGGTCGGGATGTAGGCCGACACGTCGCCGGCCTGCGTCTGAATGATCGGCAGCGCCGTCAGCGAGCCGCCCGGCTTCTCGATTTCCGGATGCGCGGCGATGACCTCCGCGTCCTCGCTGATCTTGGCCGCGCGCTCCAGCAGGCGGCTGTGCAGGTAGAAGACGTCGCCGGGGTATGCCTCACGGCCGGGAGGACGCCGCAGCACCAGGGAGATCTCGCGGTACGCATCGGCCTGCTTGGACAGATCGTCGTAGATGACCAGTGTGTGCCGGCCCTCCTTGTACACGAAGTACTCCGCCATGGCGCATCCGGCGTACGGCGCTATGTACTGGAGGGTCGTGGGATCGGAGGCGTTGGCGGCCACCACGATGGTGTAGTCCATCGCCCCTTCCTGCTTCAGCTTGTCCACCACGGACGCTACCGTAGAGGCCTTCTGGCCCACCGCCACGTAGACGCACACGACGTCCCCGCCTCGCTGGTTGATGATGGTGTCGATGGCGATGGCCGTCTTGCCGGTTCGCCGGTCTCCGATGATCAGCTCGCGCTGGCCTCTGCCGATGGGGATCATCGAGTCGATGGGCTTGAGCCCCGTCTGCAGCGGCTCCTTGACCGGCTGTCGATAGACTATGCCCGGGGCCTTGCGGTCCACCTTCATCGTCATGGTGGCCTTGATCTGCCCCTTGCCGTCCCGCGGCTCCCCCAGAGGACTAACGACCCGACCCAGGAACGCGGGCCCCGCCGGCACCGCCAGCACCCGTCCGGTCCGCCTGACCGTATCGCCCTCCTTGAGCCGGAAGAACTCGCCCAGGATCACCGCACCGATGTTGTCTTCCTCGAGGTTCAGGGCCAGGGCCGTGATCAGCTCGCCGCTCTCCGACGACTCGATCTCCAGCATCTCGTTGGCGACGGCCGACGAGAGGCCCCAGATTCTGGCGACCCCGTCCTTCACCTCCAGCACCTCGCCGACCTCCTCCAGCTTCAGATCCTCCTCGTACCGATCGATCTGGGCGAGGAGGGCCTTCTTCATCTCGCTGGCCCGCAGGGTCGTGTCTGACGTCGGCATTCGTTCCGTCCCGTGGTGCTAGTCCGTACGTGGTATGTGATCAACCGGCCGCGCGGGCCGACGATCCTTCTTCGATAAGGGTGCGCCGGAGGAGTTGCAGCCGCCGTCGCAGTGAGCCGTCCAGCACGCAGTCCTCCACCCGGACTATCATTCCTCCCAACAGCCTCGAATCCAAACTGAAGTCCGCCGTTACCTCCCGGCCGAGGACACGCGAAAGGGACGCCTCGATCTCCCGGCGCAGCTCCGGATCCGGCTCGACGGTAAGGGTCACGGTCGCATTGACCCTTCCTGTCCGCTGGTCCAGGAGCTCCCGGCAGGCCTCCTCGATCTCCGGGAGCAGTCCCTGTCGCCGCTTTTCCATGACCACCAGGAGGAAGCGGACGAA
>JBDHHR010000097.1:0-8008 GCA_039589295.1 Gemmatimonadota bacterium | reverse complement strand
TCCTTGCAGACGGTGCTGTCGGGCTTCGAGACCACTCAGTATCGCGAGGACGACAAGGTCATTCCCGTCGTCATGCGGTCGGTTGCGGCGGACCGCGAGGATCTCGGCAAGGTCGAGAGCCTCAATATTTACGCCCAGGCGACCGGGCAGTCGGTCCCGCTCAAACAGGTGGCGGATCTCAAGGTCGTGTGGGAGCCATCGAAGATCCTGCGGCGCAACCGGCAAAAGACGGTGACGGTGAGTGCCGAACTCGCGCCCGGCGTCACGGCGGCACAGGTCAACGCGCCGCTCGTGCCCTGGCTGGAGGATCAGAGTGCGGGCTGGCCACTTGGGTACCTCTTCGAAATCGGCGGGGAAGCTGAGACGTCCATCGAATCGCAGCAGTCGATCGGCGCAAAGCTTCCCATCGCGCTGTTCATCATCGTGATTCTTCTCGTTGGACAGTTCAACTCCGTCCGCAAGTCCCTGATCATCATGCTCACCATTCCTCTCGGCCTGATCGGCGTGGTTATCGGTCTGCTCGTGACCGGATCGTACTTCGGGTTCATGACGCTGCTGGGTGTGATCGCTCTCGCGGGGATCGTCATCAACAACGCAATCGTTCTCCTCGACAGGATCCGTATTGAGATAGACGTGAACGGACTGGAGCCGTCGCGGGCGGTGGTGGAAGCCGCGCAGCGCAGGCTGCGGCCGATCCTGCTGACCACCATGACCACGGTGGGTGGTCTGGTCCCCTTGTGGCTCGGGGGCGGCGTGATGTTCGAGCCCATGGCGATCGCGATCCTGTTTGGGTTGTTGTTTGCAACGGTGCTGACGCTGGGTGTCGTACCGGTGCTTTATTCGCTCTTTTTCCGGGTGAGTTATCGAGGATTCGAGTATCGGGCGTGAACCTTCGCCTGCTGCCAGCACCCTTGGAGAGGAGCGAATGGAGAAAGGGCGCAGCGAGTTGCTGCGCCCTTTTCAGTTTCACCGAGTGCGCCCGGAGGGACTCGAACCCCCAACCCTCGGATCCGAAGTCCGATGCTCTATCCAGTTGAGCCACGGGCGCCAGGACTGCAATCCTAGCCTTATCGATCCGCGGGGACAAGCCAGAAGGTGCAGCCCTTCGGACCCATTCCAGGTCGGCACTTCTTCAGGCTGAACTCGGCAATTTTTAGCCCTTGAGATTCAGCATCGAGGCAGCCAAGTTTTGCCTACGCGGTGCCGTAGCCAAGTGGTAAGGCAGAGGTCTGCAAAACCTCTATTCGGCGGTTCGAATCCGCCCGGCACCTTTTCTCGTAACCTCATGCATCGCATGGGGTTTGCTCTTTCCATGCGATGCATAGCCCTGGGCGGGAACATGTTGGGGAACCCGAAAGACCGCCGAGCCGGAATCCAGGGGCACTATGTCCGTGGGTCCCTAAGTCAACCTCCCTACCCTACCTTGAGCTCCCCACGATTCATGGCCTGGACCGCGTAGTCTGCCGCTCGAGCCGTGAGCGCCATGTAGGTGAGCGACGGATTCTGGCAAGCCGCCGACGTCATGCACGCCCCGTCCGTGACGAAGACATTCGGGACGTCATGCAGCTGATTCCACGAGTTGAGCACCGAGGTACGGGGATCCCGCCCCATCCGCGCGGTCCCCATCTCGTGAATCCCCTCTCCGGGCCGGTAGACGTCCTCCCAGGGCTGCACGTCGGTACACCCGGCTGCCTCAAGCATCTCTGCGCCAGCAAGCTTCATGTCCCTGCGCATGGCCAGCTCGTTCTCGCCCATGGTGCAGTGGACACGGAGGACGGGGAGACCCCAGGCGTCCGTGACGTACGGGTCGAGCGTGACATGGTTGTCGTGGCGAGGGAGCATCTCGCCGAACGCCGACAGGGCCATGCGCCATGGTCCCGGCGTCCGTAGCCGGCTCTTGAGCGCCGCGCCCAGACCTGCCTCTGCGACTCCCCGGCCCCACCCCTCGCGGCCCGCGCCCCCCTGACAGCCGTAGCCCCTCACGAAATCCGGGTGACGCGTCCGTGCGTCCAGATTCCGGAAGCGCATCAGGTAGATGCCGTTCGGGCGGCGGCCGTAGTAGTAACGGTCCTCCAGGCCTGGAACGGTCCCGAACGCGCCCAGCTTGAAGTGGTGGTCCATCAGATAATGGCCCAGGACGCCACTCGAGTTACCCAGACCGTCTGGAAAGCGGGCCGAGGTGCTCATCATCAGGATCTGGGTCGAGGCCAGGGCGGAGGCGCAGAGGAACACGGTCCGGCACCGGAACTCGAGATTTTCGTGGGTCTCGGCGTCGATGACCCGCACACCGGTGACAGCCTCCCGCGCCTCGTCATACATCAGGCTGTGCACGATGCTGTGCGTGCGGATCGTGAGCTTGCCGGTCTCCAGCGCCACCGGGAGCGTGCTGCTCAGACTGCAAAAGTAGGCACCCACGGAGCAGCCGCGGGGGCATGGGCCGCAGTAGTGACAGATCCCCCGGCCGTTGTGGGGTTGGGTCAAGACGGCGGACCGGCCAATGGTCATGCGCCGGTCGGGGAAAGCTCTCTCGATTCCCTTCTTCACCCGCTCCTCTCCGGCGGTGAAGGGCATGGGGGGCAAGAACTGGCTGTCCGGGAGCTGGGGCATTCCCTCCGCCTGGCCGCTCAGGCCGATGAAGCGCTCCACATGGTCGTACCACGGTTCGAGATCGGCATAGCGGATGGGCCAGTCGATCTCGATTCCCTCACGAGCGTTGGCCTCGAAGTCCAGGTCGCTCCACCGGTACGATTGTCGACCCCAGGTGATCGAGCGACCCCCGAGTTGGTAGCCACGTATCCACAGGAACGGCTTGGCGTCGTCGAACGTGTACGGATTCTCCCGATCGTTGACGAAGAAGTGAGCGTTGTACTCGTTAAACGGCCCGGCCTGGGACTGAATAAACTGGTCTTCCTTCGACCCTTGGCGGTCGCCCCGGCCTCGGTACTCCATCTCCCATGGGGCTTTGTGCTCGGTGATATAGTCCACCACGTGCCGGACAGGCCGTCCACGCTCCAGGAGTAGCACCTCTAGGCCCTTCTCGGTGAGCTCCTTCGCGGCCCAACCGCCCGTGATGCCGGATCCCACGACGATGGCATCGTAGACCTTCGCGCGTCCGGTCTGCGCGGTCTGCAAGCTCATGCCCATGTCGGCCCGACCTCCTCTAGAGGTAGATCGCCGTCGTAGCGGCCGGGTGCGGCGAGCCATTGGAGCTCCTGGGTCGCTCCGACTTCGGACGTGTAATAACCCACCAGAGTCCACTCCTTGAGCGAGGCGAAGAAGGGGAGGGGGTGGGCCCTCTCCCGCCGCGCTTGGACTGCTTCTTGGTCGAGGCGGTTGAGGAGAGCGTTCTGTTGCGCTTGCGTGGCGTCGTGGAAGACGACGCCGTGGGCCTCCCGAATCTGTTCGTCGACGGCGGCAAGGCCTGTGAGGAACCGCCCACGCGCGTCCGGTTGCACCCAGTCGTCGAGGAGCCTGTCGATGAAGACCACAACGCCGGCATCCTTCGCCCCAGGGGTGTCAGTGGTGGGGATGATGCGGTCGACCAGGATTCCCACAAGCTTGGCCTGGTCGGTTGTAAGTGTCTGGGGGATCCAGCCTGGTGGTTGAGCCTTCGCCCGGTAGCCGGAGAGGATCGCGCCCATCGTTGGCGCAGAGATGGCCCCGCCCACGAGGACCGTCAGGCGGTGAAGAGCTTCTCGACGAGAGACGTCCATGGGCTCACCTCGGGGTTACAGAGTAGTCATCGAGCGTGGTGCCTTTTCCCTACACTGCGGAGCGGCGGGCTCCGCCGACCTCGAGGCGGTACTTGACGTGAAGGTAGGAGATCAGCCCAACGTCGTTTGGTCCGCGCCCTTCCACGTTACAGCGGTCGGATCTTGATGTTCCGGTACCAGACGGGGTCGTCGTGATCCTGAAGGCACAGGTGGCCCTCGGTGGCCAGGCCGTACCTGGGCATCTCATTGAACTTGCTCCCGGCCACGAGCGCCTTCCACTCGTCGCTCCACAGTTCGTGCTCGACGCCCTTCGTGCCGTTTAGCCAATGCTCCACGTGGCTGCCGTCGACGACGAGCCTCACCTCGTTCCACTCTCCCACGGGTCTGGTGACGTCGCGGGCGGGTGCGTGCAGCGCATAATTGGCGCCAGCGGACGTCAACGGGTTCTTCCCGTCGACATGGCCGATGTTGTCTAGGACCTGCACCTCTGCGCCCGACTCCCAGGGCCAATTGTGCTCTTCTGTGACCCGGAACATGATGCCGCTGTTTCCACCCGGCGAGATCTTCCACTCCACGGTCCCCGGCGAGAAAGCTAGGGTTCCATCCACGGCCTTCCACGAGGCCGGTACGTCCTCCCGCCGGTAGCCGCGCCAGCCCGCGAGCGATTCACCGTCGAACAGAAGGCGCCATCCGGCAGCGCGGTCTGCTTCGGTGAGTTGGTTGGGAGCCGCCGACTTGTTGCTACCTGCCGGTGCCATGGATCCTTCCCCAGGGGATTCGCGCGCTCCATACCCGCACGAGATGGAGGGGCCGCCAATGAGCGCCAGCACGGCGCCGACGTGGCGAACGGAAGCTCTCATCGGGATGCTCCTCTTTCGGATGCCGACTCACTCACTCCCTTGAGAACGCCGCGTCGAACGCTGTGTCCGACGGCGGAAAGTCCAGTCCCTTCACGAATGCGCACGCTTCGACGGCTCCGTGCTCGCGGTCCATGCCCGCGTCCTCCCACTCGATAGAAAGCGGTCCTTCGTAGCCGATCCGGTTCAAGGCCCGCACGACCTCCTCAAAGTCGATATTGCCGTGGCCGGGCGATCGGAAGTCCCAGAAGCGGCGCCGGTCTCCGAAAGGGAGGTGCCCGCCGAACACGCCCGCCTCCATGGGGACGTCCGACCACCAGGCATCCTTCACGTGCACGTGAAGGATCCGGTCGCCGAGGCGTTCGATAAAGGCGAGGTAGTCGACCCCTTGGTAGCCCAGGTGGCTGGGGTCGTAGTTGAAGCCGAACGATGCGTGCCCGCCCAGGGCGTCGAGGGCCCGCTCGGCGGTGGCGATGTCAAAGGCGATCTCCGTCGGGTGCACTTCGAGCGCGAAGCGCACCCCGACTTCGTCGAAGACGTCGAGGATCGGAATCCAGCGGCGGGCGAAGTCGGCGAACCCCTCCTCCAGCGTCTCGGGGGGCACCGGCGGAAAGGAATAGAGCATGTGCCAGATTGCGCTTCCGGTGAAGCCGTTGACGACCTCGACCCCGAGCGCCTGGGCCGCCCGGGCGGTAGCCTTCATCTCGTCGGCAGCACGTTCGCGCACTCCCTCCGGCTTTCCGTCGCCCCAGACGTGGGCTGGCAGGATGTGTCGGTGGCGGTCTTCGATGGGATCGCAGACGGCCTGACCGACCAGGTGGTTGCTGATCGCCCACACGCTGAGGCCGTGCTCGTCCAGGAGCCGCCGCCGATCCTCGCAGTACTCAGGATCGGCGAGTGCACGCTGAACCTCGAAGTGATCTCCCCAGCAGGCGAGTTCGAGACCGTCGAAGCCCCACGCGGCAGATCTGCTAGCGAGAGTGTCTAGGGGCAGGTCGGCCCACTGGCCGGTGAACAGCGTGACGGGTCTGCTCATGTCTCAGGCTCCTGAGCACTCCGAGGGTATCGCTCGCCCACATTCTCCACGGCTGACCCTCACCCAGGCGGCGAGTAGGAGGCGTCAACCCACGTGCGCGACCGGCCGCTCTCAACGGCCCGCTGGACGAAGTGCACGCCCACCGCTCCATCCTGGACGGTGGGGAAATCCGTGTCAAAGGGTCCCGGCTCGGACCCTGCCAATCGCGCGGCCATCGTACGGCCCGCGTTCAAGTAGATGTTGGCGAAGGCCTCGATGAAAGCCTCCGGATGTCCCGGCGGCAACCGCGCCGCATGCTGGGCCTCTGGCGCCAGATAGCCATGACCCCGGGAGTATAGCTCCATTGGGCGATCCGGATGCCGCACGCGCAAGTAGTTCGGGTACTCCTGTGCCCACTCGAGTGAGGCCTGCGTGCCGTAAACACGGAGGCGCAGGTTGTTTTCCTCGCCCAGCGAGACCTGAGACGCGTAGAGCACGCCCCGGGCTCCGCCCGCGTAGTGAATCAGCAGGTTCGCGTCGTCCTCCAAGCGGCGACTCGGCACCAGGGTGGAGATGTCCGCGCACAGGGCCTCGATTGCGAGACCCGTCACGTAGCGTGCGAGGTTCTCCGCATGGGTGCCGATGTCGCCCAGGGCCGACGAAAGGCCGGCTCGCTTGGGGTCGGTGCGCCACTCAGCCTGCTTCTGACCCTCTGCTTCCACCAGCGTGGACAGCCACCCCTGGGGATATTCGACCACGACCTTGCGGACCTCGCCCAACACGCCATGCCGCACCATGGCGCGGGCCTGCTTGACCATGGGGTAGCCTGTGTAATTGTGCGTCAGCGCGAACACCACGGAATGGTCGTCGACGAGGCGGCACAGGGCCTCTGCGTCGTCAAGAGTCGTGGTCATGGGTTTGTCGCACACGATGTGGAACCCCCGCTCGATGAACGCCTTTGCGACCGGGAAGTGAAGGTGGTTGGGAGTGACGATGGAAACGAAGTCGATGCGTGATTCGGGCGGCAGCGCTGCCTCCCGGTCCGCCATTTCCTCGAAGCTGCGGTAGACACGGTCCGAGTCGAGTAGCAGCTCGGCGCCTTGCCGTCGCGACCGCTCGACATCTGACGAGAACGCTCCGGCGACGAGCTCGATATCACCGTCGATAGCCGCAGCCCTGCGATGGACGGCACCGATGAAGGCTCCCGGACCGCCGCCCACCATGCCGTACCGCAGCTTGCGATTCACGGGATGGTGGCCATGTGCATGGAAATCTGCATCCTAGAACGTCAGCCGAGTGAGATACCGGTGGCTGGTCTTGATCGACTCCTCCGGATCCGGCGGGTTGTCGTGCTCCACGAAGTAATGTGCGAGACCAGCCTCTTCGGACTGGGCGAAGATCGCCCCGAAGTCGATCGTTCCCTCGCCTACATCCACCATCTCACCGGACCGGTCCCTGTCCTTCACATGGCAGAGCGGAAACCGCTCCGGATGCTGCTCGAAGAACTCGAGCGGATCCCGGCCTCCGACCAGGGTCCAATAGAGGTCGAGTTCCATGCGCACGAGCTCGGCATCACACCGCTCGAGCAACAGGTCGTAGGGGATGCTCCCTTCCACCTCCTCGAATTCGAAGTCGTGGTTGTGGTAGGCGAACTGGACACCGGCTGTTCGGCACGCGTCGCCGATGGTGTTCATCTCGTCGGCTATCCGTCGGTAATCGTCTGACGTCTGGCGATCCGCCTCCGCTAGCCACGGAAGGATTAGGTAGCGGTGCCCCACCACGTTCGCGGCGTCCACTACCTGGGCGAGCGTATCGCGAAGGTTCTCCAGCGCGATGTGCCCGCCCGGTGCCTCGAGCCCGCTGCGCTCCAACTGTGCACGAACCTCCTGCGGCGTCCGGTCAAAGTAGCCCGCGAACTCCACCTCTTGGTATCCCGCGCCAGCCACCAGATCGAGGGTGCGCCCGACATCCTGCTGCATGAGGCTACGCACCGTGTAGAGCTGAAGGCCGATGCGTCCGAGCGAGCGAGCCGCGGCGCGGTCCCCCGCAGTGGGCGTGCACTTGGGCGCCAGGATCATCCCGCTGAGCATAGCGCCGGTCGTGGACTTCAGAAAGTCTCTGCGCTTCATGATAGGACGACCTCCCGTCGAGCGATGTCGACGGCTCCGACGCCCTCTGGAACGATGGTGCAGTCCTACGCCGACCACGATCCGGGAGGGCGACAGCAGGAAAACTATGTCCCGGTCTCCGCTCCCGCACAGGTGGCCGCCACGGCGAAAGCGCGCGACTAGGCCACTCCTTTGCGCTGGAACATGTGCACGTCGCGCTGTGGGTACGGGATCGAGCATCCAGCCGCCTCGAGCTCTTCTTTGAGGGCCCTCGTAAGGTCCCATCGCAAAGCCCAGTAGTCTTCCCGTTTGCCC
>JBDHHR010000096.1:0-5538 GCA_039589295.1 Gemmatimonadota bacterium | reverse complement strand
AGAAGACGTTGGCGCCGGCGAATCCCACGTTGGCTACGATGAAGATGGCCGAGGCGAGGAGCCAGTCGCCTTCTCCGATGAAATAGAGGAGCGCGGTGAACGTCACGCCGAACGACATGAAGACCGCGATGAAGCGCTTCTTGGCCCCCATGTAGTCCGCAATGGCACCAAGCACCGGCGAGAGCACGGCGATGACGGCCAGGGCGATGGCCGTCGTGTACCCCCAATAGGCGGTAGCCACCGTATCAGGGAGCTGGGAAGCCGCGACCCGCGAGTAGTAGGTCGGCAGGAAGGCTGCCATGATCGTCGTGGCGAACGCCGAGTTCGCCCAGTCGTACATGGCCCACGCGCGGAGCTCCCTGCGTCCGAGGCCGAGTCTCCGGCCCCAGCTGGCGCGATCGCCTAATTCGGTGGTATCGCTCATAGGACGATCAGGTGCACTCGCGCGCCTGCTCCAGATCAGCGATCAGTTCGTCCGCGGTCAATTGCCACCGATGTGGAATCCGGTCTAGGTTGCGCCGATCAGGAAACGGGTAGTCTCATCCGTTTCTGAGGTTGTGCCCGTGACCGCTGTACAAGCAACCCGTCGAGTCCGACTGCTGGCCGGATCTCCCGATCAGTCACATTTGACTTGCAGTCTACCTCCATACCCGCCCGCACGCATGAGCTGCATCGGTGGAGGTCGCCATGGCCACTTCACCGACTCCATACCCGCACGCTCGTACTCAGAGGAGATCATCATGTCACATGGTCGTTGCCTAGGTCTTAAGACCCGCGCGCTCCTGGAGGACGTAGCTATCACGCTGATCGGTTAGCTGTCAAGAAAGGGGAACGTCCAATGACAAGATTCAGAATGACATGTGCTGCAGTTACTGTCGTACTTGCCGGACCGGGGACCTGGACGACAGTCAGGGCTCAGCAATCACAAGAGGAAACTGCCGGATCGAAGGTACGTGTTGGCACATTCGATTCTCGTGCTCTGGCGACGGCTTATTATCGTTCGGAAGTGTTCCGCCGCCATATGGGTGAGCTGCAAGCCGAGTATGACCAAGCGAAAGCGGCAGGGAACGCGAAACGCGTTCAGGAATTGGAAACCGAAAGCGACAGTCCGACGTGGCCTGACTCCGGCTGGCCCCCGAGCCCAGCTCAACAGGCGTTGATACACAGACAGGGTTTTAGCACTTGGCCTGTGGACAATATTCTCGACAAAATCAGAGAAGAGATCCCAAAGATCTCAATACAGGCTGACGTTGAGGTCATTGTCTCCAAATGGGACCTGGTCTACCAGAGGTCGGGGGTTGAATTCGTTGATGTCACGGATCTCATGGTGGAACCATTTGACCCTGATGAGGAGACTCAAAGAATAATCAAGGAGATTCAGAGGCAAGACCCAGTGCCTCTTGAAGAACTTGCAGACCATCGTCATTGATGTTTGCGAGGTTCACCCCCGAGATCTGCTTCTGGGCCCTCAGCGGAGGCGGAATCGTGCGTCCGCTCGTGAGGGCGTGGGTCGGCCGCAGCATCCGAGTTCGTGTCTTCTAAGCGGAAACGGACCGTCGCGCCTTCCGTCAGAGGGGGCCGATCAATACCGATGTCGAAGCCCTACCAGCCCGGATTGTGATCGAAGCGGTCGAGCGCAAGTACGGGACGTTGATGGATGTGATCGGGATCGTAGGGGCCGGCCTCATGGTCCTTTCCGATCTCCTACTGCTCTACGTCCCAGTTCCACGGTCGCAGTATGACTTCCTCGAGATCGCTAAGCGCATGCCGGAAACCCGAGTGATCGTTGGTGACTATCTGGGTCTGCTGGGGACTCCTCTTGTCCTAGTAGGACTGTACCGGATCTGCCTCGTACTCCGGCCGGCGGGACGTTGGCATAGCCTCCCCCCAGTCCTGCTCTTGGGATATGCCTACCTGCTGGGCGCAGTGTTTCACCACGCGGTCAGCATGATCATGACATCTGCCAGACATGAAGTGCCGGGCGGAGTCGGTGATGTTCTCACCGCCGACCTAGTCACGAAGTTCCTTGTGCCCCTCGGGATCGCGTTCCTGACGGTTGCGGCTGTGGGGTCAGCCTGGCTCTTCATAACCCTTTTCGTAGCCCGAACCGCCTATTCTCGCTGGATGGCATTCCTGAGTCCGCTTGTTCTTGTCTTGGTGTTCCGAGCTGTCATCCTGGTGGCCCCCCCGATCGTCGTAGGTGCACTGGTCCCCGCGGGACCCAACCTCGCAATGTTGGTCTTCTTCATGGCCTCGGCGGCGTGGCTGCGCTCGAGGCGTGTTGCGGAAGCGCAAGGCCACGCCGTCTAACACGCGCTAGGAGCTGACGGGCACGTGCACGAAATGCGAAGGTCGCGCCGCTTTGGGAGAGCCCGCCACAAGAGGCCTCTCAGGAATGACTGGAGTTGCCCCCTCTCCGTGGACAGTTCTTCGTTTGAGATTCAAGCCGCCGAGGCGCGCCTCCTTTCGTAGTTGAGCGGGGACAGATGGCCGAGGGCGGAGTGCCGCCGGTGCGGGTTGTACGAGGCCTCGATGAAGCCGAACACGGCCATCTTCGCCTCGGCCTGGTTCCGAAACCGCCGCCTTTCGAGGAGTTCGCACTCGAGCGTGGCAAAGAAGCTCTCACACAGCGCGTTGTCGTAGGCGTCGCCGACGGAGCCCATCGAGGGCCGGACGCCCGCCTCCTTGCACCTGAGCCCGAACGCGATCGACGTGTACTGCGTCCCCCGGTCTGAGTGATGGATGACGGACTCGGGCTTCCGTTGCCAGAGCGCCATGTTGAGGGCCTGGAGCACGAGCTCGGTCTTCAGGTGCGTCTCCATCGACCAGCCCACGACCCGGCGGCTGCACGCGTCCACAACGACCGCCAGATACAGGAACCCGCTCCAGGTCGGAACGTAGGTGATGTCGGCCACCCACAGCTTATCGGGCCGGTCCACCGCGAAGTCCCGCTCGACGAGATCCGGTGCCGGGCGGGCGTCCTTCGCCCGCGTCGTCGTCCGCCACTTCTTGCGTCGGCTCGCGCCCTTCAAGCCTTCCAGCGCCAGGTGCTTGTGGTTCACCCGCCAGCCCTCATCCCTCAGCTCGGCGTACATACGCGGACGCCCGTAGGTGTGCCGGCTGAACTCATGGATCGCTCGCATCCGGGCCAGCAGACGGGCGTTGGCCATGTCTCTGGCTGACGGAGGACGATCCCGCCACGCGTAGTACCCGCTGGGGGAGACGCCCAGCACCCGACACAACGTCCTCACCGCGAACACCGCCTGATTGGCCCTCACGAACTCGTAAGCTTCGGAGGTACCGAATCGGTCTCCCGAGCAAACCAGGCCGCGGCTTTTCCCAAGATCTCACGCTCGATCTTGAGCTGCTTATTCTCCCGGCGAAGTCGCCGGAGCTCCTCCCGCTCCGCGGTCGTCAGACCGTCGGTGCGACGACCCTCATCGAGGTCGGCTTGCTTGACCCAGTTGTGGATGGTCTGCGCCGTCGGCTCGAACTCACGCGACAGCGACTCCGGGGTACGGCCGGCACGGACCAGCGCCACCATCTGCTCCCGAAACTCCGGTGGGTACGGCAATCTCGTTCTTCCCATCGGACTCCTCTCTCTCTCAAGAGATCAGGTGTCCACGCGATGGGGTCAACTCCAACGTCCGAATACATCCGGCTGGCGCGGGCTCGTTGTCCGAACTAATCCGGGTGAGTACGCAGGAGTCCGAGCCCGGATGGCCACATCTAGGGCTTACCCGTGAGAGGGCAGCACACCGGCTAGGTGATCGTGACCGTGATCTGGTCCGTATCCGTCCCGCCGTGGGAGTCCGTGACCGTGAGCGTGATCGTGTGTACGCCGATCGACAGCCCGCTCGTCGTCACCGACCCGCCGGTCCCGAACTGACCGTCCAGGTCAGACGTCCACACCAACGAGGCGCCCGACAGCGCACCGTCCTCCGGATCCGTGCCCGTCCCCGTGAACGTCACCGAGGTCCCCGACGCAAAGCTCGACCCGCTCGCCGGTGCCGTGATCGTCGCCGTCGGTAGGAAATCGATCGGCACGCCAATCGCCCCGTAGATGCTGAAGCCGGTCACTTCGCCGCGGACCTCCTCAGCCGACGCATCGACCGATCCTCCTGTGACTGGGGTCCAGAACGCCCCGTCTGCACGCCCCAACCGCAGGGAGCTCTCATCGATGTTCGGCGGGATGCGGCCGGGCTCATACTGAATCGTCAGCTCGACGGGAACGGAGAACTCCTGGCCGCTGGGACCGAACTCGTATGCGCTCCGTTGGATGAAGACCTCGTCGTTCTGCGTCGGAAGATCCGCGATCTTCGCGGGTTCGACTGTGATCACAACCGGATCATCCAGGGCCTCGGCCGGGACGTTCACGGAGGCGAAGCCGTCCGCAGACATCACGACGCCGCCGGAAGGTCCGATGAGGAAGCCCCGGACGTCGATCGCGATCGTACCACTCACTCCCTCTACGGTTGCCGTGACCGTAACAGATCCCAGCTCAAGCCCGGAGACGACCCCGGCCGCGTCCACCGAAGCCACCGCTGGATCGCTGGATACCCAAGAGACCGCCCGATGACGGAGCCGTCGGTCCCGAGTCTTTGCAGGCGAGGGCCAGGATGGCCACGAGGAGAAAAAGGGATGCTCGAACGGCCCGGGGGGCGCGTCGAACTCTGGGGTGCTCTACCTTGGTGACTCGCTCCCGTTTGAGGCTGCCCGCGATCGCACTCATCTTCCACCCACCCTCCCCACGTGCCAGCGAAGATCAGAAGGCCGAGACGTGTCCGTTGCATGATCCGACGAATCGGGCGAAGTCCACGGATCACGTTCCAACCCGTCGTGCATGAGGTCCGCGAAACTCGCCCACGTTTCTTCCGAATGGGGCGTTCCGTCCCTCGCAGCACCCTGTAGGCTGCAATCGCTGTACCGTTGGAGGTGCCTCGACGGAAGGCCCGTCAGCGTCTCCGTCCGTATGTCGCCAATCCGCGCATCGCGGGCGTGTGCCGGTTATGGAAACCGATGCACGGCCAGCACGGACAACGACTTGCGAAGGGGTAGGCCCTGTGCGTGGCCTTCTTTGGAGCCCGTACCGCGGAGAATGACCGGGGTGGGGATCGGCGTCGAAGACACTCCGAGGAACGCGTAGCGTCCGCAGGAGCCACCCACGACCTACGGATTAAAAGGCACCTCCGAAACAGGCCGCAACCTCGACATTATCGGAGTCTGCAAGCGAATTACCCCGATTCCGGTGGGGTCTCAAGCTGCCCAGCCCCGATTCTTCCGGGGTCTATTCGGGTGCAGATTCGGGTGCATACAACGGCCGGGGCGGCCGGGGCGGCCGGCCCGGACCGCCCTGCTGCCGGGCCACATGGAATCGAGCAGTGCAGGTGGAATCAGCCGCCCTGCAAGAACTCCGAAAACGTGAACCGATAGGCGTCCTGCCCCGCATCGTAGTCGGCTCGGAACATCGTGGGCTGCCCACCCTGGAGGCCCGGGACCGCGGGCACCGTGAGATCGAAGGAGCGCCGTTCCAGGAGG
>JBDHHR010000095.1:0-9151 GCA_039589295.1 Gemmatimonadota bacterium | reverse complement strand
GCGGCTGGAGGAGCTGGGGATGGAGCAGAAGGACCTCGCCCGCGCTGCCCAGGTGACAGAGTCCTACATCTCCCAGCTGCTGACGCGGAGAAAAGCGCCGCCCGCGCCGACCCGTACCGACATCTACGGGAAGATGGAGAAGTTCCTGAAGCTCCCGAGCGGGGAGCTGGCGACTCTGGCGGATTTCCAGCGGAGGGAGGAGCTGAAGAGACAGTTGGGGGACGAGCCCGCTCCCCTGTTCCGGGAGGTCCGCGAGCTGATCCTCCGAACATGCGCTCCTGAGAAAGAAGAGCAGGTGCGCACGATCTTCCACGATCTTCCAGAAGCAGCCGTTCGGCGAGCTCGAACGCCTGGTCACCCAGAAGCTGCTGGACGTAGTCAAGCGAGTGGCCAGGGATGAGCTGGAAGACGAGCTCTGGCTCCGCAGGGTGGCTCGGCTCAGCGGCCTTAGCTATGAAGAGATGCGTGTCAGGGTGCTTGAGTTCCTCGACACGGACATCTTCCACGTGTCCATCGAGAGCAGCCTCTCGTTCCTGGAGCCGCTGATCGAATCCTGGGACATCGACCTTGCGACGTTCGCTCTCGAGGTTGTCCTGAACCGCCGGGTAGTCTCCGAGCCGGTGAAGAGATTCGAGTTCATCGAGCGGGAATCCGGACAAGCTTCCGTCGAGGAGCCAGGGCTCAGGGAATTCCTCGAGGATCCTTCCCTCAGCGGTACCGCGACCGAGGAGGAGGTCGCTTTTCTGGGGAGGCTGACGTTTAGGGACAAGCGACCTACTCCCCTCTACTATTACCGGGAGTTACAGAACCTCAGAGACCCTCTCCATTTCAGCTAGCTGAGGTGGTCTCGCGAGGATCTCGGCGCCGCCCGCGCGAGCAGACTCCCGGCGCCGACCCGAACAGGCAGCAACCGCAGCGTCAAGCCGATGGTTGCGCACAGGGTAGGGCCACCCTTCCCTCCGCGTCAGTCAGCGGCGTCGCCTGCGCCACGGCTTCCCCCTGCACGTATTCCACCCCCAAGGCCCGAAGCTTGTCCAGAACGGTCGCGCTCTCCACCTCCTCGGCGATCGTGGTGATGCCCATGATCCGACCGACCTCGTTGACGGTGCTCACGAGGGTGCCGTACACGGGGTCCTCGGCGACGCTCCGCACGTAGTGGCCGCCGATCTTCACGTAATCGACCAGCAGCGCCTTGAGGTGGGCGAACGAGCCCAGCCCGCTACCGAAGTCGTCCAGCCCGACACCGCAGCCCGTCGCCCGGATCTCGGAAATGAGGCGCACCAGCTGGGTAAAGTTCCCGAGCGCCGCCGCTTCGTCGATCTCGAAGCAAAGGGTTTCCGGCGGAAGCCGGTGCTCCGCCAGGTACTCACGCAGCGCGGGGACCAGGTCCGGGTCGCCCAGTGAGGAAACGCTGAGGTTGATGGAGCAGAGGGGCAGCTCGCACTCCGGGTGGTCCCTCTGCCACGCGCCCAGAAGCTCGACCGTCTGCCGCACGACCCAGCGGTCGATCGCCGGTATCAGGCGGTTGCGCTCCGCTAGCGGGAGGAGCGAGTCGGGGGTCTCCACGCCACCATTCTCGTCAGGCAAGCGCAGCAGAATCTCGCACCGGGGACGTTCCGGGAGCTGCGGCACCAGGGGTACGATCGCTTGAGTGAAGAGTTGAAAACGGCCTTCCTCCAGCGCGCGGGTCAGGCGAGTGAGCCGTCGGGTGTCCGCCTGTTGCTGGACCCCAGGGATCGTCTCTTGCCCGAGATGGACGCGGTTGCCTCCTGCTTCCTTGGCCGCGTAGCAGGCATCGTCGGCGGTACGCAGAACGTCAGCCGTTCGCTCGCTCGCGGCCGTGATCGGGACGACGCCGATGCTGGCACCGAGCGAGAAGCTCCTTTCCCCCCATATGTAGTCGAAGTCCTCGATGGCCCCCTGGAGGGCGCCGGCGATCTCTTCCGCCTTGGCCAGCGAACAATGTTCCAGGAGGACGCCGAATTCGTCGCCGCCGAGGCGCGCGACCGTGTCGCGGCTCCGCAGACGGGCACCCAGCAGCCTGCCGATCGTCTTGAGGAGGGCATCCCCGGCCTCGTGACCGCACGTATCGTTCACGGCCTTGAATCGGTCCAGGTCCAGGTAGCACAAGGCGTGCTCCCCCGCACCGGCCGCCGCTTCCGCCAGCACCCGCACCAGGCGTAGCTCGAACTCCTGCCGGCTGGTGCGAGAGCTTGCGGACCACGCGCCGCCTTTCAGTGACGTCATGAAAGACCAGCACCACCCCGATCGTGGCCCCGTTGCGATCGCGGAGTGGGGCCGCAGAGTCTCCGATCGCCACTTCCGTCCCATCACGGCGCAGCAGCAGCACGCCCTCGACCAGGTCTACCGCGCGCCCTTCGCGGATACAGCGAGCCGGAATGCTTTCGATGGGCTGCCGCGTCGCCTCGGAAACGAGGGTAAGGACAGTGTCCAGGGGTTGCCCCAGCGCTTCGGTCGCGCGCCAACCGGTGAGCCGCTCCGCCGCGGGGTTCAGATACGTGATCGTTCCCGCCAGGCTGGTCGTAAGGACGGCATCCGCGATGGATGACAGGGTGACGGAGGCCTGCTCTTTCTCCCGGAAGAGGGCCTCCTGAGCACGCTGCCACGTGGTGAGATCGCGCATCGTCACCAGAGCGAGTGCGTCCGGGCCGGGATCAAGGGGTTTGCGGTTGAACTCAACCGGGACCTCGGTCCCGTCCTGTCGCTGGGCGAACACGCTGACCGGAGCACCATTCGGCGGGGCCCCCGCGCCCTCGGCGAGCTGCTGGAAGCGCGGGGGAATTACCCGATCTAACGGCTCGCCCAGTAGCTCCGCCGCCGTCCATCCGAGGAGTCGCTCGGCCTCCGGATTCAGCATTACCACGTTTCCGTGCTCGTCGATGACGAGCATGGCATCGACGGCGGCGTCGAGTACCTGTTGAAACCCCTTCTCCCGCGCTGTATGCGTGGTCATGGTCGGCTGGACCTCCTACTCACCGAACGCGGAGGGGGGACAATTCATGCTACTGCATTCGGATGGCAGTTTCCAGCTTTTCGAGGAATGGAGCCGATCGGATTCGGGGAGCTTGCGACGAGCGAGGACCGTGTCAGCGGCCGCAGCTCTCACCGACGACCTCCTGCCTGCAAAGAGTCGGCGGCACCCCGGTGGACCACGATGAGCCGCGAAAACCGGGCTGATTCGCACTCTTAACCCCGATAGACCACGGTCAGATCAGGTGGGCAACGGCACAATTAGTGTCACAAGAGACTCAGACCCCAGCCTCGAGCGGCGTCGGGCACATGAAACCCAGCGCTGAAGCACGCGAGGCACTCGAGCCGTGACTCTCTCGCGGCGCGGCGAAAGAAGGGCTCTGGAGTTGACCCGGTTTAGTGGACACCCGATCTCTTGGGAGAGGGAGGTTCACGATGCCAGGATGAAGACCGCCGTACCCACCTGAGTTTCGCGAGCGCATGATCGAGCTCGTGCGCTCGGGTCGAAGCGCAGAGGCGCTGTCGCGTGAGTTCGAGCCGACGGCCCAGACGATCCGGAACTGGGTCGCCCAGGCGGACCGGGACGAGGGTCTTCGCTCCGATGGCCTGACGACCGCCGAACGCGAAGAGGTCCGCCGACTTCGACGCGAAGTGAAGCGGCTCCGGATGGAGCGGGACATTCTAAAAAAAGCCACCGCCTGGTTCGCTCGAGAGACCGGCTCGGTACCGCCGAAGCCTACCGATTCGTGAGCGACAACCGGGCCTCGTTCCCCGTGGCCGCGCAGTGCCGTCTTCTGGGTGTCTCTCCCACCGGCTACTACGCGTGGCTTGGCCGGCCACCGTCGGCTCGACAGCGCTCCGATGAAGCGCTCGGAGAGAAGATTAGGAAGATCCACAAGGACTCGCGCGAGACGTATGGGAGCCCGAGGATCCACGCGGAGCTCGCCGATGACGGGATCCGGGTGGGTCGGAAACGGGTGCAGCGGCTCATGCGGACGCTCGGGATCGAGGGTGCGAGCCGGCGGAAGAAGTGGCACACGACGAGACGCAAGGAGGACGCGAGACCGGCGCCGGATCTCGTGGAGCGGGACTTCGTGGTCACAGGCCCAGATCAGCTCTGGGTGGCCGACATCACCTACGTCCCGACCTGGGCCGGGTTCCTGTACCTGGCCGTAGTAGTCGACGCCTTCAGCCGCCGGGTCGTGGGCTGGGCCATGGCCAGGAACTTGAGAACCCAGCTCGTCTTGGATGCCCTGAACATGGCCGTGTGGCAGCGGAAGCCCGACGCGGTCATCCATCACTCCGATCAGGGGTGCCAATACACGTCGATCGCGTTCGGGCTGAGGTGCAAGGAAGCGGGCGTTCGGCCCTCGATGGGATCGGTGGGAGACTGCTATGACAACGCGCTCTGTGAGAGCTTCTTCGCCACGCTCGAATGCGAGCTCCTGGATCGACGACGGTTCAGACGGAGAGCCGAGGCGATCGACGACGGTTCAGACGGAGAGCCGAGGCGAGGATGGCCGTGTTCGACTTCATCGAGGGATTCTACAATCCGAGGAGAAGACACTCGAGCCTCGGGCAGCTGAGCCCGGTCAACTACGAATTGCAGCATGAAGCCGCGGCTTGAATCCCAAGCCGTTCACCGTCCACGAAAGCGGGGCAACTCCACCAATGGGTTGTCCGGGGGTGAACTCTCCGGACAGCCTAATCTCTCGCTTGCACGTTAGATCAGCGCTCCAGAACTGGGCAACACTGAGGTCGCCCGGCGTTTGGGCTGTTCGATTCACTACCTAACCGGGATTAGCAACGCACTCTACATGTAGAACCAACATGTAAACCCGTCCCGGCGTCCCGAAGGACCAAACAGGCGAACGCCCTTGAGATTCAAGGGCTGGTAGGAATGGAGCCGATCGGATTCGAGGAGCTTGCGACGAGCGAGGACCGTGTCAGCGGCCGCAGCTCTCACCGACGACCTCCTGAGCGGCCCATGCCCCTGAGCTGCCCTCGGATTACCGCTGTATCAGCCTCTTGATCTGGGACAGCTGAGCATCTGCATGCCCCTCCCGTCCCGGTCAGCCACCCTCCCAGCCCTGGTCTCGGCGTGACTCCCTCGAAGGCTTCAGCCCCAGCCGAGCTGCCTGAGGCTGATCCCGTCGTTCCAGATCTTAGTCATGTGCCGGATGCGGTCGCCGTCAAAATCCATGACGTACACGTAGTCGGCCTCGACGCTCTTCCCGCTCGGCGGCACCGGCCCGCCCTCGCCCGTGTGCGTACCGCGAAACACGGCATAGGCGGAGACGTTCCCACGGTCCTCGTCGGCCGCGAACGATCGGATCTCGTAGTTGCCATCTGGAACCGGGGTGAGGAGGCCAGCCATCCAGTCCGCATAGCCCTGCAAGGTATCCACGCCCGCGAGCGCGTCCGCTTGCGCCGAGAAGGTGGCGTCCGAATGACAATGTTCCGAGCGGCGTCCCAGCCCTTCCCGGTCTCGCACGCATCGAAGAACTGGAGGGCGGTTTCTTTCATCGACATAGGACGAGTCTCCTTGCGGTTGCGGATGTGAATCGATCGTGTGGCTCCGGGCGAACTTCTCTCGAGCCGAAGCGAGCCCCAGCGGGGCAGCGCGTAAAGATGGTCCGGGCGACCCGAACGCGCGACCTCGGGTGCCGTCCTGCTCGACGCGATCGAATCGCCACCGTCACGTTCGGTGCCCAGCCAAACATGTAGAAGAAACATGTAGAGCCCCTCGGCGAACGAAATGTCCGAAGAAGCGAAAGCCCTTGAGACTCAAGGGCTGGTAGGAATGGAGCCGATCGGATTCGAACCGACGACCTCCTGCTTGCAAAGCTGAGAGCGGCCGCTGACCAGCGCTAGAAAACTCGCGTTCTTCCGGGTCTCTGCGCTGGTGGCCGCTGACCGAGCGCTGGTAGGCGCTGATTCACCGCTGATCAGCGCTGTATCCGTGGTTGTTACCGCGAACCAGAGTCCGGACGGCGCGGCCCACCCGCCTCGACGACCCCACTGCTGAGTCGGAGTCCGTATCAGGCTTCCTGCATTCCCTTCATTGCCCGCTGAAGGCCCCGAACGCGGTGTGTGCCTCCAGGTGAGCCCCTGGAAATTGTTCGCCGCGCGGATCAACTCGTGGGGCGGCGCACTCCCAAACAGCCCGACACGTCCTCTCGTCACTCAGAGACCAACAGAGATGTCAGGGGCCTCGCCCTCCCTCCGGTCCTCCAGCGGATAGCCCCGAGTCGACCAGGCATCGAGACCGCCCGCGAGTGGTCGGACCCGCTCTACACCGCGGCGTTTCAGGAGCAGCGCCACCCTGGCGCTGGAAGCCTCGCTCGGTCAGTTGCAGTAGAGGACTACCTCGGGGGCTCGGGGGACCTCCTCGTGCCCCTCTTCGAATTGCTCCACAGAGATGTACGTAGCGCCCGGAATCGTGAAGGGTTCGGCCTCGAAGTCGAGAGAATGGCGCACGTCGACGATCTCGATGTCCTCGCCCGCGTCGAGCTTTGCCCGGAGCTCCTCCGGCGTGATCCGTGCGATTCGCAGCTCCCGCAGGAATCTCCGACGTCGCCAGAACTTCCAGCCCAGGTAGGCCACGAGGATGATCGACAGGATCGCCAAGAGCCAGCCGCCGAGCCGCGCAGCCTCGCGCACGATTCGATCGACCTGATCGTGGAATACGTAGCCAAGGCCGAGGAAGACGCTCGACCACAGGAGCGCGCCCAGCGCATCGAAGAGCAGGAACCGTGATCGCCGCATCCGGAAGAGGCCGGCCAACGGCGGTGCGACCGTCTCAATACCGGGGATGAACTTCGACAGGACGAGCGACGAGGCTCCGTGCCGGGCGAACCGCCTCTCGGTGTCGCGCACGCACGAGTCGGGCTCCAACGAGATCTTGCATACGAAGCGGATCACGGCTACGCCCCGCCGTCGGCCGATCTCGTACCACAGCAGATCGGCGGGCACCGCCGCGACGACGCTTATCATCACCAGGAGCCCGAGGTCGAGTCGGCCCAGACCGGCCAGCGCGCCGGCCGCCAGCATGTACGGGATGGCGGGCACGGGAACGCCGAGCTGATTGAAGAAGATCCACAGAAACAGGATCAGAGATCCGTGTTGGACCAGGAACTCCGTCAAGGTCTCGATGCTTCAGCCCTTCGGGCGGCCGCTGGGGTCCTCGACACCGAGGCGCCGGACCGCCGACACACGAGTCGCTCAGAGCGCCGGGAGGCCCAGCAACGACTGGACAGCACCCTACCCTCGCCGAGCTCATGCTCTTTGGTATACTGGTCGTCCATGACCATGTGTAGACGACGCACGGGGTCAGACATGACCCACAACATGGAGGCAGCCTGATGGCCTGCCAACGGTGGGGCCGGGCCTCCGATCCGGTCGAGAGGCCTAGAGTGGTCGCACGCCGGCCTCAGCTAGCGGCACGCAAATCCTTCAGCTATCGGGTGACGAAATTGGTCGATTCACGTACGCTATCGACGGCCGACGGAACGACGCTGAGCGACCTCACCAACGCGGCTATTGGGGACATCGTGCCCTGACCCGTAGAGGCGGCATCGTTACTCAGAGCTGTCGACCCCTCTGTGGCGAAGGGCTGATAGGAATCTAGCCGATCGGGATCGAACCGACGACCTCCCGCCCGCAAAGCCCCTGGGCTACCCTCGGATTACCCGCGCGGTATCAGCCCCAGCCGAGCTGCCTGAGGCTGATCCCGTCGTTCCAGATCTTTGTCATGTGCCGGATTCGGTCGCCGTCAAAATCCATGACGTATACGTAGTCGGCCTCGACGCTCTTCCCGCTCGGCGGCACCGGTCCGCCCTCGCCCGTGTGCGTGCCGCGAAACACGGCGTAGGCGGAGACGTTGCCCCGGTCCTCATCGACCGCGAACGACCGGATCTCGTAGCTTCCGTCGGGAACCGGAGTTAAGAGCCCGGCCATCCAGTCCGCATAGCCCTCGAGCGTGCCCACGTCCTGAAGCGCGTCGGCCTGAGCGGAAAAGGTCGCGCCCGGGTGACAGAACTGCGCGCACGTTCCCCAGCCCTTCCCGGTCTCGCACGCATCGAAGAACTCGAGGGCGGTTTCTTTCATCGACATAGGACGAGCTCCTTGCGGTTGTGGAGGTGAATCGATCGTGTGGCTCGGGTCGAGCTTCTCTCGAACCGAAGCTACCCCGAGCGGGCCAGCGCGTGAAGATGCCCCGGGCAACCGGAAGGCGCGACCTCTGGTGCCGTCCCGCTCGACGTGATCGAAGCGCCACCGTCAAGTTCGGCTCCCAGCCAAACATGTAGACTCAACATGTAGAGTCTTCCCGGCCACTCCAGACCAGGGACGGGCGAAAGCTCTTGAGATTCAGGGGCTGAGGGAAATGGAGCCGATCGGGATCGAACCGACGACCTCCTGCTTGCAAAGCAGATCGACTAGAATGGGAATCCCGACGAAAAGCCTATAACCACGCGGCTTGATCGCGCAATCTGCTGGATTCCCGAAACCTCGAAACGACAGTTTGCCGGGTTGAATCGACAGTAGAACCGACAGTAACCCTGCAGGTTCTCGGCGGCGAGAGCGGCTGAGTGGGGGTGGGCGGTCGTTCGACCGGTTGCCCTGTTCTCCATCTCACACGCGGTCGAGCCCCACAGACAGAGTGGGACTTCAACGCTAGACTGAGGCAGCTTGCGTCAGCGATTCCACAGTCAGCACCGGAGGCTTCAAATGCCCATGGCTTGCTGTGCCGTGTACAGATTCTCTCTGGCTGTTCTGTGCCTGGCCACGTTTTCCGCGTGCAGTCCTGATTCCGGGACAACCGCCGGCACGTGGATAGGTTTCGCCCAGATGGACGACTGGGAGGCCTTCCTCGAGCTCAGGATAGCCGAGTCCCCCGATTCCAGCGTGCGAGTGGTACGCATGTGGCCGGGCCAGCCGGGTGCAGAGGCCGATCTAGAAATACTAGGCTCGGGAATCCAGTTCGAACTCGAGTCGCCTGCGGGGACAGTTCGATTCGACGGTCATCAGGAAGGTTCTGTGCTCGACGGTACGTTGGAGCTCGCGGAGAGTCAGGGGCGCTTCAGCTTTCGGCGGATGATCGACTTCGCTCCGCTCGATTTCGAGCCGTACGAAGGGGCATACGAGCTGGCAGACGATC
>JBDHHR010000094.1:0-4773 GCA_039589295.1 Gemmatimonadota bacterium | reverse complement strand
GGGCACCTACTCGGAGGTCGGGCGTGGCGCACCGTTCAATCTGCACAGCTCGGTCCTCGAGACCGGCTTCGAGGAGCAGCAACTCTTCTCGGATTATTACGTGGAGGACGCGTCATTCCTGCGGATGGACAACCTGACGCTCGGCTACTCGTTCAACCTGAAGGGGCAGTCAGCGCGCGCCTTCGCCTCCTGGCAGAACGTCTTCACCATCACTGGCTACAGCGGCGTCGATCCGACGGCGAACGTCGGGGCGACCACGACTGGTCCACTCCAGACATCGGCGTTGAATGGCATCGACAACAACATCTATCCCCGCGCACGCACCTTCACCGGCGGCCTGAGCCTCCGATTCTGAGCGCGTGATTATGGACTCGAGCACTCGAGAAAGGACGAAGACATGAACCGCAACACGCGCAAGGTGCTCACCATCGCAGGCGCCTTCCTGGTCATGGGCGTGGCCGGCTGCACGGACACGGTTGTGGAGCCGACGAGCACTATCACCGAGGCGAACATCTTCAGCGATCCAGGCTCGTACGAGGCCTTCCTCGCGAAGATCTACGCGGGGCTCGCCGTCACGGGACAGCAGGGCCCGGCCGGACAAGGGGACATCCAGGGCATCGACGAGGGCTTCTCCCAGTACCTCCGGCTCTATTGGGAGGCACAGACGCTGCCGAGCGACGAGGCGGTCATCGGCTGGGGCGACCCGGGCCTGCCGGAGTTGAACACCCAGATCTGGGCGGCCACTAACAACTTCGTCGTGGCCATGTACTTCCGGATCTACTTCCAGGTTGGCCTGGTGAACGAGTTCCTCCGCCAGACGACCGATGACAAGCTGTCGGAGCGCGGGGTCTCGAGCTCGCTCCGGGCCGAGATTCAGACCTTCCGAGCCGAGGCGCGGTTCCTCCGCGCGCTCAGCTACTGGCACGGGATCGATTTCTTCGGCGACATCCCGCTGGTGACCGAAGCCGATGCGCTCAATGGGCCGCCACCCCAGCAGGCCGCGCGCGCCGAAATCTTCGACTTCATCGTAAGCGAGGTGACCGACATCCAGAGCCAGCTGCCGCCGTCGGGCGGGACGAGTTACGGCCGGGCCACGCCCCACGCCGCGTCTATGCTGCTGGCACACGTCTACCTGAACTCAGAGGTCTACACGGGTACACCGCGGTATGCCGAGGCACTGGGCGCCGCGCAAGCCGCCATAGCGGGTCCCTACAGCCTGGACCCCAATTACCAGAACATATTCTTGGCGGACAACCACCTGTCGCCGGAGATCATCTTCCCCGTCATTCAGGACGGCGTGCACACCCAGACGTGGGGTGCCATGACCTTCCTGGTTCACGCCTCGTGCGGTGGGAACATGGACGCCGGCGACTCTGGCATCGACGGCTGCTGGTGGGGGCTGCGTCTCAAGCCCGAGGCCTACAACCGATTCGCAGCTGGGGACGGGCGGTCGTCGTTTTTCTTCGACGACCCCGCGGACGGTCAGACAGTCGCGATCGCCGCCATCGGCGACTTCTTTGCGGGGATCCCAGCGCGCAAGTTCTCCAACCTGACCTCGAGTGGCGTGCCTGGGTCCCACCCGACCCACGTGGACACGGACTTCCCGATGTTCCGCCTGGCCGATGCGTACCTGATCTACGCTGAGGCCATGCTTCGCGGCGGCGGCGGCAGCCAGCAGCAGGCGCTGGACTACGTAAACGCGCTCCGGGAGCGTGCCTACGGCGACACCAGCGGCAACATCACCGCCACCGAGCTCACGCTGGACTTCATCCTGGACGAACGGGGGCGCGAGCTCCTGTGGGAGGCTCACCGGCGGGTCGACCTCATTCGCTTCGGCCTGTATACCGGCGGCAGCTACGTCTGGGCTTGGAAGGGCGGGGTAGAGCCCGGGACGGCCACCGACTCGTTCCGGGATCTGTATCCGCTCCCGGCGTCGGAGCTCGTGGTCAACCCCAACCTGACGCAGAATCCGGGTTACTGAGCTCGGCTTCTTCAACATGAACCTTTTCGGAGCTCCGTCGCGTACGCGGCGGGGCTCCGGTATTTTTTGGCACACCCGATACGCGCCATGTACTCTCACCATCCCCTAGCCGCCGTCGGGCTGCTCGCCCTCGCTGCCGTGGCGTGCAACGATGAACTCCCGACTCCTCCCGGCTCGGGGCCGCCTCCAGCCGGCCGGCCGGTGCTCGCCCCGACCTACCGCCCCAGCGGCCACGCCGCGGCCGGCGACGTAGTGGTGCATCTCTTCGAGTGGAAGTGGGTCGACATCGCCAGCGAATGTGAGACCGTGCTCGGGCCCGCCGGTGTTGCGGCAGTGCAGGTTTCCCCGCCGCAGGAACACAGCATCGTCCCGGGCCATCCCTGGAGCCAGCGCTACCAGCCCGTGAGCTACAGCATCGCACGAAGCCGCTCCGGCACCGAGGCCGAATTCACCGACATGGTGGTCCGCTGCGGGGCGGCCGGCGTGGGCATCATCGTCGACGCGGTGATCAACCACATGACCAACTTCCCGAGCCCCGGCGTCGGGAGCAACGGCACGGCCTACAGCAAGTACGATTACCCAGGGCTCTACACCCCGTCCGACTTTCATCCTCCCTGCACTGTGACCGACTATCAGAGCGCGGCCAACGTGCAGGACTGCGAGTTGCTCTCGCTGCCCGACTTGAACACGGGTCTCGCCTCGGTGCGGCAGACGATCGCCGACTACCTGCTCATGCTTGCCAGGCTGGGCGTCGCCGGCTTCCGCATAGACGCGGCCAAGCACATCCAGCAGGTGGAGCTGGACGACATCCTCGCACGCGTCAACCTGACACTGGCCGCCGATGGACGCCCGCTGCCGTACGTGTTCCTTGAAGTCATCGGGGGGGAGGGAGAGGCGCTGTCGCCGCGCGACTACTTCGGTGAAGGGTACGGCTCTGGCGGCGTTGCCGACATCACCGAATTCACCTTCGTCGGCGTCGGCAACAAGTTCCGCGGCATAGGCGGCGAGTACATCGCTCAGCTCAACCCGAACGGCACACCGGGGAATCGATTCTCCGAAACGGCGTGGGGGTTGATGCCCTCCGACAAGGCCGTGGTGTTCCTGCAGAATCACGACACGCAGCACCAGTGCGGCGTCGGCTACCGCGACGGCAACACCTTCCGCGTCGCCAACGTGTGGATGCTAGCCCAGCCCTACGGCTACCCGTTGATCCTATCGAGCTACGCCTTCGATTGTCCGCTGGGGAATGCGATGGGTCCGCCGTCCGATGCCAACGGGAACACCAACCCCGTGGCCTGCGCGGCCAGCCTCGAGACCGCGGCGGTCGGCCAGTGGGTGTGCGAACACCGCGACCCGTACATCCGGAGCATGGTGCGCTTCCGCCGCGTCGTCGCGGGCACCGACATCAACCACTGGTGGGACAACGACGCCAACGCCATCGCCTTCTCCCGCGGCGACCGGGGGTTCGTGGCGATCAACCGGGAAGCAGCGGTTGTGGCTGCCACGATCGCCACGGGTCTCCCGGCGGGAACTTACTGCGACCGGCTGACCGGCGGGATCACTGCCACCGCCTGTGCCGGCACGTCCGTCGTGGTGGACGCCGGCGGGACGGTGCAGCTCAGCCTCCCCCCGAATTCCGCCGTCGCCATCGACGTTTCGACGGGGATCTAACCGGCGGCCTGCGCGGCTAGCGCCTCAGCGTGGCCGTGCTGTTGAACAGCCGTTGTTTGATCATGAAATCCACGATCGCGCCCGGAGAAACCAGGATGGGGCCGGACTCGGCCCTCTCCCTGGTGCGTGCGCGGGGGGGAGGGTGGGCCTCGAACCTGAGCGGGCCGCCGCCGATCATTCCGGGGGGTACTACGAACCGGCCGACCATTCCCGGGTCCACCGAGCCCATCCGGTGGGTGGTTCCCCCTCCAGTCACGAAAATCTCCATGGCGAGCGCATAGTTGTTGGTCACCACGACTCGGACCGGGGCATCGGCCGGCGTGGGCGTGTCAACGCGGCCGCCCCCACAGGCGGAGCCGAGTAGTAGCAGCGAGCAGACCAGGACCCACGATTTGCGACGCACGTGCTCTTCCTTTCGCTTAGTCTCCGCCCGGCAATCGAGGCACCGCTCGGGACGTCAAACCTCATTTCCGAGAATAATGCCGGACCGCAATTGCGTGCGCCAGCGCCACTATCCAGGCTCCGCTGGCGGAGGGCGGCTGCTGGGCCTAGCTTTTCGCCGGGTAGAAACCGAACTCCAGACTCTTGGGAATCTTCATGCGCCGCCACCATGGATGAGCTGACGGCTCTCCGCTCGCTCGCGAAGGCCATTGGAGTCCATGTTCACTACACGGACGGCCTGGGCAGGCCGGTCACCGTGGCGCCCGAGACGCTGCTCAGCGTCTGCGCCTCGCTCGGCGCTCCCGTTGCTCGACCAGGCGACGCTGCCGCCGCCCTGCGTGCGCATGAGGAAGACGAGAAGTCCGGGCGCCTTCCACCCGTGCTCGTCGCCTGGAATGGGGCCCTCCCTCCCATCGCGATCTCGGAAGGCACCAAGGTCCACGCTGAGTTGCGGGTCGAAGACGGCGCCGTTGTCACACTCCAAAGCGTCGGCGGCCAACTACGGGCGGCCGAGCCTATCCCGTTCGGCTATCACGGACTCACCGTCGAGACCGCGGGCAACACTGAGACGAGCACGGTCATCGCCGCGCCGGAGCACGCGTTTCGGCACGCCGACTCGGGACGGAGCTGGGGGCTGGGGACGCATCTCGCGGCTTTGCGGTCGGCCCGCAGTCGCTCGT
>JBDHHR010000093.1:0-4811 GCA_039589295.1 Gemmatimonadota bacterium | reverse complement strand
TCGCCCATGGCCACAAGCGGTCCCTCCACAGACCCCGCGGAAGGGGATGCCGATGTCTAAGGTCCTGATGTGTGAGGCGAACGTCAGCGAGGGTCGGCGCACCGAGGTGGTGGAACAGCTCGTCGCGGCGGTTCGGAGCGTCGAGGGCGCTCGGGTCGCGGATTACTCCTCCGACCCGGATCACAACAGGGCCGTGATCACCTTCCTGGGAGAGCCGACCAGGGTTCTGGAGGCGGCCAAGTCCCTGGCGACGGCCGTGCTCGAGCGGCTCGATATGCGCGAGCACCACGGGGAGCACCCGCGAATGGGAGCCCTGGATGTGGTGCCGTTCATCCCGCTTCGGGACATGGACACCGAGGAGGCGGTGCAGATCGCCCGTGCCTTCGGTCGCTTCCTGGGAGACCACGGGGTTGCCGTATACTACTACGAAGAAGCGGCGACTCGGCCCGAGCGGGTGAGCCTTCCGAAGATCCGGAAGGGTCAGTACGAGGCCCTGCCGGCGAAACTGGCTGACCCGGAGTGGGCGCCGGATGAGGGACCGGCGGAATTCAACCCGAAGGCGGGCGCCACGGTGACCGGGGCCCGCTTCCCGCTTGTCGCATTCAACGTGAACCTGCGCACCACAGACCTGGACATCGCGCAGACCATCGCACGGGCAGTGCGGTACGTGAATGGCGGGTTCCGCTTTGTTCGCGGCATGGGGTTCGCCCTGGAGGACAAGGGTATGGTGCAGGTCTCGATGAACCTCACCAACTACATGAAGACACCTATTCCGCGGGTGCTGGAGTCAGTCCGCTCGGAGGCGGCGCGCCGCGGAGTGCAGGTGGCAGGCACCGAGCTCATCGGGCCCGTGCCGCTCGGAGCGCTGGAGGAGGTGGTGCGCCACTACCTGCAGACGCACGACTTTACCGCCGAGCAGATCGTTGAGACGGCTCTGCTGGACTAGCTGGCCCTGACGCCCGAGGAAGCGAGAGTCGATGGCAGTGCAGGGAACTGGCAGCGGGCAGACCGTTCCGGGGGCAGGAAGGCCCGCGGCCGATGTCCTTATCACAGGGGCCTCCGAGGTCATCACCTGCCAGCCGACTCCGGGGGATCCCATCGGTCGAGTGCCGTCTGGGGTGGTGGCGGTGGCGGGAGAAAGGATCCTGGCCGTCGGTGCGGCCGCAGATGTTTCGGCAGGCGTCGACACCAGCCGTGCGCAGGAGATATCCGCAGAGGGCGGCGTCGTGGCCCCGGGGTTCGTCGACGCGCACACGCATCTGGTCTTCGGAGGCTCGCGGGCGCGCGAGTACGCCGCCCGTCTGACCCACACCAGGGAGCAGGTGCGGGCGATGGGCATCCCCACCGGGATCATGGCCACCGTGTCCATGACTCGAGCCGAAGAACCGGACACGCTCGCCGTCAGCGCCGCCGAGCGCCTCGATGCCATGCTCCGTCACGGTACGACAACCGCTGAGAGCAAGAGCGGGTACGGCCTAACCCTTGACGACGAGCTAAAGCTGCTGCAAGTGAACCGTCGGCTGGACGCAGACCATCCCATCGATCTGGTGAGCACTTTCATGGGGGCGCACGACTTTCCGGCCGAGGTGGCCCGCGAGCGCTATGTGGAAGTGGTCGTACTCGAGATGATCCCGTCGGTCACCGAGCGAGGCCTGGCACGGTTCTGCGACGTGTTCTGTGATGAGGGCTACTACACGGTCGAGGAATCGCGCCGGATCCTGCGGGCCGGCATCGAGGCGGGGCTCGAACCCAAGATCCACGCTGATCAGTATGCCGCAGTGGGTGGCGCCGAGCTGGCGGGAGAGCTCGGGGCGGTGTCTGCCGATCACCTGAACTTTGCTTCCGCCGATGGTCTGCGGCTCATGTCGGAGGCAGGAGTGACCGCGGTGCTGATGCCGCTCATCGACTTCGCGGTGCGGCACCCGAAGCCCATCGCCGCCCGCGAGTGGATCGAGGCCGGACTGCCGGTCGCTCTTGGCACCGACCTGTGCCCGGGTGGCTACTCCGTGTCTATGCAGCTTGCTATCCAGTTCGCCTGCCGGTGGAACGGGCTTTCAGCGGAACAAGCCCTTCTGGCGGCCACCGTCGGCAGTGCGCGGGCGTGCGGCCTGGACGACCGCGGTGCACTTGGGCAGGGGTTGCTGGCCGACATTCAGATCTGGGGGATCCCGACCCTCGAGGACCTCGTATACCGAATCGGAAACAACGCAGTCCAGCGGGTGATCAAGCGAGGAAAGGTGGTAGCCTGATGGTCGAGAGCGCCGGGCCGCGGGCCGTTCGAGCACCCCGTGGCGGGGAGATCAGCTGTAAGGGATGGCTGCAGGAGGCAGCCCTGCGAATGCTGATGAACAACCTGGATCCCGAGGTCGCCGAACGGCCGGACGACCTGGTCGTATATGGCGGTCGGGGTCAGGCGGCGCGGAACTGGAACTGCTTCGACGCCATCGTGCGCACCCTTCGCGAGCTGGACGACGACGAGACTCTGCTCATCCAGTCCGGGAAGCCGGTGGCGGTCTTCTACACCCATCGCGAAGCACCCCGCGTGCTGATCGCCAACTCCAACCTGGTTCCTCACTGGGCCACCCAGCAGCACTTCGACGAGCTCGCCGCGAAGGGGCTCATCATGTTCGGTCAGATGACGGCCGGCAGTTGGATATACATCGGAACGCAGGGCATCCTCCAGGGCACGTTTGAGACTCTCGGGGCGCTGGCCCGGCAGCAGGGATGGGACGGCCTGCAAGGCAGGATCGTCCTGACCGCCGGCCTCGGCGGTATGGGGGGCGCGCAGCCGCTGGCCGTCACCATGAACGGCGGTGTGGCTCTGGTGGTGGAGGTGGACCCGCGCCGGGCTCAGAGGCGGCTCCAGACCCGTTACGTCGACCGGGTCGTGGAGGACGTGGAAGAGGCGGTCCGGCTGTGCGAGGCCGCGGCCCGGGGTGGAGAGGCGCTGTCGGTCGGCCTGGTCGGCAACGCGGCCGAGGTCCTGCCGCAGCTGGCCGAGCGCGGCTTCGAGCCCGATGTGGTCACCGACCAGACCCCGGCGCACGACGTCCTCATGTACGTGCCGGAAGGAACGAGCGTCGAGGAAGCCGACCGGCTGCGGACGAGCGACCCCGCGGAGTACGAGCGTCGCTCAATGCCTTCCATGGCCAGGCACGTGGAGGCCATGCTGGAGTTCCGGCGGCGCGGCTCAGAGGTGTTCGACTACGGCAACAACCTGCGCCAGCGTGCGCTTGACGCCGGGGTCGAAGATGCCTTTGCCTATCCCGGCTTCGTGCCGGCCTACATCCGGCCGCTGTTCTGTGAGGGGAAGGGACCCTTCCGCTGGGTGGCCCTGTCCGGAGAACCGGAGGACATCTACCGTACCGACGAGGCGGTCATGGAGCTGTTCCCGGACGACTCACACCTTCACCGCTGGCTGACCATGGCCCGGGAGAGGGTCGAGTTCCAAGGACTGCCGGCCCGCATCTGCTGGCTTGGCTACGGCGAGAGGTGCAGGGCCGGACACCGCTTCAACCAGATGGTGGCCCGCGGGGAGGTGAAGGCGCCCATCGTCATCGGCCGGGACCACCTGGATGCCGGCTCCGTTGCCAGCCCCAACCGGGAGACCGAAGGGATGCGGGACGGGACCGACGCGGTATCGGACTGGCCGATTCTGAACGCCCTCCTCAACGCCGTTGGGGGAGCGAGCTGGGTCAGCTTCCACCACGGCGGCGGGGTAGGTATCGGCTACGCCCAGCATGCCGGTCAGGTCATCGTGGCGGATGGCACGGTAGCCGCCGAGCGCCGGCTGGAGCGGGTCCTGAGGTCGGATCCGGGTCTGGGCGTCGTGCGCCACGCGGATGCCGGGTACGAGAGAGCGATCGAGGTAGCCAACCGCTGCGGCATCCGCATGCCCATGCTCGGTTCGGGTGTGGAACGCGGTGAAGAGTGCTAGCGCCCCCCTTCGCCGCCGGGCTCACCCTCTCCGCCTTCCGGCCGGTCATCTCGGCCCTCCGGCCCGTCTCCCCGGTCGTCTGCCTCCAAAACCCGCCGCAAGGCCCGCCGGCTCTCCTCGCTGGCGAACAGCGTGGCGCCTGTCTTGAGGAGGTCCGAGACGACATCGTCGAGCCTCCGAATGGAGCGCCGCTCCTCCGATGCGCTCAGGTCGCCAATGAAAGGCCACAGTCTCCGGCGGATATCGACCGGAAGCGCCTGCTCGAGGTACTCCAGGGCGAAGCTCTTCAACTCCGCGTCATCCAGCAGGATCCCGCGATACGCCGTTCGGATCGGCGTCGGATCCAGGACGAGGCTCAGCAGCCGGAAAGTGTGCTCCAGGCTGAGTTCGCCCCGTAAGCCGACCCGACGTCCTACGAGCTCGTCGTCCGGATTGTCATCGAGGAGACGGGCCAGCTCCCATACGGGCCGGTCACGGCTGACTTCTGAGCGAACCGCCTCCCATACGACCGAGCGCCAGTCCCCCT
Source organism: Gemmatimonadota bacterium (assembly GCA_039589295.1). Lineage (GTDB taxonomy): Bacteria > Gemmatimonadota > Gemmatimonadetes > Palauibacterales > Palauibacteraceae > JBDGYE01. The sequence goes on along the minus strand of JBDHHR010000093.1, from coordinate 348 downwards.
CCCATGGACAGAGCTCCCGGCTGCGCCGTCGTTGAAGTGCCAGTGCCGCCCCGTACCGGATCTCGAAGCGCCCGGCGCCCAGCGCCTTCACCAGTGCCTCCTCGGCCGCCGGGTCGTCGATGCCGGCCAGCACGCGCGGTACGCGCCGGCGGATCACGAAGTCGGCGCCCTCCTCCGCCAGTACCGTCGACAGGTGCGGCACTCCGGCCGAGCCAATGGACACCAGCGTGCGCACGACTGGCGTGACGAGCACGTCCCGGGCAAGAAGCCTGGCGAGCGCCGGAACGTGCTCGGCAGTCCAGTCCTGCGGCTCGGCCAGTGCCGCAGCCACCTGTACGGTGTCCCCCT
>JBDHHR010000092.1:0-4881 GCA_039589295.1 Gemmatimonadota bacterium | reverse complement strand
ATCCCCTCGCGGCGGCAGAGCGTGGCGATGCTCTCCTCCCCGCGGAGACCTTCGAGTACGATGCGGACCTTCTCCTCCGCAGAGAATCTTCGGCGGGTCTTCCGCCGGATCTCCTTCACGGCCTGCTCTGCAGACGCTCCCTTTGCCATCAGATTCCCCCTCCTTTGGCACCGGAAGTGTCTCTTAGTTCAACTCCCCCAATGGTCCCGAAGTAGCTGAAGGCTCACAGCCCGAAAAGGCGTCGCGGAGCGGACGGTAGCCGGGGATCGCCCTGATGGGCGCACCTTAGCCCCGGCCACATGAAGGGCGTCGCCGACCTCACGCTGCGGAAGCCGGGGGCCGAGGTGCTCCCGATTCGACCAGCTCAGAGCCAGCGTTAGGGCCTCGGGTTCCGGTTCGGCTGTAGTACCGGACACTTTTGTATTTCACATATACTGTAATTTTACAGTGTGACTGTAATTTCGGCCTTGTTCTTGGGGGATTAAAGCCCCGTTGACCATCATGATGCGCTACGGCCCTGTGACGCCGCTGGGGCTAACAAAAGGCTTGCCCCCTCCGACCGGTACGGGTGTATGCTCGCCTTACACCAACTAGGGTGAGGCGAGAGCCTCCAAGGAGGCCAAAATGTTTCGCAGGGGACTTTTCACATTTTTCGGGGTCCTGCTGATCGCAGGATCAGCATGGGCAGTCGATCCCACCGACAAGTGCGCAGCGGCCAAAATGATGGAGGCAGGCAAGTACGCCAAGTGCCGTTTGAAGGAGGAGGCCAAGGGGCTCAAGAAGGGGCTGCCCCCCAGCTTCACGAAGTGCGATTCAAAGTACAGCGGCAAGTGGGCGAAGATCGAGGGCAAAGGCGGCGCCGCGTGCCCAACGTCGGGAGATGCGATGCCGATCCGGAACCAGCTGGTTTCCGACGCGGATGGCATCGTCGACGCGCTCTGGGGGCTGACGCCGCCGACGGGCGACGGAACCATGCGCATCGAGTATACCATCACTTCGATCGAACCCAACGACCCGCCCAAGACGATCGGCGTTGAGGCTTACGACAGCATGGGCGAGCCGGTGGGCTTTAGCGCGGACTGTGCGGGCACCTGCGCGAGCTGTTCGGACGTTAGCGAAAACGCAATCACTGTCGATGCCGTCGGGGAACACTGCGAGGAGACCATCACGCTCACGTCTGACACAAACGTCAGCAAGACGCTGACCGTCAAGGTCTACGATCCGATGGTGATGGACATCGGCCAAGACGGTGAGCAGTTCCTGATCAAGTATTGGAAAACGTATGCTCACCAGTTCGACCACTATGAACCTGACTGGGATCATTGCATGTCCAATACGGTTACCTTTTATGGTCCCTCCGGGGTGCCCGCCGGATGGTACCCCCTCGGCTCACTAATCGTTGATTACTACACAGGGTGGGAATGCGGGGAAGACTGTGAAATCCTGAGTCCGATGATCCTTGTCTCATCGGACCCGAACTCATGGGACCCGAACAGTCCCGTTCTTGATGCGCCCTATGACTACGACCATATCTGGCACGATGATAGTTCTGGGTGTAGATTCAGTGCGTCGATCTGGAAACCACTCTGTAACCCTGGCTACGTCGCGTTGGGCGGCGTGACGCACAACGGCTGGGATAAACCGTCCACCGATGCTTTTCGCTGCGTGAGGAAGGATTACACGATAGAAGCTAACATCGGCGCCTGGATTTGGGATGACTTCGGAAGTGGAGTACCAAACATGAACGCTGGCGCGTTCTGGATCGGTGCCCCCACAATTCCGAGCCTCGCTGGGGAGCGGGCGCCCCTAAACCCGGGCACGGTGATTGGCTGCCCGGGTTATGAGAGCTCCGCCTGCGATACAAACCTGGCAAATCTGCTGTTAGTGCCGATTCCGGTGGCGGAGCAAAGCGAGGCCAGTCTCTCTAGGCCGAAAATTGATGAAAACGGGGTGATCTCTGCCGGGGACCTCCAGTATGCGTCGTCCATCCGGCTGCCTTTCACGCTGGTCCCGGTGTTGAACCCGGCAGACCCTAATAATTTCAACGAGAATTTTTCGCTCGTGAGGTTCAACGTGGAGGATTCGCCCTTCTACCGCGTCAAACGGCAGGAGATTTACACAAGGCACACCTGGCTAGACAACTTGGACTACTCGGAAGCTGCGACTCAGCAGGTTACGTACAACCAGGGGTTAGAAGAGACCACGAGCCAGTCGTTTAGCAGGCAGGTGGGAATCGAGCTCACGGCGGGCGGTGACGCCAAGTTCCTGGGCAGCGGGGGCTCCTGGGAAGTCAAAGTGAGTGCGCAGTTCGGTTGGGATACGAGCACGTCCCGCAGCTACACCACGGCAACGGGCCGCACGTGGACGATGGTGGTCCCGGCGTATACGTTTGGCCTGGCCGCGCAGCGGCAAACGTGGCTCTATGCCTTCTCCGAGAACCCTGATGGACCTACTGAAGTGGCCCGGCCAGCGTACGGAGACGCAAACGGTCTCAAGTTACTGCAATACCCCCCGCCCCTTTATCGGTAAGTCCTGGGCGTTGCTCGGCTCGAATCTGGTCCCACGCAGGTGGACGGTTTTCCCGAATCGGGCGTGGATCGTGTGCTTCATCGGCAGCATAGTGAGCGGCTTCGATAAGGGCCTCAGCAATCACGTGCGTGCAGTGCGCGGTCGTCCGTGATGGGTGATTTGGTTCTTTGACTGACTTGATTCCGGGGCGCGGAGTCTAATCGCCACCCCGCGCCCCGGTCTGCTACTGCGAGATGGCGACTGGCCTGCGGCCGCCGCCGCCCACACGGTGAGCCAGAGTCGGGCCGCTCATTGGCTGTCCAGACGCATGCCCGCGCTAGCCTCGGGCCACACGCCCCAGGATTCGCTCGCAATCTGTCACGTATTTGTCACGCGGGGGCGGTTAGCCCGAAGCGCTGAAGCGAGGGAAAACCTCGTAAGTCCCCGAAGAACCATGTGGTGCCGGAGGAGGGACTCGAACCCTCAAGCCCATAGGGCACGCGATTTTGAGTCGGTGGCCGCCCGCTGCCCGCCGTCTTCCACCTACCGGGCAGATAGGCGCGAAGAATCGTCGAGGAAGTGGGGGTGAGAAGCCCTTGAACGCAACCTGTCAGTTGAAAAGGGAACTTGAGACTCCGCCATCTCTGTAGTTGTCCCTCACGCCGCTAGCGGGAGGTCGGGTTGTCGCCTTCCACCACGAAAGGCGACTCCGCTTCGGCTGGAGCCCTGTAAGTCCGCGTACTTAGGAATCGGCGCCAGATGGAAAGCGCACCTTATGCGCCTTCCCTCCCCAAAGGCGACACCTTGCCAGCATCCTGTGTAGAGAGCGCCGGGCCAGCATCCCCGGAGCAGTGCCATCGCAGGGGTGCGGTACTGCCCTGGGCTGGGCCCAAGCGGCGTTGCCGCCGGTCAGAAGAACTTCGCGCTGCCTAACGGTCATGATGGCATCTGAGCCGGGCTCGTAGCCCCCGTCGGCCTGGTCGTCGCGCACAAACCGGGACGTGCTCCTCTCCTGCCCGGACTCCGTTCCGGTCTGTTCCGGTCCTTCGTGCCGGACTATGCGGCGCGGTGGTGCTGCCGAAGGCGCTTGTCAGAGTTGGTGTGCGAAATGGTGTGCGAACTCGGCAGCACGGCGAAGACTCAGCGAAACAGGGCTGCACCTAACCCCTTGATTTTCCTCACTCTGGGGCACCAAGGCACACCCAGAAACAGGCCCAGGGCTGACTGTTAACCACTAGGTCGGCGGTTCGAGCCCGTCCCGGGGAGCCACTCCTCCACGCCCTGGAACGCAATGTTTTCAGGGAGTTCCGCGACGGCGTCCCCGTAGGTGTCCTGCACCACGGATCTTAGTTGTAGCTACCATGTAGCTAAACTGAGCAGGTACCCCCTACCCCCCCAGCGCGCGGCCGTTGATTCTGGCGGTCGGAGCTGGACACCCCTTCCCGATGAGCCCAGTTGCTCCCGCTTCGTCGTGATGTTCGCCTCGGATACCCTCCGCCGTGTTGCGCACCACCTGCCGCGTCGAGCGCCAGTAACAGGCCATGGAAGTTCGCCGTCGCCGAACGGGAAGTGTCCACGTTGATCTCTAGTGAGCACCAATGGCTCCTGGTGGACTCTAAAGTTCATCAATGGCAGGTCGATAGCCCCCCTCATAGCCCCGGTCACGCTCGGAACCGGTGCGCAGGAAGCACGGCGGAACCTCGGGTCCGCCGGCTCCTCGAAACGGCAAACCCGCGGAAACGCGGCGACGCAAAGCCAGTGCCCTACCCCGGCTCTCCCGGACGGGTCGAACGGTTGCCGAAAGGAGTGACCCGTGCGAAGCACGCTCGCGCGCGCAAGTTCAATCTCTGATCTCATCCCTGAATCGTCAGGTGCGTGCGCGCCACACCCTGGGGGCGATCGCCCTTCGATTAACTCCTTTCCTTGGCGGCGGCAAGCGTCCCGCCAATCAGTTCACCTGGCCCCGGACAAGATCACGTTCACCACTGACCTCGCTCAAGGGGAGAGCTCCATGATCACGGTCGACGTCCGTACGGACGACGACGTGAGCGAGCTGCTCTGCGAGGACGGAGACGGACCCCCCAGCTAGGGCGAGGGGCCTGGCGTGCGGAAAGGAGGGAGTGGCCGCGTCGGCCACATTCAGGACTGAACTAAGGAGACTGCCATGAAGAAGTTGGTTGGTGGAGCCGCTGCTGCGGTACTCCTGGGACTGATGGCTGGCCCGGCAGATGCGGGTCCCAGTGCGAAGGCCGTCTACAGCTACGGGGATCTGAACCTCGTAGAGGAAGCGTCGATCGAGTCGATGACCTTCGTCTCAACGGAAACGGGTGAAAGCTGCGATCCAGAGGTCGTCACGGACGGCACCTGCGTCCT
>JBDHHR010000091.1:0-9995 GCA_039589295.1 Gemmatimonadota bacterium | reverse complement strand
AGAATCGCCAGTCCGTAGAGGGTGAGAAGCCCGAAGGCGAGGGCGGTGACTTCCAGGATGAGCAGTCGCAGCGGGACGCCGTTGAACGCCGCGACGCTGCGCGGGAACAGGAAACCTATCACGTGACCGGCGAGTACGACGATCAACCCGTAGTGAAACGACGTCGAGCCCCAAAAGAGCCGCCCGCTCTCCAGAAACTGGGAGGAGAGCGACGAATACGAGTAGCGGTCGGTGAAGAAGCGCACCGCGCTCAGGACGACTGCCACGACCACCGCCACATACGGAAGCAACACGAACAGGACGAGCTCGGAGTTGAACGTCATCGCTCTCATCTCATCGAAGGGGAACGTTCGGCCTGTAGAACGGGAAGCGACCGCGCGAACCGGTCATCTCGCGGCGATCCGGACCCGGTGAGGGTGATGAGAGTCGCCCGCACCAGCCTTCCGTACACGTTGCTGGTGCCCAGGAATGCCCTCACGATCTTGTGAAGAGCCGGCGCGATCGCTTCGTCGATCAGCTCGAGCAGCTCGTCGTCGGAGCCGTGCTCCGGCTCGTCGGCGCCGCGCTCCAGTGTGGCGGCGGCGCGCTCAGCCGGGTCAGCCCCATGCTGCAGCCCGCTCGGCCCACACTCCAGCTCGTCGGCGATGAAACGCAGCATGACGCTCAGGTGGTCGGGCAGCTCCCTGCCGGTGTCGAAGCCACGGGCCCGATACTCGCCGCTCAGCCTCGCCATGAACGCCCCGCGTTTGTAGCTGTCGCCGAAAAGCTGATACCCGACGTACAGGCAGCACGCCGGGTTCACATCGAAGGTGCTCGCGTAGATCTCCTGCAGCCGCGTGTGCGGCAGCGAGCCTGTCTCCGCCGCGAACGCCTCGAACTCCTCGGCGGCCTCCGGTGTCCGGCAACGCGTGCGTTCGGCCAGCTCACCGCAGGCGGACACGACGTCCCCGTCGGGGTACTCCAGGACCCGTGCCAGGAGCCGCATGACCGGTGCCTCGCACGCCTCGGTCATCACGGGCCTCTCACGGGCGCCACGCGACGGCCAACTCCGGCTGCTCCCTGGTGCGCCAGCGGATCGGCCATCATCTCGATCGCCATCTCGCGGTGATACGGCGGCACGACGAAGCGCTCGTCGAACGTCGGGAGGGAGGTGAGGTTGTAGATAGCCTCGGCCTCTTCCCGCGTGAGCCCCGCATCGGCGAGCGCTCCGGTGACGTCGCCCGCGGCGCCGTCGCCGACCGTCTCCTGCCGCCGGCTCAGCCTGACGGCAATCAGCTTCTCGATGACCGACCGCACGATTCCCTCGTTCCCCGCCGCGAACAGCCGGGCCAGATAGCGCAGCGGGACGCGTGCCTGTTCGAGCGAGCCGAAGTAGTCGTCTCCGTCGATCTCGTACCTCCCGCCCTCCATCGAGGCCATCACGGGCAGGAGAGGAGGGACATAGAAGAGCATCGGGAGCGTCCGCGCCTCCGGGTGAAGCGGGAGCGCCAGTTTCCAGGTCTTTACGTACTTGTAGACGGGAGACTTCTGAGCGGCCTCGATCCACAGCGGGTCGATCCCGTTGTTACCGGCTCCCGCGATGACCTCAGGGTCGAACGGGTCGAGGATCATGTCGCGCTGGGCCTCGACCAGGTCCTCGTCTGGCACCCGGACCGCATCGGTGATCCGATCGGCGTCGTAGAGCAGGAGTCCCAGGTAGCGGATGCGGCCCACGCATGAATGGAAGCAGGCCGGTGCTAGTCCGCTCTCCAGGCGTGGGAAGCAGAGGATGCACTTCTCGGACTTCCCGGTTCCCCAGTTGTAGTAGACCTTCTTGTACGGGCAGCCGGAGATGCACATCCGCCAGGCCCGGCACTTGTCCTGACTCACGAGGACCACACCGTCCTCCCCTCGCTTGTAGAGGGCCCCTGCAGGGCACGCGGCGACGCAGCCGGCGTTGAGGCAATGGTTGCAGATCCGGGGCAGGTAGAAGTGGATCATGCGCTCCGTCTGGAAGAGCGCCTGTCGCTCGTTCTCGCTCAGCTCCCCGAGATTGAAGTCGTTCTCCGCGTACAGCGGGGATCCGCCCAGATCATCGTCCCAGTTCGGTCCGGCCTCGATGTCCATCTCGCGGCCGGTGAGCATGGAAATCGGGCGGGCGGTGGGCTGGTCGTCGGAGGCCGGAGCGTCGAACAGGTCCTGATAGCGGTAGGTGAAGGGCTCGTAGTAGTCGTCGAGAACGGGCAGTCTGCGGTTGTGGAAGATGTTCGCCAGGGTCGCCGCTTTCCCCTGAATCCGGAGCCGGGGCTCTCCCCCCTGGAGCTCCCAGCCCCCGCGGTACTTCTCCTGGTCCTCCCACAGCGTAGGATACCCGGTGCCGGGCTTGGTCTCTACGTTGTTCCACCACATGTACTCGGTGCCCTTCCGGTCCGTCCACACGTTCTTGCACGCGACGCTGCAGGTGTGGCACCCGATGCACTTGTCCAGATGGAAGACCATCGAAACCTGCGCTCGAACGTCCATTCTAATCCCTTTCTACGTTCCCTTCGCGGCCGTGTCCGCGCGGTGGGGCACCGCCCGGCGGGGCCGAACGATTCCTCCGCTCACCAGACCGGCCGGCCCTCGAGCTTGCGCACGAGCACGTGCGTGTCCCGGTTGACGCCCGTGGGGCCCCAGTAGTTGAAGTGATAGGTGAATTGCCCGTAGCCGCCCATCATGAGCACCGGCTTGAGGCGGGTTCGGGTTAGACTGTTGTGCCCGCCGGCCCGGCGATTCCCCCTTATCGGGGACTTGGGAACGGAGATCGTGCGTTCGGGCGAGTGATAGAAGATGCATATACCGGGCGGCACCCTAGAGCTGACCACAGCGCGGGTGACGACCACGCCGTGATCGTTGTGCACCTCGACCCAGTCGTTGTCGGCGATCCCGGCCGACTCCGCGTCCCCATCGTTCAGCCAGAAGGGTTCGATGCCGCGGGAGAGCGTCAGCATGCGCTGGTTGTCGTAGTAGGTCGAGTGGATGTGCCACTTCCCGTGCGGCGTCAGGTAATTGAGAAGCAGCGTGCCTTCCTCCTGTTCGCTGCTTAAGAGATCTCCGTAGGCCACCGGGTCGCACTTCGGCTTGTAGGTGGGCAGGTGCTCGCCGAAATCGATGTAACCCGGATGATCGAGGTAGAATTGCTGCCGTCCGGTAAGCGTGCGCCAAGGCACGAGCCGCTCGACGTTGTACGTGAACGGGGTGTAGGCGCGGCCGTCGTTGGCGAGTCCTGACCAGATGGGACTCGTGAGCAGGCGTTGCGGCTGGCTGACCAGGTCGTCGAACGTCATCCGAACGCCCCGGTACGGCTCCGCGAGGTCGGCGAGGGGCAGTCCCACCTTCTCTTCCTGGGCCTTGAAGGCGCGATACGCCGCCTCGCCGTTCGTCTCAGGCGCAAGGGCCAGGATGACGTTCGCCGCCTCGACGGCGTCCTCGAGCGAGGGATACCGGGCCCCGTTCACGCGGACCGTGGCGCCTGTCCGAAGGAGTTCGTCGTATTGGTCCTCGATGCCCCAGCTCGTGCCGTGCGCCCCGATGCCAGAGCGCGCAGCCGGCCCGAAACTGATGAAGCGCTCGTAGAGGTTCGCGTAGTCGCGCTCGACGACCATCAGCTTCGGACCCGTCTTTCCCGGCTCGAACTCGCACTCGCCCGCCAACCAGTCCTTAACCGAAGGTTGGGCCATCTCGTCCGGACAATCGTGCTGGAGCGGTACGGCGACGATGTCCTTGACGGGCTCGGGCAGATGCTTCTTGGCCAGCGCCGCCGTGGCCGCGGCGAGCGACCTGAAGATGTCCCAGTCGCTCCGGGACTCCCAGCATGGAGGTACGGCCGCGGTGAGCGGGTGGATGAAGGAGTGAAGATCGGTCGAGTTCAGGTCGTTCTTCTCGTACCATGTGGCCGCCGGGAGCACGATGTCCGAGTAGAGAGCCGACGTGTCCATCCGGAAGTTGAGGTCGACGATCAGGTCGAACTTGCCGCGCGGCAGTTCGTCCACGTACTCCACCTCGCTCGTCGTGCCCTCCGCCCTCTCCTCCGCTATGGCGTTGTCGTGCGTGCCAAGGTAGTGGCGCAGGAAGTACTCGTGTCCCTTGGCGCTCGACATCAGTGCATTGCCGCGCCAGATATACCACACGCGTGGCCAGTTCTCGGGAGCGTCGGGATCCTCCACCGAGAACCGGAGCTCCCGCGAGCGGATCCGCTCGGCGACCCAGTCGACGATCTCCTCGTCGCTCTTCGCGCCCGCCTCCGTGGCCTCCCGCACGAGATCCAAGCTGTTGCAGGGGAACTGCGGGTAGAAGGGGAGCCAGCCCAGGCGGACGGCCCGGACTTGCTGGTCGATGGTGTGTCCCTTCGACAGGTCCGCGTCGGGGACCGGCTCGTACTCCTGGAAGCCCCCTTCGTATCGCCACTGGTCGGTGTGCACGTAGTGGAACGACGGCGCGTTCTGGAGCCGGGGCGGCTTGAGCCAGTCCGTGGCGAAGGCGACAACCGACCACGGCGCCATCGGCGCGAGCTTTTCCTGGCCCACGTAATGCGCCAGCCCGCCGCCGTCCACGCCGACAGAGCCTGTGAGAATCAACCCCGTGATCGGCCCGCGATAGATGAGGTTGTTGTGGTACCAGTGGTTGATCCCGGCACCGATGATCACGGTGTTCTTTCCGCCCGTCGCCTCGCCGTTCGCCGCGAACTCGCGTAGTCACCGGGCAGACCGCGAGAGACACCGAACTGGGCCATCAGCAGATCGAAGCTCGTGGCAATGGCGACCTTACCGCGCTCCGTCTCGAGATACCGCACGGGCACACCGCGCCGGCGCACCACGTCCTCCGAGAAATCGGAGAAGCCTACTTGGAGCACCTCATCGCTCGCATCGAGAAGCGAGATCAGCGGTGAGATCACCGAATCGTCGAGGCCGTCCTTCATCTGGAGGTTCCACTTGCCGCCCGGCTTCTCCCACACCAGGAACTTGAACTCCGGGTTCTCGACCGATGCGTAACGGGCGATGTCGCTCGCCCGGAGGAGACGTGATGGTTGCCATCCGTCATCGGTCCGCTCGAGCGTCACGAGAAATGGCGCGTCGCTGTACCGCTTGAGGTAGTCGGTGAAGTAGGGGACCTGCCGGTCGGCGTGGAACTCCTTGAGGATAACGTGGTTGGCCGCCATCCAGAATGCGCCGTCCTGCCCGGCATTCACCGGCACCCACCAGTCCGCGTACCGGGAGACCTGGCTGAGATCGGGGGAAAACACGACGAGCTTGGAGCCGTTGTGGCGGGCCTCGGCAGCGAAGTGCACGTCGGGCGTACGGGTCATATTCAGGTTCGAGCCCATCACGACGATGTACTTCGCCTTGTACCAGGCGGCGCTCTCGCAGACGTCGGTCTGCTCACCCCACATTTCCGGCGAAGCCGGCGGCAGGTCGCAGTACCAGTCGTAGAAGCTGAGGTTGACCGCGCCCATGAGCTGGAGGAAACGCGATCCCCCAGCGTAGCTGAGCATGGACATGGCCGGAATGGGCGAGAACCCTATCACCCGGTCCGGCCCGTACTTCTTGATCGTGTAGATGTTGGCGGCGGCCTGGATCTCGAGTACCTCATCCCAGGCGGCGCGGCGGAAACCGCCCTTCCCTCGAGCCTGGTGGAAGCGCGCCCGGGACTCCGGGTTCTCCACGATCGAGGTCCAGGCCTCGACCGGGTCCTCGTGGCGGGCCCTCGCTTCCCTCCACAGGTCTGCCAGGACGCCCCTGATGTACGGGTATTTCACGCGGATCGGACTATAGAGATACCAGGAGAAGGAGATCCCGCGCTGGCAGCCGCGCGGCTCGTAGGGCGGGAGACCGTCCTCGAGGGCCGGGTAGTCGGTGGCCTGCATCTCCCAGGTGACGATCCCGTCCTTGACGAAGATCATCCAGCTGCACCCGCCCGTACAGTTCACCCCGTGCGTGCTTCGTACCTTCTTGTCGTACTGCCACCGATTCCGGTAGAACTCCTCCCAGGCCCTGAACTTCGGGCTGGTTACGTCCTTGATCCAGCTCATCCGCGGCCTCCAATCAGCGGCTTGCGAACACCCTTGAGTCGACCCCGCCCGGCGAGTCCGGCCAGGGCGCCGAGGAGAATCGCTCCGGCCAGGCCGGACAGGGGAAACGCTAGACTTGATGAACCGGCCTGCCCACTCGCGGCAGCTTCGACGAGGAACGCGGAGAGATCCGCGACCTCGGCCTCGGTCAGGGGCTGCGGACCGAACACGGCCCGCATGACCGGGAACGGGGCTGCCCGAACCAACTCCGGAAGAGCGTCTCCGTAGGTCGCGGCCGCCTCGGTCAGGTCCTTGGCCAGCATGCCTCCGCCCGAGGCGCCGATGCCGGCCACCGCGTGGCAGGAGATGCACGCCGCACCGCTGTTCTCGAGACGCCGCGCCCCAGTGAAGAGCTCTCGTCCAACACTCGGATCACCATCGGTCGGGGGTGTGGCCCCTGCGCCCGCATCAGCCGTCTCGGCGCCTGGCTCCGGCGCCTGGCCAGTCGCCGAGGCATCTCCCGTCGACACGAGGTAGGCCATGATCGCCTCCGCTTCCGCCTTGGTGACCCCGAGGTTGGGCATCGGTACCTGGTACTCGGCCAGCAGGCGCGTCGCTATGGAATCCCCCCTGGCTGTCATCCCGTCCGGATCGGTGATGAAGGCGATAAGCCAGGCCCGGTCGCGTCTGAGCGTGACTCCCTCCAGACCGGGGCCTACAACGCGGTCCGCGCCCGTGCTATGGCAAGCGACGCACTTCGCGTCGAAGGCCGCGCGACCCTCTGCGGGCGACTGAACAGCCAGGCTCGGAGAGGTGGCGAACGGGAGGCAGAGAATGGCGAGCAGGCCGCAGGTAGAGGGTCTGCAGCGAGTGAGAGCACTCAGAATCGCCGCTCTGCAGCCAGCGAATGTTCCCATCTGTTTCCTCCTGCCTCGGAGACCTCCCGTCGGCCTGGACTACCTGGCGGCGAGATCGGCGACCGATATCTCTTCCAGCCGTGCCTCCAGCACGGGCATGCGGTCTTTGAGGAAGTCGTGAAGGGGGCAGGGATCCTCATCCGAGCAGTGGGCTTGCCACAGCAGGCAGCGCTTAACGAGCCGCGGGCCCTCCACCGCGACGAACACATCCATGACGCTGATCGAGTCCGCCGGGCGGGCGAGTGCGTATCCTCTGCCCCGTCCTCTTGAGGACGTCAGGAGACCGTGACGAGCAAGTTTCTGAAAGATCTTCGCCAGGAACGGTGGTGGAAGGTCTTTTGCGGCGGCGATTTCGGCCAGTGGCACGAAGACGCCGGGCGCTCGTGTAGCCAGTAAGCCAAGCCCCGCAAGAGCGTGCTCACTTTCGCGGGTCAGTTGCATTCTCTCTCAGCCTGGACCACAGTGAATAAAAGAGGATCATTTGGATCTTAATCATAATTATCTACTGTTTCGTTCACCGTCAAGTCACTCAGCCGATCGCCGCCCGGTGTCTTGACGGATGGAAGCAAGAAGGCTGGTCGTCCGGGAGTTCACTCTCGGAGGGGTGCGCTTTTTCGCTTACACGCGGGCGGGCGGAACTCATCTTGTCCAGCTCTTCGTGAGGTCATCCGCAGCCCGGCCCGGCGCGCAGGACCGCCCCGTCTCCTCCCATCACGTTGGAAACTGGCGTTCAACGCACAGGCGACGCATCTATAGAGGTGGTGGGGCGTTCCCCTTCTCTGCTACGAGCCGGCTATGTACCGGGAGTCGAGGCAGCCCGGTGAGCGCGGCGGCCTACCGAAAGGAGACCCGACATGCGCCTGCGAAACGTCCTTCGCCACAAGGGCACTGAGGTCGTGACCATCGCCCCGGACCGAACAGTCCACGACGCGATCGCCAAGATGAACCGGCACAAGATCGGCGCCGTGGTCGTGACCGACGAGACCGGTGAGATCCAGGGCATCGTCACCGAGCGGGACATCCTGCGCATGTGCGGCGAGTGTTGTGTGCACCTCGACGATCCCAGCCTGGCCGGAAGGGAGTGTCCGATACTCGTCAGCGAGATCATGACGACGGACCTGGTGATAGCCGTGCCGGACGACACGCTGGACTATGCCATGGGCATCATGACCCATTGGCGATGTCGTCAAGGCCCATCTCAGCGAGGCGGAGTACGAGAACCGGATGCTGAAGGACTACATCCAGGGAGCTGTTTCGTACTGACTCGCTGGGAGTGCCTCCTTGCTCAAGCTCCAGCAAACAAGACGAGAGCGCCCAACAGCCTCAGAAGCGAGCTAGGAAGGTCCCGCTTCGTCTACACTCATTATACGCGTTTTCTCAGAGCGCGCCCGTTTGCGGCTCCGCCCGCCGCCGTGCGAGCAAGCGAAAGCGCCCGGCGTGATTACCGGGCGGTAGGTCATGGGTACTACAATACACCGGGAGCGGGAACTAAGCCCACACGGGGTGAGGGTGGGCTGCACCGACCACCGGGAGTCGCCCCGAACCCGCTCTCGCCCCTGAGCAAACGTGTCGCCACCACCCTCAGCCCCTCGGCGTCCCGCAGCGAAGGGATGAGAAGCCCTGTAAGTCTATGCCGGAGGTGGGACTCGAACCCACACCCGAGTTTCCTCGGACCGGATTTTGAGTCCGCACACGTGTCCAGACTACTGTCGCTTCCTGAGGCTTAGGTGCATAAGTAAGGCATTCTTGAGCCTGGTGCAGAGTGCTCGAGTGGACGTAGTAGACGCTAGACCGTCACAAAACCGTCACAGTCACTCTTTCCCCCACACAGACCCACACGTTCTGAGAGACCCCCGTCGCCCCCCAAGGGGTGGTTGCGTGGGTTAGTGTGAACCTACCCTCGTCAGTACGCGACGTGGTTCAAATAACGGTCGTGGAGCGTTCATGGCGTGAGCGGTAAGTGCGTGCGGGTGTGTGGGGTTAGCGGTCGTCCCAAGTGCCCGAAAGTTGTAATTTTGGCGTGTGGGCCGAATTACGCTCGCGGATCGTTATTCGGGGTCAAACGCATGTTGCACGTAAGTGCGTGTGAATACGCTCGTTATGCTATGTTGGCCGCCCGAACAACGCTCGCGGAACGTTTCTGGCGCTCATGAAACGGGTGCCTGAGCGAACGGGAAGCGCCCGGCGAGAAAGCTGAGAAAGGCCCCCGGCTGGCTGCTGTGGAGGACGGCGTGAGGCCGGATTATCGGCTAGTCGCCAAACGGCCCCCAGCACGGACCGCCGCACGCCGCACGTGCGATAAGAGCCACACCTACGACGATGCCCACTATCAGCCCGGCAGTGGCCGGCGTGTTTGTTCGGCGCCCTTCCACACTCTGCACCGCCTCAAGTGGTATGCTGGTGCGTTCGGTATTCCACTTGACCTGGCCCAGTGCGATGGATGAAGGCTGATCAACGAGTCCCATGACATGATCGCCGCTGACGCGCGGTTCCCTGAGGACCCGCTGCCTGCCGTCCGCCATGGTTAAACGAACCGTGCCCGGTTCTTCCTGGGCAAGCGCCTGTGCCACCGGCGGTTCCAGCGGCACCCACTTGGAAAGCAGGAGGCTTCCTCGTTTCTTGGGGTTCTAGAAGGTAGGTACTACATTACCGGCGAGCGCTCCAGCCTGTACGGGGCATCTTCACCGAGGGAAGCTGCTTCTTGAAGACGCTGTCACCGAGGTAGGTTCATCATGGCTCGCAAACCCATCAAGGCGATCTGCGAGAGTTGCAGCCAGCCGTTCGACGCAAAGCCGAAGAAGGACTGGCTTGGCTTCCACAAGGTGAAGTGTCCACACTGCAGTCATCGCGGTCTGTATCCGCTCATCGGCGGCTACCGAACGATCTACGGGGTGCTGCTTGGGCTGGTAATCCTCTGGAGTATCCAGGAGGGTACAATCCTCATGCCGGGACTCATCGGCATGTGCGCAATCCTTGGTCTTGTCAGGGACAAACGCATTCGGAAGGAAGTGGCTGCGAGGCACCGAGCTGACGCGGCCGAGTGATTCGTCCCG
>JBDHHR010000090.1:0-6663 GCA_039589295.1 Gemmatimonadota bacterium | reverse complement strand
AATGAGAAGGCCAACCTCCGGCGGGGTTACCCTTCGAGAGGTACCCCAAGCTTTGACCGGGCTCGAAGCCCAAAAGAGGAGGTTGGCCTTATGCAGCAAGCTACCGGATCGGCCGTGGAGAGGACAGTTGGCCTGGACCTCGGAGATCGCACGAGCCGGTACTACATCCTGAGTCGGGAGGGAACGCTGCTCGAGGAAGGGCGGATCGCCACGACCGAAGCGTCCCTTCGCCGTCGGTTCTCTTCGCTGGACCGGGCTCGAGTCGCCTTTGAGGTCGGAGCCCATTCGCCTTGGGTGGGCCGCCTCGTTGCCGACTGCGGACACGAAGTGATTGCCGCCAATCCTCGGCAGATCCGCCTGATCTACGAGAACCAGCGCAAGTCGGACCGGGCCGATGCCGAGTACCTGGCACGGCTGGCGCGACTGGACCCGAAGCTCCTGGCTCCGGTCACCCACCGGGGCGAGCAAGCGCAGGCGGACCTGGCCCTGCTCCGCTCGCGCGACATGCTGGTGCGGGTCCGGGCCGATCTGGTGAATCACGTGCGGGGCTCCGTGAAGGCCGTAGGACGGCGAGTTCCGAAGTGTTCGACCCCTGTCTTCGCGCACAGAGCCGAAGCGCACGTCCCCGAGCCACTCGAGGCGGCTCTACGGCCAGTGCTCACGACGATCGCGCAGCTCAGCGAGCAGATCCATGAGTTGGATCGCCAGGTCGAGGAGATCGCGAGGAAGGACTACCCGGAGACCGAAGTGCTCCGGCAAGTCCCGGGAGTCGGCAGCCTGACGGCCCTGTGCTATGTGCTCACCCTAGAGGATCCGTCGCGCAGCTCGGGATCACCCGGGCCGGGGACCGGATGCTGCGAAGGCTCCTGGTCCAGGCCGCTCACTACACCCTCGGTCCCTTCGGTCCCGACACGGACCTCAGACGCTGGGGAGAAAAACTCGCGACACGCGGGGGCAAGAACGCGAAGAAACGCGCGATCGTGGCCGTTGCCCGAAAACTGGCCGTCCTGCTGCACAGCTTGTGGAGCACCGGGGAGGTCTACGAGCCGCTACGTCACCACTCGGACACGGCCCAGGAGCAGGAGGCCGCCTAACGACTACGTGAGAAGCTGACAAATAACGGGAATCCCCTCGACGCCCCGTCCGGGTGACTGCGCGGCCGCCCCTAGACCCTTTGAGGTCGGCGAGAAGATGGCAGCACCCGCTCGGGACGGACTTCAGCATGCACCGGGCCCAAACTCAGAGTGCGAATGGCAGCGTGGTGGAGGGGAGCTCCGGTCCCACGCCAGCTAGCACGCCACTTGACAGGTTGGCCTTCTCATGGCAGGGGCGGCCCCGAAGGAACCGCCCCTGATGGATTTGCGGTACGGTCGTGTAACGGTGTTTCCTCTGACAAGGGTAGACAGAAAGATGAACTGCGCTACGTGCCCGGGGGCGTGTGCGTGGCCGCGAAGTAGACTGGACAGTGCGGCTGACCCGCTGCATTGACACCCTGTTGCGGACACGCAGTCCCCGTCCAGAAATCACTACGCCATTGGCCGAGATCGTCGCCCGCGTCCTCGACCTGGCCGTGGAACGCGACTTCGACCCGCACGAGCGCGTTCTGGGGGTCAACAAGATCACCGAAGAGCAAACCGCCGAGGGCTGGGAGTCCCACGATACTCGGGTCACCCTTAGCAGCCGACATATGCACCGTGGCCTTCCCGTTTTGACCGATGACGGCGCTCGCCCCCAGCGCGACGAAGATATCGTCGGGGAATGTGGCGTCGTCTTGCACGACAACCCACCAGAATGTGAACACGCCGCCAGGCTTGAGCCCGTTCGCGTGTACGACCGCCTTGAGCCTGTCCGGATCCCGCTTCAGTTGGGACCAGCCCAATTCATCGCCCACCATCGTGGCGTTGGTGAAGTCGCTGGCTCCAGCGAACTCCACCGTCAACGCCTGACGGTCCCTGTTATCGTTGTCCGTCACCGCTAACGAGGGAGCTCCGGGCTGTGCGACGGTGTCGGTCGACGTGGGTGCCTGCTCGCAGGCTAGAACAAGAACGAGGGTGAGGGTGGGGAAAGCGATAATTCGCCTCATTTGGGATACCTCCACGTGCGCGTCTACTACTTCGGTCCAAAGGACCGTGGGGGACTTCTATCGCTCAGAGGCGTTGGCCTCGTTTCATGCACTTCTAATTGCTGAAGCGCAAAACCCTGGTGAAAGGGCTCAGAGCGGTTACCATAGATCCGTACTCTGTACCGTGCGCAAGTGTATGGTAAACATACGGTTAGGTATTGTTTGCCCTCTGGAAACAACGGGTTACTGCTGATGTTTAACGGGGTGGGCGGCGGTTATTGCCGATAGCGGCGGGAGCTGCTCTACTCGGACGAGATCAGGGGCGTGGAGGGGCTGTGATCTCCAAGATGAGACGTACCGGCAGGGGTTCTTGAACTAGGGCAGGGTTTTGTCGGGATCTACAAGCCGTCGAAATGAGCCGGGGCGTAGCCGTATCGCCTTCTTCGGGTCACCGACGTGGCCGAGCTTCTCGTAGAACAGCGTGCCGGGCTCTAGGTCTTCTTCCGTGAGGGCAGGCGGCGTGACACCACGTTCGGCGAGCACGGCGATGTATAGTCCGGCTTCCTTCTCGATTACAGCGTACGTCAGGCTCGACAATCCCTCCGGTGCAGGCTTGTACTCAAACTTCCGGTGTGCGTCATGAATGGAGCCCACAACCGTCGCCGGGTCCGTGTCGGGCAGCGGAAACCCGATGACAATGAGTTGGTTTCCGACCCGCGACGGTTCCATGGAGAACCCGAGATTGATCGATGTCGGCGTTTCACCGTCCGGCAGGATCTCCCAACGGATCAGCGTCTGGTACTCGGTACTGTAGGAAAAACGTTCAAGAACGCTGAGATCGTCGCTGGATTCCTTGCCAGCCGCTTCACTAAAGATCGCCGCCAACTTTCGCAGGTGCGCCAACGCCATCGGCCCCGGTCCAGATGGGCGGTCCGGGCCGATGGCGCTGCCGCTGATGCCGTACTTCTCCCGAAGCTCCGCGTCCGTTGACGAGAACACTTCCGCCCCGAGCGATCCTTCCAGTGGGTAAGTCTGCACGTCGCTCATCTCTAGAGTCTCGTCTTCGCGGCCCGTCGAAGCTGCTCCGCGATCGTCGCCAGCTTCTTGCTCCGCTCTTCCAGCACGTCTGCCAGTTTACGGATGTTTCCCGGCTCAGGGCTCCGGCGTCCCGCAACCCATCTGCACAGCGAGTGGGGGCTCACATCCACGTCTTTGGCCAGAGTCTCCACTACTCATCCGCCTTGTGCCTTCGTCCCCGTATAGTCAGGCCGACCTACCGCCCACCGAGGACGAGATCAGGAGCGTGGAGGGGCCAGATGCGAGCAGGGGTGGCCCCACGGGACCCCCTCCTATCAGTGCGCCGAGCCTCAATCGTCCGGTTGCGGGAGAACCAAGTCAAGATAGGGCGGTGTCGGTTCCTCGCCCGGCGGTCGAAAGTTGGGTCCCGGCTCGCCAGCCGCACCAAGGCTCTTGATATAGCGGTACAAGGCCTGCAGATCCCGATCGCCTAAGGGACGGAGCGCTGGCCACGGCATTGGACGACGTCCCGTTCGCGTTCTGAACATCTCGACCCACTCATCTTCAGTCATTCGTTGGACGGTCAGGCGGAGGTTAGGTGCATAGGTCGTCCCCCACGGCCCGCGCCACCCAACCGGATTGCCCAATAGCCATTGCTCCTCTGGCACATCTCCTTCGGCTTCAACCCAGCCCGCAGTATGGCAGTCCGTACAGCCAGCAATCACCGCGAGATGCCGCCCAGCCGTCTCTGGACTGCTGGCCTGAACGAAGGGCTTCCCATCCTCATCCGCGCTGGCTGTCTCCGAGGCCTCGGGGGTGCACGTGCAGGCCGACGCGATGGCACCGGCAAAGAGAAGTGTTCCGAACGAGAAGGTGCGAGAACCGCTCATGACGTTCACCTGCAACAGAGGACTCGGTAAAGATACACCTCCCTTCTAACCCCTGGCGCGGCCACGCTCGGCCCGGTCCTGCTGCCGTACGCTCAGTCGATGCCCTCGCATCCAAAGGGATTGTCGATCACAAGTAGCCACGTGCCGTCTGGTTGGCGACGCACCACATCGGATGTCTGACCGGTAAGGTTCACCTCGCTGCCGTCCGCTCCGGTTCCACCCGTCATGGTCCAGCGCGAATAGACGATCGCGATGTCGCCGCTGCATAAAGTTCGTTGAATCCGTAGCTCGAACTCTGCGCCCAGCGCCAAAAAACCCTGGAGGACTTCGCGAACGGCGGCCGGTTCGTAGACCGCTTCTCCTCCCGGCGCGGACATGACGGCTGCACCGGGCTCGTACATGGCAACCAACCCATCCAGGTCGCCAGCGTGGAACGCCTTCGTCCATTCCTGGTGTGTCTCCTCGGGCGTGTTTGCTGGCATAAGGCTCACCTCTCGTCTGCGGTTGACTCCAACGGGCATGCGGCCTCGATGGCTGGTGGCTCAGATGGCATATGCTCAGGCTCCTGCTGGCTTCACAAACCGGAAATACCCAAATCCGATTGCGAGCAGCAGATAGATCCCGACGGTTGACCAGCCGACTTGGTTCTCTACCCCACCGAGCTGCGCGATCAGGGCAACGACGAAACCGATACCATCGCCAATGAACATCGAGAGCAGGATCGCACGGCGAGCCACCGAGTCGGGGGCGTTTCTAGCCGACCACGTTAGGACGGCGAACGCGATGAGTGCAGCGCCAACCAGTTGGCCCAGATACTCCAGCGCCGCATTTGCTGCATGACCGTACTGCGACAACATCTGCCCCGGCCATAGTACGAAACCGACGCCGAACGCCGCTGCCGCAATCGCGTTGATTACCATCAGGGTACGGAGCTTCATTGGAGGAATCTCCCTTCGTGGATGGCGCCGGTGTTAATGTACAACTCAACCCAAACAGCCCACGGAGATCACTGGCCGCAAGTCAGGAGAACCTTTATTCGGTCCCGTATGGTTGGTGCTCTACGAGGTCGGGTGGATTGCTCCGCGAGAGTGCGCGGTCGGTGTTGTGTCAAAGGGCCTGAGACGCAGAGACCGCCCTATCCCGCAGCCCAGGTGCTGGGGCGCTTGGCCGTTTGCGAGAGAATGCAGCTCTCGCACTCATTCGCCCTGCTGAAGCAAGTGTGCTGGTGGGAGGAGCTAGCCTGAGCTGGGATTATGAGCGTCGACGCCTCAGTACTAGGACCTCGACTGCCCGGAACCGCCGCATGCGCAGTTTCCTTTGGTTTCGCTTGAAGCCCTTAGGGTCTCAAACGAAATCAAACGAATCCGGATGGCACCATCTCATGCAGGTAGCGACTGCCCAATAGGTGGCGACTGAGCCTTCTCCGACGAACCGACATCTCCTGACTCTCCCCTACAAGGACGAGATCAGGAGCGTGGAGGGGCCAGATGCGAGCGAGGGGCGGCCCCGGAGGAACCCCCCGGGTTTGCCATGTTCCTGCACCGTCCCCTAACAGCGAGTAGGTGGCGGTCACATGTTTGAGGCCGGGATTGCTAGCAAGACGGCGGCAAACCCATAACGCATATCGCGCGCGTCGGGTACGCTGACCGACTGCAGCTCGTCGGGAGTCATGTCCGTCTTCTCCGGGATGACGACGAGAAGGCTGGGCTCAGAAAGGGGCGGGTGCCACGATGGCTGTGCCTGTTACTTCATCACGGCGGAGCTGTCGTTACGCTAATCGAATAAACCTCCAAGGAACGCCCCTCCATGGTCCATGTGCCTGCGGCCGCGCGCGCCCGCGCGACCATGAACTCACGCACCGCAGCGCGGCGACGCCGGAGCCCTCTTTCGGTGTCGCCAGAGGGAGGGCGCCAAAGCCGAGCCGTACCCGGTGAGGAGATCCGCCCCACCCCCTCACCCCCCGCCCCCCTCCAACCGATCCAGCAGTGCCTCCAGCCTCTCGATCGTCGCCCGGAGCTCCTCGCGGACCTGGTCCACGAGCTCCGGGGCCGCCGCAGCCGGTTCCACGGCCGCCTCCTCCGGCCCCGGCACGGCGGCCTCGGCGACCGGCGCGACGGGACCGGCGCGACGGCGGGCAGCTCCCCGGTCAGCGCGGCGACGGAGGCGTCCAGCGTCCGCTGCATCACCACCTGACGGGCGTCGGCCAGGATGATGCGGCGGAGCTCCGGGAAGTCCAGCGTCTCCGGCTTCAGGAAGACCGGCTCGGCGTAGAGCCCCAGAGCGTGAACTGCTCTGAGATCACCGCATCGTTGTCGATCCGCGCTTCGATCTGGTTGGGGCCGTCCACGTGCCGCCCCGTCGGGAACCGGAACAGGATCCGCTCGCCGTAGTGCTCGCCGTCGTTCCGGGCCGCCATCCACCCCACCAGGTTGTGCCGCTTGTCGGGCGTGAACGGCTGGATCAGCAGGAACTCCTCCGCCTCCTCGCCCGGCAGCCGGGCCACGATGTAGTACGGTTCGAGGGGATTGGATTGGCCGAAGGAGGTCTGGACCGGCACATCCCACTGGTCCTCCTTGTTGTAGAAGACGACCGGGTCCCGCATGTGGTACTGGAGCAGCATCTGCGTCTGCACGGTGAACAGGTCCAGGGGCACCCTGACGTGCGCGCGCAGGTGCTCCGGCACCTCCTCCCGCG
>JBDHHR010000089.1:0-5716 GCA_039589295.1 Gemmatimonadota bacterium | reverse complement strand
TGCGGCCGCTCCTCACGACGGGAGACTCCGTTATGCGCGGCAGCCGGTCGCGCTGCCCGGGGCCCGACAACTACCGGCGTACGCGCACCGGATACGGTGGACGTGTGTGCGTGGCCGGCGGATTCGCTTCCAGTTGCTCCATGATGACTTCGATCGCCTTCTCGAGCTGCGGGTCGCGACCGGCGATCACGTCGGCCGGGAACATCTCCACCTCGATGTCCGGCGGTACGCCAACATTCTCCACGACCCAACCATCTTCGGTCCAGATGGCGAGGTTGGGAGCAGTGATGCCCCCTCCATCCATGAGTACCGGGAAGCCGAGCGTGCCGACCAGGCCGCCCCAGGTCCGCCGCCCGATCAGCGTACCGACGTTGAACTTGCGGAACATCCAGGGCAACAGGTCGCCACCAGAGCCGGCCGTCTCGTCTATTAACATGACCTTGGGCCCGAAGATCGCGCCCTGGGGCGTCGTGAGATCGGCACCGTAGCGCATCGCCCAGTAGCTGATGTACTCGCGGCGCAGGAGGTTGATGTAGTAGTCGGCGATCTGGCCGCCGCCGTTATGGCGCTCGTCGATGATGACCGCCTCCTTGTCCGTCTGCGGGAAGAAGTACCGCTTGAAGTAGGTGTGACCAGAGCCGGCGGTGTTCGGCACGTATACGTACGCCACCCGGCCGTCCGTGGCTTCGTGGACCTTCTTCAGGTTCCCCTCCACCCAATCACGGTTGCGAAGCCCGTATTCGCTGCTGACGGGCACGACGTTGACCGTGCGCGCGCCCGCCCCGTTGGGGTTGGGCCCGACACTGATCTCGACGATCTTGCCGGCAGTGTTCTCGAACCGCGAATACAGGTTCTCCGGCGGCCTCAGGTCTTCTCCCTCCACGGCGAGCAGGTACTCACCAGCCTCGACCTCAACGCCCGGCTCGGTCAGCGGCGAGCGGAGCTCCGGGTTCCAGTTCAGCCCGCCGTAGACCTTGGTGAAGCGATAGCGCCCGTTCTCGATCTCGAAGTCGGCACCGAGGAGGCCGCCGGGTACTGTCTCCGCCCGCTCGAGCACATCACCGCCCCCAACGCCGTGGTGGCCTACGGCGAGCTCGCTGTGCAGCCATCTCATGAGGGTATTCAATTGCGAGCGCGTGACCACGTGCGGCAGAAAGACGGCGTACTTCTCCTTGAGCGCGGGCCAGTCGGCGCCATGCATGTTCGGGTCGTAGAAGAAGTCGCGGTTGATCCGCCAGGCCTCGTCGTAGATCTGACGCCACTCGGCACGCGGGTCGATCCGCACCTTGATCTGATCGGCGGCGATCCTGCCCTCGCCCTTCTCGATGTTGGCTGCTCCGGATACGAACCAGTTGTTACCGGAGCGGTAGAGGATCTGCTTGTTGTCCGCCGATAGGGCGTAGGCCGTGACCCCGGACACGAGCGTCTTCTCCTCCCGCTCCTCCAGATCGAACATCGCGAGGCTCAATTCACCGGCGCCACCGCCGAAGAAGCTCGAGCCGCCCTCGGCTTTGAGGTAGTACAGCTTCCCGGCCGGGCCCGGAGTGAGGTCGATGTAGGTCGCGGCCTCCAGCGGCAGGTCGATTATCCTCTGATCCAGCCCATCGAAGTCAATGCGAACCGTTACCTCGTCATCCTCGTCGTCGTTACCCTCGGCCTCCTCGCCCTCCCCTTCCGGCTGTTCTTCGTCGCTCTCCTTGGCCAGCGGCGACGGCGTTCCCTTCTCCAGAACCACCAAGTAGATGTTGCTGGTCATCTGCATGTCCTGGTTGGACTGGGCGAACCACTGGATCACCGGTCCTGCATCGGTCGAGGCAACCAGGTAGAGGTACTTCCCGCCCGCATCGAATACGGGCTCGAAGACTTCGCTTATCCCATAGGTGACCGCGTACGACTCGTCGTCCTCCAGCGAGTAGACGAAAACGGAGTGAAGGTTGGTCGCATTGTTCCGCGTATAGGCGATCCAGCGCGAATCGGGCGACCAGGAGTGGTAGGGAGGCGCAAGCGGACTATAGACTTCGTCCTGCGAGATCATGTGCGTCCTCCCGCTTTCCACGTCCAGCCAGTAGAGGCTGCGGGAGTTGTCCGTAAAACTGATCTTCTCACCATCGGGCGACCATCTCGGGTAGTCGTAGAATCCGGCCCCGTCGAGGGAGATCTTTCGCACCTCGCCCTTTCCGTCCTGCGGTGCGATGTGGAGCGCGTACTCGCCGGACTCGTCCGAGAAGTAGGCGATCCACATTCCATCGGGCGACCAAACAGGCGAGCGCTCATGTACGGCGGGCGACTCCGTGATGTTGCGGTAGTCACCCTTCTCCTTCGGGACCGTGACGATCTCGCCGCGGAACTCGAAGACGGCGCGTGCTCCGGATGGCGAGATGGCGTAGCTCCGGATGAAGCGAGTTCCATCCACGTACCGCGGCCGTACCTCCATTAGGTCGGTGGCGATCTGGATCGGCACAGGACTGCTCTCGCCCGAGGCCAGGTTGAACAGGTGCAGGTAGCCCGCCTGTTCGTACACGATTAGCCCGCTGCCGGCCGAGGCGTTCACGATGGGAAAGTCGTCATGGTCGGTGAGCTGCTGGACCGCGCCGGAGGCGGGGTCGAACGAGAACAGGTTGAACTCGCCGTTTCGATCGGAGCGGAAGTAGACCCGGTCTCCGATCCACATGGGGTCGGTATCGTTGCAGCGGCCCTCGGGCTGCGGGATCTGCACGACGGAATAATCCGCCATGTCGATGATCCATATCCGCGTCGCCGTTCCGCCGCGGTAGTTCTTCCACTGATTGAACGCCTCGTAGAGCGGCGTGTAGGCGATCTTCGAGCCATCCGGCGAATAGCTCGCCTTGAAGGCGGTGGGAATCGGTAACTTCTCGGGGAAATCACCGTCCAAGCTGACGGTGTAGAGCTGAAGATGACGGCCGGTGTAGGACTTGCGTCCCGAGGTGAAGAGCACCGCGCTCCCGTCCACGGTGAAGTCCTGAACCACGTCATAATAGGGATGCCAGGTCAGCCGCGTGGGCACGCCCCCTTCCACCGGCACCACGTAGACGTCCATGTTGCCGTCGTATTGCGCGCTGAACGCCAGGGTGCGGCCATCCGGCGAAAAGCGGGGGCTGAACTCGACGCCCTTGTGCGTCGTGATCCGCCTCACGCCGCTGCCCTCGTGCCCGGCGATCCACAGGTCGCCGGCATAGGTGAACGCGACGTGCTCGGCGCTCACCGCCGGCTCGCTCAGCATCAGCGTCATTCCCCCCTCAGGCGGGACTCCCTGTGCCGAAGCGCCTGCAGCGGCGATGCCCAGAAGGATTCCGAGTGCCAGGGCGCGGGACAGGTACCTCATCGTCATGCCTCCTCTATCGCGGGAAGAAGGGAAGGCCGCCGACCCGCCGGGCCCGGCGGAGAATTCTAGTATTTGGCTCCCAAGTTACGGCGCGACGGCGGCTCCAGCGAGTGCTGTTCTCCCGCCGCTTTCCTCCGCTTGACTCCTGCTTGACTCGCCGGCTGCAGACTCAGGTCGTCTCTCTGACGCTGCTGTACCCGGAGTCCCAATCGAACTCCGCTCCTCCGTGAGAGAGCTGTTCACGATAGATCGTTGCCCGTACCACATCTGACCCGCAATTAGGCCACAACAGCCGAGCAAGCACCTAAAGTTGTCCCATCTTCATCGCCGAATGGCAAAAGGAGGTAACGATGTTCAGCAGCAAAGCTCACCTCAGGGGGCTCGTTCTCATACTCGGAGCGGCCTGTGCGCTGGCCGCCTGCGACCGAGACAACGTCTTCGAGCCCAGCGAAGACGTCACCGTCGCGCCACCAGACGCCGGTCTGTTTCGCGCCGACAACCTGAAAGTCATGACCCGGAACCTCTTCGTGGGCGCGCCGGTGGAGATGATCTACGCGCCCGGTGCCGACATACCCCAGGCCGCAGCCGATCTCTGGGACTGGGTCCAATCCACCAAGTTCGAGGAAGAGCGGGCCGACGCGATCGCCGACGAGATCGAGCATGCCGGACCGCACGTTATCGGGCTGCAGGAGGTGTCGGTCTTCACCATCGTGAGGCCTTGCCCGGCGGGACCGCCGTTCTGTCCGCCCATCGGTGAGCTTCCGACGATGGAAACGCTTCACTTCCTGGAAGTGCTGATGCAGAAGCTGGGCGAACGAGGCCTCGCGTATAGCCCTGCGAAGGTCCAGGAGAACTTCTCGGGTGCCGTCCCGATGTACGATGAGGCGTCATCCACCGGCTTCAGCCTTATCATGCTGAACGACCTCGACGTGATCCTAGTACGAGATGACGTGCCCTGGGTCAACGAGCAATCCTCCAGATTCGCCACCAATCTCGAAGTAACCTTGGCTGGAATCCCGCTGACGATCTGGCGCGGCTGGGCCTCGGTGGACGTAACCGTCGACGGCTTCCCGTTCCGCTTCGTCACTACGCACCTCGAGCCCCGCCATCCCGACCCATCGATCCAGGTCGACCAGGGCAACGAGCTGATCGAAATCCTCACCTCTTGGCAGCTCCCAGGCGGGCAGCTCCCCACGATCGTAACGGGTGACATCAACTCAGCGCCCAGCGACCCCGGCGGCTTCACACCGTACCGCAACTTCCTCAAAGCCGGCTTCAAGGACGTCGTGGGCCCGATCCGCGCGGAAGCCACCTGCTGCCAGAACGAGACCCTGCTTAATGGAAGCTCGGAGCTCGACCGTAGGGTCGACGTGATCTTGTTCCACGGCGATTTCGGGCGCTTCCCGATGTTCGCCACCCTTACGGGTCACAGGCAGTCGGACCGGACGTTTTCCGGTCTCTGGCCATCCGACCATGCCGGTGTGGTGGCCTGGAAGCGATTGCCACGCCGCTTCGCTTCTCGCTGAGCTACGAGCGACCATCCTGCCTGATGCGGAACGGGGCCCCAACGGGCCCCGTTCTCACGGCAGCGGACAGTCAGCGACCCCAGCTAGCGGCCCGGACTCCTGCGTGCCGTTCCGCACCGTACCCACTCGCGCGGCTCGCCGGTCACCCACTCGCGCGGCTCGCCGGTCCTGGGATCGATCGGCAGCACCGACCTATCCCGCGGCACGCGTTGGGGATCCTCGGAAGCGCCGTAGGCGAGCATCGCCGCCAGCGTCGCGTTCTCCTTCAGGTCGTCGAAGACGATCTTGTCGTACGTGTCGCGGTTGGTGTGCCAGGTGTACTGCCGGTACTCGTCGTAGGGTGACTGTAGGCGGAAGGCCGGCACTCCGTGGCACAGGAACGCAGCGTGGTCGCTGCCTCTGTTGTTCTGTCCACCCGGGAACTCGAGGGTAATGTGCTCGCTGATCTCGGTCGGGACGAGCGAGATCCAGCGGGCTATGTGCTGCCCGGCGTACAGGTACCCCTGCCCCTCGATCCGCTCGATGCGCCAGGTGCCGTTGTCCTGGTTGAACAGGACCTGAAGGCCGTCCAGCACCTCCGGGTGATCCTCCGTGAACACGCGGGAACCGATGAGGCCCATCTCCTCCGGGCCCCAGTGACCGACGAGGATGGTGCGCCTGGGGTTGGGGTAGGTCTCTTTGAGAATCCGCATCGCCTCGAGCATCATGATGGTGCCGGTACCGTTATCGGTGGCGCCTGTCGCCGCGTGCCACGAGTCGAGGTGAGCGGAAAGGACTATGTACTCGTCGGGTAGCTCTGCCCCCTTAAGCTCGGCGATCACGTTGAACTGCGGCACCTCGCCCAGAT
>JBDHHR010000088.1:0-5242 GCA_039589295.1 Gemmatimonadota bacterium | reverse complement strand
GAAAATCGGCAGGAGATATCTGCCCGTACCTACCCCGACGTCGACCAGGGTAATCGGCCGCTCGAGCGGCTCAAGGGCTTCGACAGTTCTGTGTACGATGCTCCCGTGAAACGTTCGCAGCGCATCGTATCGCCGGCTGAGGTGCCTGAAGTGGACACCGTTGCCTATGATACGCCGCTGTGAGGACAGCGTGCGTACCATGCTCATGGGTCTTCCTATACGTGTTGAGGTGGTCGACGGAGGCTCGGGCAGAGGCAGCGGGGAACGCCAGCTGCCGAACCGGCCCGAGCTGGCATACCTGCAGCTACATGTTACCTGGACCAGAGTGCGTTGGTTCCTCCACCGCCTGCGAGCAGTGGCCCCGGTCACGATTCACATGCCCGCCCCCGTGCGAGCAGGCGAAAGCGGCGAGGCCGAAGCCTTGCGTGCCTGCCCGATGTGATTAATCGCACAACTTCTTTGCCATCCGTCCTCACACGTATTACCGCATTCGCGCCCCTTTTCTCTGGTCGCTCTGGATTCTAACGCAAGCTATACTTACTCTGCGTTACGCCCCCTTTCTTTCCACAGAGGGAGGTGTCCCGTGATTGAAGTGGGCGATGTTGTGTACCTGAAGTCGGGCGGACCGCGGATGACCGTGGATAGGTCTAAGGGCCAAAGCATGCTTGTCTGCGCATGGTTCGACGGTACTGAAGCCAAGGGGGCGACTTTTGCCGCAACATCTCTGGAGAAAGTCGAACCTGCTACAGACGCGGAACCAGTTGGAGTGTTCTAAACCAAGTCAAGCACGAAAGCCCCCGGCGAACCGGAGGCTTCCGCGGACATCCACCCGCATGTATGCCCGCAGCCATACCTCGAGGTTCTCGAACGCTCCCGCACCTCCGCCCTCAGCCCCTCCGCCTCCGCCTCCAGTTCCCGCGCCCGATCTCGTCGTTCGGCAACTCGGGCCTACGGTCCGGAAAGGAATCGCAGGATCTCGCTCATCAGCCGCTCCCCCTGGTCGGTTTCGAAAATGTGCTGAGCGTGCGCGGAGCCCTCGAGGATCACCAGTTCTTTCGGATCCGGGGCTCGCTCATACTGATCGCGAATCTCGGGGAGTCGAAGGACGCCACTACCGCTGAAGTCGTCGCGGGTCGTGATGAACAGCTTCCGGCCCTTCATTCGCTCGGGCTCGTCGATCGCCGAAGCGGCCAGCAGCACGATGCGATCGATCTCGCCCTCTTTCGCCTCGACCGCAGCCTGGGCCGCAGCCCAGCCTCCGAAGCTGCCGCCAACTACCGAGACGGTCTTCGCGCCGATCTCATGCAGGTAGCGAACCGCCGCCAGAACGTCGAACTGAACATCGTCCGGAGAGGTGGCCTGGGGTCCGCCCTGCGACTGGCCACGCCCACGGAAATCGATGGCAACAGTGCGGAATCCGGCCATCGCCAGTGCGTGCGCCTGTGTAGCCCAACTCTCCTTGTTGAACCGGCCGCCGTGAGCCAGCACGACGCCCCGATCGCCGCTTCCGTACATGTCGGCGTGGACGACTCCACCGTCCTCGGTCGGGAAGGAAACTTGTTCGGGCCCGGCGCATCCCAACACCACAACAGCAGCTATGGCCAATCCCAAGATACGAAGCATCTGGCTCGCGGAACCTCCTTCGCTCTCCGATTTCGAGCGCCTAACGGTCAACGCCTGAGCCGAAGGGGCGCTCACTCAATATTCAGGCGCTATGTGCGTCGGTGTCAGATTCGCTAACCGCCCGCTGCCGTGCGAGCTAGCGCCATTTGGCGCGCCGCTGCCGGAGCCAGATGAGAGTGAGGACAGCGAGAGCCAGGACCAGCGGTCGCACGGGCAGCCGACTGACGCTGTCGGCGTTGATGCCGAAGAGATTGAATTGGGCAGCCACAACAACGAGAGCCAGCCCCCCCAGTACTACTAACACGAGTCCCATCAAAGCCTCTTGTTCTCCCCGGGTCATCAACGGAATACCTGAGCCCGGCACGGTCCGAGCAGCGAAAGGGGCGGCTCGCGATGGAACCGCCCCATGTGTCAGCGTCGGGCCCCTGGCGTGAAGCGGGCGCTCGGGCAGCAGTGACAGCTTCGGCTAGAATTCACTTGCCTCCTTCTCCGGCTCACCGGGCGTGCAGACGCAGACCTCGCCGCACGTCTTCACGCAATCCACCACCAGGACGAGAATGGCCAGCGAGCCGAGAATGGTCGGGACGTAGTAGACCTGCTCGTAGTTCAGGCCCTCCCACCAGTGGCCGAGGACCGGCGAGCCGAGCCAGGCGCCGATCCAGCCGATCACCACCTTGGAGAGATACGAGACGGTTCCGGACCGCACATAGTACTTGAAACCGTAGTGCAGGATGCCGGACACAACTGCGCTGATGATGAGGAGGACGAGGAAGCTCCCGAAACTCATTCCGATCATTGTTCCCCTCCTTCTTGGTGAGCGGTAGCAGACCGAGGCGTCAAAGCACGATGCAAAGGCGCACCGGGCGCCTGGAAGCGCGGCTCAGGCGGACGCATCAGGAGGGGGAACTGACAGGCCCAGCAGTCGGCTACAAACCTAGCATCCCGCCCGCCGCTGTGCGAGCAGCCTCGCGGGTCAGAGACGCTCCATGAGAACCGGCCCCCCGTTCCGTCCGTGAGGGTCCTCGTATCGGCTGGTCTCGCCAGGCAGTAGATTGTCCGTGCGCCCCCCGAAGACAGTCCAGACGGGTACGACCTTCTCCGACTTGCGGACCCCGGAGTTCCCCCGAGCGCCCCGCTTCGAGAGACGGTTCCCAGCCCCGGGGGAAGTGGCTCAACAATGACAGAGAGCAGTAACCCTGACCATCGATGGTCTAAGCTTGTCGCTCTGGTGCACCAGCAGTTCGAGCAGCACCACCAGGATCCGAAGGCCATGTTCCAAGCGGACCGCACAAGACTGAAACTTAGCGCCATGATACCCAGGACCTATCCGCCCGAGCGGTTCTCGGTGAAGCTGGATGAGGAAACGGTGTTGACTGGTGACCTCCCGGCGATCGCTGTCCACTTCTATGAGGAGTATCGCAAGGCTGTGGTGAGACGGGGAGCATAGAAGAGAGACGCGGCCGACCCTCCGGCTTGTCGCTAGGCGAGTATGAAGGCGAGTGCAGCGAACATGCCGGCGAGAAAGAATGCGATGACTGCGTACAATACTTTTCTGCGTGGGTCTCTTAGATAGTGGGCACCACAGGTGGGGCACGCTGGCGCGTGTCTGCTGACCTCTCCGCACACACCGCAGGGACGGACTATGATTGAACTCCGGTCGCGGGGCACTGTCCCTAATGAGAGAATGCCGCCCGCAGCCGGAATCTTACGAACGCGCCCGTCTACGCCCCGTTGATACCCGCCGCCGTGCGAGCAAACGAAAGGGGCGGCCCGCGCAGGAGGCCGCCCCGGTCAATGGCAGTCGCCAGTTGGCAGCAACCTACTGTGGCAGTTCCGTAGTCAAGGGAGAAGTATGAGAGTGCGCCTCCAGCCATCTACCTCCCTGCCTGATCAGGAACGCCGAACGTCGGCTGGTGACCTCTTCCGTAGTGCCGTCCGGGGAAGTGGCCGTCCCGACGACATAGCCCGTAACGACGGCCGCATCGCCGTACACCTTTACCGTCAGGTCCCGTACCGTGAGGTCGGTCTTCAAGCCAGCGTCGAAATCGGCCTGGAGGCTGGCGATCTGATCCTCACGCGATTCGGACACCTCCAGCAGACCCATCTCGACCGGAAAGCTGCTGGCGTCGGGAAGGTGCTGCTGAATGTGGGCAGCCGCATCGCCAGCGTTGAGAACGGCGAAATGCTCCAGCGTCGCGGCCTTGATCTCATCCGCATCTTGAGCCGCGCCCACACTCGGGACGATAAGGCTCCCCACGAATGCCAGTAGCACAGGGCTAAGTCGCTTCACAGTACACCTCCTCGCTCAAGAAGTGGATCCGGCCAAGAGCACTACCTAGTCCCCGCCCGTGTTCTCCGCCCGCCGCCGTGCGAGCAAACGAAAGCGGCCGGCGTGAACCGGCGCCGGGCGGCCGAGCGCGGCGTCTACTACTCACCACCGATCGACCGCTGGCGAGGCTATTCGACGACCTGTAGCCTCTTGAATGGCGCGGCAGCGGGAAGGTAGGTGAGTTCGCTCGCCAGTCGGTCCTACCTTCGCGGTGTTACCTCGCCCCCAGGGTCGTCTCGGCCTTCTCCACATCCGCAGGCTTGACCCACAGCAGCGTGCCGTAGCGGCCGCCTGTGACGATGGAGGTCGTCGCCGTCACGTTGATGCCCCCCGTCCCAAGCCTCCCCAGGGTCTCGGCGGTCGCACCGACTCGATCGTCGCCGTCGATGAGAAAAGCGGTCTTGGCGTCGCTCAGCCCGATGTCGGCTTTCCTGGCCGCAGCCAGGAACGCCTCCCGGTACTCCGGCACCAAATCGACCTGCGACTCCTCGCCGCCGGTGGGGAATACGTGAACCGCGAGGAAATTCACGCCCGCCTCCGTGAAAACACCTAGCAGGCGCGCGCCCTCGCCGGGCTTGTCAGCTACAGTCGTGTAGTAGTAGTCGACCTTGCGAACGATGTCCGGCATCGCTCCCTCCTCTCGTTTGCAACAGCATGCTGAGACGCTCGGACCTTATAGACTATGTCTTCACGGCCACTCGCTCCAGTACCCATTCCATTGTTGCATCGTCCAGGAGAGCCTCATTCCTCCTCGTTTTGTGACAGCTACCGTGACAGTTCGAGAACCGCACGAAACGAAAGCGCCCGGCGGGAACCTGTGCGGTGAAGGGTAAGCGAGGTTTTGAAGAGAACCGCTGCCGATACTAAGCCGGGCCTGAGCCGGCGTGTATGTGTGCGTCTCAGGCGGAAGCGCGCCAGAACCCTTCAAGCACCTCCCCGTGCTGGGAGTTCCGCAGCTTGTCGAAGGCACGGTTACGAATCTGGCGGATTCGCTCCCTGGTGACGCCAAGGAGCGACCCGATCTGCTCAAGCGTCATCTCCTCGCCGTCGTCCAGCCCGTAGTACAGGACCAGAATCTTCCGCTCGCGCTGGGTAAGGTACTTGTCGAACAACTTCTCGAGAAATTCACGTCTCGCTTGCGACTCGACATCGACCTCGATATCCGCCTCGTGCGCCCCCGAGAATCGGTCTCCGAAGGAGGCGCTGTCGCGGTCGGACTTGTCCAGTTTCGCATCGAGGCTCAGCTCGGCCGAAGCGACCCGGCGAAGCGCCCGAACGGTCTCTACCGGC
>JBDHHR010000087.1:0-5398 GCA_039589295.1 Gemmatimonadota bacterium | reverse complement strand
TCTCACGGATTCCTCTTACCGGGATGGCCGTCCGAAGTTCACGGCCCACCGGGGTCGAGCATCAGCTCCTCCAGGGGCTCAGCATGCAAACCAGGCGACGAACTAGTGATTCGTCTCACGCTTGGGACTAGGCGGGTGCTGGTGGAGGGTGGGGGTGGTCTGGTCGAGCGGGTGAGAGGGTCGGTTTCGGCCCCAAGTTGCGCAGTCAGAGTTCGGGGAGAAGTCTGGGGAGTCGCCTCCGCGCTGTAGGCGGATCTTGCAACTACCTAATCTACAATCCCATCCCTGCGCCCAAACATCGGCTCTCGTTCTGTATGGGCGCGTGTATTGCTTTAGTGCGGTCGCTGGATGCCCATCGCCTTCATGCGGGAGGCGAGCGTGGTGGGCTTGAGTTCGAGGAGGGCCGCCGCACCGCCTGCACCGTGGATCTTCCAACCGCATCTCTCGAGTGCGGTCAGCATGTTTTCTTCCTCCCGATGCCTCAGCTCGCCATCGGTCAGGATCTCTCGCTGGTTCTCCGCCGTACTTCCTTCATCTTCAACGCGCGTTTGATCCACGGGATCCTCAAGATGGAAGCTTAGCTTTCCGCCCTGGGAGGTGATAATGGCTCGCTCGATTACGTTCCGCAGCTCACGCACGTTGCCCGGCCAGCGGTACTGCTGAAGCGCCAGAACGTTTGCCCAGGTGAGACGTGGCTCGTCCATCCGGAGACGCAGTGACACCTCGCCAATGAAGCGGCTGGCGAGCGGCGGGATGTCTTCCGGGCGCTCGCGTAGCGGCGGCACGTCAATTGGGAAGACATTGAGACGGTAGTAGAGATCCGAGCGGAAGTTGCCTTCCTTTACCTCCTCGGTGAGGTCACGGTTTGTTGCTGCGACTATCCGCACGTCGACCTTGCGGGTCTGCTCGTCTCCTACCCGCTCGTACTCCCCCTCCTGCAGAACACGGAGAAGTTTGGTCTGCAGCGACAACGGGATCTCGCCTACCTCATCCAGAAACAGCGTCCCGCCGTCGGCGGCCTGGAAGCGGCCGGCTCTGCTCTTCACGGCGCCCGTGAACGCCCCCTTCACATGTCCGAAGAACTCACTCTCGTACAGCTCTCTCGGAATGGTGGCGCAGTTAACCTTGATCAGCGGCCTTGTCGCCCGCGAGCTCCTGCGATGAATCTCTCTGGCCACCAGCTCCTTGCCTGTCCCCGACTCACCCTGGATCAGCACTGTGGCTTCGGTGGGAGCGACGAGCTCGATCTGACGCTGGCTCTTACGTAGGGCTTCGCTGGCTCCCACCATAGCACCGAATGCGAGAGCTTCCGAAACTTCCTCCTTCAAGTACGTGTTCTCGAGCTCGAGCTGCTCGCTGAGCCGTTCTATTTCTTCGAACGAGCGGGCGTTGACGATAGCGGTGGCCGCGTGATCGGTGACGACTCTGAGCCAGGCGACCCACCGCTCAGTGGCGGGCGCCCGAGTGAAGACGCCCAGGACGCCGAGCACCTCGTCCCGGAACACGAGCGGCTGAGCGCCGAATCCGTGGATTCCCTCCCGCCTCGCCCAGTCAGGCCTTGCGATCCAAGTTGAATCCTCCTGGATGTCCTTCACGACGATCCCCTGCTGAACGGCGGCAGCCCGCCCGACTTTGCGTACTCCGATGGGGAACCGTCGGAAGGCTCCGTCGATTCGTGACCAGTCGGCCTCCACGTCGTGAATCGGCTGTCCCGCGCTCGCGGACAGGTGCAGGCATTCCGTCTTGTCCAGGCACTCGTCACGCATCGAGCACTCCGGACAGATATCGCCAGGCTTGATCAACCAGATGCGCGCCAAGGCAACATCGGAGAGGTCAGCCACCCGCTCTACGACTAGCTGGAGAAGGGCTGGTGTTGAGCGCTGCTGCGGCATCTCGAGCAGCAGAGCCTGGATGGCCTGCACGTATGGCTCGCTGTTGCGGCTGGAAGACGGAGTCATCTACTTCGACCTCCCGAAGAACATGTGCGTGGTCAGCCATCTACGTGTAACGACATCTCGTCGTTAACACAACGACATCCCGCAGAAGAACGAGATCTCGTCGCGTGAAGCGGAAGTCGCCGATCTAACCCAACTGACTACCGCATAAGGTGTTATGTTTCCACCGGACACTTGGCACATCCCGTGCTTTACTGGACAACGTCCCGACCGCATTGACTGAGAACGAGCGTAAAGGAGAGAACGATGGCACTTCCAAGTCCCGGGCTTCAGATCGATCTAGAGCGAACCGCCCTTGTCGTCACCGATCCGCAGAACGATTTCCTCAGCCCCGAAGGCGTGACCTGGGGGGTAGTCGGTGAGAACGTCACCGCCAACGGAACCGTCCAGAACATCGAACAGCTTCTGAAGGCGGCCAAGGAGACCGACCTGCCGGTCTTCATCTCGCCCCACTACTACTATCCCCACGACCACACTTGGAAGTTCGAAGGGGCGCTCGAAGCTCTCATGCACAACATCAGCATGTTCGACCGGAAGGGCCCGCTGAGTCTCGAGGGGTTCGAGGGATCCGGCCCCGACTGGCTCGAGAGCTACAAGCCGTACATCGAGGACGGCAAGACCGTGGTGTGCAGTCCTCACAAGGTCTACGGACCTCAGAACAACGACCTCGTCCTGCAGCTTCGAAAGCAGCTCATCGACAAGGTGATCCTGGCGGGTATGTCGGCCAACCTGTGCGTCGAGGCGCACCTGAGGCACCTGCTCGAAGTGGGGTTCGAAGTGGCCGTCGTACGGGACGCGACCGCGGCAGCCGTACTCGAAGAGGGCGACGGCTACGAGGCCGCGGTGGTCAACTTCCGATTCCTGGCAAGCGCCGTCTGGACGACAACCGAGGCCGTCGCGGCAATCACGGAGGCCGTGGGAGTGCCAGCTGTCTGAACTGAAGGCTCGGACGAGCCGCTCACAGACCGCGAACCGACGCACGCGCAGCCACAAGATGAGCGCCTGCGTACTTAACCTGGAAGGAGATCCATAATGAATAGGCTCAA
This sequence comes from Gemmatimonadota bacterium, assembly GCA_039589295.1. Classification (GTDB taxonomy): domain Bacteria; phylum Gemmatimonadota; class Gemmatimonadetes; order Palauibacterales; family Palauibacteraceae; genus JBDGYE01. Next base: position 2,397 of record JBDHHR010000087.1, on the reverse strand, counting down.
GCTTCTTGCTGCAGCCGGGCTGGCCGCCATGGTTGCGGCGTGCCAGGCTCCGGCCACCGATGCGGACGCCGAGTCAGGGGCCGCGGGGAGTCAGACGGCCGCCCAGGCAACGGCGGGCGCGAAGGTGTACCACCGTACCACCGAGATCGATGGCCTCGAGATCTTCTACCGCGAGGCCGGCTCACGCGACAATCCGACACTTCTCCTGCTGCACGGCTTCCCGACGTCATCACACATGTACCGAAACCTTATGCCCGCACTCGCGGATGACTATCATCTCATCGCGCCCGATTACCCCGGCTTCGGCTACAGCTCGATGCCACCGGCAGACGAGTTCGACTACACCTTCGACCGGCTCGCGGAGATCGTAGAGGCATTCACCGAACAGCTCGGCCTCGAGTCGTACAGCATCTACCTGCAGGATTACGGGGCACCGGTGGGGTACCGGCTCGCGGCCAAGTACCCTGAGCGCGTCGAGGCGCTTATCGTCCAGAACGGCAACGCCTACGAAGAAGGGCTGCGCGAGTTCTGGGATCCGATCAGGGCGTACTGGGCGGAACGAACCCCGGAAAACGCGGAGCCACTGCGGGGTTTCCTCACGTTCGAGGTAACCAGGTGGCAGTATCTGCACGGGGTGCGCGATTCGTCGAGGATAAGCCCGGACACCTGGCATCACGTGCAGCCGCTTCTGGATCGCCCGGGCAACAACGAGATACAACTGGCGCTGTTTTACAGCTACGGCAGCAACCCGCCGCTCTACCCTGAGTGGCAGGAATACTTCCGCGCGCACCAGCCGCCGACCCTCATCGTCTGGGGGCAGAACGACTACATCTTCCCCGCCGAGGGAGCCCATCCCTACAAGCGCGATCTGGAGAACCTGGAGTTCCACCTACTGGACACGGGCCACTTCGCGCTGGAAGAAGAAGGCGCTGAAATCGCCCAATTGATCCGATCGTTCCTGGATCGGAAGGTCAGGGGGTAGCCGTGAGCATCGTTCTGGCAAGAGGGAAGATTCTCTCGGTAAACGTGGGGCTCAGGCGGGAGTTCGAGTACAATGGTCGCTCAGGAGAAAGCGCGATCTGGAAATCGCCGGTCAGCGGTCGGGTCCGCGCTCGAGGCGTGAACTTCGAGGGAGACGAGCAGGCTGACCGACGGGTACACGGGGGATCCGACAAAGCCATCTACACCTATACGAAAGAGGACTATCGCTGGTGGGAGACCGAGCTGGACCGCCCTCTGGGTAAGGGAGAATTCGGAGAGAATCTGACCACCGAGGGACTGGATCTGACGCAGGCTCTGGTGGGAGAACGCTGGGAGGTCGGCACGACCGTTCTCGAGGCTTTACTCTGAGCTGGAGGGTCGGTTCTAGCCTTTTGGTTGGGACACCTAGCAAGCCTGACCGGCTAAGGTCCAACCGATTCCAATGCGTTTCGGTAATTTGCCGAGGGTGCCTTGATCGGCAAAGCGCGACTCCAAGAGAAAGTTCGGGGAAGAGTTCGGTCACCCGCCGGAGGGGCGCTGTAGGCGGATCTTGCAACTACATGTTCTACAATAGGTTACTCAATGCGCCCGGCAAGATTCGAACTCGCAACCTCCTGATCCGTAGTCAGGTGCTCTGTCCAGTTGAGCTACGGGCGCACTGGAGCGCAGCTGCGAGCGGGAGTCGCGCGCTCACCGCCGCGTCGCTCTCTCGGAGGAAATGCCCAGGAGAGGATTCGAACCTCCACGCCCTGACGGGCACCAGCCCCTCAAGCTGGCGCGTCTGCCAATTCCGCCACCTGGGCTTCAGCCTGCTCGATGCTCGGAGGGGGAGTCGAACCCCCACGGGATTATTACTCCCACAGGATCCTGAATCCTGCGCGTCTGCCAATTCCGCCACCCGAGCTTGGTACCTCGCGCCACCGGGCCGCTCCCACGGCTCTACCGGTGGCGGAACCGTCGGGCGCGCGCTCCCTGTAACACTTACCCCCGCAGAAGTGCGGGGGCTGAGAGAAGTGCCGGCAGGCGCGAATCCCACTTTCGCGGGGCGTCTAATCTAAGGGGCGGGAGCGATTCCGCAACCTTCCACAGCACCTTCGAAACACGGTGTTTGCAGGCCCTGAGGAACATTTCCGACCCCGCGTGTCTTACTGAGGAGCAGCGGTCGTCAGCGCGCTCGCGCGTATCTCCAACGGGTCCGGGAGGCCGCGACATCATGAGAGCAAACCACCTGCCGTCACTGGCCGCGGCCGTTGCCGGTGCACTGCTCACCGTGGCGGCGGCGGCCCCGTGCCAGGCCAGTGCCTCGGAGACCATCTCCGGTTTCAATGGGCTGGCGTGGGGAGCGAGCTATGCCGAGGTGGAGCAGGCGCTTGGCCCGACTCCGCGCTCCGAAGTGCTGGAGTCCGGCATCACGGT
>JBDHHR010000086.1:0-6159 GCA_039589295.1 Gemmatimonadota bacterium | reverse complement strand
CCACTCCGGCTCTTCCTTGTGCGCCGAGATCTGGCGCACGATGGACTCGCTGAGCCCCTTCTCGGCCTTGAAGACAGGCTTGTCCTCGGTGATGAAGTCGTACTTGTACTCCTCAAGTCCGAGGTCCTCCACCGTCTCGTTGTGCGGCATCTCTCGCGCGTCCTCTCCGGTCGTAATAGTATCGATTCCAAACTATCGTGTGGACGTCCGCCTTGTCAAGATAGTTTGGAATCCATACAATTGTGCCATGAGCGAGCGACAGGCAAGCAGGCGTGAGGTAGCCGAGCTTGTCGGCCGGATCGGCCGGATCGCCTACAGCTTTGGGGGCAGGAGCGGACTGACGCCCGCGCAGTGGACGGCGCTGCGGTTCTTCGCGCGTGCCAACCGATTCTCACGCACCGTGTCCGCATTCGCCGAGTTCCATTCGACGACTCGGGGGACCGCCTCTCAGACGGTGACGGGACTGGTTCGAAGGGACTATCTCACAAGACGCCGTTCAAAACGGGACGGTCGGAGTGCGCGCCTTGACGTGACCGACAAGGCGCTGGCGATTCTCGCCCACGATCCGCTCGATGATCTGGAACGGGCCGCAGGTGTCTTGTCCGCTCGGGCGAGGTCCGACCTCGTCTCGAGCCTGGCATGCGTGTTAGGCGAGTTGGCGGAGCGACGCGGCAGGCGCCCGTTCGGCATGTGTCCCTCCTGCCGCCACCTGGAGACGGAGGAGTGTGCTGTGGAACGACCTCGGTACTCGTGCCGCCTTGTGGGCGAGAGCCTCGGCGCCGACGAAACCCAGCAGATCTGCGTGGACTTCAGTCCAATCCAACCAGGCGGTTGAAGGCATTAGTGGAAGGACTGGATAGATCGTGATCAGCTTCACGGACGAGGCCAGGAAGCACGTGCTCGCCTTCCTGGAGGAAGAGGACGGGAGCCTGGCCGTGCGCATTCGCCTGCTGGACTCGAGCCCGCTGGCGCCCTGTTACGACCTGGCCCTCATCGAGCAGTCGGAGCGGGAGACCGGCGACCGGATCCTGGACCTGAGCGGCTTCGAGGTGGTGGTCGACCCGGAGAGCGCCGAGCTCCTTGAGGGAGCCCGCGTGGACTGGGTCGATGACATCCAGGGCTCGGGCTTCAAGGTCGAGAATCCCAACATCAGGCCCATCGGGGGCGAGCCGGCCGCGGGGCCGCTGGCCGACAGGGTGCGGCAGGCCATCGATCTCCAGATCAACCCGGCCATCGCCAGTCACGGCGGCAGCGTCAGCCTGGTGGACGTCCGGGACCGGGTGGTGTACCTGGAGATGCAGGGAGGGTGTCAGGGCTGCGGCATGGCCGCCGCCACGCTGGCCCAGGGAATCCGGCGTATCCTCATGGAGACGGTGCCCGAGGTCGAGGATATCGTCGACGTCACCAACCACGCGGCGGGAACCGATCCCTATTTCTCGGCCGCCAAGTAATGGATGGCAGCAGCCGGGACGGGCTCCGCGCCGAAGCCAGACAGCTCCCTTGGTCCGCGAGTGGAGTCGGTCCTCAAAGCGTCGGCGACACCCTACTGCGGCGGCTCCGGGATCTCCGGATTTCGGTCACAGACCGCTGCAACTTCCGCTGCACGTACTGCATGCCGAAGGAGGTGTTCGGACGGGGTTACCGGTTCCTTCCCCGGGAATCCCTGCTGACGTTCGAAGAGATCACCCGCCTCGCCAGGATCTTCATCGACCACGGTGTCGAGAAGATCCGCATTACCGGCGGTGAGCCACTGCTGCGCCGGGATGTAGAACAGCTGATCGAGATGATCGGAGGGCTCGATGGCCTGAAGGATCTGACCCTCACCACGAACGGCTCGCTTCTGGCCGAGAAGGCTCGAGCGCTCAGGGACGCGGGCTTGAAGCGCGTCACCGTGAGTCTAGACTCCATGGACGATGCCGTCTTCAAGGAGCTGAACGACGTCGATTTTCCGGTCGATCGGGTGCTGGAGGGTATTGATGCGGCGAGGACGGCAGGCCTCTCTCCGATCAAGATCAACATGGTCGTGAAGCGGGGGGTGAACGACGACAGCGTGCTCGACATGGCACGCTATTTTCGCGGTACGGATTGCATCCTCCGTTTCATCGAGTACATGGACGTCGGAACCGCCAACGGCTGGAGGCTGGACGACGTCGTTCCAGCCGCGGAGATCATCGAGCTGGTCAATGCCGACACGCCGCTCGAGCCGGTCGATCCGAACTACCGCGGAGAGGTCGCGCGGCGGTACCGGTACAGGGACGGTGGGGGAGAGCTGGGAGTGATCGCGTCGGTCACCGAGCCATTCTGCGGCGACTGTACGCGAGCCCGTCTGGCAGCCGATGGTTTGCTGTACACCTGCCTGTTCGCCTCGGCGGGCCACGACTTCCGCGGCCTGCTTCGCCAGGGTCGGTCTGACGAGGAGATCTCCGCATTCCTCAGTTCCACCTGGACGGCCAGGGAGGATCGCTACTCTGAGATCCGCACCTCCGAGACCGTTCTGTGGCCGAAGGTCGAGATGTTCCGGGTCGGCGGTTAGGAGCCTGGGCCGGGCAATGAAAGCTGTGCGGTACCACGGTCCTGGAATGCCGTTCCGGCTCGAGAAAGTGCCGGTGCCGGAGCCGGGGATGGGCGAGGTACGGGTGCGCATCGAGGCGGCCGGGATGTGTCACACCGACCTTCACTTCGAGTCCGGACTCCTGAACCTGGGGGTTTCCCCCCTCACCATGGGACACGAGATCGCGGGAGTGATCGACCGCGTCGGCACGGATGTTCCGGCCAGCCGTGTCGGAGAACGAGTCCTCGTCTACTACTATGCAGGCTGCGGAGCGTGTGAGTGGTGCGGCCGGGGAGACGAGAACCTGTGCGTGGATCTCCAGGCCGAATATGGCTTCTTCCACGACGGCGGATATGCAGAGTACATTGCGGTTCCGGCGCGCAACGCGGTGTGCCTCCCCGACGAAGTGACGTTTGAGGAGGCGGCACCGATCGGGTGCGGAGTGGCCACCGCCATCCACGCCTGCAACCTGGCCGCGGTAGGGGAGAACGACGTGGTGGTGGTTTACGGTGTCGGCGCCGTCGGCTACGGGCTTGTTCAGGTGGCCCGACTGCGCGGTGCACGGGTGGTCGGAATCGGTAGAACGCCGCGCAAGCTCGCGCTCGCTCAAGAGCTGGGCGCACATCATACGATCAACGCGATCGAGACAGACGATGTAGCGGCCGCCGTACGGGCATGGACCGGTGGGCGCGGTGCGGACATCGTCTTCGAGCAGGTCGCCACCGCCGAGTCGACAGGAGCCGCTACGCAGATGCTCGCCAAGCGTGGCAAGCTGGTATTCATCGGTTACTCTGAGGACCGCTTCTACGTACACCCGATCGATCTCGTGATCGGCGAGGCGATCGTGATGGGATCCGTCGGAAACACGCTGGCCGAACTCGAACAGGCCGTGCGGCTGGTGGCGGAGGGTAAGGTCCGCACGCTCGTCGACCGGCGGCTGCCGCTCGACCGCTGGAGCGAGGGACTGGACGCGCTGCGGAGCGGGGAAGTCGCCGGACGGGTGGTGCTTCAACCCCGAGAATGCGAAGCGTTAACGCCTCGTTGATCGTGCCGACACAACCGTGAGAATGATCCCCTGCAGAAACGGGTCCGGTAGAACGCCCCGCGGGCGAATTCTCCTCTTGATCGCCTCCACCAGCTACAAGGTCGAGGATTTCCTGGCGGCCGCCAATCGCCTCGGGGTCGCCGTCACCGTGGCCTCGGATTACGAGCAGACGTTCGCTTCGAAGACGCCGGAAAGCGTCGTGGAAGTCGATTTCGCTGATACGGCGACGTCCGTGCAACGCATCTTGGGGTTCCACCAGTCCTTTCCGCTCGACGCGATAGTCGCGGCGGAAGACGACGGGGCTGTGCTGGCCGCGGTAGCCGCCGAGGCGCTCGAACTTCTCCACAACGCGCCCGAGGCGGTGGTTGCCGCTCGACGGAAGGACATCACCCGTGCGCGGCTCGCGGCGAGCCACCTCTTGTGCCCCGAGTTCCACACGCTCTCTTCCGAGGCGGACCCGGTAGAGCTGGCTGGGCGGGTGTCGTACCCGTGCGTGATCAAGCCGGTCTCACTCGCTGCCAGCCGTGGGGTGATCCGGGCGGATACACCGGACGAATTCGTGAACGCCTTCCGCCGGGTGGCACGAATCGTCTCCGCGGCAGACGAAGCCTGGACCGCGCCCGGAGCCTCCGGCCGGATCCTCGTGGAGGAGTACATTCCGGGCGCCGAGGTGGCCGTCGAGGGTTTCCTGAAGAAGGGCCGCCTGTACCCGCTGGCGATTCTCGACAAACCGGATCCGCTGGAGGGACCGTTCTTTGAGGAGACGCTCTTCGTCACACCGTCGCGGCACTCCCAGGCGGTGCAGGCCGACATCCTGAGCTGTGCCGCTGCGACTGCCGAGCTTCTCGGTCTTAGGGAAGGTCCGGTCCATGCCGAGCTCCGGATCAATGGCGCCGGCGTGTGGATGCTGGAGATGGCACCTCGATCGATCGGCGGTCTCTGCTCGCGGATCTTCCGCTTCCGCGCGGGGATGTCACTGGAGGAGTTGATCCTGCGGGGCGCGTTCGGGGTCGAGGATCGGTTTCTTGAGCGTCACACCGAGCCGGCAGGAGTGATGATGATCCCGATCCCCATGGCGGGAACTCTACTTGAAGTCTCCGGCCTCGAGGCGGCCCGGGAGGTGGAGGGGGTCGAGGAAGTGATCATCCGCATGCCCGTAGGCGGGAAGCTCGTGCCGCCTCCGGAGGGCAGCAGCTACCTCGGGTTCATCTTCGCCCGTGGCGAGGACCCGGCGAAGGTGGAGAGGACCTTGCGAGCGGCGCACACACGGTTGGCGTTCACAATCGACGGTTGCGCCTCCGCCGCAGCCTCGGAGGGTGAAAGTATGCTCGACGAACAAGTGTTTAATCTGGAGATTCGAAAGCTACTCAAACGTTTCGGAGTCTCGGCACAGCGAGAGGTAGAGAAGGCCGTTCGATCTCAGATCGAGTCTGGTGATCTGTCAGGCGACGAAGCGCTTCGGGCGTCGGTCACTCTAGCGATCGACGATCTCGACCTGAGCTTCTCTATCGAGGACACGATCGCACTCTCGTAGCTCGCCGCGGATAGGCCCAGGATGCCTGATGTCTGAGTCACCGCACTACCAACAACCTTCCCGAACGGATCGGGCGGACCGACGACGGTGCGTTGCCCGAGGGGCTGCGTGAACACAAGGCGATCGCCCTCCCGAAGCGATCCGCCGGTGTTCGTCTACTTTGTCCGGATCGAGAATGTCGGGGACGAGACAGCCCAGCTCTTCTGGCGGCACTGGAAGATCCACGACCCGGTTGCGGGCGATCACGAGGTGGAGGGTGAGGGGGTGGTCGGCGAGATGCCCTGGCTAGACCCGGGTCAGGTGCACGAGTATCAAAGTTTCTGTGTGCTCCACGGCCTGACCGGACACATGGAGGGGTTCTACCATTTCCGACGCGAGGACCATTCGGTCTTCAGGGTCCCGATCCCGCTCTTCCTCCTCCAGGCACCGCCGGATGCCGTCGGCGCCTATCTCGCCTAGGGCGCCCACGAGCGCAAGCTGACGTCTCGATCCGGCGTTGGACGCCCTACGAGTGGACCTTGAGGCCAGCCTCTCTTCCAACCGTGAACAAGGCGCCGTCTGGAACCTCCGACCACTCTTCCGTGGTCGTGATGGGCTCGGAGGCGACGACAACGGCCTGGTACGCGCTGCCCGGGTCGCCCTCGACGTGAAGCTCGCCTCCGCACACCTCGCACGGGTGGACGGATCCCCGCTCGACATACCACAGGGAACGGTTGAGCCTGGAGCCGACCAGCTCCCGGCCGTCGGTCCACAGTACGTTCAGAGCCAGCTCGGGGTCCGGGTCCTCCTCGCGGACCAGTCGCTGATCCGCTGGAGACCCAGGTCCAGTACTTCCACCAGGGGCGCCCCGGCCTCCCGCTCCCGAAGCGAGAGCAGGAACTGAAAGAGATGCTTGCTGTCCGTATCTCCCCGAATCGCGGCCCGCGGCGCCGGTGCCATCGTTTCCAGGAGACGCCCGCGGATCGCCTCAAAGGCACCCACCGTGCCGTTGTGGGCCAGCATCCACGATCCATGCACGAACGGATGCGT
>JBDHHR010000085.1:0-6570 GCA_039589295.1 Gemmatimonadota bacterium | reverse complement strand
GGATAGATTTCGACGTTCAACTTGAAGATCTCGATGGCGATTTCAGTCTCACCGTTGCCCAAGTAGTGGTATCCGAGCTGGTTGAGCTCTCGCTCAGCGAAGTTGTATTCCTCCAGAGCCGCTTCCCTGAGTTCCCGGTAGTGCTCGATTCCTGCATCCACGCCACGCTCATCGATGACCGCGCGAACCACTTCCGCGATGGACTGCTTCCGCTCCTCATCGATGTCCTGCACTAACATCTGATCGATGGGAACGGGGTCTATCGTCTTCATGTCCTCGACGATCTTCAGCGTCTCCTCGCTCGGATCGAACAGCGCGACGAGCTGCGGCGTCAGATCAACGACTTCGGCGGGCGGGCTCTTGTACGTGACCTCCCACTTGGAGACGATGACTGACACGCCCGCTTCCTGGGCGATCACAGGAAGCGCGTCGCTGATCTTCTCCATGACCTCCCTTACGGAAGCCGTGCTGAACCCCTGCTGGTGCATTCGATGCTGCAGGGCAGGAAACAGAGCCTCCAGTTCCTTGACCCGCTCCTCGTCTCCCGCTGCCTTCGCTTCCTCAAGCTCCATCATCAGGCCGCGAACGTTCCGATTCGCTCCGAAAAAGACGGTGCGGGCTCCTGTGCATGTCCGGTTGAGACCAGGACCATTGTGGCCGCGCCAACGAGGATTGGAAGTGTGAGCTTGCGCATGATGAGCCTCCGGCAGCGTAGGTACGGCCAGACAGCGGGTCACGTCAGGAGGGGGTACTGGCGCGCTCGCCTCGGAGTGGCTCTAGGATAGCATCCCGCCCGCCGCCGTGCGAGCAAGCGGAAGCGCCCGGCGTGGGTCGGTCCGGAAGCGGAAAGTACATGCGTATCCCCCCGGCCTCCACCACCTGAGAGCCGTAAGGAGACGCGGAAGGCTCAGTCCCCTAGCCCGGTCCAGATGTTGAGGCCGAACTGGACTGCGTACAGGTTCGCGGAGCTCTCGATGATGCTCATGGAGTACGTGCCGTCGCCGTTGGAAATCAGACCGCCCTCCAGCAGGTAGCGAACCGTTCCGTTGCGGATGTACTGCACCGAGAGGTACAGCGAGCCACCGTTCCACAACTCCACGGCCAGGTCGCCGGCCGCTGTCCAGGCGAAGGTGAGTTCGTCCATATTCTCGGTGCTCGCCCTGATCTCCGGCTCCATTGCTTCATCTGGCGTGAGGGATTCGAGGGTCGTGGTCGTGTTGAAGTTCGACAGCCCAGCGCCGACGCGGACCGACGGCCGGAGGCGGCCGAGTTGTCCGGTCACCTGCGGCCCGAGGAAGCCCGAGACCATTCTATTGACAGTCGTAACGTCCAGCTCCACGAACGGGATCGTCTCGCTGAAGGGCAGCCGCCGCTCTTCTCTTCCGTAGTCGAAGTACGCGATGTCGAGCCGCAGCCCGAGCCACGGAGTTCCCAGTCCGGACAAGGAAAGATAACCGCCGATACCCCAGGTTGGATCCAGGAAGTCCGAGAACTCTCCCGTCGGGATCCCGCGGATTGCACCGAACCCGATCTCGCCGCGTATCCGGCTGGGGTGCGCAATCGCCGAGGCTGTATCCTGGGGCCTTGGTACAGGTGCCGGGAACTGGGCCGAGGCATTCGCCGGAGCCAGCAGGAGCGACAGTATCACGAGCAGGTACCTTCTGCTGATGGGCATTAGAACCCTCCAGCCAAATGGAAGGCGAGGGGGAAGCATCTGGTTTCTACCCGAGACTACCGGAAGGGTGTCAAGCGCGGGTCAAGCGCCCCCGGCTGGCTGCTGTGGAGGGCGACGTGAGCGAACTAGTCCAGCCTCATGGACCGCGCGCAGGCACTGGGCTTAGTGGTCCGACCGTACCTACCCGAGCAGCAGGGCGATGATGGCCACAAACACCATAGCTGCGAGCCATGGCCAGATGGCAGCCCATGGCACCGCGCCAGCTAGCTCTGTGCGTTGCGATTTGTACTCCCTCCACTCTTTTGCCGCAGCGACGGCGCAAGTGAGCCCAATCACCACCCAAGTGCCGGTCTTAACTTCCCCAATCGCTCCGGCCGCCTCATTGATGGCTGCTATCGCTGCGCCTCCACCAGCGATGACCAACCCGGTGATGATCTTCTTACCTAGGTCCATGGTGTCCTCCGCGCGGCGGTGTGGTTCACAATTGATGAGTGGAGCCAGGGCGGGGCCTTCCTGGCGGGGTCTCGTTCAGGTTTGCGAGGAGCGGAAGAGAATATAGGACTATGATGCGTTGCTGGCACATCAAGCGTGGGAGTGACTCCCCCCAGCCTCGAGAGCTAGCAGCTGAGCGCACGGGAACGGATCGGGGCAGCGCAGGCGCCGTGCGAGCAAGTGAAAGCGGTCGGCGTGAACCGGGCGTTCGGCAGCAGGGCGGCCTCCGCGACTTCGCCGTCTGATCGATACCGCCCGATACTCTGGATCACGCCCGCCCGCATGAGAAGTCGGTCGTGCCCTCTGGCATCAGAATCGCCACCGAAGACGCACGACGAAGCCATCTCCCTCCGGTTCGACCGCAATCCTGAGCCGGTCTTGCTTCCGGAGGAATGCCTCGTAGACGAACGTGGCCACGAAGTTCCCGAGAGCGGCCCCCACCAGGACGTCGGTCGGGAAATGCGCACCGGCTTCCACTCTTGCCCAGCCGGTTCCGGCGGCTAGAACCCAGGTGCCGCCCCTAAGCGTCCACGTCGCTGCTCGTCCCGCGCCCATCGCATCGATGTTCCGGTCGCTCGCGGCTGCATACGCGAAAGCCCGGGAGGTATGCCCCGACGGAAAACTGCTGTCATCTGAGCCGTCCGGACGCAGGCGCCCGGTTGCCCCCTTCACCCCGCCCGTGATCCCCGTTGTCACTATCGCTCCCGCGTGTTCCCAAGCCAGCCGCTCCAGCCGTGCCCTCCATGGCTTCTCCGTTGCACTAACCAGTACAGCCGAGAGAATCATGACGATGTGGGAAGCAGTGCGTAGGTCAGTACTTGTTTCCGCCGCACGCTCCTGAGTGCCGAAAACTGGCGTGTTCTCTCTGGCCCAGTCAGACACCGCCGCATCCCACCCTCCCAGCCCTATGACGGCCGCGCCGATAGCGGGGACCCAGGTCCCCGGGGCCTTCATGGCCGTGCTGGCCGCATCACCTAACTCGTCGAGGCTGGGCCAGTAGGTCCCTTGTTCCCTCTCGTCCGGGCTCTGGGCGGCTAGAGCACTGCACGATGCAGAAAGGTGTGCGCAGATCCCACCCAGGAGGATGATTCCGAGAGCTCGGAAACGGACGCGGATCGGACCCGGAATGGTGTCCGCATACCTCATGGCAGCGCCCCGCTATCTACCTCTCGTGGGCACCCGAACTCCCGGCAGGCTTTCGCCTGCTGCTCCAAGCCGCGCGCCTGGAGCAACAGCTCCCGCACCTTCTCAGCTGTCTCGTTCATAGCCGGAAGGTAGGTGCGGGCTTCACCGACGTATCAACACCAAACGGAAGCGCCCGGCGTGAAGCGGGTGTATGACGTTCTACTCGACAAGCCGTAGCATCTTAGGCGGCCTCCCGTCTCGGGGAGCCCGCGCCTCCGCCGCCGCCACGGCAGAAACACCGACCCTGTCCACACCCAGAATCCAGGACAGCGGACGCGGGATGGCGTGTACCGTCAAGTGAATCCGAACGCGAACGCTCCCCGAGTCGAGGTTCACCACGATATCCTCGGGTTGCACATCCGGTACGCGGCCGCGCACCGGGTTCAGTTTCACGAAACCCAACGCCTTGGCTCGTGCTCCCTGCTCGTCGTTGGGAACGACTAAAAGCCAGCCCGCTCCCGCAAGGGCCGCAGCATCCGCCGCCCGCTGTGCCTCGCCCCGTGCAACCGCAACCGTCGCCACCTCCACGGTTGTCGCAACCGCCGACACGAGCGCCAGCAAGGCAACCGCCACGACGATGCGAGTAGTCCCCCGCCAAGTGCTCATCCCGATTACTTCGACGAGTGCGCCACGTTACTACTCTTTCGGTGGGCGCTTCTGTGGTTGGACCACGCCCACCCGGAACAGACGGCCAGCTCAAGGCAGCAAGGAAACCCACGGGGAAGGCATCCTTGGCGGCTGCGGCCGGGTTCACCAAGGGCCCAGTGAGGCGGCCTTCCTCCAGAAGCGACGGATCACACGCCAGAAGACTCTCAGCATCGGCTTGCTCTCCAGGGATGGAGACGGTGGGGCGCGCCGAGAAATGTACCGCCCGACGGGTGGGGCTACAACGTCGGCACCAAATGCGTGCAGCACATCCAAAGCGACCGAACATCCCCCCAACTCCTGCCTCAGACCGGGCGTGTGACGCTCTCTCGCGGCGTCTCTCGGCTGGGAACAGGCGGGGGCCGGCGAGGGGGTGGGGGTGGTCTGGTCGAGCGCCTCAGAGCGCCGATCAGGTGTCGAGATCCGGCACTAGTCGCGGTCGCGACTCCTGAGTCGAAGTTCGGGGCGCGGAGGGTAGGGGGGGACAGGGCCTGGCCGTGCCTGTTAATCATCCCGCTATCCACCTATCTTTAGGCTGCGCCCCGTCGTACATAACCAGTCCCGACATGAGGCGTCGCCAATGCCGGGTGTTGGTCTGATCGCCACTCCTCGTTGTGCACATTAGGTCGAGCCCTCCTCGTTCTTGTTCGAGGGGTTCGGTCGTCGATTATGAGTTAGCCGTCGCGAGAGCAGAGGCGAAAGGACTTGGGATCCGATGTCACGCCGACTCAGATTCGAGGGTCTCCAGCGCGTTGCCATGACTACCTCCCCCCTGGAAGCTTTCATTCGAAGCGCAAGGAACATCGCTGGCCGGGATGCGTGCAGTCCATTCTCTCTTGAAGATATCTACTCCGTCGCCTGCCAACTTGGACTGAGTGGTGTGCTGTTTCTTGAGAAGCTGGAGGACAGCCGACATGTGACCGTCCTGCTGGGTCTGGAGGAGAGCAGCGTGATACTCTATGATCCACGGTCCGGCGTTAGAGTCAAAGCCTGCAACGAGACGCAGTTAGGAATGTACTCTAAGCCGGTAGGATCGCTTAGGGACAAGTTCCGGGAATATGAGCAGCAATTCACGCCAGAAGAAACCTCAGATGTCTGGGCTCAGTATAGGCACACAGGGAAACTGTTATCGCGCTTCCTCAGGCAACACAGTGAGTTCAGGCTCGCCTGTTCCGCAGGCGCATCAACCGTTGCTAGCCCTGTTGACCTTCCAGCTCTTCAAGACGAATCACGGCGTTCAGATTGTGCACCGATTTGTCTATTCGTCATGTCTCTTATGCACCCCACTACAGGAGAGAGACCCTTCAAGGGCTTGGGACCACCAGCGGCTGGCCCAGCTGGCGAGGAATGTCGGTTCATGGGAGCCTACGAGGATCTAGACGCAGCGAAGGAGTCCGCTATGGCTGTCCAGATCTTTGTCACCGGAGGGACATTCGACAAGGAGTATGACGAGTTGGAAGGAAGGCTTGTCTTCAGGGAGACGCATGTACAGGAGATGCTCAAGCTGGGTCGATGCAAACAGAAGGTAGACATTCGTACCTTGATGATGGTTGACAGTCTCCAAATGACCGATGTGGAGCGAGAAGTGCTCGCGGAGAGCTGCCGGAAGTGCGAAGGGGAGCGGATCGTCATCACCCATGGCACAGATTCTATGGAGGTGACAGCGAGCGTTCTTGGGCGAGCCATCAACAACAAGACAATCGTTCTCACCGGGGCGATGGTGCCCTACAAGTTTGGGAGTTCCGACGGTCTCTTCAATCTGGGTAGTGCGCTGGCATTCGCGCAGAGTCTGCCGGCCGGCGTGTATGTTGCGATGAACGGTAAGTGTTTCGCCTGGGACAAGGTTCGGAAGAACAAGGAAACCGGCGAGTTTGAAGAGCTCACCTCAACCAACTAGGTCACGGGACCGCTGGTTGCTGCCGAAGGTCTCCTGCGAGCCGAAGTAGACGCTTCTCGATCTCAGACATGGCGGTCGTCCTGTGTAGGTGACGTTGTGGGAGGGTGACGTTGTGGGAGCGGCGGAAGATACTGCGGCTCGCCTGTGCTCGGCTCTTTCCACCCGCCGCCGTGCGAGCAGGCGAAAGCGCCCGGCGGGAACCTGTGCGGTGAAGGGTAAGCGAGGTTTTAAAGAGAACCGCTGCCGATACTAAGCCGGGCCTGAGCCGGCGTGTGTGTGTGCGTCTCAGGCGGAAGCGCGCCAGAATCCCTCCAGGGCTTCCGCGTGCCGTGATTGGCGCAGCTTGTCGAAGGCACGGTTACGAATCTGGCGGATTCGCTCCCTGGTGACGCCAAGGAGCGACCCGATCTGCTCCAGCGTCATCTCCTCGCCGTCGTCCAGCCCGTAGTACAGGACCAGGATCTTCCGCTCGCGCTGGGTAAGGTACTTGTCGAACAACTTCTCGAGAAACTCTCGACGTGCCTGCGACTCGACATCGACCTCGATATCCGCCTCGTGCGTTCCCGAGAATCGGTCTCCGAAGGAGGCGCTGTCGCGGTCGGACTTGTCCAGTTTCGCATCGAGGCTCAGCTCGGCCGAAGCGACCCGGCGAAGCGCCCGAACGGTCTCTACCGGC
>JBDHHR010000084.1:0-5535 GCA_039589295.1 Gemmatimonadota bacterium | reverse complement strand
ACACAGGGCGCCTTGCAGCGGTTGATGAAGTAATCGAGACATGGCCTTTCCGGGGCGGTGACAGGCAGATCGTAGTGGCAGCTCCGCACCGTATACAGCTGCCGGATCGTGCGGAGTGCACGCCGCATCCTTCCAACGTCCGTGAACGGCCCAAAATACCTCGCCCCGTCGCGCTCGAGCCGGCGCGTGACCAACACGCGAGGCAGCCTCTCGTGGACGGTGACCTTCACGTACGGGAAGGTCTTGTCGTCCCGCAGCTGTATGTTGAAGCGTGGGGCATGTTCCTTTATGAGGTTCGCTTCCAGGAGCAACGCCTCGGCCTCTGATCCCACCACGAAGGTTTCCAGGGACTTTGTCCGTTGCACGAGCTCCTGGAGCTTGCCCGCTCTCTCGGTGCCCGCAGGGAAGTAGCTGCGCACGCGGCTACGAAGGGACTTGGCTTTGCCTACGTAAAGAATCTCGCCATCGCCGTCGCGGAACAGGTACACGCCCGGCCGGGTGGGCAACCCTCGAAGCTGCTCCCGCAGCGTTCTACCGGACATCGTGGCTGCCTTCCGGTACCACCAGGGGAGGCCTGCGCACGATCAACAGGTACGGCACGGCTCCTGCCACCAGAGTGGCGATGAGGTACACGACTCCGCCGGCGAATCCCCGTTCCGGAACTCGCCCGGTGAGGTACGAGCGTACCAGGGCTGCCCCGACGGCCGCCGCAGCGCTTCCGAGTCCGATGCGTATGGTAGCCCGGAGCGCCTGCCTGTCGAACAGACGGCCGACACGCCGCGAGAGGAAAACCCACAGCAGGCTCAGGTTGAGCCACGCCCCCACAGCTCCCCCGAGAGGCAGCCCTATGACGCTGGTAACTCCGTAGCCACGCTCCTTCATAGTCAGTGTGAGCGCGACACTCATGGCGATCCCGAGACTCACCGCCACCGCCGCGATCCGCATCGGCGTACGAGTGTCCTGCAGAGCGTGGAATCCGCTGGCGAAAAGCTTCAGCGAGGCAGCGGCCACCAGGCCAAGGGCATACGCTCCAAGCACTGCGGCGACTAGCTCGGTGCTCCCGCCGCTGAACTGGCCTCGCTCATACACCACCCGGACTACGACATCTCCGAACAGCAGCAGGTAAACAGCGGTGGGCAGTACGAAGAAGAGAATCTGGAAGAACCCATTGACCAACTGTGGCCTCAGGGCCACCGCCGACGCCTCCCTGGACATGCGGGGGAGCGAGGCTGCCGCCACCGAGATGCCGAAGAGGCTGATGGGCAGATACACGAGACGTTGGGAATAGCCGAGCGCGGCCATGGCGCTCGTGCCGACCAAGGTGGCCAGCGCGATGTCCACCAGGGTGGATATCTGAAAGATCCCTTGGCTCGAGATCACCGGAAGCGTGTTTCGGGTTATTCTCTGCACCGCCCGCCCCCTCCAGCCGCCAGCGGGGCGAAGGGTCCCCGCCGCTCGGCGGGCCGCCGGCAGCTGCACCGCGACCTGCACCAGGCTCCCGGCCAGGGCGGACCAGGCGAGGGCGTGGGCCAGCGAAGTGACCCCGAGGCGAGCGGCCAGAAGAAGCCCTCCTACCTGCGACAGGTTCCACAGTGCGGGAGCGGCAAAGGGTAGGAAGAACTTGCCGTGGCTGTTCAACACACCCAGGAACCACGCCCCGATGATTAGGACGCCCGACATGGGAAACAGGATGCGGACCAGAGACGTCGTGAGGCTCCGAGTCTCTTCGCCGGCGCTTACGAGGATTGCTCTGGTGATCCACGGAGCCAGGAGTACACCGAGCGCGCTCAACAGGGCCGCCGTTGCCAGCACTATGCCGAGGACGGAGGCGGCCAGGCGCCGGGCCCGGACCGAGTCCTTTCCATCGCGCTCCAGCGTGTCGCTGTACACAGGTACGAACGCCGCGGACAGAGTCCCCTCGCCCAGAAGATTGCGAATGATGTTGGGGATCTTGATGGCCGCCCAGTAGGCGTCGGCCGCGAGGGCGGTTCCGAGGAACGCGGCGACCGCCACGTCCCGCGCGAGGCCGGTGACGCGGCTCAGCAGGATGCCGGAGCCGACGGCCGCGGCGGGTCGAGTCCTCTTGCTCTTCACTGTAGCGGGGATGATGTATGCCAGGAGCGGCTGAAGGCCTCTCTCTCCCGATCAGTCACCGGATTCGGGTGGTGGCAGTTGCTCCGGAGACCCCTCGATGAGGGAACGCACAAACTCCGCCTCCTCGCGAACGCTTTCCAGCGACTCGCTCAGGTATCGCACTTCCGCTTCGAGCTCCTTCACCCGGGCGATGAGCTGCTTCTGATCCTCGCCCGACTCTCCACGGGCGATGCGGTTGGCAAAGGCCTGTCCCACCTGAGAATCGAGGACGATCGCCAGGATCGGAATCATGAGAACCAGAATGATGACGAAAGCCCAGACCAAGACCCCACCTGCACCTGTTGGGACCTGAACTCCGCGCACGGCAGAGCTTCTTCCCGCTGGCTGAGGCTAACCTACTTCTGCGGATAGTCCCCAGCAACGCTGTCAGTCTGGCCGCTGCGCGCGGCGCCGGCGTCAGCCAGCAACGCGCGCATTAACGCCGGACCGTAACGTATCAGAAACGGAAAAGGACTGACCACCCGCTCCTGTGAAAGACCACCTGGGTAGAGGTGTTGCGCCGCGGTTCGTATTCGGCGGACCAAATCCTGTTCCCGTTCCCGGATCCGGCCGTCCACGGTCTTCTGAAGGGCGCGTAAGGTAGACTCGCTGCGGCTTCGAGCCTTGCCCACCGCGGATCGCACTCCGGGTAACTCGTCCGCGGTGGCCGAGTCGAGATCATCGAAGCCGCTGGCGAGCCCCCGCCTCAGCCTTCCCATCGCCGACTGCATTCGCTCACCGCGGCCTGCCGTTACCAGGCGGGCGACAACGCCCTCCCCGCCATCGTCCAGCTCGCATGCCTCAGCACCGGTTCGCTCCAGCACGCGGCGCACTCGCGGTTCCACCACTCTCCAGGAACCTCGCGGCACAACACTCGGCATGTCGACTCCAAGGCGTGCGAAGAGGCCGCCTAGCTGTGCCCAGTAGCCAATCTCGCCCGGGCCCAGTACGGTGGCCGCCACCGGTAGCAGCCAGGACTCGAGGACGGGCCGGAGCGCCGCGTTGGGACTGAAGCGTTCCGGCTCCCGTTCCAGGAGATCCAGTACCTCGTCGACGCTCCGCTCGACGCCGCTCCTTCCCGGGCGCAGTCGCCCGCCGGCGCCGTACAGTCGCTCCCGTCTCTGTCCGGTGTCGAAGAAGACCGGTGTCGCTTCCGGCAGGTGCTTGATTTGCGGAACGTAAGCGGCTCGGCTCACTGCCTCAGTGCTCGCCGCGAAAGCGCGCTCCACGTCCTGTCGTTCCTCGAGTACGCGCTGGATGAGCGGTCGAGCCGCAGTACGCACCTCGGGGGAAGCTGAGTCGATGACTGCCAAATCGAACTCGGCCAGAACGTGGCGAAGTACCGCCCCGAACGCCTCCGAAAAGGAGGTTCCCGGCTGATAGGCCTCTCGAATGGCACTCAGGTAGTGCTCCGCATGTTCCGACGTACCGAGGTGCGTGGTGAACTCGGAGACGACTCCCGAGACCGACTCCGGCAAGGGGGCCGGTCCAACGGAGCGTCCACCCCATCCTGCGGGTGGTTCCACGGAGAAGCGGGACACGGAGCCAGCACGGTCAACAAGAGCAGTCGTGGCGACTTCGGCCCAGTCGTGGTCGTCAGCGGCGACCCAGAAGACCGGCAGAACTGGAACGCCCAGCTCTTGCTCCAGTTTGCGGGCCGTGGTTACCGCTGTGAGCGCCTTATACAGAACGTATGAAGGACCGAGGAACAAGACCGGCTGCTGCCCGGTCGCAACAATTACGCCTTCGCCCTCCAGGATTCGCCGGATGCGATCCGCAGCGGCCGGCGTGGTCACTCGGAGTGCGTCGGTCAACGGGCGGGCACGTACCGGAGACGCATGGCCGGCGGACGCAGGCCGGCCTGCTCGGGCTCCGCCGGAGTCCGGGAACAGATCTGTCGCCCGGGGACGCCCTTCCACGAAGTCCGAAGCCAGGCTGCCCGGCGCAGCGAGTCGTTCTCTCTCGACCCGAGGGTCTGTCAATTCAGCCAGGTTTCGTTCCTCTCGTGCCCGCCAGCGGTTGTCTGTGCCTGTCACACGGCCCTGCCGGCCAGAATCAGTCGAGGAGACTGTTCCTCGAGCCGGCCTCCATTGTAATCGCCGAATCTATGGGTGACGTGCAAACCCGACGAGTTGAGAAGCACCTCAAGTTCGCCGCCCTCATACAGCCGGACCCGCTCGATGAACTGGCGGGCGGGCCCACCTCGCCCCGGCTCGATCAGAATCCGCTTCACCACGGCTCCCCCCTCGATGGATCTTGTCTGGGTTATCCGCGTGCCGCCAATGGTCCGTTCGTCTTCTCGCACCAGATCACGGCGCACACGGACCGCGTTCAGGAAGTCCAGCACGAACGACCCGTTCGGCGACAGTACCCGACGCATTTCGCGGAGTACCGTTCGGTCTTCCTGCCGGGTATCGAAGTATCCGAAGGAGGTGAAGAAGCTGGTCAGTCCTCCGAAAGATCCCGAGGCGAGCGGTAGAGCCCGCATGTCGCCGCACACGAGTGGCACGGAGCCCTTTTCCCGGGCACGGCGGAGGAGAACGAGCGAGAGGTCGAGACCAGCGGCCCGGAGACTGGCGCGGCTGAGGGCTCGCAGGTGACGCCCGGCGCCACAGGCGAGATCGATGACCCGCGCTTCCGGTTCCGGCGGCACTGTCGCCAGGAAGAGCTCAACGGCGGAAGCGGCCTCCCTCGCGTCTCTGTGCGGATATAGGGCGAGGTAGTCCTCCCCGAACCAGTCACGGAACCACTCCCGGGTGACCGCCTCGGGGTCGCGATCCAGAGTCATCCTCCCTTGTGGTACGGCTCGCCCCGGAGAATAGTGCCGGCACGGTACAGTTGTTCAACCAGTATGAGGCGCGCCAGCTCGTGAGGCAGCGTCATCCGGGAAAGCGAGAATCGACGATCGGCCCGGGCCACGACCTCTTCGCTCAGACCGTAGGCTCCCCCGACCAGGAAGGCCGCTCCAGGCATGCCGTAGGTGGCCATCTCTCCCAGGATCTCGGCCAGGCCTCGAGAGGTCATTCCCTGCCCCGTCCTGGTCAATGCCACCACCTCCAAACCCTCTGGGATCCGACGCAGCAGCTCAGTTCCTTCCTGACTCAGCGCGTGCTCGGGCTGCCCTCCTCGCCCTGTCGCGGCGGACGTCTCTATCACCTGTAGAGGGAAGTACCTCGAGGCCCGCGTCTCGTATTCCCGGATCGCAGCCTTCAGAGCGGCATCACGAGCAGCGCCCACCGCGAGGATCACGACCCGCAAAGTCTCCTCCCACCCTTCCCCGGCATCCTATCAGCCTGCCTGCACGGGTCGGGCGGACCCGACCCGGCCGTGGACAAGACGCCGGCAGGCCCGCACCAGCGCGCTCTTCAGTCGAGGGGGTCTGCCTTCCCAGGTCAACGTCTC
>JBDHHR010000083.1:0-5744 GCA_039589295.1 Gemmatimonadota bacterium | reverse complement strand
CACGACAGGCCGATGTAGCCGCCGACGTCCGGTTCCGACTCGGCCTCGAGGGCGAACCAGTTGACGATCTCTTCAGCCTCGGTGATCGCGCGCCACACCCGGTCGGGCTCCGCGCAGATGAAGATCTCGCGCTCAATGCTGCGTTGACTGTCGGTCATGGACCGCTTCCCCGTCTGTTTTTGGATAGGCGCCGAGCACGAGGCGGAACGCGCGGCTCGTGTCGGACGGTGGGCCTTCGTGTTTCCGCACGACACGCTCGACCGCATCGAGCAGTTCCTCGGTGAACGCCTTACGCTCAGCCGGCGCCTCGAAGTGCAGTTCGGCATCTAACGCCAGCGTGGCGAGTCGCTTCCCGACAGCGTCTGCCTTGCGCCGTAAGCTGACCAGGTCCCAGAGCGTTCGTGCCGCAAGATTAGTGAGCGTCGCCCAGGAATACCGGTCCTTCAACCGCTCCGACGGGCCCCGCTCTCCCGGCGACAGCACCCACGCCATCGGCCGGGCTCGGTAGTACTTCTCGGTCAGACCGCGAACCGGGCGCTCTCCTACCACCTCGATCAGTCCCGCCCGCTCAAGTGCCCGCATGTGGTAGCCGAGACGCTGACGAGACATTGCATAGTGCCTGGCCAGTTCCACCGCGGAACTTCGGGTCGAGAGCGCTTCGAGGAGCTCCTGGCGGAAGAGTGAAGACACCACCTGCAGGTCTTGGCGCTCCAGAATCTTGAAGTCGTCCATGCCTCAAGCTATATGGCAAAAAAAATTTTGTCAATGGTCCAGCGACACTCGGATCGGGCGGGGGACGAGACCTTCGATGCCACCCACGTCATCGGCAGCCGCACCGTCTCCTGCATGCGAGTGCCAGCCAGCACAGTTTTCGTGTTACTACTGGGTCGGGGCCTCGTTCGTCATCCCTCGTGCAAACCGCCATCGGCCTTCTGTACCCCGGCGCATGACTGAGAATGCTCGCTGTTGAACCTCAATAGTTTCGCCCCCGGAACGAGACTCCAACCGATTCCACTCAAGCCCGCGCATGAACGCTAAATCGCCCCGTACTATAAGTTCGTGGCAGTCGAAATCTTGCAGGAGTTCATAACCTGTGAGAAACGGGCGAAAGGCATCAGCCAAGGCCCTTCGGCCCGTGAGCGCCACCGCCCCCTGCGACCAGAACTCGGCGTCCTCAGTAACTAGGTTGGTCACAGCCTCCATATCGGCTTCGCGAAGGGCACCCCGCCACGCATCAAGGAGGGCGTAGATTCTGTGCACGGACTCCTGCGCGGACCCGGCCGCCGCGGGCGCGTTTGGCAAATCCACCACTTGGCAGCGCAGTTCGGCGTTTGCCTGTGCCACTAATGCAGGCGCCGTTATCAGCGAGAGGGCGACCGTGGCGATACAGACTGCTACGGGGCGAAACCATGTCAAAGGTGTCATGTTTCATCCTCCGTCTTGTAGGTATGTGTGCTGTCCAACGGACTTGGGGTTCAGGTGTAGCCCGGCAGTGGCCGCTCCGTAGTACAGATCGTCGATCAGCCAACGATGCGTTGACAAACCGGGCCAACCCGGCGGGAGCCGAGCACGCAAACCACTACCCATGCGAATCGTCCATACATAATGCATTCGCAGACGCTTGCTGAAGTGGCCTTCGGGGGGATGACGCGGTCTCCACCTGCCTGCTTGCCGCTTGCTCCAGCCGATCCAACAGCCGGGGGTAAAAATCCTTGAGCGTGGGGTACTGCTCCCGATCCGACTCGTATTCGCGAAGCTCTTCCACCAGAGCCGAGAGGTATTGGAAACCCAGTCCTTCATAGCTGTCGATCAAGGCCACCGCCGCCGCCGTTCCAAGCACGCGCTCCGTTACGCACACCTCGATGGCCCGGACCACGTGCTCGTTGAGGGTAGTTTTCCAATCGCCGTAGGCTTGTTCGGCCATGTCCCCCTGGATCGGCTCGAACCCGAACTCGAGCTCGGCGACGCGCTCCTCGTGTACCTCGGCTAGGGGGTTCACGACAGTGTGAGAGAATTCGTGCCAAATGAGGGGGCCGATGCGTTCCAAGCCACCAAAATCCGGGAGTCCATCGCTTACGCCGACCGGTCCGATGAACGCCTGGGGGATGAGCGCCTCCTCGCCGGTAGCGAATCCTCCGTTGTGGAGAAGCAGCCCAAGAGTAATCCGCCAGCTACTGGGGGTCTCTCCGAGGTACGCCCATAAGATGTCAGCCGCGTCCGCCGCTGCTCGGCGGTTCTTTAGTTCGATGGCGGCGAACGTCCCCTTGTGAGTCTTCAGGAAGGTGTTGAAGTCGATAGAGTTCACAAAAGAGGGGAGCTGACTTGCGAGTATTCGCAGTTTCTCTTTCCCACCTGCCCGCCGAGCGAGTTCTCCGGGGACCGGAGCTGATAGACTGAGGTCGGCCGGGGTGAGGAGAGCGAAGAAGCGGGGGACGACGTCGAAGGCAAAGCCCTGGCTGGCCAGTTGCCGGTACGTTTCGACGGCGGGGTCTCGGGCGGCATCGCGAAGGAAAGTCCAGAGATCCTTCCGGTAGGGCGAGTCGTAGCGACTCAGTAGCCACGAACCGTCGAGCATTTGAATACCGGTCATCAGTTCGATACGTGGATCGATCCCGACTGATCGGGCGATCCGGATCTCTCGGTCAAGAACGCCTAGGAGCGCGGGGTAGAAGGAAACCAGGGTTGGATATTGATCTCGCCCCTTCTCGTAAAGCCGTAGTTGGTCTAGAAGCGGATCGATGTAGAGGAAACCGGCTTGAACGAGCCGTTCGAGCTCTGCGCCTGCTTCACCCTCCCTTCCACTCGTAGAAAGGAGACGTGTCACGATTGCTTGGACGACGTGCTCCTGCCAAGCGTCGGTCCATGTGGAGAGTCGCTGTTCTGCAAGCCGGTAGGCTACCGGTTCGAAGAGTTCCGCGTAGCCGGCTAGACTGTCTCTCGAAGCTTCCACGATAGCTTGAACCGTTGGACGCACGAGCGTTGTCAGGAGGTCGGAGTCCAGTCGATCCCCTCGCCCGAACCCAGGCATATCCGCTCCGGTGGCGGTCGGACCGAGAACGACCACCGTTAGGGACGGTGCGTCTGGCCGCGGTGACCGGTCGGACATTGCATTGTGCGCTTCGTCCTGCCAGGACAAGCTTCCCGTGGTGAAGAAAGGATTCAGGCATATTGTGGCACGCGGGGCCTGGCCCAGGTACTTGCCGATTCTCTCCAACCCTGGCGCCAGCGCGACACGTTCCTCTCCGAGCATCCGGAGGCGTGCCACCCGGTTCTCATTGAGAAACTCCTGGTAGCTCGAGCTCGATGCGAAATCACCGAGGTCGGCCACGAATGAGCGGAGAATAGAGTCGGAATTCGAATCCGTATCGTCCTGCCACGAGTATCCGGCGAGTTGCGACTCAGACTGCATGTCGGCCCGCCACAAGGCCCGCGCCAGATCGTCGACTGTCACGCCTGACCGCAGAACCTCTCCGGCACGACGTATCGCAGCGTGATCGGCCCAAGGTGCGAAGTGTTCCCGTGCCCGTGTGACCCAGGGAGTCTCCAGATCGGTCGCGAACCTGGAACCGGCGAGGAGGTGCACCAGGCTCATGAGTTCGACGGCCGGGCAGAGGTTGAGTGCGACCCCCGGCGCCTCTGTCGACTGTCCGAAAGCAGGCCGTTCCGCGATCGCCGGGAGCATTAACGTCATGACTGACGCTGCCCCGAGGCTCACAAGCCATATCCTGACGCTCTCGCTTCTCTGACTCACGGTTGCAACTCCCGATGATGTTATATATTGTTATAGTGCTTAATCTAGGGGAGCTGTCATTGCCATGCAACTGGACCGAAACCTGCAGGTCCCGCTGTACGAGCAGATCGTATACGATGTCCGGTTTAGGATCTTCACGGGTGATCTGCTCCCTGGAGACCGCCTGCCGGCGCTGCGAGTGGCAGGGGAGGAATGGGGGGTGAATCTGCACACCGTACGTCGTGCCTATGGGGTGTTGGAAGAGTCGGGCTTGGTTGAAACGGTAGCCACGATCGGTACGACGGTACGGTCTTGGAAGGCGGGGGGCAGTGCAGCGGTCGGGATCGACGGTCTACTACGGAACGTTCTCCGGATAGGAGACGTGCAGTATGGGGTCGGACCCCACGACGTCTTGGCCCGTCTGACCGAGCTAGTTCGGGGTAACTCTGGAGCCGCTCCGGAGGTCTGGATGGTGGAGTGCAGCCTCGTGCTAGCGGAAGTCCTCGCGACGCAGTTGCGAGAAGAATGGGTGGTCGACGTGCGGGCCTGGTCTCTGGCAAGGGTGGCAGACATCCCGGCCGGTTCAGTGATTTCAACATCGTTCCATCGGGAGGAAATCCTGGAGTCGCCGGCGGTACGGGTGGGGGAGGTCGGCTTCGTGCGCGTGAGAACCGACTACGAAGCCCTCTTAAGGGCGATGGCCGGCGTGGAGGTTTCGTCTCTCATTCTGTGCGACGTCTCCTACCCGGATGGTCATACCCTCGCCCGCGATCTGGGTCGACATCTGGAGCGCGAAGTGGAGCTCGTAGTCCCACGCAAGCCAGTTGAAGCCCTGAACTGCCTCAGCCCCGGGCGATACGTCATCTTTGCTCCGGGGAGCTGGGAGCAACTCCCCCACGGCGCGAGAACCGATCCCCGTGCACTGCTGCTGCCCGTTCGAATCCTGGAATCGGACCTCAGTCGGATTGGACAGCAGTTCGGTTGGCTGGCGCGCTCCCCCCGTGCGGACTAGCCTCGCTTCCGTCGGAGGCCGGCTGTCCGCTACTTCCAGCGCCCGGTAATTGCGCCGGGCGCTTTCGCTTTGCTCGCACGGCGGCGGGCGGGATCAGTGTAGAGAATCGCTATTCCCGTGAGCCATTCCGGCAGCTGTTACTGGGGGAGCTGGAGCAGGAGGCCGAGGGGCTGAGGGCCGAGGCTGCCCGTCTCATCGAATCGGCCACCCCCGATCCTGGAGCGCGTCCCGGGGCACGGCACTTTGTGTCCTTCCAACGTCTGCCGGCTAACTAAGGATCGGGCGTCAGGGCGCCGTGGTCTATGTCTAACCGTCGCGTGCGATTGCCTCATTAATACGCCGGGCGAGTTCATCAGCCTCTTTCAATCCCAAATCCTCCACCAGCGGAATCCGCTTCAGGTCGAGGGCGTTCAGGATAATCGGCTCGTAGACCGTCTCGCCGTCCACTACCGCGGAGAGTCGCTCACCGACGTTTGCCCCGGTTGACTCACGGAGGCGCTCTCGCCCTTCCAGGGTCAGAACCACCACAACCCAATGGCTACCCGAGCCCATCGCCAGTTCATTAATCGCCAGTTCATTAGACGCTCTCACCTCAGCCGCAGTCATGTGTGACACATCGAGGATCAAGTCGTCGTTGAGGTAGACGGCGACGAAGCTCTCTGGACCCTCCTGGGGTGCCGTGTGTGAAATGAGGGGAGTCACGGCAAACAGAAGGAGCAGGATACCGAGAGGGTACCCCATGTTTGCCCTCGCGTGTGGAGGGCTCCCGTTGTGAGTCCGGTGGGACACACTGTCTCCAGAAACAGAGATGGCGGGGCGCAACTTGAATCTAAGGCCGGGCAGGCAGGGCCGCACGGCAGGCGCGTTCGTAAGATTCCGGCTGCGGGAGGCATTCTCTGATTAGGGACAGTGCCCCGCGACCGGAGTTCAGATCATAGTCCGTCCCTGCGGTGTGTGCGGAGAGGTCAGCAGACACGCGCCAGCGTGCCCCACCTGTGGTGC
>JBDHHR010000082.1:0-5772 GCA_039589295.1 Gemmatimonadota bacterium | reverse complement strand
CTCGGAGACCATCTCCGGTTTCAATGGGCTGGCGTGGGGAGCGAGCTATGCCGAGGTGGAGCAGGCGCTTGGCCCGACTCCGCGCTCCGAAGTGCTGGAGTCCGGCATCACGGTGCTTGTCTTTGCGGACAGCGTGGCCGGCGAGAACTCCGTGGCCATGTATGCGATGCTGGACTCCCTGGGGATGGTGAAGGGACAGCACACAGTGCGGCTCGACCCCGAGGCCGATTGTGTGGCCGTGTACCGTCGGCTCAGGGATCACGTGATGTTGAGCTACCCGCTGATCAAGCCGGCGGAGAGGCTGGCCAGCGACTCGTCGCTGGGCTTCTGCGACGCGCAGCGTGCGGGCGAGGCGAGTTGGGTCACCCAGTGGGAGGACGAGAGAACGGGGTCGGTGGCGACCGTTGTCCTCGAGACGGGGTCGGATGTGATCAAGGTAGTCTACGAGTCAGCGCAGTTTCTCGACTGGCTGGCGGCCCGGCAATGAGACCTTGGTCGCGGCCACAGGCTAAGTTACTATAGACTGCAGCGTAGACAGGTTTCCCCTCCGCCGACCGTGAGGTCGTCCTCCGCGCTACGCGACACTGGCTTCGACAGCAGGCAGCAGCTCATGGAATAGCGATCGCAGGAGTCTCACGATACAAGTGCGCCGTGCCCGGGAGGTAGAGATGTCTGCACGTCAGTGGGAGGTTCCGGACGACATCCGGGGAGCGACGCTGGTGGTAGTGGCCGCGAGCATGGTGGCGCTCCTATCGGCCGCTGCGCTTGCCATCGACGTCGGTCTGCTGGTAACGGCGCGCACGGAGGCCCAGAGGGTCGCCGACATGGCGGCTCACGCCGGAGCCTCCACCCTCATCTACACCCCCTCGGACGAAGACAACGCGCGCAGCGTGGCCATCGACTACGGGGGCCGCAACGACATACGCGGCGCCGCGACAGTCGTGCGGCCGGAGGACGTGGATGTGCTGCTCGACGAATGGAAGGTCCGCGTCCGGGTGCACCGCACGGAGAAGCGCGGCACTCCGATCGGTACGTTCTTCGCCCGGATCTTCGGGGTGGACGCCGCCGACATCGGGGCCGTGGCAGCTGCCAGGGTCGTGCCCGGCGGCGAGGTAAACTGCCTGCTGCCGGTGGCCGTCGCGGACCGCTGGTACGAGGCGAGCACGGGCAAGCGGGCCGGCCCCAGTGATACCTGGGATCCGGACGACGGCGACGAGTTCCGCAATGCTACCTACACCTACGGGCCGGATGACATCGGCTCGCTGATTACCCTGAAGCCGTCGCAGGGGGCGGCCGGGGGCACGGACAACGGGGGCGGGAAGAAGGGCGGAGGCACCTGCGACGGAGAACTCTGCACCGACAGCAACCGCTTCGAGCCGGGCTGGTGGTTCCTGTGGTATCCCACCGGAGGTGGCGGGGCCAAGGTGCTCAGAGAGCAGGTCCTCACGTGTCCGGACCCTGAAGTGAGATGGTCCAGGAACGATTGGGCAACTGACAAGAATGGCAATGTCCAGTCGATCCAGAAGGCGTTCGACGAGTTGATAGCCCGGGACCCGGATGCGTACTGGGACTCCCGGTGTGACTGCGTGAAGGACTCCAGATACCCGGTGAGCCCGCGCCTGCGGGCCGTTCCGATCTTCAACCCGGAGACGTACAGCAAGCAGGGACCCGAAGCCAACTTCCAGATATCCGGTTTCATCGGACTGTTCGTCGTCCCGGGTCCATCCGGGTTGCCGCTGGGACAGAGGAGCACCTACGCGCGCATCACGGCGGTGCGGGGAATCCTCGGCGGCGGGCCGTCCGGAGGTCCACTTGTGCGGGCGGTCCAGATAGTGGAATGAAGGGCGACCGGCAGTGGCCGCTCGTCGTCCTCGGCTACACCGCTGACCCGAGCCACATGACATAACCTCCGGTAGGACGAGAGCGAGACGCCCAGCGGCAAAAGCGCGTGGACGTCGTCGCACCAACCGTTATCTTCAAGGCTGTCAGCCGTCTAGGAACGCGTCTCCCATCCCCGCCCGCCGGACGGCTGCCGACGCTTCGGGGCTCGCGGGAAAGACGCGGTTCACAGGAAGAGTTTCCGACGTGACCGGTTCACTGGACATGCTGCACACGCGTGCCTGGCCGGCCGCCGTGCTGCTGGGGCTAGCCATTCCGGCCGGGACGGCCGCGCAGGAGCCGGTCGCCCCGACCCCCGTCATAGACTCCGTCGCCATAGTCGTCCACAACGTGTTTACGGAGCAGGAAGCGGCACGGAGTTTCGTCTTCCGGCTCATGAACTCCGTGCGTGTTTCCACCCGCGAGCACGTGGTGGAGCGGGAACTCCTGTTCGAGCAGGGTGAGCCCTACGACTCCGCCCGCTCCGAGGAGACCGAGCGGAACCTCCGCGCGCTCCGCCTCTTTCGCGAGGTGTCGGTCGACACCGTACGCCTCGACGGTCGGTTGGTGGCCCGGGTGAACACGCGCGACGCGTGGAGCACGAGGGCTATTCTCCACTTTTCCGGCGCGACAGATGGAACCTGGACAGGCAAGTTCGGTGTCCGGGAGACCAACCTCCTGGGAACCGGCAATCTGGTCCACGCGGCGTACCGTAAGGAGGTGGACCGCGACGGCCTGGAGCTTCAGGGGCAGATCAACCGCTTCATAACCTCGCAGATCGACGCCGGCGGCTTCTATTTCGGGCTGTCCGACGGGAAGTCCGGAAGTTGGTGGGGTGGTGACACGTGGAAGTCGTTCGACGACCGGCGGTACGCGGTGTATCGGGGCGAAGCAGCCGCTCGCCGGATCCTTCGGTATCGCATCCCGGACGCGGCGAACCCCGACACCACGTTCTACTGGCGCCGGGCACTCGTGAACCGGCTAACGGGTGCAATCGCCACGATGGCTTCGCCGGCCGCATATCTGCGGATCGGAGTCCTGGCCGAGGTGCGGGACGAGGAGTACATGCTCCTGCGGGACACGGCGCAGATCATCCCCGATACGGTCAAGGCCTTCGTGGGAGTGTTCGGCGAGTACAGGAGGGCGCGGTTCCAGATCTTCCGCTACCTGAACGGGTTCGCCGAGGAGGACATCGATCTGAGCCCCCGGGTGACGGTCCGGTTCAACTTCGCGCCGGCGGGTTTCGGATACGAGAGCACCGGGGTCGGACCGGGCGTCGTCCTTGCGGCCGGCGCCCCGGTAGGCCGCGGATTCGTTCACGGTTCTGTGGGTGCGAGCGGTCTGTTCAATGGCGCCGGCCTCGACTCCGGGAGGGTGGTGGTGCGGGTCACCGCCGCCCAGAAGCCGGCGGCCAGACATGCCACGATTGTGCATCTGCAGGCCGGCATCATCGAGAACCCGCCGCCCGGAGGAGAGTTCGACCTCGGCTTCAGCGTCCCGCCTCGCAGCTTCGAACCGCACTCTTTTGTGGGGACGCACATGGTATGGGGAACCGCAGAGCACAGATGGTATGCGCTCAATGGCATCTTCGATGTGCTGGGACTGGGCCTGGCAGCGTTCATCGATTACGGCGGGGCCTGGTACACTGACCAGGATGCGAGGCGGGGAGGCAATGTCGGAATCGGACTCAGAACGGGACGGAGGCTGGGCTCCGTGGCGAATACCGGCCGCTTCGACCTCGGTTATCGCTTCGGCGAGGACGTCGTCGGCAACCGCTGGGTTCTCAGTGTGGGAACGGGCTTCGCCTTTCCGTGACCTGAGCGCTGCGGCGCCACGATTGAGGGGTCGGAGGCCGAAACGGGCTGCGAATTGCGCCTGATCCTCCGTTCGAACGCGGCACGGCTCTTGCCAGCTTGCGTCCGCCGTGACCATTCTCACGACAAGTCCAATCTGCTGTGAGGATAGTATGCAAGAGTTCATGAGCACATTCTGGGAGGATGAAGCCGGTCAGGATCTGGCAGAATATGCACTCCTTATCGCGCTCGTCGTCCTGGTTGTAATCGTCGCGGTGACCGCGATGGGTCAGCAGATCAGCTCGTTCTTCGAGCAAGCGGCCGATAGGATCAAGACCGAAACCGGATGATCGGCTCCCGCCTCCCTTACTGCCGTCCCTCTATTCGCCTCAGCTCATCGTCGATCACCCTCGCGATCACGTCGTAGGGCTGGGCGCCCGACAGAAATCGACCGTTGATGAACAGGGCGGGCGTCCCGGTGATTCCCGCGCGGCGGCCGGCCTCGAAATCGTCGGCTATCTCGTCGACGTGCCTGCCGTCGTCGAGGCAGGCCCCGAAGGCCTCACCATCCATGCCCAGCCGGACCGCCGTCTGTTTCAGGTCGTCGACCGCGAGCGCCCGCTGGTCCGCGAACATCGCGTCGTGCATCTCCCAGAATCTTCCCTGTTCCCGAGCGCACAGCGAGGCTTCGGCAGCCTTCTGAGCGTGCCGGTGAATGCTGTTCAGCGGGAACTGCCGGTAGACCAGGCGCACCTGGTCTCCGTAGTTCGCAAGCACCTGCTCCAGCGCCGCGATCACCCGGTAGCAGAACGGACACTCGAAGTCGCCGAACTCCACTATCGTGACCGGGGCGTCGTCGGGGCCCCGGGAGGGGAAGCCGGCGGAGGCGACGTCCGTGCGCGGCATCTCCAGACGGTTCTCGACGCCATACTGGCCTGTGAGGACTGCGAGGAAAGAATCGTGGTAATCCTGGCGGCTCTGGCTCCTCAGGAAGTCGCGGATGCGCCCGGCCACGCTGTCGATGGGCAGGTCGAGCTGATCCCGATACGCCTGGTACACGGAGTCCACTTGCGCCTCGCTCGGCTCGGGCACCCGCGCGTCCACTTCGGCCGCCAACAGCTCCTGCACGGAGATCCTTCTCTCTTCGGCCTCGAGCTCGAGGAGCTGGCGCCGGATGGCCTGGTCGAGAGTCTGTTCCGTGAGTTGGTGTAGCTGGCGGCGTGCCTGCTGGAACTGGTCCGGATTCTGAGCTTCCACGTCCTTGCGCGTCAGCTCGACTCCGCCGACCACGGCCAGGACGTCGGCCGCGGCGGCATTTCCTCCATAGCTCGGCGATCGCTGGAGCAAGCCCCACACCGCCAGCGCGGCGATGGCGATGACCGCGAGTACTTTCAAGGAGCCCGGCTTCATCGGTCTATTCCTCTCTTGCGCCTTCGCCCCGGTTCCTGTCCGGGGGCGTCAGCGAATCTGCCGTCGCGGGGCGGCGGGGTGAAGCCACCCGGACCACCCGACGACAGCAAGCGACGTGCCCGGAAAACAAGAGGGCGACGGGATTGTTCCCGCTTCTGCGCTGGATCCCAGGCCTCCAAATCTCAGCCGCGGAGGAGGATGATGAACGTGCAGCTAGGGAACGCGATCGCCAGAAAAGCTGGTAGTCAGCGACAGATTGCCGCTTTCGCACTCAGCGGAAAGACTGTTTGTCGCGACGAGGCTGTCCCCCTCGACGGAACCGAGAAAATCTGCGCTTCCGGCGGTGAGGGTGCAGCTTGCGAGCAGGTTGAGGGTGAAGATGAAACTCCCGTCAACCTCAGCCTCGCCGTCAAACGGAAGAGGCGGAAACGAACAAGACTCGCCACCAAGCAGTGCAGTACCCGAGAATACTCTGCCCCTCTGCGTGGTGATTTGTAGGCTCCCCGAGCAATTCACGGTAACCTGAGACGGGATTCCACTCCCTTGCGCGACGAGCGTCCAAGAACCAACCCATTCGCCGGTGATGTCGGGAATCGTAGGCCCTGTGATTCCGCCATCACGGCAGGCAACGGTCGCTGCAAGCAGGAAAGAGAGGGCTAGGCAGCGTTTCATCAGTCCTTGGCCAGTGCGC
>JBDHHR010000081.1:0-6440 GCA_039589295.1 Gemmatimonadota bacterium | reverse complement strand
ACCTGTCAGCCGGACAAGGGTCCCAGTCACGTGCCGTTGGGGCTGGCCCTCAACGGCCGGAATCACAACCCGCACCCGAGCTCCCTTGGCCAATCGTGGATCGGTCTGCGCGGCCGCGGACTGCGTGAGCGCACAGAGCACGCTCAGGCTCGTGGCCACGTGCACGACGGAGCGCAGAATCGCTTGCGCCAAGCCCGTGCGGCAGGTATTCAGGGGCGGCATCGAACGCTTCCTGCTTGAGTCGCCTCCAACCTCGACAGGCGACGTCAAGGCGACGTCAAGCAGAGCGGCGTCAAACAGCGATAAGGCCCCTTCTGTGCAAGCCTGCAGATGCACAACACAGGTGGGACGGATTCGCGCGTCCCCACGGGCTATCACGGTAGGAACGTGGCAAGCGAGATCCGGTTAGCCACGTTGGCACCGAGGGTCTGTGTCCCGTCCGTCCAGGACTCGGGGGGTCCGAGGAAATGACGTTCTCCCCGAAATCGCTAGCAGGTCAAAAGTAGAGTAACTTCGCGTCCGAGTCCGGCATCACGGAGGAGGTTGGACGATGAAGCGGTCGCGGTTTTCGGAGGAGCAGGTGACGTACACCCTGCGCCAGGCGGAGGGCGGGACGCCGGTTCGGGAGGTGTGCCGCCAGCTTGGGGTCAGCGAGGCGACGTTCTACGTGTGGAAGAAGAAGTACGGTCAGTTGGGGGTAAGTGAGCTGCGCCGGCTGCGCCAGCTCGAGGAGGAGAATGCGCGCCTGAAGCGCCTGGTCGCGGACCTCACGCTCGACAAGCACATTCTGACGGAGACGATTCGAAAAAACTGCTGACGCCGACACGCCGCCGAGAGCGGGCCCGCTGGATCCGGGACACGTTCCAGATGTCGACCGCCCGCGCGTGTCGGCTCGCAGGTCTTGCGCGATCGACGTGGTATCGACGGAGCACGGCGCGCGACCTGGGCGCATTGCGCCTGCGCATTCGGGAGCTCGCGATGGCGCGGCCGCGGTTCGGGTACCTGCGCATCCATGTTCCTGTTGCGGCGGGAGGGGTGGCGGGTAAATAGTGCTCCGCTAGCCAACCGATAATGACTCGACCGGTGCCTGGGGCGTGGCGGATGGCCACGGTCCACCTTGCCGAAGGTCTCTAGAACCGGCGCAAGCTCGTTGACAACCCTGCGACCGTGGAACACGTTATCTGCAGCGCAAGAGGCGTGACCTTCTCTTAGCTGGCTGGGCTCACACCCCGCTGCCGGTCCGACGCCGTTCCAATACGACGCCCCTCCGACTCCGAGGCAACTGGGCTGCCAGCACAGGTCTCATTATGAAGCAGGTAGGTCCCCAGTGTGCAGGCAGCCGCTCGGGAGCCCGAAAACCCTCCTACGGCCTTCCGAGTGTCTAGGCGCATCCACGCGCTGCAGACTTCATCCGAGAACCCACTGTGCGGTGAGTCGGCGCGGAGCATTCTGCGCCGCGCGGACTGCTCCCTAAACAGCCTGATGATCGCCCGGAAGCGCCATGCGGCGTCGGGTGATACCCCGACGGTGATCGTATGCCCGGGGTGCGGGAAAGAAATCGTCGCGGGTGATCGCATCTGCCTCAGATGCGGGACGGCGATTCCATCGGCTGTCGAACTCGATCTGCTCGGTGATCTCCGAAGCGCCACAGTCGGTGAGTACGAGAATCCTCGGATCCCTCGGACGCGGCGGGATGGGGGCGGTGTTCCTCGCCCACGAGATCGCGCTGAACCGCAAGGTTGCCATCAAGGTCCTGCTCCCTTCGCTGCTGAAGGGCAGATACGTCGTCGAGCGGTTTCGCCGGGAAGCACGAGGCTGTCCACAATCCGACATGTGCATGGGCGGCTGCTGTTACAGCAATTGGGTCGAGACAAGAGATCTGTTCGGTTTGAGCCGCAAGTGGGAGTGTCGGTTCGTAAGGAGTTTTGAGCGAATCGCCAGCGATTTCAGGACCGATCAGGCGTCACGTCCCTCGAGCGCAACGGCGATGTAACGAGCGGCGGGACCGCTCGGAACGGGTCGCGCCGACCCTTGGTCAACCGAGGCTCTCATGAAGCTCCCGGGCAAGACGGCACTGATCACCGGGGCGTCGCAGGGCATCGGCCGGGCACTGGCTTCGGCCCTGGCGGAGTCGGGATGCGCGTTGCTCCTGACCGCGTTGGGCGAAGAAGAGCTCCACGCCCTGGCGACGGAGCTCGCGAGCCGGGGGGCCTCCGCGTCCTGGATCGCCGCGGATCTGGTCGACGAGCAGGAGAGAGAGTCGCTCGTCGAGTGGGTCCGCCGCCATGACAGGACGCCGGACATCCTCGTGAACAATGCAGGCTGCGGCCACTTCGGACACTTCGCCTCGTCGGAATGGCGCGATGTCGAACGCGTCTTTGTCCTCGACGCGCACGCGCCGACCCGGCTCATCCACGACCTCTTGCCCCTCCTGCGCAGCCGCCCCGAGGCGGCGATCGTGAACATCAGCTCCGCCAGCGCCCGGATCCCGTACCCCGGCCTCGCCACGTACGGTGCGTGCAAGGCATACCTGTCGAGCTTGAGCCAGACCCTGGCGTGCGAGCTGGACGGAACGGGCATACACGTGCTGTGCATCCATCCCGGGTTCACGCAGACCCAGTTCTTCTCCGCTGCGGGAATGGACATGCGGAGGATCCCGCGGTGGGCGATCAACACGCCCGAGAGGGTCGCGGGTCGGGTCGTCAGGATGATCGAGCGGAACAAGACCTGGGGTTATGCCGACCGCGCCACTCCTGTAGAGTTGGCGGTGGCGGCCATGCTGCCCCGTCGCCTCAAAACGAAGCTCTTCAAGAACCTGTTCTGGACGCTGCCCGTTGGAGCAGAAAGGCCGGAAGGTCATGCGTAAGCCGAAGCTTCAAATCATCGTCCTCTTCCAGAACCTGGGGGATAGGCAGGCGTACTACGCGCGCTCCCCCGCGCCCCCGCTCTCGGGCATCCTTCTCGCCGCCGAGACGCCGGACATCGTCGATGTCGAGGTCGTGCACGAGATGATCCGCCCGATCGATTACGAGACGGATGCCGACTTCATCGCGCTCAGCTTCATGGACTTCTGCGCGCCGCACGCCCGTGAGGTCGCGCGCCGCTTTCGGGAGCGGGGCAAGACCGTGGTCGCCGGCGGCAGGTACCCATCGACCTTCCCCGAGGCGGTCATCCCCCATTTCGACGCAACGGTGGTGGGCGAAGCCGAGACCGTTTGGCCGGGAGTGGTGGAGGACATGGTCGAGGGACGCCTTCAGGAGGTGTACGAGGCTTCCTTCGCGCCGTCGCTGGAGGGGATCCCGCCGCCGCGGTACGACCTGGTTGAGCCGCAGTACGCGGTTCCCGTCGTCACGGAGGCGACCCGGGGGTGCCCCTTCCACTGCAGCTTCTGCCAGCTGACCGTCAAGCCCACCCCGTTCCGCCACCGCCCGGTCGAGGACGTGATCCGCGATCTGACGGCGACGGAGGGGCTACCGCTCCGGAAACGGAAGATGGCGATGCTGCTCGACAACAACCTCGCCGGGGACATCAAGTACGCGAAGGAGCTCCTGAGGGCGATCGGGGAGCTGAAGCTCTGGGCTCTCGGTGCGCAGTTCAGCTTCAACTTCCTGCACGACGACGAGTTCGTGGACCTGCTGAGCGAGGCGAACACCGGAATGGTCTTCGTCGGCCTCGAGTCGCTCAACGAGCCGAGCCTGCGCGCCGTTCACAAGCTGCACAACCGAGTGAAGGAGTACGAAGAGCTGTTCATGAAGTTGAAGCGGCGCGGGATCCTCACGTTCACCGGAATCATCCTAGCGCTCGATGAGGATACGCCCGAGTACTACCGGCACCTCCCGGAGAACCTCGAGCGGGTGGACCCGAGCGCGATCCTCTTGTCCATCGCCATTCCGATTCCCGGAACGCCGTTGCACGCCAAGGTCGAGGCCGAGGGCCGCATCTTCGACCACGATCTCTCCCATTACGAGGGTGACCACCTCGTCTTCCAGCCGCAGGGCGTGTCCCGGACAGACGTGTTTCGCGCGTTCTGGGACATCAACAAGCGGTTCTACTCGTGGCCCGCGCTGGTGAGGCGCTGGGCCAGGCTCCTGTCGGCGCATCTGCCGAACAGATCGGCCGGGCATCGGCTCTTCCGCTCGATCGTGATGTCGTACGTGCTGTTCAAGCTCTCGGTCTTCCAGCGGCATCACGCCAAGCAGCGGGTGTACCCCATGCGGCACGAGCTGGACGCCCTGTGAGCGAGACGATGATCTGGCGCTCGCCCGCCCGGCTCGGCTGTCCCGGGCCAGGTGCCTCGGACGTGCCCGCACGAGTGCCGGACGTGCCATGAGAGTCCGGCGGAGGGCCGTCCTGCTCGTTGCAGGCGGGTTCCTCCTCTTCCTCGCCTTCTCCTTTTGGTACATGCTCGGCCCCGAGGCCTCATGGGAGGGGGAGCCTCTCGAGGCGCGCATGGGTAGCGAGCTGGCCGAGATCGAAGCGAGGCTCCGGGCCGACGTCTCGTACCTCTCCGAGACGCTCGGTCCGCGCAACCCGACCCATTACGGGGTGCTGAACCAGGCCGCCGACTGGATCTCGGACAGGTGGAGATCCGGCGGACACGAGGTGAAGCGCCACTCCTACTCCTGGGAGGGAAAGGAGTACGTGAATATCGAAGTCGAGATTCGAGGGCGCGCGAGGCCCTCCGAGATCGTGATCTTGAGCGCACAGTACGACACGCACCCGGATTCGCCGGGCGCGAACAACAACGGAAGCGGCATGGCGGTGCTCCTCGAACTGGCCGACAGGCTCCGAGGCGCCGAGCTCGACAGGACCTTCCGCCTGGTGGCGTTCACGAACCAGGAACCCCCCTACTCGTTGACGGAGGGGATGGGGAGTCTCCGATACGCGCGGCACTCGCGGGAGCAGGGCGAGGACATTCGGGTCATGCTCTCGATGGATGCGATCGGCGTCTACAGGCATGAGCCCGGCACACAGAGGCTCCCGTTTCCGTTCGGATACTTCTATCCGGACCGGGGCGACTTCCTCGCGTTCATCGCGGATCTCGGAACGCGCTCGTATCTGGTCCAGACGACCCGGGGCTTCAAGAAGGGGAGCGCATTCCCGATCGAGGCGGGGGCCGTGCCCCGCTGGGTCGAAGGCGCCTCGTGGTCCGACCACGGCTCGTTCTGGGATTACGGCTATCGCGCTATCCAGATCACGGACACGGGCGCCTTCCGTTCTCCGTTCCATGTGACGAGCGAGGATACGATGG
Source organism: Gemmatimonadota bacterium (assembly GCA_039589295.1). Lineage (GTDB taxonomy): Bacteria > Gemmatimonadota > Gemmatimonadetes > Palauibacterales > Palauibacteraceae > JBDGYE01. The sequence goes on along the minus strand of JBDHHR010000081.1, from coordinate 1,189 downwards.
AGAAGATGGACTTCGGGGCGCTGGCCCGTATCACGCTCGGGATGTACGGCGCGGTCCTAGAGCTGACGACCACACGAGGGCTTTGAGCCATGGATTCCGGACCCGCCCGGCTGCTCCTCGTTCACGGTGGGATCGTGCTGTTTCTGGGCGTCTTGACCGGCTTTCCGTTTTGGCTCGCGATCATCCGCGGCTGGAGTGAGGAGAGAGTCCGCGCCTGGCGGGTCGCGCACGCGGTTCTGATCGCTACCGCGCTCACGATGCTCGTCGTTGGCGCGCTCCTCCCCCAGACTGCGGCAGGACCGCAGCTCCTCACGTTCGTTTCGTGGTGCCTGCTGGCCTCCGGCTACGGGTTCGCCTTCGCCTTCATCCTGGGGGCGCTGACCCACTCGGCCTGGGCGCGTTCCTGCTCGGGCTGCTACATGCCTAGCCAAAGCACATCCTAGCCGTTGGGCCCGGTACCGAGGCCGGAAGGGCTGACCTTCCACAGTCCGCGAGGGCTCCTGCACGAACCGCTCGGCGCCCAAGACCGCGGCGAGTTCGGGGCGGGGGACTTTCAACGCCGCCTTGCGGTGGTGTTTGAGATCGTCGGCGAGGTAGACGGTCGCCATCCCGCCCACGCCGAGCTGGCGCTCAATGCGGTAGGGGTCAGCGAGAGCGGCTGTGAGGCGATCGCGAGGCTCCTCGCTCACTGCGGCTCTCCCACGAGGCGCGCAAGGCGCTGTATCACGTCTTCGACCTGCGGCTGCAGCTCAGGGTCGCCGTCCTTCCAGAGGTCCACGAACTTGTTGTAGTAGTTGATGGCTTTGTTCGGTTCACCGCGCTCCTCGTACAGTTCACCGAGTCGCCGGTATGCCACGGGGAGCCACCGGAAGTCCTGATAGATCATCTCAAGGTCGCGAGTGGCTACGGCCCGCTCATACATCACGACGGCGGAATCGAGACTCCCCATGCGATCGAACGTGTACGCCAGCTCGTATGGGCGAACACGACCGCCGCGGAGTCACGCGGAAGGGGCGGATCAACGCGGAACGAGAGGTCACTGGATAGTCGTCCCTTCCTGCTATCGAAACTTCCGTATGCCGTTGAGCGCCCGTTCCGGACTAGCGCATCAGCGCAGGCGACTCTGCGCCCGGCGCAGCCGAGCCAGCCGCGCGCTTGCATCGTCCAGCAGTGGCTGCAGCTCGGGGTC
>JBDHHR010000080.1:0-5890 GCA_039589295.1 Gemmatimonadota bacterium | reverse complement strand
TCTATCATGTCAGCGAGAAAGAACAGCTCCGCGGCCCTGGCGGGCCCCACCAGGCGAGGCACGAAGTAAGAGCCGCCCCAGTCGGGTGCCAGGCCGATCCGGTTGAACGTCTGCCCGATGGACGCGCGCTCCGATGCGATGCGGATGTCGCAGGCCAGGGCCAGGTTGGCGCCTCCGCCGGCTGCCGGTCCGTTGAGACAGGCAATTACCGGTTTGGGCATGCCGGCCACCGTGCGCACCACGCGCCGTCCCGCTTCCACGAGCAGGTTCGCCTCGTCCCACGCCTGTCGTTCCACGAGGTCGAACAGATACCGTACGTCGGCGCCGGCGCAGAACGCCCGTCCGTTGCCCGTTACGATCACCACGCGGATATCATCCCGGGCGGCCAGTTCCTGCATGCCCTCGGCGATCTCGTCCCTCATAGATCCGAAGAAGGCATTCAGTCTCTCCGGCCGGTTCAGGGTGAGCGTGCCTATCGGACCTTCGAGGCTGATCAGGACGTGCGGCCCTGATGACGCCGCGCCGCCGGCCGCGTCCGGCTTGTCGTCGCGCGCCGGCGAGACGTCCTTCGCCGGACTCACGCGCCCCGATCCGCGTGGACCAGGGTGGCGATGCCCTGGCCAACCCCGATGCACATGGTGACGAGTCCGGTTCGCGTCCCTCGCCGCTGCATCTCGTATAGAAGGGAGGTGAGCAGTCGGGCTCCCGTGCATCCCAGCGGATGGCCCAGGGCGATAGCCCCACCGTTGACGTTCACCCGCTCAGGGTCTAGTCCGAGCTCCCTCATGCAGGCAATCGCCTGCGCCGCGAAGGCCTCGTTGAGCTCTACCAGCTCCACGTCGGAGATCGCCAGGCCGGCACGCTCCAGCAGCTTCCGCACCGCCGGAACGGGTCCCAGTCCCATGCAGTCGGGATCGACCCCCGCTACCGAGGACACCCCGACTCGCGCCAGGGGCCGCAGTCCGAGCTCCACGGCGGCCTCCCGGCTGGCCACCAGCAACGCGGCCGCCCCGTCGTTGATCCCCGATGAACTGCCGGCGGTCACCGTTCCGCCTTCCTTGAAAGCCGGCCGCAGCTTCCCCAGGGACTCGGCCGTCACCTCGGGCCGGGGGTGCTCGTCCCGGTCCACGATGATGGGGTCGCCCTTCCGGACAGGCACCTCCACGGCGACGATCTCCTCCGTGAACCTCCCTTCTTCGATGGCGAGGGCGGCCCGACGCTGGCTTTCCAGGGCGAAGGCGTCCTGTTCCTCCCGCGTGATCCCATGGCGCTCGGCGACCACCTCGGCGGTCTCACCGAGGCCGATCGTCCATCGCCCGGGAAGGGCCCGGTTGGTGAACCGCCAGCCGACCGTCGTATCGGCCGTTTCCGGGGCGCGTCGCGGGAATTCCGTCTCGGGCTTCAGGGTCACCCAGGGTGCGCGGGACATGCTCTCGACACCGCCGGCGATGAAGACGTCGCCCTCACCACAGCGGATGGCATGACCGGCGCTCACCACCGTCTGCAGACCGGAGCCGCACAGGCGGTTCACCGTTTGGGCGGCCACCTGCACCGGAAGATCGGCCAGGAGCGCCGACATGCGAGCTACGTTCCGGGTGTCCTCGCCCGCCTGGTTGGCGCACCCCATGACCACGTCTTCCACCCGCTCCGGCGGGACGCCGGTGCGGCCCACCAGCTCCCGGATGGCGAGGGCCAGGAGGTCGTCGGGTCGCACTCGCGCCAGCGCGCCGCCGTGCCGCCCCACCGGGGTGCGGACGGCTCCGCAGATCAGCGGGTCTCTGGGATGGGGATCGTGTGCGTGCATTCTCGAGAGGATCCTCGCTGCCCGGGTCAGTCGAGAGCGACCCAGACGCTCTTTGTCTGCGTATACTCCTGCAGCGCGTGCTCGCCCAGATCGCGGCCGAAACCGGACTGCTTGAATCCGCCGAACGGCGATGCCGGGTCGTACTGGTTGTACGTGTTCACCCACACCGTGCCGGCCTTCACACGACGCGCGAACCGGTGGGCCTTCCCGATGTCGCGCGTCCACACCCCGGCAGCCAGGCCATAAACCGTCTCGTTCGCCTGGGCCACAGCGTCGTCCAGGTCCTCGAAAGCCAGCGTCGCCAGAACCGGTCCGAAGATCTCCTCCCGGGCGATCCTCATGTCGGAGGTCACCTCGTCGAACACGGTCGCTTCCACGAAGTAGCCCCGTCCGTCCACCGCTGCGGGTTTGCCGCCGGCTCTGAGCCGGGCTCCTTCCGCTACTCCCGCCTCGATGTACGACAGGACCCTCTCCCGCTGCGTCTCGGAAACGATCGCTCCGAGCCGGGTCTTCGGGTCGGTAGGGTCGCCAACCGTCATCCGTTCGGCCCGCTTGACCAGTCGCTCGACAAACTCCTCTCTCACCGACGCCTCCACGAAGAGCCTGGATCCGGCGGCGCACACCTCGCCCTTGCCGTAGAAGATTCCGCTCGTCGCCCCTCGGACGGCCGCCTCTAGGTCCGCGTCGGCGAAGACCACGTTGGGGGACTTCGCGCCGAGTTCCAGGGACACCTTCTTCAGAGTCTTCGCCGCCGTCTCCATGACTATCCGGCCGGTATCCGTCGAGCCTGTGAAGGCGATCTTATCCACCTCGGGGTGGGCCACCAGCGCCTGGCCCGTTACCGGGCCGCGCCCGGGAATCACGTTGAGGATGCCCGGGGGAAAGCCTGCCTCGAGCGCCAGCTCTCCAAGCAGCAGCGCGGTGAGAGGCGTCTCCTCCGCCGGCTTGAGGACCACTGCGTTCCCGCAGGCGAGGGCCGGTGCCACCTTCCAGGAGGCCAGATTGAGGGGGAAGTTCCACGGCACGATGGCTCCGACGACCCCCACCGGCTCCCGCAGCGTGTAGTTCATGTACGGGCCGGCGACCGGGATCAGCTGGCCCGCGAGCTTGTCCGCCCATCCGGCGTAGTAGCGAAAACTGGAGATTACGAACGGAAGGTCCACCTTCGCCGACTCGAAGGTCGGCTTCCCGTTGTCACGGGTCTCCACCGCCGCGAGCGACTCCAGATTCTCCTCGATCAGCTCCGCCAGCCGCCACAGTAGCTCTCCGCGGCGGTGCGGGTTCATGTCCCTCCATTCCGGATCCTCGAACGCCGCGCGCGCGGAGCTCACCGCCGCGTGGACCTCGGCTTCTCCCGCCTCCTCCACCTCCGCGATGACCTCTTCGGTGGCCGGGTTCACGGTGGCGAATCGGTCGCTGCCGCCCCGCCATTCGCCCCCGATGAGGAGTCTCGTGCGCAGCTCCATCGCCGCCTCAGTACGCTCCGAACCGGTCACGAGTGATCCGGCGGTCCGCCTCCGGGTCCGTGCGCCGCCGCGGAATGGTCACGTCCTCGCCGACCTAGCTGCCGGTGAATTTGGGCGTCCGCTTCTCCACGTAGGCGTCGAGGCCTTCTCGTGCGTCGGCGGACTGGAACAGCAGTTGCTGGAGTTCGCGCTCGATGGCCAGGCCCTCCGATAAAGGCACTTCGATGCCGCCGCACACGGCCCGCTTGATCCTGCCCACCGCCCTGGACGCCTTTTTCGGCGGAGTGAATCCCTTCGCGTACTCCATCACCTGCTCGAAGAAGTCCTCCGCCTCGAAGATCTTGTTTACCAGCCCGACTTCGAGCGCCGCTTCGAAATCGAAGGTCCTGCCCTCTACCATGAGCTCGATCGCCTTCGACTTGCCCAGCAGCCGGCCGAGTCGCTGCGTGCCACCGGTGCCCGGCAGGACGCCGAGGTTCACCTCGGGGAGGCCGATCTTGCCGCCGTCCCTCTTCGCGACGCGAATATCGCATGCCAGCGCGATCTCCAGGCCTCCACCCACCGTATGACCGTTCAGCGCCCCGATGACCAGCTTCGGCGTCTGCTCGAGACGATTCAGCGTCTCGTTGGCGTGCAGACAGAAGTAGTACTTGAAGTAGGGGTCGGAGGTCTGGAGCATGCCGATGTCGGCTCCGGCGCAGAAGAACTTCTCTCCGGTTCCGCGGAGCACCAGGACGTGCACCGACTCGTCGAAGCGAGCCTGCAGGATCGCTTCGTCCAGTTGACGCATCATCTCGTGGGTGTACGTATTCGCCGGCGGGTCGGCTAGAGTAATCACCGCCACCCCATCGACCACGGCGTACTCGATAAGCCTGTCTGCCATTCTCCCGTTGCTCCCCTCGTTTCAAGACTTCGGTCCGTTGGCCTCGCAGCGGATCAACCTATCGCCGACCGTGATCCAACGACAGGATGGACGCGGTGTATCGGCAGACAGCGGAAGCGTCCGACGGCTTGGAAGATTCACTGTCCACGGCTACCTTGTTATGTTATGAATCGCCGTATTCTGGTGCCCGCGAGCCTGCTCGCGGCGGGTATCCTGCCGCTTCTTCCGCTGCGCCAGGAACCGGGTCCGGTGCGAACCCCTCCAGGTGGGGTCTTTCGCGTCCCGGTTACCGGAGTTGTGGAGATGGGGCTGGCGCCGTTCGTGGCGCGCTCGCTGCGCGAGGCGCGAGCGGCTGGCGCCTCCGCCGTCGTACTCGACGTCGACACGCCCGGCGGCCGGATCGACGCGGCCTGGGTGATAATCGACGATGTGCGCGACGCAGGCGTCCCGGTCTACGCGTACGTCAACCGGCGCGCGCTCTCTGCCGGGGCGATGATCGCGCTCTCCGCGCGAGAGCTGTACATGAGGCCGGGGTCGACGATCGGTGCGGCCACTCCGGTCGTAGGCAGCGGGCAGAAGGCTTCCGAGAAGATGGTCAGTGCCATGCGCTCCGAATTCCGGGCACTGGCGGAGACGCATGGCTTCGATCCGCGCATCGCCGAGGCCATGGTGGACGAGTCGGTGGTGATCGAAGGGGTCACCGAGTCGGGCAAGCTGCTGACCCTGACGACCGAGGAGGCGGTGCACCTGGGAGTGGCCGCGGCCGAGGTGGAAGACTACTCGGCACTGCTGGCCGCCGTGGGCCTGGCAGGCTCGGGGACCGTGGAGACCAGCGCCAACTGGGCCGAGCGCCTGGTGCGGTTCCTGACGAATCCGATTCTGGCGCCGTTTCTGCTGAGCCTGGGATTCCTGGGTCTCCTGGTGGAGATCAAGACACCGACCTTCGGACTGGCTGGAGGCCTCGGCCTTCTGTGCCTGGCCGCCTTCTTCGGGGCCCGGTTTCTGGTGCACCTGGCGGGGATGGAGGAGCTTATCCTACTGGGTGTCGGCGTGACCCTGGTGGGACTCGAGATCCTGGTCGTTCCGGGCTTCGGTGCGGCCGGCCTGCTGGGCGGCGTGGCCGTGCTGGCGAGTATCACGCTGAGCATGCTGGGGAGCTTTCCAACGATGAGCGAAGTGATTAGTGCGTTTGGTCTGATCGCCATCTCGATTCTGGTTGTGGGAGTCCTGGCCTTCGCCGTCTTGCGCCATCTGCCGCACAGCCGGAGGCTGTCTGGGATCTTCCTCAGGGAGGCGACGAGCCGCGACGTCGGCTACCTGTCCGCTCCCGACCGCACCGACCTGGTGGGGCGGGCGGGAGTGGCGCTGACGGATCTGAGGCCGTCGGGCACGGCCCTGGTCGACGACGAGCGCATCGATGTCGTTACCGAGGGCCCGTTCATCGAGGAGGGGGCTGACGTGGTGGTCATGCGTGCCGAGAGCTACCGGCACGTGGTGCGACGGGCGGAGGGAGATGACGGCGCCGGCCCCGCCGAGCATCCCCCGGAGGAAAGCGAGAGCTGATCGTGAAGCGCTGCCAGGCGGTCTGAGCGAGCGCATGGAGAGGCGGAGCAATGGGTGAGGCAACGGCAATTTGGGCGATTCTGGTAGTCTTCGCGGCGCTGTTCCTGCTGATGGTTCTGGGCTGGGCGGTACCGGTTCGGCTGTGGGTCACGGCGCTCGCCTCCGGGGTGCGGG
>JBDHHR010000079.1:0-6339 GCA_039589295.1 Gemmatimonadota bacterium | reverse complement strand
GACCGAGTTCGACCGATGCCCGCCGACCCGCAGCAGCGGACTCCTGATCACGACGCGACGGTCCGCTACGTCTTCGGGTACGCGCTCTCTTCAATCGGCCGTAATAGAAATGCTGAGATGCAGTTGCGCCAGGGACTCGACCTCGAAGGTGTAGCGAAGGGCTACCGCTACCTTCTCCTGCTCGAGCTGGGTGTCGTCCGCGTCAAGCAGTATGACCTGGCGGAGGCCATGAGGTTGACGAAGGAAGCAATGCGTCTCGTGTCCCATCACAGCTGTGCGTGGTATCTGCTGGCGACCATATGCCGGCGCAGAGGGGGGATCGGATTCATGAAGTCCTTCTTTGCGCTCTGGAGGGCCAGGTATCTCCAGATCAAGGCATCGGGCCGGGCTGCATTGCCACACAATCTGTTTCTGGCCGAGGGCGTCTAGTAGAATCTGTACCCCAACTGTGCCCCAAACTCCCACAAACTCCCCGGTACAGGACCTCACAGGGCAGGTGAGGCACCCGCCGGAAGTGTCCAACTCACGCCAACTTGTACCTACTCCGCACTACTCCTCGGAAGTCGACTCCGTTAATTCCTAAACTGAAGGCCGCGTGTTCGAGTCACGCCGGGGGCGCTGGAGTTGCCGCAGTATCATAGTGTCAAATAGGAAGTTACGAAGCGTGGTCGCCCATTCAGTAGCGGCCATGCTTCGTGTCTGTGCCCCAGTTGTGCCCCAAACTCCAACTCGCCTCGTCCCGACTCTGGCTTGATACCCCGCCAGGGCCTATCGTATGGGTCATCCTCCCTGAAGGACCGCTGTGCCCGACGTCTTGGATCGCCTGAAGGCCGCCCTGGCCGACCGCTACCTGATCGAGCGGGAGCTCGGCGCAGGTGGCATGGCCACGGTCTACCTGGCTCAGGACGTGAAGCACGAGCGCCAGGTCGCCATCAAGGTCTTGCGTCCCGAACTGGCCGCCGTGCTCGGCGCCGAGCGGTTCGTCCAGGAGATCAAGACCACCGCCAACCTTCAGCACCCGCACATCCTACCGCTGTTCGATTCTGGCCAGGCCGACGGCTTCCTCTACTACGTCATGCCCTACATCGAAGGCGAAACCCTCCGCGACAAACTCAGCCGCGAGACCCAGCTCGGCATCGAGGAGGCGGTCAAGATCACGACCGAGGTGGCCGACGCCCTCGACTATGCGCACCGGCAGGGGGTGATTCACCGGGACATCAAGCCGGAGAACATCCTGCTGCATGACGGGCGGCCGATGGTGGCGGACTTCGGGATCGCGTTGGCGGTGAGTGCCGCGGCCGGCGGGCGGATGACGGAGACGGGGCTTTCCCTGGGAACGCCGCACTACATGAGCCCCGAGCAGGCGACGGCGGAGAAGGACCTGACCAACCGATCGGACATCTACTCGTTGGGGGCGGTGCTGTACGAGATGCTGACGGGCGATCCGCCGCACACCGGCTCCTCGGCGCAGGCGATCATCATGAAGATCGTGACCGAGGACGCCCGGCCCGTTACGATTGTGCGGAAGTCGGTGCCGCCCAATGTGGCGGTCGCGGTGGCGACGGCATTGGAGAAGTTGCCGGCGGATCGGTTTGCGAGTGCCGCAGAGTTCGCCGAAGCACTGACCCACCTCACGGACCTGGCCGGCCGGCCGACAGTGACTGCTGCCGCGCGCGGCACCACGGCCTATTGGAGGACTCGCAGTCTCGCCAACTGGCAGGTCGGGGCCTTGATCGCCGTGGTGACGGGTCTCGGCATCTTCGCCGCTTCCCATCGGCCGGCAGCCGGCCCGGCGATCTACGACGTTGGTCTGCCCGACACCGCGCCGATCTCCTTTGCCGGCGGCAGCCCGTGGGGCGAGGGGTGGCCAGCCCTGTCCGTGGCACCCGACGGCGACTTCGTCATCTACACAGCCCAGCGCGGTGCTGCCACGGAACTCTGGTATCGGAGTCTCGTGGACACGGTCGCACGGCCGATTGTGGGGACCGGGGGCGCTTACTACCCGATGGTCTCTCCGAATGGCCGCTCGGTCGCGTACTTCAACGGCAGTAGTCTCGAGGTCGTGCCCGTGACCGGCGGCACCCCCACTGTCATCGGTGAAGTGGACCGGCCGGAGGGCGCCGAGTGGGCGGCGGATGGACGCATCCTCGTAGCGGACAACAACGGGAAGGTGCTGCGCTGGTTCGACCCTTCCACGAAGACCAGTACCATTGCGGCCCGGGCATCCTGCGCTTTGCCGACCTATGATCGCCGAAGCCACGGAATCGTGTGCGGCTACCAGAGGCGTGCCTGGGCGATTGCGGCCCAGGGTGAGCAGGACACGACCCGGGTACCTCTACGGTTCGCCGCGAGAGGAGACAGCGCGACGCTACCTGTGATTGGCACTCATTTCCGGCTGCTGGACGACGACCTCGTTGCCTTCGTGAGTTCCGACGGTGCGCTGCTCGGTGCGATGGCCGACCTGCCTCGCCGTCAACTGGGCCGGCCGGTCTCCCTAATCCGCGGCCTGCGGCGCGAGGGGTTCCATGCGCCGGGACAGTACGACGTCTCCTCAACGGGTACGCTGGCCTTCGTCCCGGGTGCAAACGCTGAGGTGGGCCGCTTCGCGCGGCTGACCCCGGGCGGTAGTCCTGTCTTGCTGCCTATTCCGCCGGGAGCCTACCACCGATTTGACGTGTCCGCGGACGGGCGTCGTCTTGCCGTCGTCAAGTTTGCGGCGGACCAGCATGAACTCTGGGTCTTCGACATCACGACAGGCCACGGAGAGCGCTGGCTTCAAGCGATGTACATCGGTGAGCCACGCTGGGACCGGCGGGGCGAGCGTATCATCGTCACCCTCCGGCCGGATCTGAACAGGCCGTACGTGACGGTCCTCGGTTCCCCCGTTGGCACCAATCCACCGGACACTCTTCGCGGCAGTGGTAGAGGGGTCTACGTCTCCACCTATTTTGCCGACAGTCTGGTGCTCGGCTTCGCGGCTGACAACAAGCTTGTTCGGTTGGACCTCCGCACGCGACCGGAACGGGTGGACACGTTGACAGCGGATGCCGGCTTCGCGCCCGCGCTATCTCCGGACGGGCGCTGGCTGGCGTATTCCGGCTCCGAAGTTGGACGCTATGACGTGTTCCTCGAACGGTTCCCTTCAGACGGGCAGCGTTACAGGGTCACGCCCAACGGCGGGCTCGAAGGACTATGGCTGAACTCAAGCCGCCTGCTCTTTCGGAGCGGCTCGGCCTTTTTTGAGGTCGGCATCACGGTACAATCGGCCAACCCTGTCGGAGAGCCCCGGCTGGTGGCGCGCGACCCACGCTTTGTGGACACCATGGAGCGTTCGATGGTCCTCGCCCCGGACGGCAGCATCATCTACGTGCAAGGCACCGGCCAAGCTACCGGATCGTTCATTCGGGTGATTCCTCGATGGATTGATCAGGCACGCCGCCTTGTCCGCGAGCAGAAGGCAGGCAGGAGCGCTCCATGAGCGAAGCGGTCACCCGCCTCACAGCGGCCCTGGCCGACCGCTACCTGATCGAGCGCGAGCTCGGCGCAGGTGGCATGGCCACGGTCTACCTGGCGGAAGACCTCAAACACAAACGGCAGGTCGCGGTCAAGGTGCTCAAGCCCGAACTCGCGGCCGTCCTCGGTGGCGAGCGCTTCGTCCACGAGATCACCACCACCGCCAGCCTGCAGCACCCTCACATCCTCCCGCTGTTCGACAGCGGCACCGCCGACAGATTCCTCTATTACGTCATGCCGTATGTCGAGGGCGAGACCCTCCGGGATAAGCTCAACCGCGAGACCCAGCTCGGCATCGACGAAGCGGTGAAGATTGCCACCGAAGTCGCCGACGCGCTGGACTACGCCCATCGCCACGGAGTGATCCACCGCGACATCAAGCCCGAGAACATCCTGCTGCACGACGGCCGGCCGATGGTGGTGGACTTCGGGATCGCGCTGGCGGTGAGCGCCGCAGCGGGCGGCCGGATGACGGAGACGGGGCTGAGCCTGGGGACGCCGCACTACATGAGCCCGGAGCAGGCGACGGCGGAGAAGGATCTCACCAACCGGTCGGACATCTACTCGCTGGGTGCAGTCCTCTATGAGATGTTGACGGGCGATCCACCGCACACGGCATCCTCAGCCCAGCAGATCATCATGAAGATCGTGACGGAGGAGGCGCAGCCAGTCACCCGGCTCCGCAAGTCCGTGCCCCCGCACGTAGCGGCGGCGGTGGGGAAGGGGTTAGAAAAGCTCCCGGCCGACCGGTTCGCCCGGGCTGCCGACTTCGGTGCGGCGCTTGGCGGCGCGACGACCATGGTCACCTGGCCGGGGACCGGCGCCGGCCCCGTCGCGCCACATGCTTCGTGGCTGGCGGCACTGGTGCCGTGGATGGTCGCCGGCGTGGCGGCGGTCGTGGCGGTCACCGCATGGGTTTCGCGGGGTCCCCAACCGGACCTCCGGCCGTTGCGCGCCGAGCTGGAGCCGCCACCCGGCACGGAGTACTCTGAGTTCCGCTTCGCGGCCCTGTCGCCCGATGGCCGGCGCCTAGCCCTCGTCGGCCTCGACGCTACGGGAGGGCGACAACTCTGGATCCGGGACCTGATGACAGGCCGGGCCGATTCGTTTCCGGCCACGCGCGGCGCCGAGGCACCGTTCTGGTCTCCGTCAGGCCGTGCGCTGGGGTATTTCGCCGGGGGCGCTCTGTGGCGGCTGGAGCTCGACGGCGGCACGCCGCGAGAGCTGTGCGCCCCGGCGGACGTCGGCGGATCGTGGAGCCGGGACGACCTTATCCTCCTGACGCGCGGGGGACATCCGATGACCGTGCGCGCCGATGGCGGCGCGTGCGAAGCGGTGTTAGGCGCGTGGTCGGACTCGGCACGCATCGTCAGGTTCCCAGCCTGGCTTCCCGACGGGCGGCACTTCGTGTGGCTGGATATGCTGGGTGAGAATATCCTGCGCAGCAGCGTGGACGGCGAGGAACCGCAACCATTCATTGAGGCCGCCGGCGACATCCAGATCGTCGAGCCGGACATCGCCGTCTTCGCTCGCAATGGTCGAACCGGGGTTGACGTCGTCGCCCAGCGCTTCGATCGCCGGATGACCCTTGTCGGTGCGCCGGTGACGCTGGCCGAGGGGGTCCGGTCGGCCGGGTCCCCGGCCTCGTACACGGTCACCGGGACATCCCTGGCCTATCTCCCGACTGCACAGGTGGACCTGGGGCCCCTGCTCGTCGATCGACACGGGTCGGTTGTCGACAGCGTTGTGCATCAGGGAACATGGACCCTGCGACACGCGCGCGATCGCCCCGTGGTGGCCCTCGCCGGCTTCGGCCTGTGGCTGTATGATCTCCTGCGCCACACATCCGTCGCGGTCAAGGCGAGTGGCTTTTACATGTTCCCCGTCTGGGGCCCGGGAGACTCGCTGCTCGCCGTGACGAACCTCGCCACCTGCCAGGTGTTGTTGATGCGACTCGCCGACAGAGCCGACACGACGCTGATCGATCAGCCTGGGCTCGGGTGCGCCTTCCCGACGGACTGGACGGCCAACGGCCGATTCCTCCTGCTGAACCGCTTCGGCGCGACCGGACGCGGGGAAGTGTGGACTTATGCCATCGAGACGGGAGAGCAGGAACGGCTGTTGTCGGTTGAGGGGTCCGTATCCGCGGGCGTCCTCTCACCCGACTTGCGGTGGCTGGCTTACGTGTCCGACGAGACAGGCGAGCTCCAGGTGTACGCGCGCCCCTTCCGCCGGCCTGGCGCACCGGTGCGGGTCTCCACTGGCGGCGGCGCGCTGCCGCGCTGGCGCCATGACGGACGGGCGCTCTTCTACCAAGCGCCGGACGGGGCGATCATGCGTGTCGGCCTGGCAGGTGGTCCCACGCTGAAGCTCGGCACGGCCGAAGCACTGTTCCGCGCCCCCCGCTGGAGCCCGCGCCTGTTCGCGGACCAGTCCGGCGGCGTACAGAAGACAACCCCCTACGATGTGACCCCTGACGGCGAGCGCTTCCTGATTCGCCAGCGGAGCGAGGGGACCTCCGCGGCAGTCCTGCTTCTCAACTGGCGGTCGCTGCTCAAGCGAGGGACGGGAGATGGGAGCCCGTGAGCGGGATCACCGCCCACCTCGCTGCCGCCCTGGCCGATCGCTACGATGATTGAGCAGGGACTCGGCGCGGATGGCGCGGAGAATCTGTGCCCCAACTGTGCCCCAGACTCCCATAAGCTCCCCGATACAGGACCTGACTCGATGGGTGAAGGACCCGCCGGAAGTGCCCAACTCACCATAACTTGAGCGCACTCAGTAGCACTCCAGCAACGTCGACTCCGTTAATTCCTAAACTGAAGG
>JBDHHR010000078.1:0-6543 GCA_039589295.1 Gemmatimonadota bacterium | reverse complement strand
GATGCCGCCGAGCCGGACGTACAGCGAGGCCTCTTCCTGGGCCTGTGCCGCTTCCGTCGGAGCAGCCTCTTCTGCCGCCGGTTCTGCCTGCTCTTCAGCGGGCGCGCAGGCGGCGACGATGAGCGCCATGGTGAACCAAACGGGAACACATCTGTGAATTCTCACTGGGCTGCCTCCTTGACGAGGGACAACAGGCGATGCAGGGCCAGCACACGCTGGGAGAATGGCCTCTCACATCACGATGGGTGCTGCGGGGCCTCGGAACGCGGCAGCGGTGAACCTAGCATCAGGTCCGCCGCCATGCGAGCAAGCGAAAGCGTCCGGAGACGGTGGAGGAAGTGGTGCTCGAAGACCGAGCCCTGAGCCTCGGAACCGATGGCTGAAATCAGACCCGAGTTCAGACCCACGGACCTCGAAGGCCCGACAGGGAGCCGACTTCACGGCCCCCTAACTGCCCGCACGGAACGGTCTTGGGGAAGCGCGCCAGGGAGGACTCGAACCCCCAGCCTTCGGATCCGAAGTCGGCCTCGAAACAGGCCGAAATACTACGAAAAGCAGTACTGATCTGGCTTACATACCATAACCGAACAGGGGCGGTTGTATCAGGCTGCCCGCCTCCCGTTACGCAGCGAGTACAGGTACGGCCACGACCCTTTGCTTACCGGCTGTCCTTTCGGGGTCGTCACCTCGAATAGCCCGAGCTCCACGCCGCACCTGAGATGGTAGCCTGCCGATGTGTGGCTGATCCCGAGTTCGGTGTTCACTTGCCTGACCGTCGCCTTCGGGTGCTCCTCGAGGAACGCGGTCACGGTCCCGAGCATTTCGCTCGTGCGTTTCTTGCGGCCTCTGTACCGCGAGTATTCCCTGCGGGCCGGGCCCCTGAACGACGGCGACCGCATCCACCGGATCTCGGCCCGGCTACAGCCGTAGAGCGTTGCCGATCTCGACTCGACTATCTCTATCAGGCGTCCGTTCCCATCAGTCTCAATCCAACTCATTGGTCGCCCCCTTCGAGCTTACCGCCCCTTGTCCGTTTATTCTGTCCTGCTTGCGACCTCGGAGATCCACTGCCAGGCCGCCCGCCCCAATCGCCTTAGTGCTGCCCGGCGGGACCGTGGCTCACGGCATAGACGCAGCGAACGGGGCGCCCTCGATGGAACCGCCCCGTGCGTGCGAACTTGACATTGCGGGCCTGTGGCCTTGAGACCTTCTGCTCAGCATAAACCTGACTGAAACGGCGACGAGTCATCATCCTCGTCCTCGTCATCATCCTCGTCCTCGTCTTCATCCTCGTCCTCGTCTTCAGCCTCGTCCTCCGATTCCATTTCCTCGTCGTCCTCCTCGTCCCGCTCCCCCTCGCTCTCGTCCGACTCCGGGAGGAGAACCACATTAGTCGCCGCCGGGCCCCTCTTGTCCTCAACCACATCGAACTCCACGAGGTCTCCCTTGTCAAGGCTGTTGACGCCCTCGATCTGGATGGCGGAATGGTCGACGAAGCAGTCCTTCCCACCGCCCTCAGGCGCGATGAAGCCGAAGCCCATCAGAGTGCTAAACCACTCCACGACTCCTCTGGTAGCCATCATCCTGCTCCTGTGGGTGGTCATCGTCGGAGTCCGGGCTGATCCGCACTCTCCGACTCCAGCCAACGTACCGTCCCGCCCGCCGCCGTGCGAGCAAACGAAAGCGGCGAGGCCGAAGCCTTGCGTGCCTGCCCGATGTGATTAATCGCACAACTTCTTTGCCATCCGTCCTCACACGTTTTACCGGCATTCGTGCCCCTTTTCTCTGGTCGCTTTGGATTCTATCGCAAGCTATTCTTACCCTGTGCTGCGCCCTCCTTCTTTCCACAGAGGGAGGTGTCCCGTGATTGAAGTGGGCGATGTTGTGCGCCTGAAGTCGGGCGGACCAGAGATGACCGTGTATCTGGACTTGGGCAAAGGCATGTTTTACTGCCAGTGGTTCGCCGGTACTGATGTCAAGGTGGAGAAATTTGCCGCAGCATCTCTGGAGAAAGTCGAGCCCGCTACGGACGCCTCAGGATGAATGACGGTCGCATGAAGGAGTGTCCGTACTGCTATTCGGTCATACCGAAGCCGGCAACGGTCTGCAGAATATGTCAGCGTGACCTGACGGTGCCTCCTCGCCCAACTGTCGTCGGCTTCACGGTTTCTAGTACGACCACTGTTACCCTAGGCAGTAGCGAGCCAACAATATGGCCGGTTGGCCGGGCCTTAGAGAAAGACACAGCCTCACCCGTCACCTGGAAGAAGACGTATCATCCAAAACTGAGCTATCCGCACGTCGGAATGTCAGTCCTGAGGACGCTTTGCGAAGGCCGCAGCGGCGACCGCGAACCTGTTATCCGCATCGACGCGGCTGGTGCCCCACCGCTGCAAATGTATGACGTTACAATGCGGGAGCTAGCAGATCAGGGATACGTAGCCTCACATCCTGACGATCTGGCGCTGTTCGCGCTGACAGAACAAGGCAAGCAGTACTGCGAGGGCGGAAGGGAAAGACTATCTGAATATCCGCCGCTCGGATAAGTTCGCCTCAACCCCTCCCCCTCCTGCTCCAGCTCTAGCCCGCAGGAACAACTGCCGGGATGCATGCGGGAGAGCCCGTCGGACCCCGTTCTGAGCCCGTTCAGGGCACGTCGAGCGACAGTCTGCGGTCAGATCCCCGGCGTGGATTGGGAGACGCCTCCAACGCGCTGCTGTACGGAAGTCGCAAGCGAACGCGCGCTCGCAGGAACACGCCGATGCGATCAGCGCGGGAAGAGGTATGCCAAGGCTGCGAACGTGCTTCACGCGCCGTTGCAACGCCCCCGAGCGGCAAACGAGAGTGATATGACAGCCGGGCGGCGCTGGCGTGAGAGTGCTCGCTGGCATCCCGCCGCCGTGCGAGCAAGCGAAAGCGGCCGGCCCGGTCGAAGGATCAGCACCTGTCCTCTCACGCCCGTCTGCGACTATCTTGGGAAGCTCACGAATCACTTCATTCTGACAACAGGAGGAAACTATGCAGAGACTCTCGGTTCTTCTCATCCTGCTGCTTGCGGCGATCGCGTTGCCCAAGACGGCGGTCGCCCAAGAGGACAGCTCCCCGCCTACACTGCGCCTCTCTTTCTACATGTGTGACTCCAGTCAGCTGGGTGATGTGCTGGCCGAGGTGGAATCGCAGAACATCCCCGTCTGGGACGAACTGGTCGACGAGGGAATGGTTCAGAGCTTTGGCTACTTCGTGCATTCCTGGGCCAGTGAGTGGAACCTTGGCGTCTACACTCTGGCCGAGAGCATCGACGCCGTGGTCAAGGCCAGCGAAGAGGCGGGACGAAGACTCGACGAGCTATATGGCGAGGCCCCGGACCTCATGAGCGAAGCCTGCCCCCATCACCGGGATGGATTCTATGTCATTGGTCCGTCGACAGGCGAAGACGAGGAGGAGGAGGAACAGGGCGGAAGCTGAGTCGATTCGTCGCCAATGGCCCCTGGCCGGGGGAGTCACCCGGTAAGGCTCCCCCGGAGAAGCGTGAGCGTCGCGCTTGCACTCCAAACTTGCCCTAAGTAAGCGGGAGTTAGAAGGCCTTGCCGGGACAACCCACCGTCCCGCCTGCCGCCGTGCGAGCAAACGAAAGCGCCCGGCGTGATTACCGGGCGCTGGTAATGCGAAGGGGCGACCCCGAAGGAACCGCCCCGTGCGTGCGACCGGACAGCGATGTGCCCGTTCTCATTAGTAGCTCAATGTATGTCGCGAGCTACGGAGTCATCATCATCGTCATCATCCTCTTCAGCCTCGTCCTCCGATTCCATTTCCTCGTCGTCCTCCTCGTCCCGCTCCCCCTCGCTCTCCTCCGACTCCGGGAGGCGAACCACATTTCTCGCCCTCGGGCCCCTCGCGCTCTCAACCACATCGAACTCCACGAGGTCCCCCTCGTTAAGGGTGACGCCCTCGATCCGGATGGCAGAATGGTGAACGAAGAACTCCTTCCCACCGCCCTCAGGCGCGATGAAGCCGAAGCCCTTCTCAGTGCTGAACTGCTTCACGACTCCTCTGGTACCCATCATTCTGCTCCTGTGGGTGGTCATCGTCGGAGTCCGGGCTGATCCGCACTCTCCAACTCTAGTCAACGTACCGTCCCGCCCGCCACCCTGCGAGCACGAATCGAATACCAGTGTTGCAGCCAAGCACAATGTTGGCGAGGCTTGCCCTGGCAGTGAGCCTTCGATTCCGTTGTGCCGGGGTCTGATTGAGAGGGAGAGAACAGGTGGACCGGAGAATCTTCTTATTGGTGGTCGTCGCGCTTCTAGCGGCCTGTTCGGAGCAAGGCGGAGCGGACACGAGCAACGGGAGGACCGAGGCAGAACGCGACAGTCTGATCGGCGAGTCCACGCTGCCGGGTGCACAGGGAGTGAAGGCAGCTCGGCGGGCGGCCGACGCGGCGGAGGAGCGGGCAGCCACCCTCGATTCGATCACCCAATAGAGAAACGGGAGTGGGCTGCCCAGTGGTCGGTGCGAGCAAGCGGAAGCGCCCGGCGTGAACCAGGCGCTGGGGTGTAAACAGTCTGCGCGTCAGCAGCAATCGCTTCTTAGGCAGTGCCGCTGCCGCGGCTATCGGTCGTCTGATCGGCGCCGACGATTCCATAGTAACGGATCTCGTAGAGGTCTTTGAGGGCCTGGCGAATACTGTCCGGCTTGACGCCTGGGTTCAGCAGGTCGATCTCGAGTTGAAGCAACCGAACCTTGATCAGCCGATTAGCCTTCCACTTTCTCTCGAATCCGCCGGAAGCAGCAAGCGTCGTGGTCAGAGCCGCGGTGCCGGCGAGGACAGTTGCCAAAAGCGTCTGTTCAGGCTTGATCTGCAGCAGGACTGCCGCGGAGGCACTGAGGATTGCGCCACCGAACAGAAAGCCGTGATGAACACCGCTCCACAACTTGGTCCAGAGGGTCGCATCGGCCAGATCCTTGTTGACGGTGACTTTCATCGCCTCAAGCTGTCGGATCTCCATCCCTGCTCTCCTGGGTTCGTAGTTGCGGATGACGCCGAAGGCGCGGCCTCACGGTCCGCCGGCTGAGCTGCGCGCCGACCAATATACTGGTTCAATGTTCGCCTGGGAGCGAAGGTTGATGACTCCCCGTTGACGCCCGCCGCCGTGCGAACAAGCGAAAGCGCCCGGCGTGAACCGGGCGCTGGGAGGGGTGGCTCAAGAGCGAACCACCCCGAGTCCCTCGTTGGGAGTGAGAACTAGCTAGGGCAGCTCGCCGATGAGGCGTCTGTACTCGTCCTCCGTGTACGCGCGAAGGGTCTCCGACCGCACGCTTCCGTTCGCCGCAACTGCGAGGGTTGCCTTGACTGCCGCGTCTTCGCTCTCCGCCTCAGTGACGACCACCATATCGTACTGGCCCATCACCATGTAGAATTCCTTGATCTCCGCACCCGCCGCTTGGAACGCAGCCTTGGCCGCATCCAACCGGGCAGGACTGTCCTTCACGTTCTCGATCCCCTTCTGCGTCCACCGCATCAATCCAATGTACGTCGGCATGGGTCCATCCTCCCTCGTCAAAGGCGTAGGACATGGTGGCGGGTTACGACAGGAGGAGGGTACTGCTAGCCCGTCGGAAGATCACGGCGTCAACCTACCATCCCGCCCGCCGCCGTGCGAGCAAGCGAGAGCGCCCGGCGTGAGCCGGAGGCACTTTGACCGAGTAGCCTTGAGCAACTCTTCCCGAATGAGCTGCTGTGCCTGGTCCCTGCACCGCACGGCTTGCTGCTCGAGGTTACGCGCCTGCAGCAACGGCTCGCGTATCCGTTCTGCGGTCTGTTCGTCCATTCCAGGAATATGCGGCCGGGTATTAACGGACTATCAAAGCGAAACGCCCGGCATGAGGCTACTTTTTCTGCGGGCTGGACATGACGATGGAAGAGAGACCGCCGGAGGACAGGCAGGAGGTGGTTGTCGAGGTGGGAGGCGCCTGCCAGGCAGCCTGAGCAAGCGCATGGAAAGGCGGAGCAATGGGTGAGACAACGGCAATCTTGACAATGCTGGTAGTCGTCGCGGCGCTGTTCCTGCTGATGGTTCTGGGCTGGGCGGTACCGGTTCGGCTGTGGATCACGGCGCTCGCCTCCGGGGTCCGGGTCGGACTCGGCAATCTGGTGGGCATGCGGCTGCGGAAGGTGCGCCCCACGAGCATCGTTCTTCCCCTCATCGCAGCCACCAAGGCCGGTCTGCGGCTGAACACGGATGAGCTGGAGGCTCACTACCTGGCGGGCGGCGACGTGACCCGGGTAGCCAATGCTCTGATCTCGGCCGACAAGGCCAACATCGAGCTGGGCTTCGAGCAGGCGGCGGCGATCGACCTGGCGGGCCGGGATGTGTTAGAGGCGGTGCAGATGTCCGTCAACCCGAAGGTCATCCAGACCCCGAGGGTCGCGGCGATGGCCAAAGACGGCATCCAGCTCATCGCCGTGGCCCTTGTCACGGTGCGCGCCAACATCAGCCGGCTGGTCGGCGGCGCCGGCGAGGAGACCATCCTGGCCCGGGTGGG
>JBDHHR010000077.1:0-6841 GCA_039589295.1 Gemmatimonadota bacterium | reverse complement strand
GCGGACAGTCGACGACCTGCCGACGCCGGCCCTGCTCCTGGATCTGGACGTTCTGGAGCGCAACCTCCGGAACATGTCGGAGCGGGCGGATCAGCTCGGCGTAGCCCTCAGACCACATGTCAAGACGCACAAGTGTCTGGAGGTGGCGTCAGGGCAGCGGGCGTTGGGCGTGTCCGGCATGACAGTATCGACCTTCTACGAGGCCCGCATGTTCGCCGTCCGTGAGGCTGGCGACCCACCTCGACGGCGTCACCGAGGGAGCAGGCTGCGGCAAAATGCCCGGATCGTCTCTCTCACTCAGGAGCACGGGGTGGTTAACGACGCGCTTCCCGTAGGGGCCAGGACCCGCATTCTCCCCAATCACTCATGTCTCACCGTGGCCTGTTTTGAAGCCTTTTTCGTGGTTCGCGGAGACGAAATCCTCGACAGCTGGAAGATCTGGCGCGGCCGCTGAGAAAGATGGCACGCGAGATGCAAGTTGATCGAGCTAACCGGGCGTCGATCCACGACGTTCCGGAAGCGCGGCATGGCTGGAGTGGTTTCGCCCCGGACCGCCGATCCGTCAACCACGGTTGCCTTGCCGCTATCAGTCTTGCAGGCGGCTCGACAGGGGGTAGCACCGGTGAGCGGATCAGCCGGCAACGACGGGCAACAGAGCATTCATTATCTGACGGCGGTGGCCGCGGTCACAATCGTCGTGGCGGCGCTGGGCTGGATTCGCCATAACCAGTCGCTGGCGTTTGCTGCGGCCGTGCTGGGCCTGTATGTGCTTCACCTTCTCAGCATCCGCATGTTGCTGAATGGTCAGCGACGCCAGCGAGAGGCGCTGGAGTCGCAGTGGGACATCCTGCAGAGGATAGTGTCGCTCGAGGAAGCTCCCGAGGCCCCCACCCTTCGAGTACCGATCCCGACGATGGTGGACCCGGCGTCATATCTAGCCGAGCCGCCGGTTACCGAGCCGTCGGTTACCGAGCCGCCGGTTACCGAGCCGTCGCCGATCGGCGCCAAGACGTCGGTCGGCCCGGACACCGCCGCCGGGGATGGGGCCACGGCTGCGTTCGGAGTGGCCGATGCGCCTGCGGCGAGCGCACGACCGTCGGCTGCCGGGTTGGCTACCGTCCGCCGGACCGGCCCGCCGTCCTCCAACAGCTCCGATGCGGAGCGGGGACCGACGGTCGCCGATGAGCCGATTCTCCCGGCGACGAGAACGGTTCTCGGAGGGGACGGCGGGCCGGTCGAAACACTGCCTCGCGATACGGACCCCGACAGCCAGGAACGGCCCAGGCGAACCCAGAGCGAGATCCCCATTCCGCGGCACTTTGCTCTCGGGACCGTGGCCCTGGTACGCGACCTTCTGACTCCCGCCGAGGTGGCGCGAGTACTGCTCGAGCAGCGCAAGCGACCCGATCACAAGTTCGCCTCGCTGGCGGTGGAGATGGATCTGCTGACGGAATCCGAGCGCGAGGAGCTGCTTCTGGCGCAGCAGGAGGGGCTGTTCACCGACGTCGAGATGCGCGAAGCGAGGGCCCGGCTGAAGGAGTTCCGCGAATCGACGGCCCGGACCCTCTCCGAGCTGGAGTAGCTACCGACCGAGCCTGCCCAGCCGCCTCACGGCTGCCCGGTAGGGTGGAAATCCCGCCACGAGGCACAATCCCAGGGTGAGCGTCAGAGCGAGGACGATCTCGCTCAGGTAGGGATCGCGCGGCACCCTGCCCGGAAGGCCCGACGCCAGATACTCCCGCAGCACCCAGATCTGTCCAGCCAGAACCGCGCTCAGGCTGGCCACGGCTCCCAGCATGAACAACAGCCCGCCGATTGAGGTCGGGATCTGCGCGGCGTTCTCCGTTTCAAACTCCGGGTAGTACACGCCCCAGGCCAGCGCCTGACCCGTGAACGCCAGGCTCAGGCCCACCACCGAGACCAGCGACAGCGCAAACAGGCCCGCCTGTACTCCTAGAAACAGATTCGTTACGACCGTTAGGACAAGAGCCAGAAACGTCAGGGGCACCGCTCCCACCCAATACTTGGCTCCGAGGATCGCCCCCGGCTTCACCGGAGAGGAGCCCAACAGCCACAGGGTGCGTCCCTCGAGGCTCAGGGCGGGAAACACGAAGCGCGCCGCTATGGCGGCCAGCACGAAGCCGGACAGCGCCAGGTTCAGGAAGACCACCAGAGCGATGAGGTAACGTGTGATCATCTCGCCCGAGCGCAGGGGCAGGACCCGGATGTTGTAGATGTACACCACGATCAGCACCGCAAGGATGATGAGCTGGGACCATTGGGTGGTGTCGCGGAAGAAGATGCGCACGTCCTTCAGAATAAGCTCCTGGCGCTGCAGCGATGCCCGTCGCAGCAGCCGCTCCAGCCAACGCCAGCCCGCGTGGCGCCGCATCCGATTCTCGTTCCCCTCCTGGGCCCTCGAGAAGCAGGCCGGGTACAGGCGCCGATGCAGGGCCGCCCCGAGCACGACCGTCGCCCCGGCGGTGGTCCACAGCAGGGCCAGGAAGAAGGGGTCGAACGCCGTCTGAAGGTAGCCCGTGAGCGCGTCGGCGCCCCACTGGGAGGGCAGCCACGGAGACGACGGGCCCCTGAGAGCAGCCAGGAAGTCCACCAGGTTTCGGTAGGCCTCGGGATTTACGAGTCGTTCCGGCCGCAACAGCCGCAGGAGCAGGACGAGAAGTCCGACGGCCCCCACCGCTATGATGCCGAGGATGTCCTTCGAGCGGCGAGCAGGGAAGAGCCGCACCAGGACCAGGGTGATGGCGCTCCCCACGGCGGCCGGGATGATGAGGAACGGGACTATCGCTCCCAGCGCCACTACCAGGAACACCGGCCCGCCGTGGTACACCCGCTCGTACGCTGCCAGGATGGGAAGCAGCATCAGGACGACCATCCAGGACGAGCTGACCAGGGTCTCGGTAAGCCTGGCTGTGTACAGCGCCAGCCAGTCCACCGGAGCTGCCCTCAGGGCGGGGAGATCTCGTGACAGGAAGAAACTGGACAGCGCCGCGATCAGGTTCGACAGGAGGAGGATGCCGAGGAACACGAGAAGCCCCAGGGCCAGGAGCTTGGCCGCCAGCAAGGGGCCCACCTCTTCCACCAGTCTGAGGCTCCGGAGCAGACGGTAGATGGCCACGTAGATGAGCGGCCAGGCCGCGGCCCCGATGCCCACGACCAAGGCGACCCTGCCGAGACGTCCTTTCTCGCCCGCCCCGCGCCGCCGCGTAGACAGAGCCTTGGGCCGCAGGAGGAGACGATACTCGGAGAACAGGGACACGGCTCAGCCTTCCAGGACGCGGGCGATCTCCCAGTCGGTCGCTCCCCGGGTGATCTTGAGGAAGATCTCCTCCAGGCCCGCCTCCTGCGTGGCCGCCTGGCGGCGCAGATCGGCCATCGTCCCGGAGGCCGCGATCCGCCCCCGGTCGATGACCGCCAGGCCGTCGCACAGGCTCTCGGCCAGCTCCAGCGTGTGGGTGGAGATCAGGGCAGTGCCACCCTGATCGACGAACGAGCGCAGAAGATCCTTGAGAAGCCACGCGGAGCGCGGATCCAGACCCACCATGGGCTCGTCGACCACCAGCACTCTCGGTCTGTGGATGAGAGCAGAGGAGATGATCAGCTTCTGCCTCATTCCGTGGGAGTAGGATTCAACCAGCTGGTCCTTCCAGGGTGAAAGCTCCCACAGATCCAGCAACTCGTCGATCCTCCGCTCCACCTCTTCACCGGTCATGCCGTGAAGGCCGGCCGCGAAGCGGAGAAGCTCGGCGCCCGTGAGCTTGTCGTACACGAACGGCCGGTCCGGCACGAACCCCATGATCCGCTTTGCCTCGATGGGCGACGAGTCGATGTCGTGGCCGCCCATCAACACGCGGCCGCTGTCCGGCTGCAGGATGCCGGCGATCATCCGCAAAGTGGTCGTCTTGCCCGCCCCGTTGGGGCCGAGAAGACCGAAGATCTGACCGCGCTCGATAACCAGATCGACACCGTCGACGGCCGTGAATTCGCCGTACCTCTTGGTCAGGCTCTCCAGAACGATCATTCGGGCACCCGCCTCTCCCGGGTGAAGAAAGCCAACTCGAACGCCGTCCTTTCCAGGCGAAGGTCTCCCGGCAGCTCGGCGGCCAGAAACCGCCCATCTTCGTCGACCCAGGAAGCGAGAGCCAGCTCACCGACGCTCTGCTCCAGGCTCCACGCCTGCACCGTGTCGTGGCGCACGGCGATCCACGCACCGGTGAGCGAGTCCGTATCTGCGCTGTCTGGATAGGTGCGCAGGCGGCGCTCCAGAACCCGTATCTCGACGTCGCGGATCGACCGAGTGGCCGGATCGAACAACCGTACGGCGTACGTGTCGCCCGGCCGTGCCCGTTCCTCGGCCGCCATCCGCAGCGGCCAGGCGGTGGTCAGCGATAGCGGGCCGCCGGTTCCGAGTTCCGCATCGCTAATGTCGCCGCCGCTGGCGACCCGAACCAGCAACAGCGAATCACCGCTCATTCTGCCTGAGACCCTGACGCTGTCCGCAGCGATGACGGAAAGATAGTTCAGGCTGTCCAGTTCCAGCCCGGGGCCGTACCAGGCCTCGGTGGTCGTCTCGGATTCGCCCTGCGGCCCCATGCCCGGAAGGTTCAGGGATACCCGATCTCGAAGAAGAAAGCCGCTGGCTGCCGGGAGCGTGTCCATCTCGCTCTGCGCCCACCCGGCACGTCGATCCCCCCGGTACAGCGCGTAGTAGGCCACCCCCGGCGGCAGAGTGCGAGCGGCGAGGGCAAACCGCTCTGCCTCCGGCCGGAAGTATTCCCTCCGGATGTGCCAGGCCACTACGAGGACCCACAGACCCAGGATGACGCCGGCTGCGACTCTCCTGTTCATCGTGCGGGCCTCACTCCCGATCCTCCGGCAACAACTCCCGAACCGACGGCGGTGCGCGCCGGGCGCCGGTGAGGCGTCCCGCGGGCGGCAGCCCGGCGGCCTCCAGGAGCCGCCCCGCGTCCGGGCTCACCAGGAACCGAATGAAGTCCAGCGCCGCCTCCCGATTGCGGGCGTTCGACGGAATGGTCGCCGTGTACGCGACCGGCGCGCCGCGTACCTCTTCGCCATCCAAGGTGCGGTACTCCAGTGACTCGTACAGTGCAGCCGGCCCGGGCGATCCCAGGTTGATCCCGTCGGGAAGCGGGACCACAAGCAACCCGTGGCTCCGCGCCTCCGCCAGGTAGAACACACCGGCGTCAAGCTGTCCCGCTTCGACGCGGGATGCCAGGTGAGCTTCGGGAAAGACCAGCCGCCCTGCTCCGGCCGCCTCCATCAGACGTCTCCCGAGAAGCGGATCGCGATAGTACCGTCCCGTCAGTTCGAACAGCCACAGGGTACGGTAGCCCTTGGGATCCAGCTCGGGATCGGTGCGGCCGAGGCGGAAACCGGGACGCAGGAGGACGTCGTACCACGGCACGAGCCCGGCGGCGGCGCTGTCCAGAGAGGCCCCGTACCGGCTCGAGGAAGCGTATGCCAGAGCTAGCTCCCCGTGCGCGAAGGTCACTGCCCAGTCCTCCCAATAGGGCTGGAGAAGGGACAGGGTCATCCGGTCGGAGGTCAGGTACACGTCGGGACGCCGTACGCCCCCGCTCACGAGGCGTGCCCCCGCGACCGACCCGCTGGGCTCCCCGCGGAATCCGACTCCGGTGCGTTGGGAGAAAGCGGGACCCAGCACGTCCTCCATCACCGCCGTCAGGGAGCCGGCGTACAGCACTTCGACGAAGTCGTCCGTGCCGTCTGTGGCCCGGCAGGCGCAGAGCAAGGCCATGGCCAGGATAGACAGGTACGCCCCGGCAGCGTTCACGAGTTCCGCTGGCGCCTGGCTGCAGTCAGGTCCTCGGGACGATCCACGTCCACCGGCGCGGGATGGCCGACATTCACCTCGAGTGCTTCCACGCCGGCAGCGACGAGCGACTCCCAGACCGCGTCATCCGGACGCAGCGCGAGCACCTCCGGGAACGCCATCCGGTCTATGAGAACGGGGTGGCCCGGCCGGTCGCCGTACCGGGCCCGGATGATCCGGGTGTCCGTACATCGCCACTCGGCCACGACCCGAAGGACTACCTCAGGACGCACGTTGGGCTCGTCACCGAGGAGCACGACGACGGCGCCCAGGGCCGGGTGCGCCCCAGCATCGACGGATCGCAACCCGGCCTGTAACGACGATACGCGTCCCACGGAATAGTCAGGGTTGAACACCACCTGAACCGGCCGGGCGGCGAATCTCTCCGCGACTCGCTGACCTTCGTGACCCACCACCACGGAAAGCGGATCGAGGCCCGCCATCAGGCCCGCTTCCGCCGCGCACTCCACGATGGTCCCGCCGGCAAACGGCGCCAGCAGCTTCGATCCCCCGGGCATGCGACTCGATAGACCGGCCGCCAGCACCACCCCGCCCACGCGCTCGAGACGGTCCACCGGATCACGTCTCCGGAACGCCCGGGCTGTGCAGCGACAACAGCTCGGCCGCTATGGCGAATGCTATCTCCCGGGGCTCCACGGCGCCTATGTCCAGCCCTATCGGGCCGCGCACGCGGGCCACCTGCTCCTCGGAAAGGCCCATCTCCAGCAGGGCCTCGCGTCGGAGCCTCTGAGTGCGGCGCCCTCCCAGCAGACCCACATACCTGCACCCCGCCCTGAGCGCCGCCGCCAGGGCCGGAAGATCGACTTTCGGGTCGTGCGCTATGGCAGCGACGCTCAGATACCTGTCGAGTCCGGCGGCGGGGAGTCCGTCCTCGGGCCAGGCCCGGATGACGGTCGCGTCCGGGAACCGCTCTTCGCGGCCTATTCCCTCGCGGGGATCGATGACGGTGAC
>JBDHHR010000076.1:0-8161 GCA_039589295.1 Gemmatimonadota bacterium | reverse complement strand
GTCTCGTTCTACTCGGTGCCGATCGAAGAGGTACGTAGCTTCAGCCAGGATTTCGCCCTCATGCTGGAGTGGTTCGACCGCGTGGGATACGACGTGGACATAGCCGGCAACGGCGACATGTACGACATCCGACCGACCACGTTCGCGGAATGGGCAGCGACGGCGGACTGGAGCTGAACCGAACGCACGCAGGTTAGGCCGAGGTAAGACTCGCTCGGTTCCGCCAGGGGCCGTCCATCTTTCAACCCAGTCCCCAGGCGCTTTCGCTTGCTCGCACGGCGGCGGGGTTGGTGGTAAAGTGAGCTGTCGATCCTAGACTGCCTGAGGCTCCCTTTAGCCCACAGAGGAGGTACATTTCATGAGGATCCGAGCCGTTGCAGCCGTAATGTGCGGCCTCCTATTCGCGTGGACGACTTCCCTCCCAGCTCAGACGCCCGAGCCGCTGACGGATCTGATTACGGAGTGGGAGGCAGCCTTCAACGAGGGGAACACGGAAACAGTAGCCGCGCTCTACACGGAGGATGCGGTCCGAGTGCCGCCGGGAGAGCCGCTAATCCATGGACACTCGGAGATCGTGGCCAGGATGGCGGAGTACGCTGGCTGGAAGATCAAGCTTACCGCGACCGGCGGCATGTTGGGCACGGAGATCGGAGCGACGTGGGGAGAATACGAGCTTTGGGGCACGGTTGAGGGTGAGGATGTTTCGATCAAAGGGCGGTGGATGAACGCAGTCAAGAGCACTGACACGGGCTGGAAGATCTACCGGGACACCTGGCATCTGTCGGAGCCTTCGAGCGAGTAAACTTGTGGCGTGCGAAAACGAGCACCGTCCGGGGCGGTTCATCTTGGGCCGCCCCATCTCAGCGCCCGGTTCACGCTTGGCGCTTTCGCTTCTCCTGTCAGGGCCGAGTCGGCTCACGAGACGTGTGTACGTTTGTGTGCATGTTAGGACCCGTAATCCGTCCGTATCGGCCTGGAATCCATCCGTAAGCTTTCCGTAGAAACCCGCAGAAGTCAGCCAGATTTATGGAAGGAGGGCCTCGAGGCGCGGGAACCCCATTCAGGCGCTGGGCTGGGCCTCTATCCAACCCGCACGCCTGACACCCTGTAAGGCGTGCTGAGCCTACTTCACCGGTCCCTGCCTGCGTAGTGCTAGCAACAGTGACAGACACTGTAGCGGACACTGGCCAGCCAGAAGCCTCGAGAAGTCTGGGCGCACAGCTGCGTGAGACTCAGACGCGCCCCGGGGACAGCCGGCTGCAGATCAGGTAACAAATCGCCGTACACAGTCCAAGTGTAGTTTGTGGTCTCGACGCCCAACGGATCTGTCGTTCTGCTGCGGGCGCAAAACGAATCAGGTCCAGCGTAGCGAAGCGCAGCCGGACTCCGCTGAAGACGCGATCCGTCAGCAGCAACGACGTGTTAGATAGTGGTTCTCTTCGGCAGACTCAACTCAGCAAGTCAAGGAGCGCCTTCGTGGCCTCCTCTATCTGCCCCAAGTACCAGATGCGGTTTACGTAGCTCTCGCGGAGCCTGCTCAACGCGGCCCGCCCTTCGGGCACACCGACGATCGCCAAATACAGACGAACTTCTCGCGGCGAACTGGGGGCAATATCCGGGGTCAAGACGTTCTCTCCTTGGATACCGAGTCGCGTAATCGCGTCCTGCTGAATCTGGACTGCGCGCCTAAACTCCTCGAGATCTGCTTGGAGGTGACTGACGTATCCGAGGATTGCGGAGCGTACCCGAGTATCCCGAATCAGCGCGAAATCGCCCGTCTGGACGAGGGCAGTGACGGTGCCATCCCGTAGTCGCGGATCGGAATACCACCACGATCCGTCACGGCGCCCGAGCCATGCGCCCACCGAGTCCGCACTCGGGGGAGACTCCTGTTGTGCGGCCTCCCACAGATTCAGAGCGACATCCAGGTGCTTCTGTTCGAGGGCGGTCGCTTCTGCGATTAGTCGCAAGTTCTCTCGCGAGTCCGCGGCGACCTGCTCCAGGTAGTAATCTTCGTCGCCGCGATCGGTTTGATACTGCCTACACGAATCGACCGAAAGGGCGGCAAGAACTCCGCCGACGATAACGACGAACTCTGAGACGAACCTGGTAACTCGGCGCATCCGGCGAACCTTCATCAACCCTCATCCCAGAAGAGGTGGGCCGGACCAAGTGGGCCGTCCACTGTCTAACTTACATTCGATGTCCGAACCGCCCCGATGGATTCACGGGCATAGCACGACCTCAAGTGAAGTGCTCGCCTCGAAAAATGATAGTCGGACGGGCATCAAGGCGTAGTCAAGGCGAGCGGCGTGACACTGTCCCCGACACTGGCTCCGTCTAAGTCCCTGCAGTATCGACCGGCTCATCTGCTTCGGGGTCAGGCGGTCGCCGGGTGTTCACACGCTTCGACTGTCGGAGAGACTGGCGCTCCCAAACGAGACAGCCCAACGACCTTCCGGCTTGACCGTGCCCCGTTTATATTGGGGCACGAGGCAAACGTCGAATTCCCGCACATCCCCAAGCACAAGGAAGGTCATGCGACCCCAGCAGTTCTTGGCCCTCGCGTTGCCGTTAGCCGCCTCGGTGCTCGCTTTCGGGCCACTTGGTGTCACCGCTTTCACAAGCGTCCGCCACGAGCCGCTGCCTGAGATCCAGTTTAACGACAATCAACATTCCGCCGGACGGTTGGAAGACGGAGTCCTCACGCTCCGTCTCGAGCTACGAAGCGGAATGTGGCACCTCCTCGGAGACGATCAGCCCGGGGCCGAGATTCTGGCCTTCGCCGAGGCAGACGGTCCCCCTGAGATCCCGGGCCCGATGATCCGAGTCCCGGTTGGCACTCCAGTTAGGATCAAAGTGCGGAACCCACTGGACTCAGACCTGGTGGTGCACGGCCTGTCCGAGCGGAAGGTCGCGGCGATGGACTCCCTGGTCGTATCCGCTGGAGAAGAGCGCGAGGTCCGGTTCACCGCGGACGCGGAAGGAACCTACTACTACTGGGGCACGACAACCGGCTCGCCGTTCGATGAGCGGCTGTACGAGGACAGCCAGCTCAGCGGAGCCCTGATCGTGGATCAGGCTGGAAGGTCAGGCTCGGCCCGCGACCGCGTAATGGTGATGGGACTTTTATTCGACGGAAAGGACGCCGAAGGCGAGCCGGACTTCGCCGGTGAATTCTTGGTCATCAACGGACGACCCTGGCCTTATACCGAGCGGCTGATCTACGAGATGGGCGACTCGATCCGGTGGCGCCTCATCAACGCTACGCCCAAGCCCCACCCGATGCACCTTCATGGCTTCTTCTACAGGGTCGATGCGCGGGGCGACCTCGCCCGGGACACGATCTACTGGCCAGCCCAGCGACGGATGGCCGTGACGGAACGGATGGGCGGCGGTACGACGATGGCGATGACCTGGTCGCCCGATCGGCCCGGCGGGTGGATCTTTCACTGCCACTTGAGCTGGCACGTCATCGCCAACGCCTCGCTGGGCCCGGGACGTGAGAGCGCCGAGGAGAGAGACGAGCACCTCCTCCGGGGGCACCACGACGGCGACCCGAATCGGCATGTGCTCGAGGGGATGGGCGGCCTCACGATGGGCATCTACGTGGAGCCGCCAGAGGGATGGCAGGTCGACGAGCCGAAGCGCCGCGAGCTCCGGCTGTTCATTCAATCCGATTCCACCGCGGGAGACAGCCGCCCCAGATTCGGTTACGTCCTCCAGCAAAGCTACCTTGAGCCAGCATCAGACTCCGTTCCTGTGCCGGGCTCGACGATCGTGCTCTGGAGGGGCGAGCCGACCGCGATCACGGTGATCAATCGTTCAGGCGAGGCCAGCCAGATTCACTGGCACGGACTGGAGATCGAGAGCTACTTCGACGGCGTCGCTGGGGTGGGAGGCTACCCGAACCGACTCACGCCAGCGATCGCTCCCGGCGATTCCTTCGAGATGCGTATCACCCCCCCGCGGGCCGGCAGTTACATGTACCACACGCATGTCAACGACATCCGGCAGCAGGGTGCAGGTCTATACGGCGCGTTCATCGTGCTGGAGGAAGATCAGGCATGGGACCCGGAGACGGATCGGATCGTGCTCATTTCCAGCTCCCGGGACTTCGATGTCCTTCTGAACGGTACACGTGAGCCCGAACCGGTCTTCATGCAGACCCAACAGACATACCGGCTCCGTCTCATGAACATCACGGTGCAGAACGCCAACATTCACGTGCGACTCGTCCGCGACGGGGCCCCCGTCCACTGGCTGCCGATTGCCAAGGACGGGTGGGACCTGCCCCCGCACCAAAGAGTGCCAACGGTGAGCGACCAGATGATCTCCATAGGTGAAACTCTCGACGTAGAGTATGAGCCCGGGACGGCGGGAGAGCTGCAGCTTGAGATAAGATCCGGAGAGGGGAGCTTAATCCTGGCTCAGCCCGTCCGAGTGGTCGAGCATCGGTCCGACACTTCTGCCTCTTCCGACGGTGCCAACGACGGTTCCAGCGCCCCCTGACCTGGCTGCTGCTGACGCGCGCGACCAGCCCGAAATACCGCTTAGACTGGCGCCAATGAGCGCTGGCTGGCGCACCGAATCGGCATGGGGTTCAGGAGGTCGCAGGTTCGAATCCCGCCGCCCCGATTTGGTAAAAGGCGGTCCTGTCGATATTTACGGCAGGGGCTTCCCCAAACGTGGCGCACCTCCGCTTACTCTCCTCGGCGAGGCTGCCGCCAGAGTGGCGGAGAGCTTCCTTCCGCTCATAACCAGTCTCCGGGCAGGGAGAGGCGAACCCGATGCAGCCGATCTGCCCCGGGCCCGCCGACTCGTTCGATCGACCCGTTACGGCGCCACGTTCGAGTTGAACATGTCGGCCGCGACCTTCCACTCTCCATCCACCTTCACCCACACGACGAGGTATTTGCCGTTCTGCACAGTGCCGTCCGGCAACGTCATCGATGAGGTGCCGTAGTCGTACGCCATGTTGCCGTCGGGAGATACGTGCGCTGCGGTCGGCTCCCACGACACGTCGAAGCCCTCCAGCGTGGCGAAACCCTCCCACGCCGCGCGCAGCGCCTCTTGTCCGATCACGGGCTCCATCCCGGGAGGAAGCTGCACGGCATCCGCAGCGTGGAGGTTCAGGATCGCGTCGACGTCCCGGGCTCCGAACATCGCGGACCACTCACGCTCCAGCTCCATGATCGCGGCTTCCTCGGCGGCAATATCGACGACGGGTTCGGCGGGGGCCGGTTCTTCCGCGGGAGGGGTGCAAGCCATGGCGAACACCGTCGCCATGAAGGCGGCCGCCGGCGCGGCAAGCTGGCTGAGGATGGACTTGTCCATTGTGAGCCTCCTGATCGGCTGATGGGAATCGTCCTTGAACGGTCGCGTCGCCAAGGATGACGGATGCCGCGCCGCGCATCAAGCCGCCGGTGACCGCGAGGCGCCCGGGATCCTGTTGTCGACACGCTGGCCGCGCCCGCATATCGTTGCCATCCATCCTTCCGCGAAGAAGCCGGAAACAGACTCTCAATTCGGTCGGCACGTCTTGCGCCCGTTCAGGCGTTCCGGACAGTGCCAGCAATAGTGCCAGCGCCCACTGACGCGGGCTGCTGCTGACGCGCGCGACTTGCCCTGGAATCCGCAAGAACCAGCTCCCACCGACGCCGGCTGGCGCCCCGACCCGGCATGGGGTTCAGGAGGTCGCGGGTTCGAATCCCGCCGCCCCGACTGGGTAAGAGACGGTCCTGTCGATAGTTACGGCAGGGCCGCTTCTTCTTCCTAGTCAGGGTGTCCACCACCTCATGATGAACTTCTGGGTGACCTCCTGGGGATCCATTGCCCTTTCCCTGGCCTGGATTTCCAGGGTGTGGACGAAATCGCCGTACCCTTTCATGGCCTCCTCTTCCATGGATTCCCTGACATGGAACCCAAGGTCCTCCCACCAGCTTCGGCCGGCATTGCCCGTCACTTCATAGACAAGGGGAAGATCCTGATAGGCCGTCGCTTCAATGGCATCCCATCCTTCTTCCCTCGCCCAGGATTTGAGCCTTTCCACCATGGCGCGGCCAACCCCTTGCCTTTGTCGGTCGGAATGAAGCTGCATGCAGGTGACCACCAGGGTCCTGTCCTCGATGGTCTCCTTGGAAGGAAAGACCCTGTGGGGAAAATCCTCTGTGGGACCGGCCGGATAGGGCATGAGCAGGCAGAATCCCCCACCACCCTCCATCTGGGAGACCACCTTGGGGACAAAACGGAGAAGCCCCACCACCTTATCCCCCTCCCAGGCCAGAATGGCCGCACTTCCATAACGCTTCGTGAGTTGCCTCAGAAGGCGAACGGCCGACTCTTGATATGGGAGACGGGACTCATCGCGTGGAGCGTTCAGGTTCTTCCGGGTGATAGGTCCGTCATGGAGACATCGCCAAATGAGGAAGGAATCATCCATGGGTTTCAGGATCAGGGAATCCATCAAACCAGAATATGATCTTCCCAAGAAGACGGCCACTCGCGATGGATCGACTAACAGATCTAAGCGATCCGTGAGCGATCCAGCCGAATCGGACGTGCAAGCGGAGTAAGCGTCAGTGGCAGCGCCCTCGGACTCCGGTGCCCTAACAGGCGGCTTACCTCAGAACTGTAACCGTGGCTGTAACGAAATGAGGAGGAATGAGCGCAACTGAGTGAAAGTGAAATCGCGGAAATGCGCGTGCATGCAACTGTATGCACGTCAGTGCACGCACCGCTAAGCGAATGGGGTTCAGGAGGTCGCGGGTTCGAATGCGGGTTCGAATCCCGCCGCCCCGATTTGTAAAGCGTGGCAAATAGGGCAGTTTTGAGGGTCTGAGGCTGACTGACTTCGGACCCTCTGCTACATTCGGTTGCTAGATTCTGCTACAAGAACGGCCGGTTCTAGCGCTTCCTAGGACGTGTCCTCTCTAACACCTTCGAAGCGTTCTCGGTCACCGGCTGAGCAGCTGCCCCAACAACTCTTTGGATCCTACGTACGCATCCGCGTGCCCGCGGATGAATGCTTGCAGACCGGGCTTGGTCCGAAACTCGCGCACGATATGGTCTACGAAGCGGAAGTTGAGGTCCGAAATGCCCTCGGTTTCCAGATCCAGGGCGTTCAGGGCGTCCAGATTCTGCTCGCCTCTGAGGACCAGATCGGCGAGCGTCGAATCAGCGTAGATTCCTGCGTTCATCTCGTTCACGCTCGCGGTGATCGAGTGCGAGGCGTCGGCCCTGAGTTGGCTAGTATTCTGTCGAATCTCGAAGCCGACAAACACAAGACCGCCTAACACACCGAGATTCGCAAGAAGCGTAAGCCACCAGTTCAGTTTCTTCCGGTCCATTGCTCTGCTCCGACTTCGCCGTGATTGGAGGGGGTGGATGGGTCAGTTGTCTATCCAACAGCGCTAGGCAACCGACGCCGACGAAGAGGAACTACGCCTCCTGATGGGTCCACTCTTAGTCCGCTCACGTCAAGAAAACTAAACTGAGGGACGGAAGGAAAGGCTTCGCTGTCGAGCCAACGCAGTGACAAGGCTGTCGGCCTTGGGTCGGTCGCCACGTCTTACACCCTGTCAGATGGGCGGTCCCAAGTGATCAGGCATGTGCAGGGGACAGTGTCTCGGTCAGTGACAAGGCGGTTTGCCTTCTCGCTAGTACACGATGGGCGCTCTAAGCCTCTCTACCCTATATTGATCGCACCCCCTTCGTTCCTCAGGAGGCGATGATGCCCGACCTGTTGGAACGTCTCAAGACCGCACTTGGCGACCGCACCGTCATTATTACGAATGTGTGTATGGAATCGCCACGCTCGATTTTACTCCTCGACTCGTACGGGAAGTTGCGGCCCCGTTGGCACCAGGCGGCGCGGAAGGAGTGTTAGCGAGATGAAGCACAGGGAGCCGTCGCGAAGGGATTTCGTGAAGACGGGCGTCGGCGCTGCTTTGGGCGTCGCGGTCGTGCCGATGAACCTCGGAACACCCTGGCGGTCGGACCCAAACGCCGTCGTCAGCATCGCCAAGGTCAGGAACGGCAAGGTGGACTACGCCGTCGAAGAGGCGATCGACCTTCTCGGCGGGATCGAGTCGGCGACGAGAGGCAAAGAGCGCATCATGCTCAAGCCCAATCTGGTGTCCGATGGCCGGGAATACACGAC
>JBDHHR010000075.1:0-7316 GCA_039589295.1 Gemmatimonadota bacterium | reverse complement strand
GGAGATGAAACCGCCACCACGTGAAAAACGGCCCCGCGCCTAAGCACGGGGCCGACGGAGAGACACAAGCAATCGGGGCGGCCGGATTTGAACCGGCGACCTCCTGGTCCCAAAGCCGATCCTTACTGCGCATCCTGCGCGGCCCGATCGCGTAACTCGTGCAGAATGTAGGAGCCGGGACGAAATGTTCGGACAGAAGTTCGGACAGATTCACGACTCGTCCCCTTCGTACTTGCGGACTTCCTCCTCGTCGCTGAAGTGAAATAGGTCGGCCTGTGCGAAGCCATGCGCGAGGATCTCCACGGCCCGCACACGCGTCGTGACGTGGTAGCACTTCATCGAACCACCTCCCGGACCTCGGCCGGCTCGTCGACGACCCGCTGGAGCGTCTCCACGTCCGCGGCCTGGTAGATAGACTGCAACACCTGCGGGTCCTTCCAGCCGCCAGCCTTGGCCACGTCCACCAGCGGCAGATGTTTGCGGGCGCACCCCCACTTCCGCCGATACGCGTGCCAGAGCGTGCCCTCGAGCTTCGGGAGCTTCGCCAACTTCTCCGCCTCGAGGAGCCATGCGGACGCAAGATCTTTCGACGCCGCCCGCCGTGGAGTCTTGGGTGACGGGAAGAGATACGGCGAGAGCACGGTCACACGCTCAGCCTTTCGACGATCGACGGCGGCACGGGCCTGGGCGTTGAGTGGCGCGGCCCACTCCTGCCCCATCTTGTCCGTGTCAGCGGGCCAGATGATCGCCCCGTACGGTCCCACATCGAGCCGGAGGTCCTGCCATCGGAGTCGGAGAATCGCCCCGATGCGCCGGCCCGTCGCGTCGGCCAGATCGAGGAGTTCAGACAACGGGGCCCGGACCTTCAGGCGTCTCCCGTCCCGCATCAGCTCCATCTGCACCTGATCGCTTACCGCCCGCGTACGCTCATACCGTTCGTCCGTCGCCGTGGGCCGCTTCGGGTTCTTCTCCTTCGGCAGCTTGAACCGCCACGGGTTTTGCTCGAGCAGGTATCGTCCCTGCTCGTCCTGCCAGGTGATGGCCCAACGACAAACAGCCCGAAGGAACTCCAAATCGTTCGCCACGGCCCGTGCGCCGACGGGGTGGCGATTCCCGTCAGCCACTGCCCCGCCCCGAGCGTCGATCGCGCCAGTCTTGCGAAGTCGCTGGAATCCTTCGACGTGTCGCCTTCCCAGGACTGAGAGATCGAACGAGTCGCCGAGGTGGCGCTTCCAGAGTTCCGCCCGCCGGTGGTCGTCCTTCTGCGTATTCCGATTCTTCTTGTTCGGTGTGGCGTGTGTCAGGTACTCCTCGAACACACGGGCAAGGGTTGGCGTGGCATGCTGCAGCCGTCGCTGGCCGGTGGCGAGGCGGGGTTGTTCCTCCCTCGCCCACCGCTTGGCCTGATCCCGGTTCATCCCGCGGAGGCTCCTGTATCGAACCTGCCCCCTTACGCGGAGCTCGGCGTAGATGAGTCCTCCGGGTCGCTCGTAAACCCGCACCCGACATCCGTATGGGCCGAAGGACCATGACCAGTGCTTCTTTCGCTCGCGTGGCATCGGGGTTACCTCCCGCGTTCGCGTTGGCCGGATGCTGCCCGCTCGAGGCTCGTGGCCATGCGCTCGAGGCGCATAGCCCGGTCTCGCAGACCCGCCGCCAATTGCTGCACGGTGCTCGGCGAGGGTGTCCGACGGCCGAGCTTCCAACTGTGCAACGTGTCATACGACAAGCCCGCCCACGCGGCCACATCCGCAAGGCTACAGCTCGTCGCCAACTCCAAGGCCCGCAGCACTAGGGCAGTCACGGGCGGCCTCCCAGTAGCGGTGGATGTACCTAACATACCATGTACGCCATCCAGTACACAAGTCATTGGGTACGTCCGTTTCTCGCCCGTGGCTTCCGGGGGAGGTCACCTCGACGGACCCGTATGGGGCCATCCGTAGCCACGTCGGGGAGGATTCCTTCCCGTACAAGTCGCCGTAGGTGCTCCTGGGAATAGCCTGACTCCTCGGAGGCCTCGGGCAGACCCAGGACCTCGGATTCCCGGCCCTGGAGCCAGGCTTCCAGCTCCTCCGCGCACCCCTCCAAGAGCTGCGCGAATCCCGTCGCACCCCGCCGTCGGAGGGCCGTCGCGTCTGCCCGCCATCGGTCTAGGAGCGAGGACGGCCCGATCACGCCGCCTCCTTCCCAGAGGACGATGACGATTTTTCGTCATCGTCCCTTCCCTGCCCCACGGGCCCGCCAGGCCCTCGACCCGAGTTTAGGATCAAGTCGATCTCTCCCGCGACCTGGCGGTACAGCACGGCGGCGGGAAGGCGACCACGGCGGCCAGCATCTTCGGCCTCGGAGCGAAGCTCCTTGATGTAGCTCAGCAATCTTGCTCGACGTGCCGTGCCGGCCATGAATAAGCCGCGGACCGCACGCAGGACCTCTCCATCGCCGGCAGCCAGCCGCGCCGCGAGCTCATGCTTGCATGTGGTCTGTCGGTAGGTGGCATCCCCACAATCACAGCCCCCACCATTCCGCCCATTGAGATCCACCGTGTGCAGGCTCACTGCCCCGGTGACGCGCCAGCGCCCATCGCCGAGCGGTTGCGCTTCAAGCTGTAAGGCACGGACCAGGCGGGTGGGGTCGATGGTGGTCACGCTCCCTCCCGCATGGCGGTGGACCGGCTTCCCCGTCGGCGTACCGATTCTGGGATTCGGGGGCCAATTCCGTTTCTATTCCTGTTCCTGGTCATGGGTTTTTTGTTGTCCGGAATAGCTTTTCTGTCTGTCATTCCGGGTGAACCGGAATGGGTCTCCTCTCTTTCCTTCCCCCTCCCGGTTGACGAGCCCTTCCTCGTGGAGGGTGGTTAGGGTGCGTTGGACGGTTTTCCGGTGGAGCCCACTGGCTTCCTTCAGTTCCTCGTAGGTTTGGGGCTCCTCGGTGAGTGCATCGAGAACGTCGGCGCGGTGGGTGCGGTCCGCCACCTCGGCGGGGGTCCCGAGGGCCGTGTAGAGGCCGTCCCGGTACGCGACCACGAGCCGTCGCGGGGTCTCCTGGTAGTTCGAGGTACCTTCGAGGGCCCGAGCGGTGTCCCCGCCTGCGCGGTGCCGTTTGAGGGAGAGCAGAATCTCCACGTTCTGGACGACGGCGCTGGAGCCCCGAACCTCTTCGCCATCCTCACCGCCGGACTTCCGGGTGTGATGAATCAGGACGACGGCTGCGCGGGTCTCTCGGGCCAGCTGGAGGATCGGGGTAAGGGCCAGTTCGACCTGGCGGGCATCGTTCTCATCCTCAACGGCCCACTGTTTCGAGAGCGAGTCAATGACGACGAGGCCAATCTCATGCCCGCGGAGGTATGCAGCCAGGTCAGCGAGGTTGACCCGGAAGCCGGTCCGGCTGAACACGTCAAGCGGGAGCCCCTCGCCCCCCATCTCCCGGAAGAGTTGGCGGATCTGCTTGTCCGGGCGCTCGAGGTTGATCCATAGGACGCGGACCTGGGCGCTCGACCGGTCGAGGAAACCAAACCCCGAAGCGACCGCAACGCCGAGGTGCGCACAGAAGGTGGTCTTCCCCACCTTCGGCGGGCCGGCGACGACGGTCACGGCCTCGCGAGCGGTCAGGCCCTCCACCAGCCAGTCCGCGGCGCGCTCGTCGTCCCCGTCTTTCGCCAGGAAGTCGTCGATCGGGACCGGCAAAAAGCTATTCCGGACATCCAAACCTAGGGTAGGAACAGGAACAGCATTCTGGGCGCCCGCCTTGATCGCAGCCTCTACCACTCTGATCGGCCAAGGCATGAGGGCGCCGTACCACTCCTTGAGTCGTTCCGCCCACATCTGCTTCGTATACTCCCGACCGGCAACATCAGGACAGCGGCGGAAGAGCTGTCCAAACAGGTTCAGCCTGTCGAACACCACACACTCCGCTGGAGGGTGGCCGTTCCGGTTTTCGAAGTACGGTCCAGCGATGCGGAGCAGGCTCTCGTAGCGCAACTGCTCTCCGGTGATCTCGGCGAGGATTTCATGCTGTTCATCGGAGCACGAATAGAGGTCAAGTAGCCGCAGGCTGAGCCCTGGAGCGATCCGCTCGGTTTCTTCCACTGACACTATGTCCGGCTGATCCGCAGGCGCTCCTAACAAGCTCTCTACACCCTGGGGTGCGTCAATGGGCACGTCGGCTTCGAGCCCTGGGCCGAATTCGATCGACGTGCTGCTACTGCGGGTCATGAGGTGGGCCCCGAGATCCACGATGCGCACTTCACGAGACTTCGTCCTGGAGTGCGCTCCAGTTGTCGAGCAGCCTTTCAAGCGAGCCTTGTTCAGCCTGTTGTGCCCGTTCGCAGCGCGCCCACGCCTCCGGTTCGATCTGGTCGAGGATGCTATCGCGCACACGGGCACGAAGAGTGTTCGGGTGCATGGCGTCGAGCTCCCAGCAACGGTCCGCGTGATGGTCGATGAACCAGGCATACCGAGGATCACGGCGTTTATCGCTGGCGGCGAACGACGGCAGGGTCGGATCGGCGATGTCCTCCGACACGAGGGCCACCCGGTCCACGATGACGTGATCGCCCCCATACCGGCTCAGCCGCTCCGGGAGATCCTTCTCGGACATGTACAGTCCCGACGGGTCCCAGTCTCCCACATACAACGCGATGAGGGACTGTCCGTCCCCATCCAGCTCTTGCGCGACGTCATAGACGGAGGTCGCGCTGCCAAAGCCGTGCATCACGCGGAAGCCGACACCATATTCTTCGAGCACGGGATTGAGCACACCGCGAACGGTGCCTTTCTCGGACCACACCTCCACATGGTCGGGTTGGTGCGCCCAGAAATCTCGGCGGTACGAATGCCGCACGACGCGCACGTACTCGGTGGGGTTATTCCAGCTCGGCACCCGCTCAAGCTGCCGGGTCTCGTCCACGATCCACTCCCACGGGATGATGTCATCCTCACGGGCATCGCGCAGCAACCTCCTGACCCGGCTCGTGTCCTTCCGCGCCATCGACGGAATGACACCGTCGACGAACAGGCGGTAGCAGATGCCGCGCACGGTCGTGGGGTGGGCGGTTTCGAGGAACTCGGCCGCCGCCTCGATCAACGCGAGCGACTTCTGGGCCTTTCCGCGGCCGCGGCGGCGTATTTCGGTACCTGTCACGAAATACCCAAACCCGCCACAGGGACTGACGGCTTCACGGCACCTCTTCAGTAGGATGGGTCATCATTCTCCTTCGTGCCGCCGCTGGTCGCTTGCCGGGCATCAGCGTGCGGCACTTTCGCGTCAAAGACCTTCACTTCTGCCTCGTCGTCCCGACCAGGAGCTGCGCGGTCAACTAGCCGGAGGAGACAGAGCCTGGGCGGCTTTCTTCACGCTCGCTGCTTCGCCGCGTAGAGCTGCCGCAGCCGTTCGACCTCTTCCGCCTGCCTCGCGGTCTCCGGCGCCTCTGGTGCCGGCTCGGTCGGCACCGGCAGCCATGCCTTGATCTTTTCCGCTGCGCGGAGAATTCGCTGTTCAGGCCACGTCGGCGCCCGGCCGTCGAGCGTCTGCGCGATCTCGTCGCCGACCTCGCGCACGACCGCCCACTCGTGCGACAGGCCCTCCGCCCGTTCGATGCTCTTGAGCGCCTCGCCGATGCGGGCGGGGGCTACGCCTTCTGATTTCTTGCTCATCCGGTCTCCTCTTCCTCGGGCTGTCCGGACTCCGGCGGTGGCTCGGTCGGCCGCAAGATCGGGCTGAGGGCGAGCCGAACAAGCGCGCTTCGAGAGATTCCAGCCTCGGCGGCAGCTCGCGTGAGCCTGACTAGCTCTGAGCGCCGCAACCAAAAGTTCACCGGGACACCGTTCGTCATGCTTCCCCCTCGACAGGTTGCCTAGCCATATGTCTAGGTGTTAACATTCTCTCGTGCAAGCTTGTTACATAGGCCGCGGTACCGCAGAGGCCCGCCTGCAAACTGGCTGGTGGCTGGAATGGGAATTGGCGCCTCTGGCTGACCGGCTTCGGCGAGAGATATTCGGCTCGACTGAGGTTCCGTTCGGCGATGTAAAGCAGGCTCTCGCCTGGATCAGGCGTGAAGCTGGACGACGGCGCTCGGGCCCACCACAAGAGTTCTGGCGGGAGGTCTCCAAATGGCGTGACGAGGTAGCTCGCCAGTGGGGTCGATACCTCGAGGTCCGAGTGGTCGACCCCGTGATAGTGTATTACGATCAGGCAGGGAGACACGTATTCCGCGCTGACGCCACCTCGCCACTCGGCCGTCTCCTCATCGCCATCCGGCCCTTCAGTGAGATCACGGGGTTCGACCAGGTGGATCTCGCCCTCTACATACTCACCGGGAACCCACCGAGGGTCCCTCTCGCGTCATTTGAAGCTCGCAGCGGAAGACAGGTTGTGGTGCGCTTCAATTCACACCGACTTAACGAGCGGCAATGGCGCGAAGTGAACCGCAAGTTGCGGCAAGCTTGGGGAGCAAGCACACGTCAGAAGGCGGCGCACGACGAGGACGCATGGCTCGTCGAGCACGTCCGAGAGTTGGGCGGGCCGCCGCCAAGGGGTCAAGGCGTAGTCGCATTCTGGGAGAAGATGAAGGAGGAGGCGAATCGCTGGCGTAAGCGCCGAGGCGAGAAGCCCTATGCACACTGGCGCGGGCCTTACATGCGCTACAGACGGTACCTCAAACGCGCCAGGC
Source organism: Gemmatimonadota bacterium (assembly GCA_039589295.1). Classification (GTDB taxonomy): domain Bacteria; phylum Gemmatimonadota; class Gemmatimonadetes; order Palauibacterales; family Palauibacteraceae; genus JBDGYE01. The sequence goes on along the minus strand of JBDHHR010000075.1, from coordinate 649 downwards.
AAGAGAAGCGTAGATATATGCCCGAACCGTTGGAAGCCTAAGCCGCCACCGGCCACCTACTCGCCGACCATCCATTATTTCCTCAGGCAGCATCTCCGCCTTCCATCCGTCTCCGTCGTTGCTGCTCGCGCATGGCGCGCCGGATGTCCCGCTGACTGGCCGGGGTAAACCCCATCTCCGCCGCGAACTCGAACACGAGCCGTTCCTCATCCTCAACCTCATCCTCAAAGAGACTCTCGAGAGAGGGATCCTCTTTGATCAGTTGGCGCACCTCCTCAAGCGTTTCGAGCGCCTGACAGTACAATTGGAGCATGAAGCAATCGCGTCGGAGATCGATCCATGGCCATTCCTCGAGCCGGGCGACATGCTCGTCCCAGATTTCCCGAGCCCGTCCCTCCAGACCCATCGGTGGTTCATGCGTCACTGGGCGAATTTCTCCCAATGGTTTGGTTGCCGCACTGGTACGGCCTTGACCTTGCCACGAGCCGCCGGGGTCAACCCAAACTCGAGCAGCATCAGCCGGGCGCGCTTCCAGGCATCCGACGCGATGGTAACCTCTGGACGTTGACGAACCATCACCGCGCCTGCCTCGGTCTTCGTTTCGTACGTGTGCCCTTTCTTCTGGATCACGCCGCGGGCCGTCACGTAT
>JBDHHR010000074.1:0-7305 GCA_039589295.1 Gemmatimonadota bacterium | reverse complement strand
ACGCCGATGTCGTACAGGGAATCGACCTCGAGACCGGCGGGCGCGAACGCCAGGACGGTGGACGCGTCAACGAATTCCACCGAGCTTGCCTGCAGGGCGTCGAACGCCACGGCTACGCCCGGCTCGAAGTTCGAGCCCGTGACCTCGACCCGGGTTCCGATGTTCCCGCTGTCCGGGGAGACAGCGATAATCTGTGGCTGCAGGCCCGTGACCGGACCCGTACCGTCGTTATCGCCGCAGGCGGCGAGCCCGGGCAGGGCAGCCGCCGCGCACAATCCCAGCGTCCTGCGCATGATCCAGCGTACCGACATTCGATCCCACCTTCCGCCTTTGAGTCCGGTTGTTCCGGTTGTTCCGGCCTGCCGTATTGGGGTTCGCCGGGCCCGTTCGTCGGATGGCCAGGCGCGGCGTTTTGCACAAACACGTAGCCAGAGCAATGCTCGTGCCGGGCGCAAGTTGCTTTGTTACACGTACTTAACGATTCGCCCGCCTCGCGGTGACTGCATTCTGGCTCACCGGCGACCCATTTTGCATTAGTTGCTGTGGCATGTGGCCGCGATCGCGCGGGTGCTTGTGGAAGCGCTCAGCTCTCGCTGCAGAAGCGCAACAGGGAAGGGTATCGTCGCCGCGTTGACAGGCTGATATCTTGTTGAATATTAATGTGTTAGCGTTCCAGGCGGTCTCGAGCACCAAGCTTGCATCAGTCAGTGCCAAATCGGCGCATGGTCGGCTCGGGTACCGCTCGAAGCTGGATCTGTGTATCGTGGTAGCAGTAGCCTGGGCGCGAAGGCCCCCGCGCCGCAAGCCATGAGGAGTGCAGGTATGAGACGCTTGGCATTCGCCGCGCTTGGTGCGTTGCTGGTTACGGCCTGTCAGGACGCCCCAGCGCCGACGGAGCCGGGAGATGATCTCCAGGCACCCCTGGCGCGGGTTGTCGGAGGGAGTCTGGTCGACGTCATCGTCGTTCTGGACCCGAGCTTGGCCCCCGGCGCGCACGCTGCCAACCAGGCACGTGCACGGGAGGTCGCGCGCGGCTTCGGCGTTACTCCCCGGTTTGCCTACGGCACCGCGCTGTTCGGCTTTGCCGCGTCCGTCCCGGCCGGCCGCCTGAACGCTCTCCGGAACGACCCACGCGTTCTGTACGTCGAGCAGGACGGGATCGCCTCGATTCCGATTCCGCGGAAATCCGCTCCCAAGAAGTGCGCCGTCAATCCCAACGCACCCGGTTGCGGCGGCGACGATGAGAGTGGATCCGTCAGCCAGACTACACCGTGGGGCATCACCCGCGTCGGGCGACCAGGGGGTGCCACCGGAAATACAGCCTGGATCATCGACACTGGCATAGACCTGGATCACGCAGACCTCAACGTGGACGTGGCGCGTAGCGAGAACTTCGTCACCCGGGGCAGGAACAGCCCGAAGGACGGACATGGGCACGGCACCCACGTGGCCGGTACCGTGGCCGCCATCGACAACAGCATCGACGTGGTGGGCGTAGCGGCTGGTGCCACGGTCGTTGCCGTGCGAGTGCTGGACAATTCTGGCTCCGGTTTCTACTCCTGGGTCACAGCGGGCGTGGACTACGTGGCGGCCAACGCCGCCGCGGGCGATGTGGCGAACATGAGCCTGGGAGGCCCGCACAACCAGGCGCTACACGACGCGATTGTCGGTGCCGCCAGCATCCCGGGGAAGACGATCAAGTTCTCCGTCGCCGCCGGCAACTCAGGCGCGAATGCGAGCACCCACGAGCCCGCACACGTCGAGCATGCCAACGTCTATACTATCTCGGCGATCGACAGCGGCGACTGCATGCCCTGGTGGTCCAACTATGGGAATCCGCCCGTGGACTACGCTGCACCCGGAGTGAGTGTCTTGTCGACCAAGAAGGGAGGCGGGACCACGACCATGAGCGGCACCTCGATGTCTGCACCGCACGTGGCGGGTCTCCTACTGCTGGGGGGGGTCAGCAGCGACGGCACGGCTTCGTGCGACCCTGCCGCCCCCCCGGACCCGATAGCGCACAACTGAGCGCGGCATCCGCTCAGCTCGCCCCGGCGGCCCATGTTCCCGACCGTCGGGCGCGTTCTCAGTAGACGGCCATCTCCGGATCGATCTTCTGCCCCCAGGCCAGGATGCCACCACGCAGGTTGAAGGCGTCGGTGTAGCCCGCCTGCTGAAGGAACTCCACCGCCTTCGCGCTTCGGGCTCCCGAACGGCAGTACACCACGAGCCGAGCCTTGGGGTCGATCTCGCCAAGTCGCCCGACCAGCTCGCTCTCCGGGATGAGTCGCGCCCCGTAGCGGCCCAGGTTGCAGATCACCCACTCGTACTCTTCACGAACGTCCAGGATCGCCAGCGGCTCGCGGGCGTCGAGGGCAGCCTTCAGCTCCTCGACTCCGATCTCCGGTACATCGCCGTCGCCCTCCACTCCCGCGTCCGTCATCCCGCAAAACAGCTCGTAATCGATCAACTCGGTGATCGACGGTTCATCGCCGCAGGCCGGACACGCGGGGTCTTTTTGCACCGCCACGGTGCGAAAGTCCATCCGTAAGGAGTCTATCAGCAGGAGACGTCCGGCGAGGCTCTCTCCCAGGCCGAGGATCAGTTTCACAGCCTCGGTGGCCTGAATCGTTCCGACCACGCCGGGCAGCACGCCGAGCACGCCCGCCTCCACACAGTTCGGCACCAGCTCCGCCGGTGGCGGTTCCCGAAACAGACAGCGGTAGCACGGGCCGCCCGGGGCGCCGAACACCGAAGCCTGACCATCGAACCTGAAGATCGCCCCGTAGACGGTGGGCACGCCCAGCAAGACACACGCGTCCGAGACCAGATAGCGAGTCGGAAAGTTGTCGCTGCCGTCAACCACCACGTCATATCCGCGCAGGACGTCCAGGGCGTTGTCCGCTGTCAGCTTCACTTCGTACGTCTCGATCCGAACCTCAGGATTCAGATTGGTCAAACGCTCGCGCGCCGACTCGAGCTTCGATCGCCCCAACCAGCGCGTATCGTGCAGGATCTGTCGCTGGAGGTTGGTGACATCGACCGCGTCGAAGTCGACGATACCGAGCCGACCCACTCCAGCCGCGGCAAGGTACAGAGCGGCCGGCGACCCGAGCCCCCCCGCACCTACCAGGAGCACGGCGGACTCCTTCAGCTTCTTCTGCCCCTCGAGGCCGACGCTGGGCATCGTCAGGTGCCGGATGTAACGGTGGATCTCCTGCGGCGTGAGGTCGTCCGCCACCGCCGTTCCGTTCCCGCCCGCGGCGCCTTTCGCTTCTGCCGGCCGGCCCCCGGCGATGGATGGGATGATGCTGAGCTGCTCCCCATCGGCCAGCTGGGTCTGCTCGCCCTCGAGGTCTCGGATGTTGCGATCGTCCACGTAGATGTTCACGAAATTCCGGAGCCGCTCTTCACCATCGAGTAGCTGCTCGCGCAGGCCCTGATGCTCCGCACACAGCTCGCGCAGCACGTCACCCACCCGGTCTCCTTCCAGGTTCAGCTCGGCCCGCTCGCCGACCAGCGGGCGCAGGGGGGTCGGGATCCGTACGGTCACCTTGGCCATCGGTAGCTACCTCCGTTCTACGGTTGGCGACCTGTAAGGCCGGCTTGTTCCATTTGCAGCTCGATCTCCACGAACCCGCTCTCGGACAGCCTCCACGCGCGCGGGACACCCGCCACGCCTTCCCGCACGGGCCAGATCACGTAGTGGTACCAGGGCCACGCCAGCTCCCGGTCCGTGGCGGAGGGCTCAGGATCGGCGTCGGGGTGGGAATGATAGAAACCGAGGACCCGCAGGCCTTCTGCGCCCCCTTCCGCCGTCAGCAGCTCTCGCAGGATCTCCGGATCGATCTGGTAACGGTCGGACCGTCCGTCCCAGACATTCTCGGCCGGCACGGCCCGAATCGCCTCGCGCCGATCCATGCAGACCCGGCCCAGGAGCACCCCACATCCTTCGTCCGGATACGCCCGCGCGAGATCCTCCCCGATCCGCGCCAGCAGATCCGTCGGAAGGAGCAGGAGCTCGACGGCGGGAGAGCCCGCCTCGCGCCTTTCCGCTTGACTCACGACTCGGACCACCATCCCTCGCTCAGGTAGCGGCTCCCGCCGTCCGGGAGCACCGTGACGACCGTACCGCCGTCCGCTTCGCGGGCCAGCCGCCGGCACGCCGCGTACGCCGCGCCCGACGACACCCCGACAAGAAGTCCTGCGTCGCGGGCCAGCCTTCTGGCTGCGGCCTGCGCGTCCTCCGTCCGCACCCGCTCCCGACAGTCGACCGCGCTCTCATCCCAGATCGCCGGACGGAGCGCCGTGTCGAGGTGTTTCAGCCCCTCTATCCCGTGCAGGGGGCCGGCGGGTTCGACCCCCACAATACGGATGTCGGGCCTCAGACGACGCAGCCGGCGCGACGCTCCGACCAGGGTGCCCGTGGTTCCGAGCCCGGCAACGAAGTGGGTCACCTCGCCACCCGTCTGATCCCAGATCTCCGCCGCGGTCGTGGCCTCGTGCGCCCGAGGGTTGGCGGCGTTACCGTACTGATCCGCATACCAGAAGCGTGCGGGTTCCTTCTCGGCCAGCTCCCGTGCCCGCAAGATGGCACCGTCGCTTCCCTCCAGAGCGTCCGTTTCCACGAGGGCCGCTCCATATGCCTTGAGCGTCCTCTTCCGCTCCGGATTCGCGTTCGCCGGCACACAGAGGGTGACGGAGAAGCCGATGGCTGCACCCAGCATGGCATACGCGATGGCCGTGTTGCCGGAGCTCGCATCGAGAAGCTCTCGTCGCGGCAGATAACCACTCGACAGCGCCTCTCGCACGATCCACCAGGCCGGCCGGTCCTTTACCGACCCGCCCGGATTGAACCATTCCGCCTTCCCCAGGATTCGAACGGCCGGGTTCGGGGAGGGTAGCGGGAGCAACGGCGTGTTCCCGATGTGCGCCACCAGTGTCCGCGCATGCGACGGGAGCCGGGCTCGTTCCTTCCACGATCCAGCCAGCGCCGCTCGTTTCCCGTGCATCTCCTTGGCACGTACCCGGTGCACAGGCGCTTCCATCAGATCTCCGCCGCCTCCCACTTCACCTCGCGCAAGCGCCCGGTCTCCACCTCGAAGACGAACCCCCTGACCTTTTCCTTCCACAGGATGAAGCGACTCGCGTCGATGCGCGCGAGCGACTGTCTGACGTCCGCTTCCGGGTCTCCGAACGCTTCCAGAGCGAACGGCGGCCGCAAGCCGACATCCTCCATGATCTCTTCCTTGACGCCGTCATCCGTGAAGGTCAGCATTCCGCAGTCGGTGTGATGGATCAGGATGATCTCCTCCGTTCCCAGGAGCCTCTGGGAAATGAGCAGCGAGCGGATAGCGTCGTCCGTGATCACGCCGCCCGCGTTGCGGATGACGTGTGCCTCTCCCTCCTCGAGTCCTAGTATCCGGTACACGTCGAGCCTGGCATCCATGCACGCCACCACGGCTACCTTCTTCGAGGGAGGCATGGGAAGGTCGCCCTTGTCGAACGACTTCACGTAGGCGTCGTTGTTTTCGAGCAGTTCTTCAGTGATAGCCATCGGCACGTCTCCCAACAGTCGATCGGGGAGTCAACAACCGCAGCCCTGTGGGCCGAGGAGGTTGGCGGAAGGGAAGGAGCGCTCTCGGGCGGCTTGTCTAGAGGGAGCGCGACGAGGCAGCCCTCGGGTGGACCTCCCGAGAGCCGGTACAGACGATTCGCAGCGTCGGTGCGGCACCTATCATCGTATTCTCCTAACACTCCGCCGGGAACCACGGTTCCTGGCCCCTCGAATAGTCTCTTCTCTCATGCCTCGACCAGCGCGATAAGCTCCTGGTGTCGCAGGTCGCCAAGCGATCTGCCGCGGGGAAGGTCAGCGACCCTCGACCTCTGTCCCAAGCTACGCAGCGAGACTCGCCTGGCCGGTTCCGTACTCATCGTGAGACGCTGTCTCAACGGATAGACAATCCATATGCTGCCCGAGTCGTCCTCGAATCGACGTCTCGTGGGTTCCTTTGCCAGGCACTTGATAGCTTCCTCAGAGTAGTCGTCCCAATCCAATGCCAGTTTATGCGACATCCTGTTTATGGCGTTGGCCGCGTCTTCATACTCCAGGCGCCGGGCCGTCACGGGCGACGTAGCCCAAGGTCTGATTTCCGTCAGCGACCATTTCCAAGGTCCCGACCTGATTTCAATCGCTCCCTTCTTGCTGACACTTCGCACGAACTTTCTCGGGCCACGCATCGTCGGCTTCATGGTCATGGAATCTATACGAAGACTTCATCTGTCGCTTGAGATGTCCTCCCTTTCGCCGTGCGCGGCCTTCTGCCACGAACTCGCCCCTCCCTCGTTCTCGAAACGGGCTATCTGGGCCAGCTCCGCCTCGGAAACAGAAACACGCGGCGAGTCGGGCACCTGGCCAAGAGCGCAGAATCGGTCGAAAGCATCTGTCATGTCGCGCGCGATCACCTCGGCCTCCCGCCCCTCGATCTGATGCCGTTCAAGCATGAAGACGAGTTCCCTGTCCCGCAGCAGAGCGATCGAAGGTGACGATGGTCTGAATCCGGTGAAGTATTCGCGGGCGCGAGCGGTCGCCTCGACATCCTGTCCGGCGAAAACCGTTACCACCCTCTCCGGGCGATCTTCATGCCGCAGCGCGAGGGCGACTGCCGGGCGCGCGTTGGCAGCAGCACACCCGCAGACCGAGTTGACGACGACCATCGTCGTACCCTGTGAGCGTCCTAGGACCTGGTCCACCTCGTCGGCAGTCCGGAGCTCTCTGACCCCCAGGCGGGTCAGCTCCTCCCGCATCGGCTGCACGACTATTGGATCGTATGGCATCAGCTGTTTACCTCGCGGTCTCGGTGACCTTCGGGAAGCGTCCCGAGGCACTCGATCGCGGATGCCGGTTGCCCAGTTTCACTCCGATCAGGACGGGGCAGGCACGTCGAAGTGCGCGTAGTTCTTCGGGGTGAAGCTGAGCCATTCCTCCGGCACTTCGTCGTCCGGGAAGATCGCGTCGACCGGACATTCAGGGACGCAGGCACCGCAGTCGATGCACTCCTCGGGGTGGATGTAGTACTGATCCTCGCCCTCGTAGATGCAGTCCACCGGACATACATCCACGCACGAAGCGTCCTTCACCCCGATGCATGGTTGCGTGATAATGTAAGTCATGATCTAGCATTGACTCCCCGCCCGTCGGCTCAGCCGACGCTGCCCTCCATTTCCAGTTCGATGAGGCGATTGAGTTCGATCGCGTACTCCAGGGGGAGCTCTTTGGCGATCGGCTCGATGAAGCCGCGGACG
>JBDHHR010000073.1:0-8088 GCA_039589295.1 Gemmatimonadota bacterium | reverse complement strand
TGCGCTCGAATTGCCGGTCCGCGCTGAACCAGTGAAGGCGGGGAGGGAAGCTCTCGGCGACGGCCAGGCGGCCGTCTGCCATCTCCGTAACGTAGTTCGGATTCCGGAACTCGCCCGGGCCGTCCCCCTCCCCTCCGAACTGGGCCACCGGCGCGCCGGATTCGTCGAAGGAACTGACCAGCCCCGATTGCGCATCGAGCACGTACACACCGCCCTCGGACCGTGGCGTGACCGCAGCTATGCGCCCGAAGGCCGGTGGACCGTCCAGCTCGCCGACCTGCAGGACCGACTCCAGCCGCCATGCGTCTTCCTCCCGCCATCCGCGACCGGTGTTCACCACCAGGCGGATCCCTGCCGAGTCGGACACCACGGCCGGGGACGACCCGCCGGCTGCCCCGCCGCCACAACCGGCCAGCCCGGCCAGCGGCAGCGCGCAGAGCGCCGCCGCCACCAGTTGATTCGGGCGCCAGCCGGAGGCGGATTCACTCATATTCAAGTGGCTCCCTCTCACATGCTCGCCCGTCAGGCGTGGCGGGCAACCATGAAGCGGTAGGCGACCGGGATGGCCACCAGCACGAACACGGTACTCGATATGAGCCCGCCGATCGTAGCCAGGGCCAGCGAGTTCCAGATGTTCTCATCCTGCGAGGTAGCGAACAGGACCAGCGGAAGTAGCCCGAAGACCGTGGTGAAGGTAGTCATCAGGATCGGGCGCACGCGCTCCAGCGTTCCCTGCAGGATCGCCTCGCGTGTGGGCAGGCGCTGGCGCAGCTCTCCGATGTGGTAGACGATCAGAATCGCGTTGTTCACCACGATTCCCGCCATCATGATCGTGCCGATGTACGCAGTTCGGGTAAACGTAGCGTCCGCGTAGAAGAAGATGAGGAACACCCCGATGAGGGCCAGCGGAAGAGTCAGCAGGACCACGAACGGCGCCGCCAGCGACTCGAACAGAGCTGCGGTGACCATGTATATGAGGAGCACCGCGAAACCGAGGGCGAGGTAGACCTGCAGCTTCTCCTCCTCGGACCACCGCCAGCGATCGTCCTCCTCGATCTTGTACCCCGGGGGGAGAACCGTGGCGTCGACCACGGCGTCGCGAATCAGGTCGCCCAGCTTCCGCGGCCCGCGGAATTCCCAGGCAACGGTGCGCTGATACTGCTGGTCCTCACGCAGTATCCGGGACAGGACGTCGCGGCGCTCGACGGTGGCCACATCCGCCAGTCGGACCTCGCTGCCGCCCGGCGTCGGAACCCGCAGCCGGTTCATGTCCAGCAGATCGAAATCCCTGTATCCGGCCAGCTTCACCGAGTAGGGAAGCTCCTCGGCACCCACCCGCAGGACCTGGGTTCGTGGTCGGTCGCTCGGAAGGTTGGAGCTCACATAGCTGAGGAGCTCCTGGACGGAAAGATCATGGGACCCGAGGGCCTCGCGGTCCACGGTGAGGAAGTACTCGAACTCCTTGTCCCGCTCGAACCATTGACCGCTGGCGTTTGGATCGACGTCCTGGATCCGGCTGAACCGCTTGAGGCGCTCCGCCAGATCCTCGCCGAGCCGCCTCACCTCCAGGTAATTGTAGCCGAGGATCTTCAGGGAGTAGTTGGGCGGACTGCTGCCGCCACCGTAGAAGCTGGGCCCGAACCCGTACACCCTGACTTCGGCACCGGAGAACTGGTAGCTGTAGGCGACCATCTGCTCCTTGATCGCCACCGGGACCTGAGTCTGTTCCAGCTCCTTCGGGAAAGTGATGCGGAGGCTCGCGAATTGCGGACGGACCCGGGCTTCGAACCGCTCCACTTCCGGCAGGGCCGCGATCTTGGCCTCGAAAGCTCTCGCCAGCTCATCCGCACGGTCGAGACCTGCCCCCCGGGCGAACCTGATGTTCACCCGGATGAACGTGTCCTGCCCCCAGAACGCCGACCAGCGGACCCCGCGAGTTACGTGCTTGTCGAAGAGATACCAGCTGCCGCTCAGCACGGCGGCACAGACGGCCGTCAGGAGCAACGGATGGTCGAGGGCGAACCCGAGGACGGACCTGTAGCCCCGGATGTAATAGGGCGCCGTGCGCCCGGACGGCTCGGGTCGGGACACATCGGGGTCCGTCCCCTCGTTCGTGCCCTGCCCGTCCCCGTTGGGCACGCCGAACACACGGCCGCGCCAGTGCGAGATTCGACTCGCCATGGTCGGCACGAAGGTGAACGCCACGAACAGGCTCGCAACGATCGAGAAGCCGACCGCATAGCCCAAGGGCAGGTAGTAGATCCTGAGCTCGCCCTGCAGGAAGAGGAAAGGCACCAGGACGATGGCGGTGGTCGCCGTCGCGGCGATGACGGGCAGTACCACCTGGCGCGCACCGTCCAGGGCGGCCTGCTTGCCGGTCTTTCCCAAATGGCTGTGCCTCTCGACGTTCTCCAGGACGACGATGCCGTTGTCGACGATCAGTCCGAAGCCCCAGGCGAGCCCGGCGAGAGTCAGCACGTTGAGCGACAGTCCGCCGATGTACAGCAGGTTCACGGCGATCAGGACGCTGAACCCTATGGTGGCGAACACGACGAGGACGGCGCTCAGCGAGCGAAGGAAGAGGGTCAGCACCAGGAATATCACTATGGCCGCGGCGATCGCCCGGAGTCTCAGGTCCGTCAGCTGCTTCTCGATTTCCTCACTCTGGTCGATGTCCGGCTCGAGCATCACCCCCGGTGGAAGACCTGTCTTGAGCGGCTCGATCGCCTCCTTGACCGCATCGGCCACCCGCACGGCGTTGGTTCCGGATTCCCGGCTCACGAATATGGAGATCGTCGGCTGCCCGTTGATCCGGTAATAGCCCGCCGGGTCCGCCGTCTGCTCCCGCACTTTGCCTATGTCCCTGAGACGCACTGGGCCTTCGGGCCGCTGCAGGATAACCAGGTCTTCCAGCTCTGAGACGTGGCCGACCCGGGTGCGGACCGCCAGCGAAACTTGCTGTCCCTCCAGGACGAGGGATCCCGGGGCACGCAGAGTCGCCAGGTCGCGGATTCTCCGCTCGACGTCCTCCGGCCGCAGTCCCAGGGCCTCGAGGCGGTCCCGATCCAGCTCCACCGAAACCTCGCGATCCTCGTCCCCCCATACGACCACCGCAGCGATTCCGTCGACGCCTGTCAGAGCCGGCCGGATTTCCTCCTCGGCGATTTCTGTCAGGCGACTGAAGGTATACGGGCCCCTGAGCTGGAAGCTCAGGAACAACTGTTCTTCCTCGGAGAACTCCCGCGGAACGTACGGCTCGATCCGCGGATATACGCCAGGCGGCAGCTCCTCACGCAACGAGGCGAACCGCTCGCTGAGGTCCAACTGCGCGAAGTCCATGCGCGTGTCGCGATCGAACTCGATGTCGATCTCCGCGCTCGAGCCGGTGCCCTGTTGGTCCGCGCGCGAGGTGGAGGTGATCTTCCGCACGCCCCGTATCTGCTGCGCGGCCGCCTCCAGGGGCGCCGTGACGAACGCCTCCATTGCCTCCGGCGACGCACCACCCCACGAGGCCCGCACGGTCAGGCGAGGATAGTCGACGTCTGGCAGGAGCTCCACGGGAATCAGGCGGAAGCTGTACACGCCCAGAGCCACCAGAGCGATGTAGATCGACGCCGTGGCGACGGGCCGTTTGATGGACAGGTCGATCACGCGTCCCCTCCGTTCCACCCTGCAGTCCTCGACCCGGGTTCCGGCCTCGCCACCGCGTCGACCCCAGTCGGACGCCTACGTTCGACTCGGCGCATCATCGATCGCTCAACCCCGGCCGCATTGCCGCAGAGCCGAACGATCGACCCCGGGCATCCGTTGTCCCGACGCCCGCGGCGCTCACCGGCTCGCCCGGCGAAACCATCAGCGAGTACACTACCGGCACCACGATGAGCGTCAGGAAAGTCGCCGAAATGAGACCGCCGATCACGGCCACGGCCAGCGGCGCCCGCAGGTCGGCTCCCGCCCCCCAGCCCAGAGACATGGGGAGCAGACCGAAGACGGTAGTGATCGTCGTCATCAGGATCGGCCGCAGTCGGAGCCGGCCCGCTTCCAGGATCGCATGGCGTTTCGTCGCCCCCTCCGCTCGCTTCTGGTTGATGAAATCGACCTTGATGATCGCATCGTTCACCACGATTCCGATGAGGATCACCAGGCCGATTCCGCTCATGGCGTTGAGTCCATCTCGGGCGAGCCAGAGCGCCGGCAATGCGCCTACGGCCGCCAGCGGCACCGACACGAGCACGACCAGCGGCTGGATCAGTGACTCGAACTTCGCCGACATGATGAGGAATACCAGGAAGAGTGCCAGGCCAAAGGCGAACACCAGCGAGCGGAAACTCTCTCTCATCTCCTCGTTCTCGCCTCCGACCTGTATCACGGTGAGTGGCGGCAGGCGCAGGTCCGCCACTGCGCTCTCGACTTCGGCCACGGCTGCGGCAAGACCTCCGCTGCGCACGTCGGCCAGCACCTGGACCGTCCGGTTCTGCTCGGTGCGGCGGATCTCCACCGGGCCGTAGCCCTGGTTGGCGGTGACCAGTTCCCGAATGGGAACACCCTGATGCGTGAGGGCGAGCACGTCCGACAGATGGGCTCGCGACTTCACCGGGAGTCGAACCCGGATATCGATCTTCTCGGAGAACTCGGTGTACGGACGGTCGGTCTCGGCACCGCGCAGGTACGCTTCGATGGCGTCGGCCACCTCGGTGACTGAGAAGCCGAAGCGGGCCGCAGCGGCGCGGTCCACCTCTATCTCAAGCTCCGGCTGGGTGAGCTGCATGTCGATCCTGACGTCCGCGATCGTCGCCAGTCCGCTGATGCGCCCAGCCACGGCCTCCGCCACGAGGATGAGACTGTCCAGGTCCTGTCCTCGAACTCTGACCGCCAAATCCGCCGCTCCGAGTCCCAACGCGCGTCCCAGAGATGTGACCCGACCGGTTTCGATGGCCACTGCGTGTGGGTCGATCCCGCTGCCTGCCACCGCTGCGCGGAACGCCTCCGTGACCTCCCGAACCTGGGGCGCGTGACTCGCCAGGCGCACTTCCAGGGCGGCGCTGTTGAGTCCGGTGAGCTCGCGGGTGGCCAGCTCGGACTCGCGCGCCCGGCCGACCCGCGAAAAGACGGCCTCTACTCCCTCCGTGCCCAGCAGCAGGCCCTCGAGCCGCGCCGCCGCCTCGGACGTGACTTCCAGGGGCGTGCCGACCGGGAGGGTGAGCTCCACCCGGAAAGCTCCCTCGTCAACCTCTGGCATCAAACCCCGCGGCAGAGAGGCGCCGATCGCCACGGCCAGTAACAGGGCGCCGCCCGCCAGCCCGAGAATCCCGGGACGGTGCTCCAAGGACCACTCCAGAGCCCGCTCGTACCGCTCCGCGAAGTACGCGAAGCCGCGGTCGAACCCCTGCAGCAGCGGGCCGGAAAGCCACGACAACATCCGGCCGGTACCGCGAAGCAGGTCCGCGAAGGTGAGCCGGATCGAGTCCCACACGTACCTGATGACGCCGGTCGACGCCCGCCCGGCGGCCCTTAACCCTGCGCGAAGGATGCGAACAGCTCGAGGTCCGCCCATGGGCGTCCGCTTGAGCTGCTGCGCCGTCGCGTCGGCGCCTGAGGCATGCCTGCTGCGGCTTCCCACGCGCGCCGCCAGGACGGGGAGAAGGGTGAGGGCCACGATCAGTGAGGCGAGCAGGGAAAACGTGACCGCCAGGCTCAGATCGGTGAAGAGAGCTCCTGCAACCCCTTTGACGTAGAGCACCGGTCCGAAGACGGCTATTGTGGTGAGCGTCGAGGCCGTTATCGCGCCGGTAACCTCCTTCGCCCCGACCGAGGCCGATTCACGCGCCCCCCTGCCCTCTTCCTGCCTGTGCCGGAAGACGTTCTCAAGGACCACGATCGAGTTGTCGACGAGCATTCCCACACCCAGCGCCAACCCGCCCAGGGACATGACGTTCAGGCTGACATCAAACAGATAGCACAGGGCGAAGGCGGCCATGACCGAGATCGGGATGGCGAGGCCGATCGCCACCGGGTATCGTGGGTCGCGGAGGAAGAGGAACAGCACCAGGAACGCCAGGATGCCACCTATGATGAGGGCGTAGACCACGTTGGAGATCGCCTCCGAGATGAACGTCGCCTGGCTCGCCGCCACCTCGATGTGCACCTCCGGGAATTCCTCCCGAAGCTGGGCGAGCACCTCGTCCACCTGATCCGCTACCCGCACTGTGTTGGACCCCGACTCCTTGTACACTAGGAGACCGATCGCCTCCGCGTCGTTGAACCGGGCCATGGTCTCGCGCTCCGCCTCACCCTCGAACACACGTGCCACGTCCCGCAGTCGGACCACCCCTCCGCTCTGGGGCCGGAAAACGACGACGTCCTTCAGGTCGTCGACGGTCTGAAACTCACCCAGCGTCCTGAGGCTGTAACGAAACCTCCCACGCCGGACACTTCCTCCCGGGGCGCTGTAGTTGGCGCGGTCCAGCGCCTCGGTGACGTCACTTATGGCGACTCCGTGAACGGCCAGTCTTCTCGGATCGACCTCGACCTGGATTTCTCGCACCGGGCCGCCGGTGATGGCCGCCAGCGCCACGCCGTCGAGCTGCTCCAGGCGACGCTTGAAGACGGCATCAGTCAGATCTCTCAGCTCGGCCAGGTCGGTCCCGGTGATGGCCAGAGAGATTATCGGATCGTTGGTCGGATCGGAGGTGAGGATCACCGGCCGCTCGGAGCTCTCGGGCAGTTGATCGACCAGGTTGTCCAGTCGCTCCCGCACGTGGAGCATCGCGAACTCCATGTCGGTGCCCCAGTAGAACTGGAGTCGCACCAGAGACTGGCCCTCGCGTGAGCGGGAGTCGACTCCCTTCACCCCTGGCACTCGACTCACCACGGCCTCGACCGGCTCGGTCACGAAGCGCTCCACTTCCGCCGGCCCGGCGTCCGGGTACGTCGTCCACACCGAAAGCGTGGGGAAGGACACGTCCGGCAGGAGATCGATGGGAATGCGCACGAAGGAGACTGCCCCGAGCACTCCAACAGCCAGGTAGACCATGGCCGTGGCGACCGGTCTCCTGATGGAGAGATCGGAAAGGGCCATCAGCGCTCTCCCAGGTCGCCCCCGACCTTCTCCTCCAGGTTCGCCCAGCCGATCAGGTAGTCGTACCGCTCCTGGAAGAGCGACTGCTCGGCCTGCGTGAGACGGTCGATCGCCTGCTGCAGGTTGAAGTACGGAATGCTTCCCAACCGGTACTGCTGTCGCGCCAGCTGCAGTCTCTCAGTCGCTAGCTGGAGGTTCCGATGAGCTCGAGCCGTCGGCTTCTTCGCTGCAGCTCCTTGACCAGGTCACGCACTTCCTTCTCGAGCTGCAGCTCCTGAGCCGTCATATCGGCGCGGGCCCGCCGAAGCTCGAGGTCCGCCTGTGCCGTCTGCCTCTTGCGACTGAAACCGGAGAACAGGTTCCATGATCCGCTTACCGTGAACGTCGTGCTCGTGTTGGCCGGCGAGAAATCGAACAGGCTCTCGCTCTCCCCCAGCCTCTTGCTGCGTCCGAACGACAGCCCGACGTCTATGGTCGGCAGGTAGGACGAACGCGCCGACCACAGCGAGGCCCAGGCCGCCTTCTCCTCGAAGCCGAGCGCCTGCAGCGCCGGGTTGCTGTTCTGCGCCGCGGTCAGCAGCGCCCCGGCATCAAGACCTGACGCGTCGGGGACTACCTCCGGGTCCACTAGTTCGATCTGCTTGGGATCAGCATCGGTCACCTCGACCGCCAGGAGGACCTGCAAGCCACGGAGCGCCTGCGACAGCAGGTCCCGGGCATCCAGGAGGCGGAGCTCCGCGTCGCTCACGTCTATCTCGGCCCCTAGAAGATCGCTGCGTGAGGCGGCCGCGATCCGATATCGCTGCTGGGTGATCTCGAGATCCTGACGTCGCGCTCCGAGCTGTCGCTCGGCCACCCGCACCAGCTGCTGTTGCTTCAGGGCCTCGAAGTATGCTCGCTTGACGTCACGGATCACCGTGCGCTCGGCGGCTGTGAGGCGCAGGTCAGCCGCCCGGCCCCTCGCGGCACCTGCCTTGACGTTCGAGATCCGCTCGGGATTCAGTACCGAC
>JBDHHR010000072.1:0-7794 GCA_039589295.1 Gemmatimonadota bacterium | reverse complement strand
GCTCCCGCTCTCTGAGTAACAGGACGTGAACACACGAACTCGACCGCAAGAACACAATATCTTGCGGTGCGGATATACTAATGCCCCAAGATATGGGGGTCAACGGCCCCCGGCCTCCTGCGCTGTACCCTAAATGCCGCGAAGACCGCTAACCTTACACGAGGCGCGTCCAGGTCACCCAGTGGGTGATATCCGCCGGCCGTCCCACCCGGCTGCACCAGCGTCCGACAGGCCCTTTCGCACGCATCTTGCCCATTCTCGGGGACATGACGCGCCAGGCCACCGCGCAGAAACGCGCCAGCAAGGCTTCCGTCTCCGGGGAACTGGCGGATTTCCTCATCGAGCTGTCCTCGGCGTTTCAGAAGCGCTCCATGTATCCGGCGGGGCACCCCGCCCTGGCTCCGGCCGCAAGTTCCGTATTGGCAGGACTTACGGGGCTGCTCCAGGATCGGGGCACGCTGTCCCTCGGCGTCGCGCGCGAGCAGCTCATCATCGAGGGCGTGGCCACCGATTCCTCGCACCCGCTGCTGCGAAGTCTGGCGGAACGCCTGCACAAGCACGAGCTGGGGGCGATATCCTTTGCAGAAGGCGTCACTCCTGAGGAAATCGCAGACGTCTCGGGTCTCGGTTCAACGGCACCGGACCGCTGCTGATGGTGCAGCAGGAACTCACCTCGGTGGCGCGGCCCCACGCCTCAGTCACGGGCGAGCTCGCCGACATCCTGATCGAGTTGTCCTCGGCACTGCAGAAGTTCTGCATGTACAGGCCCGGCCACCCGGCGCTTCGGGCGGCCGCGGGTGCCGTTTCGCAGAGGCTCGCCCGACGCAGGGGACATCGAGGCACGCTATGCGTGGCAGTTGCCCACGATCACCTGATCGTGGAGATACGGCCGGCGTTCGAGCTTGCGCGCCACTTCGAAGGTGTGACGTCCAGGCTCACCCACCCGCTCCTCCAGGCGCTCGCGGAGCGCCTTCGTAAGCACGAGGTGGGCGAGGTCGCCCTGGCTGAAGGCGTCACGGCCGAGGAGCTGGTGGATCTGCTGACGGTTCTGGCGACGGATCCGGGACAAACCGGACGGCCCCTGGGGGGCGAGCCGGAGGATGTTCGCAGGGACCTGCCGCATGTGCGATTTCATCGGGAGGGCTCGTATGCGACGGGCCTCGCCGCAGGGGACGGCACTCCGGAGCGCTCCGAGGATAATGACGCGCGGCTGTGGGACGAATTCGCCCGTGACGCCCTGGGCGTCGAGTCGACGGATGAATCGCGGTCGTATGATCCGTCGGAGGTCGCCCGGGCGATCGACGTGCGCTCGGGAAGTGCGCCGTTCGACCGAAGGATGGTCGCTCATCTGCTTCACATCGCCCGCGATCTGGGTGAGGCCGGGGCGCTGGAGGCCATCGAGCTTCGCAGGCGGATCTCAGCGGTCCTCCGGCAGTTGGATCGAGTTACGCTCCGGTGTCTGTTGAACATGACGGGCGATGGGCGACTCCGTCAGGAGTTCCTGTTTCACGCAGCGCACGCACTGGATGTGGATGTCGCCTTCGAGCTGGTTCAAACGGCGGCGGAGGACGAGCGAAGCGACATCTCGCGCCGGCTGATCCGGCTTCTCTCGAAGCTGGCTCGGCACGCGTCGCCGGACGAAACCGCGGTCGTGCGCCACCGGGGCGAAGATGGCCTGCGCAGAGCGGTCCGAAGGCTGCTTTCGGGTTGGCAGCTCGACAACCCGATCCCCGGCGAGTATGAGCAGGCCCTGGCCGGCATGTCCATGAGCGTGCAGACCGGCGAGCTGGCGGCCAGCCTGGAGTCGGCTGTGGAACCGGAGCGAGTCATACAGCTCAGTCTCGAGACCGATGTTCACGCTGATTCTCTGGGTCGATCCGTAGACGACATCCTGCGGACCGACCGGGCAGGAAGCCTGCTGGATCTCCTCGACAAGACACCGACCGATGGCGAGGTCGCGGCATTCATCTGGAGCCGTCTCGCCGACAGCTCCGTGCTGCGGCGCCTCATCGAGGAGGAAAACCCGGACTTCGAGGTCATCGACAGGATTCTTCCGCACGCAGGGATGGACGCGGCGGAGCCCCTGCTGGACCGGCTGGCGGCCGCCGAGTCCATGGCCGTCAGACGTCATGTCTTCAACCGACTCACGAAGCTGGGCTCCGCAGTCGGCCCGATGACCTTGCAGCGTATCGGGTGTCCCGGCGAGACGCCCTGGTTCGTGCTCCGCAATATGCTCTCCCTGCTGGTCGTGCTGGAAGAGCTTCCGAGCGGATTCGATCCCTGGACGCTCGCCGAGCATGAGAACCCGCAGGTACGCCACGAGGCGTTGCGGCTCTGCCTGCGCATCCCCGAGAGGCGTGACGAAGCGATTCTGGCGGCGCTGACCGACGCCTCGTCCCGTACTGTAGCGCTGGGTGTGTACGAGGCGGAGCGGGGAGCCCCTGTCACATCCGAGTCGGCCCTTAGGCGCATCGCCGTATTCGAGGTCGAGGATCCGGAGCTGCGTCCGCACGCCGTGCGTGCGCTCGCCCGATTGGGCACGGCCAGGGCCCTCGAGAGTCTGCTGTCGATCGCGCGGCCACGCCGCCGCCGTCTTCGGAAGAAACTGCCCGATGAGTCGCCCTCTTTGCTCGCCGCACTGCGTGGCCTGGCGGAGCAGTGGCCGGACGAGGCGCGGGCGGCGGCTATCCTGCAGCTGGCGAGGGAATCGGCCAGCCCGTCGATCGTTGAGGCAGCGTCATGAGCCGCCCTGCAGCCTTTCTGGACGCCTTGGGCAAGCACCTCGCGGTGGCCGCGGGCCCCGACAGGGACGACGCGGCACTTGAAGAGGCCGTTTCGCAGCTCATGTCGGCGCTGAATATGCTGCTCAGGCTGAACACGTTCCCCGTCTTCGAGTTCCGGGACGGCGACGTGATCTATGAGGATGAGCTGATGCCCGAGATGAGGCACTGGGAGTGGTCGCTCCAGCTGGCGAAGGCCGGGGTGGAGCGGCTCGAGGTGACGCCCGGAACGACTCGGGAGGACATTGAAGGCTTCGTGGATGAGGTCGTCTCACGGCTTTATCTCAGGAGCGAGGGCGCAACGGCTCGCGAGATGCGAGGCCAATCGGGCATAAGATTCCGCGAACTGGTTCAGGATACTCTGAACGAGCAGTCCACGGAGGCGCCGTTGCCGGCGGAGTTCAGTCTACAGGACGAATCGGATGTGGTGCGCTGGCTGCACGACGAGGTGTCGACCCACGGCCTGGTCCCGGTAGGCGAAACATCCGCGGTCGTGGAGTTGCTGAGCGTCGCCATGCACTCCGAGGCCAGTGTCATCGTACCCCTGGTCGAGCTGAAGGAGATCGACCAGTACACCACCACTCACTCCATGAACGTCTCCTGTCTCTCCATGGCCCTGGCCGAGTCTCTCGGCTACGGTTCCGTCGACGTGCGGGCGATCGGCGAGGCGGCGCTGCTGCACGACGTGGGCAAGACGAAGATCCCGCAGGCCGTCCTCAACAAGCCGGGCAAGCTCACCAGGGACGAATGGGAACTCATCCAGACCCACACGGCCGAGGGAGCCCGGATCCTCCTGGCCTCGGGCAGGAACATGGAGATCGCGGCGATGGTGGCCTACGAGCACCATCTGAGCTGGCAGGGCGAAGGCTACCCCGAGCTCGCCTTCCCGCGGCAGCCGCACCGCTTGAGCCGGTTGATCCAGGTGTGCGACGTGTACGACGCGCTACGCACCCGCCGGCCGTTCCGCCCGCCGTGGCCGCACGCGCGGGCCGTGAGCTTCATCGAGGAGCGCTCGGAGACACACCTCGACCCGGAATTCGCGGAGGCGTTCCTGACCATGATCAAGCAGTGGGAGCCGCGGCAGGTCACGCTGGGTGAGGGGGACGAGGAGGAGGTGGAGGCGGCCTAGAGCCCCGCTACGAAGGCGCCCTGGAGCTGCCACCGACCCGAAGCTCGCCGCCTTAAGCGACCATTAGGACGCTACGCCAAGTCTCGAGTTGGCACTGAACGGCTATCACTGCATCAGCAGTTAGCGTGCGATAGGACGCTATTAGCGGCTCGTCTTCTTGTTCTCACCTTCCACAGTAGGTGGGGCTAAGTGCATCAGCAGCCAGACTAGGCTCCAGAGCAGCACGCGGGATGCAAGGCTCGCCGCAGTTCCGCTGTCGCCTGTTAGATAGAGAACGACAACCAAGAGAGCCGTACTGATAGCAACCATCATCGCGATGACGAACTCGATGCCGCGCTTGGAGTCGGAGCGAACTCGCCGGGCGCTACGTGTCTCACTTCTGATCGCCTTCCTCAAGTCCTGAACGCCGGTGCGGCTCTCGACATTCCGGACGACCGATCGGCTCGTAACTATGTCCCCGTGCAGGCGGGCTAGATACCAGCCCGCAGCCAAGCCTACCAGCACTGCCACTGCTATGAGGGGCCATGTCGCCTCAATAGCGAGTTGATCTGCTGTGTAGAAGAGCTTGGCGACACCGACCAGGGCGGCCAAGAGCACAAACGCCCAGTTTGTCGCTCGCCAAAGGCTCGTCTTGGCCCACCAAATGTCATGATGTGCCATCTGGTACATCGTGAGCACGCGAGGATCTGTCGGCTGTGGGGGCTCCTGCATCGGATTGGCCTCGTCCTTGTGCAAGGGGTTGATGCGGTCACGTTTGGCCAAGTGCTTGAGATGCAGGACCACACGGATCGCTGCATAGTGCTGCGGGGCACAGCAAGACTAAGTTAGCCTTCCTGCCGGGCGCCGACTAGACTCAGGCTGTTCGCTGGGGAAGGCCCCAAGCATCTACAGGAGGCAGAACGATGGACCTGCAGACAGCGGCGAATCTCGCGGAGGTTCTGGGTGTTCTCATCGTGATCGTCGGTTTCGCCTTCGCCGTCATCCAGCTCATGCACTTTCGCCGGCAGCGTCGCGACATGGCAACGATCGAACTGGCTCGCTCCTTCCAGAATCCGGAGTTCAGTCACGCCATCCGATGTGTCATGATGCTTCCCAAAGGCGTGTCAATCGACGGACTGAAGAAACGAGGCTCAGACTACGAGAACGCGGCCTTCCTGGTCAGCTTCACCTTTGAATCCTTCGGTGTCATGGTGCACAGGCGCATCGTCTCGTTGGACATGGTGTGGGAGCTTATGGGCGGGACGATTCTAGGAGCGTGGGAACGGCTGGAGGGTTGGGTGAAAGGCGTTCGAGCCGAACAGGGTCGGGACAAGTTTGACGAATGGATCGAATGGCTTGCGGGACAGCTGCGGGAGAAGGAAGCGTTGGATGAGCAACCGGCCTATCGCAAGTACGCCGACTGGAAGGCGTAGGCGATACGGACCAGGTATATCTTCTTCCGCTTTGCGCTTCCCTCAGCCATAGCGTCCCTCTTAAAATGCGGTGAACAGGGAACACCCCGTTACCTGCTACACTACATGCTCTCGGACCAGGCGCCCGGAACTTCGGACAGCCCGCCGAACCCGTCCCTCATGGCTTTGAGTAGGTTACAGCTATTGTAGGTGAATGACTTGTTTCCGTTTCCGATGTCGGAGCTGGGCACGCTCTCCCCAAGCAGGATGTTGAGCCCGGACACGGTGGCCCCGTCGATCGTCTGGAATCCGTTACTGCTGACATAGCCGCCCACAAGCACGGCGCCGTCCCACACCCAGTCGCCGTTCATCTGCAGGTTGCCTGTCACGACCAGCGTGCCGCGGCCGTTATTGAGATCGGTTACCGTGAAGTCCCCATCCGCGTAGATGAACGGCCACTCGTCCGCCGGGAGCAGGCTGAAGTCGGGCCACATGTCGGGCGGTATCCGGTAGTCTGGAGCAATCTCTCCGTTGACGATGGCCTCCCAGGGGATGTCGCTCTCTTGGAGCATCTGTTCGCCAGTATCCGAGTCGTCCACCGGGGGATCTCCGTCTGGAACCAGGGTTCCGCCACTCTGATTGTACCCTGACGGCGGTACCGCCACCCCGGCGACAGCTGGCTCGGGCGAGTCGGGACACTCGGGATCCGATCCGGTGGCCTGGTCCACACCCGAGATTGTTCCGGCGCCTCCGCTCTTGAGAAGCCCGTTGGGCGACGTGAAGGAGCTCGGGATGTCTATCTCGAGGACACTGTAGATAGCGAGGGTCGAGATCTCTCGGTTCGACAAGCCGCCTTCAGGTGGAGAGTAGGTCGATTGAGAAGTGATCCGATACAGGACCATGCCATCCTCGAGATCCAGCAGCTTCTCACTCACGACATTAGCCGAGCCGGGCGAAAAGGTGTACGCAGCACCTGCCGTACCGGTCTTCTGTGTTCCCAGGTACTGCTGGAAACCAGCATCCGCCGCATAGAAGGCGTGGGTGCTCGCCTCCGTGTTCTGTGAGACCTTGAGCTCCGTGTCGGTCAGCATCATCCCCGCAGCGGCCAACGCCGTGAGGCCCACCAGCGCGACGAGCACGATGATCAGCGCAGCGCCGTCTTCGTTCTTCGGCCAACGTGGGACTAGACCCTGTGTCCGTTCTCGAAACAGCATTCTGCCTACCCTCCATCGGCACCGGATTGGGAATCGGGTACTATCGCGCATCCCGTTCTTTGTGCAACTCAAGGGCCGGGGTGCTCTCGACCTTGCGCTGAGCACTTAAGTCGTTGTCCCACTGGATATTATGCTGCCGTAGACTCTCAGGGGTGTGGGATGTGTGCAACAGGCTGAATCGATCAAGTGGAACGAGAAGGAGGTTAAACGCCAAAGTTTGCGACTACGAGGCTAGTTGCGCAACGCGGGCGGGGTCTTTGCAGCCCGGTATCACGCCGGGCGCTTTCGCTTGCTCGCACGGCGGCGCGGTAGGTTACTCCCCGAAGTGTTCGTGCCACTCCCGTTCCTTTTCCTCCCAATCGTGCGGCGCGATAACCCTGAGCTTGTTCGAGAATGTGCCGAGGCGGAGTAGACCGGCACCGCATTCACAGCACTTAAAAACAGGCTTGCCTTTGATTCGGCCGCGAATCTCAAATGCGCCGGCCATCTCTGTTTTGCCCGGAGCAGGGTTCTCGAAGCGCACTCCGGGCTTACCCCGGTTGCGGCATTGGGGGCACTTGTACGTAGTGCGTTGCAGCTTCATTGGCTCACCAGGGTGTGGGAGGGGTGCCTATGAAGATACTGGGACGCCACAGAACCTGCACGATGCACTAGGCCAGGCGCTTTCGCTTACACACCCGCGACTGTGAAGACAGCAGAGATACTGCGATTGGTCGCATCGGGCAGGCTTTCGCGTGCTCGCACGGCGGCGGGCGGGCACTCATACGGGTGTGTATAATAGGGTGTCCCGTTTTCCTGCATCCCGCCTGCTAAGGAGGCACCATGCGCAAGTACATTTCACTCCTGCTCGCCGCGGTCGCGGTGCTCCTGATGTCGTCTGTTGCGAACGGGCAGGACGCGACTGTCGTCGATCCTGATCATTACAAGGTCGAGTTCGAGAACGACCAGATCAGAGTGCTCCGGATCACCTACGGCCCGCACGAGACATCGGTCTTGCACGAGCATCCGAATGGGTACTCGGTGATCCTGACAGACGGAAAATGGAAGATGACCAACCCGGAAGGTGAGAGCGAGGAGAACGAGGTCAGCGCAGGAGACTCCGGTTGGAGGCCGGCGGAGACGCACCTCCCCGAGAATCTCTCCGACCATCCCGCGGAGGTGGTCCTGGTGGAGTTGAAGGCATCGGGTAAGGACTGAGGCCAGACCGCTAGCGGGGAACCCGTTTCGGCAGTTTCCCCCTGTCTCCAACGCCGGTTCACGCGCCGGGCGCTCTCGCTTGC
>JBDHHR010000071.1:0-8260 GCA_039589295.1 Gemmatimonadota bacterium | reverse complement strand
TCCAACATGGGCTGGGCACAGGTTTTCGCCGCCGCGGTGGGAGGCTTCGAGGCGATGGGCGTGCTACATCGGCTTGGTGCGGTGGCGCTGATAGCCGTCTTCATCATCCATCTGAAGGACGTGCGCAAGCAGGTCCTGCGCTCCGGCAGGACCTGGAAAGAGTACATCCTGTCACGTGATTCCCTGGTCTTCAGCATGACGGACGTTCGGGAGCTGGCAGCGTCCGTCAGGTGGTTCCTGGGAAGGGGCCCGCGGCCGCGTTACGGACGATACACGTACTGGGAGAAGTTCGACTACTTCGCGGTCTTCTGGGGGATGTTCATCATCGGCTCCACGGGGCTGTTCCTGTGGTTCCCGGAGTTCTTCACGCACTTCGTACCGGGTCGGCTGGTAAACGTGGCGACCATCATCCGCGTTCATATTCACCATCCACTTCTTCAACACCCACTTCCGTCTCGACAAGTTCCCCATGGATGAGGTGATCTTCACCGGCCGGGTGGAGGTGGACGAGCTGAAGAGGGACAAGCCGCGCGAGTACGAGCGCGTCGTGGCCGCGGGCGACTTCGAGGAGCGTCTGGTGGAGCCGTATCCGCCGAAGGTCGAGCTGGCGTTTCGAGTCTTCGGTTTCACCATGCTGGGGACCGGACTGCTGGTGGTGGCCCTGATCCTGTACTCGATGCTGTTCGGGTATCGGTGAGACGCTGGGCGGGCAACTCCTACGGTATACGGATCGATCTCACACCGGGGTTGATGACGCCGGCACATGACGTCAAGTTGCTTGAGCCGTATCGCGGAGATCCCACGCCCGTTGAACCCAGATGCCTCGGAGCACGCATCATGAGCGTCTACCGCCGGGGACTCGCATTCTTCCTAATCTCAGGCCTGCTGGGTCCGACGTCCCTTGCCGGACAGGGATACCGGGGCGAGCTCCGCATCAGGGCGGAGGTGATCGAGTTGGCGGGTCTGCGGCGGGACAGCCTGCTGGAAAGCTCCGTTCCCGGTGACGGCCTCCGGCGCCTGCTGGCCGACGGAACAGTTGCAACCTGCGTTCCCGGGGGTTTCTGCCGCTGGTATGGCAGCGGAGAAGTCAACACGGTCTCGCCCACCTACGGCGACTTCCGGTTCACCGCCTGGCCGGGCTTCGAGGGGCTCTCGGTGCACGGACAGATCCGGACGCGCCTCCTGAGCGACGACCTGTGGCCGCGCACGGACCAGGAGCTGGATCTCATCACCGGGTATCTGCGCTACGAAGGAGGCGATTGGAGGGCCAGCGCCGGGCGGCAGTTTCGGACGGGCAGCCTCGGGTACCACAACTTCGACGGCGCCTCGGTGCGGTGGAAAGGGCTGGACGCGCTGGGGCTCGAGGCGTGGGGCGGCTGGAGTCTGTACCCCGGCACTAACGCTCCCCGGGACGGCGACCTGCTGGCCGATGCTGACGTCTTCGCGCCTGAAAAGCGCTCTTTCATTTACGGCTTCGAAGCAGACCTCGACGTGCGGCGTACCTTCTTCCTGAATGGCCTTTACCAGCGCGAGATCCGCACTGACCGTCTGGCGCTGTACTCCGAGCGGATCGGGGCGGACGCCCGGCTCATGCTCGGCACCCTGGTCATGGACGGTTCACTCGCCTACGACCTGGTGAACGAGGAACTGAACTCGGCGCGTCTGCGGGCGAGCGTCCCGCTGCCGACCGGCCTCCACCTCACGGTCGAGGGAAGGCACTACACGCCGTTCTTCGAGCTGTGGACCATCTGGGGCGCCTTTTCGCCGGTGGGTTACAACGAGGGTCGCGGGACGTTGCGCTGGAGAGTCCCGGGGACGGCCGTGCGGCTCGAGGCGGGTGGCGCGTACCGGGACTACGAGGCGGCCGATGCGGGGGCCGATTTCGTCGAGATGAAGGACGACGGCTGGCGAGTCTTCGGCGGCGGTCAGTGGCAAGGGCCTGCGTGGTTCGTCGACGGAGGGTACCGCGCGGAGACGGGGTTCGGGGCGGCACGGTACGGTGGCGACCTGACCGTGGGTCGGACCATAGGCTCGAGCGCCCGGCTCGCACTGCACGGCACGGCTACCGAGACCTTCGGAGAGTTCCGGGTCGGAGAGCGGCTGGTCTCGGGTGGAGGGTTGGACGGTTCGTTCACTGTCGGGGACTTCACACTGGAGGGGAGTGCCGGTCTTTATCGAATCACCTTCGACAACCGGCCGCGGAACGATAACTGGACCCAGATGCGAGCCCACCTTTCGCTGGCCTACCGGTTCGGATCCACGCCCACCCCGCGTACGTCCATGCGAGGGATCGGAGGTTACTGATGAGACCAGCCCTGTCGCTGACCGCCCTCGTGCTGGTGATCGGGGTGGGGGCGCTGCTCTCGCGCCCGCAGCAGGAGGCGTTCCCGCACGCCAGGCACCAGGGTGTGTTTCCCACCTGCTTCGGCTGCCACGCGGGCATCGAATCCGGAAACCGGGAGGAGGCAATCTCCGCGCAACCCGATCTCTGCGCAGCTTGCCATGATGGCGAGAATCTGCCCGGCGTGTCCTGGGAGGGGCCCGACGAGAAGCCCGCAGACAATCTCAGAGCGGTGCATCCTGGCCATCCCGATATCGGCTGTGCCGCTTGCCACCAGATTCCGGGAGCCAGCGGCGACATGGAGGTGCAGGCGGCCAGCGCGGAGAGCTGCATGATATGTCATGCCCCGGGCGCCGAAGAGCACCAGGCTGCTGGCGTGCCGTGCACCCAGTGTCACCAGCCGCTGGGCGAGGTACCTGACATCAGCGCCGAAGCCATCGGCGCGTTCCCCCGTCCCGGGGACCACGGCGCGCCCGACTTCCTGTCCGCCCACGGGGCGGCGGCCGGCGAGGACGTCAGCCGGTGCTCCGTGTGCCACGCGCGTGAAAGCTGCACGCGCTGCCACGCCAACGCAGCATCGGTCGCACCGATCATGGCTCTGCCGCGGGATGCCCGCGCCGCCTCGCTGGTCGCCGGACGGGAAGGCAGCTGGCCGCTACCGGCCAGTCATCAGTCCCCGGATTGGAAGCTCACCCATGCGGATGACGCCGTGGCCGCGCCGCAGACCTGCTCGACGTGTCACGCGCGCGAGGCGTGCGCCGCCTGTCACCTGGACACGACGGACCGCGTCGCGGAGGCGTTCCCACCAACAGCGCGAGCCGTCGGTGGCGCCATGCCGGAGCAGCCGGCGGTGCCGGGGCACGTTCCTGGCTTCGCCGTAGGCCACGGCGAGGCGGCGGTGGCCAGCCTTCTGAAGTGTGCAGCTTGCCACGCCGAGAGCTTCTGCATCGACTGCCACGATGCGCCGGGCCGACCCTACTTCCACCCGGCAAACTTCGTCACGCGGCACGCGGCGGAGGCGTGGGCCGAGCCGCTGGAGTGCGCCGAGTGCCACTCGCGGGAGGTCTTTTGTCGCGACTGCCACCGGGCGGTGGGAACTGGTCAGAACGGTAACCTGAACGGCGGATATCACGACGCCGACCCGGACTGGTTCCTGAGCCACGGTCGAGCGGCCCGTCAGGCGCTCGAGACGTGCACTTCGTGTCACCAGCAGGAATCCTGCCTGCGCTGCCACTCGGCTCAGGGTGACTTCCGGATCAACCCGCATGGCCCGGATTTCGATCCCGAGCGGGTGCGGGACAGGAGCGGGATTTCCTGCGGCCGCTGCCATTTCGACTTTCAGTTGGACTCGCCGTAGCGCGCTTCTGCAGGTGCCCCGGCGCGGTGCCACCTGTCCGGCAGAAGCCAGAATCGCCGCGACGTCGGGCGACGCCGCGGCGATAACATGCCGACAGGACGAGATCGAGGTGATCTCGATTCCGCTCGCGGGCCAGGCTCAGCCGGCCGGCTTATGGCACATCGTGCAGTGCTCGTTCGCTATCTCGGCGTGGTTCTCAGGTGCCACGGGCGCTTCCATCACCCCCGTCTTGTGGCACATGAGACAATTGTCTCTGCCCTCGAGGTCATGAGCGACCGCGGCTGCATCAGCCGTTTGCATGGGCGCATCCGGGCCGTGGCACAGCAGACAGACTTCGTTGGTGCGATCGACATGGCTCTCGGGTGCCACGGGCGCTTCCATCACCCCCGTCTTGTGGCACATGAGACAATTGTCCCTGCCCTCGAGGTCATGAGACACGGCAAGCGGTTTGACTTCTTCCTGCGCGGCCGCAGTACGTACGCCGAAGCCGACCAGCATTGCCACAGCCAGCAGCGACGGTATCGCTCGTTTCATTCTCGCTCTCCTTTATCTCGAGCTCCCGGCCCGGTCCGCGGAAACGGCCGGGCTGGCGGCCGGATTTGACCGCACGCTCTGGCGATTACCATACCACAGGCCCCTTCCCGGGGAAAGAGCGGACGTACCCGCGAGTGCCGTTTCGCAGGAGGGATGCGGGGCTAGCGGACCCGAGGTGCCTCGCTCATTATTCCTCCCGCGGTCCGGTCGCCCGGGCCGTCCTACGGCGGGCACGGGCCCGGCTTCGCCGCGACCGACGGAAACACAGCAAGGTAGGAGTTCCTGTCGCGTCGGGGAGGAGCCACCCGCCGCCCGTGGTGCAGCTGCCTGGAAGCCGTTCGAGGTGACCGATGCCGAAGTCAGGTACAGAAGCGTGCGCTCGATGGGTCAGGGCGGTCCGTCGAACTCTGTCTCTATCACTCGTCCTGACGCTCGGACCGTTGTCCGGCAGAGCTCAGGATCTTACCACCCCCACCCAGAACGCTACCGCGGGTGCAGCGGTGTTCGGCATCAAGGGCTGCGTGAAATGTCACGCCGTAAGCGGATTGGGGGAAAGTCTGGGTCCAGATCTGCGACTGGCGGCCCGAGCTCGCACCTTTCAGGACTTGTCGGCCACCCTGTGGAACCATTTCCCACAGATGGTCGAGCGGATGGACGAGCTCGGGATCGAGAGGCCCGGTCTGAACCCGCGCGAGGCGGGAGACCTCGTGGCCTACCTCTACACCCTCGACTATTTCGGGCTGCCGGGCGACGCGGAGAACGGGAGGGACATCTTCTCGGAGAAGAAGTGCGTGATGTGCCACCAGGTAGGTGGCATCGGAGGGGTGGTGGGACCCGATCTCGACTACATCGGCGGCCGGGGAGTCCCTATCGAGATGGCCACCGCGATGTGGAACCACGGCCCGGCAATGAGTGAGGCGGCCCGTGCGCGGGGCATAGATCGCCCTTCGTTTACCGGCGCCGAGCTCAACGACCTGGTGGCCTACTTCGAATCGGCCTCTTCCGCGACGCCGGACGAGGACGTGCACGTGCTGCCTGGACGGGCCGGCGAGGGCAAGCGGGTGCTTACGGAGAAGGGCTGCCTTAATTGCCACGGCGTCGCCGGTGCGGGCGGCCGGCTGGCACCTGATCTGGCGGACCGCGAACGAAGCGGGAGCCTCACCGATTTCGTGGCCGCGATGTGGAACAAGGCCCCGGCCATGCTCGCGGCCATTGAGAAGCGCGGGGGGTATTCCCCCGAACTCCGGCCCGAGGAAGTGGCGGATCTGGTGGGTTACCTCTACTCGGTCAGGTATTTCTCTGGCTCCGGCAGTCCCGGAGAGGGCCAGACGCTCATACGGCAGAAGGGCTGCACAGGCTGCCATTCGTTCGAAGGCCGCGGAGGCGATGCCGCCCCCGACCTGAGCGAAGCGACCGGCCTGGCCCTGCCGGCCAGCGTCATGGCGGCTTTGTGGAACCATGCCGTAGTGGCCCTGCCGACCCCGGAGCAGCCTGCTGCGGCGTGGCCTTCCTTCACCGGCACCGAGATGACGGACCTCATGTCATACTTCCAGGCGATCTCCCGATGAAGAGCCGGTTGTTCGCACTCGTCCTGCTCGGGTCCATGCCGCTCACACCGCCTCCACCACTGAGCGCCCAGGAGGCGGAGAATACGTGCGTGGCGTGCCACCAGGCACTGGGCGGTAGCCTGGCAGAACCTGTAGCGCTGTTCAGCGGGGACGTGCACGCGGAAGCTGGCTTCAGCTGCGCATCGTGCCACGGCGGGGACCCCACCGTGGCCGGGCCCGAGGCGATGGACCCGGCCAAGGGTTACGCGGGCGTACCCGGGCCACAGCAGATCCCAGAACTTTGTGGGCGCTGCCATTCGAACGCCGAGTTGATGCGCCGCTACGATCCCTCGCTCCGCGTCGACCAGCTGGCGGAATACGTCACCTCGGTCCACGGGCACCAGCTGATCGGGGCCGGCGACACGACCGTGGCCAACTGCGCCAGCTGCCATCGGGCGCACTCGATTCGCCCGTCTTCAGACCCCAACTCCAGCACCCACCCGCTGACCGTCGCCGAGACCTGCGGAACCTGCCACGCGGACGAGGCAAGGATGGCACCATACGGGATTCCCACCGATCAGAAGGAGAAGTACGAGCGAAGCGTCCACTGGCACACCATGAGCGAGGGAGGCGACACCTCGGCCCCCACCTGCAACGACTGCCATGGAAACCACGGAGCCACGCCTCCGGGGATCTCTTGGGTCGGCAACGTGTGCGGCCAGTGTCACGTAGTCATGGCTGAGAACTTTGCGGAAAGCC
Source organism: Gemmatimonadota bacterium (assembly GCA_039589295.1). Taxonomy (GTDB): domain Bacteria; phylum Gemmatimonadota; class Gemmatimonadetes; order Palauibacterales; family Palauibacteraceae; genus JBDGYE01. The sequence continues at coordinate 1,722 of JBDHHR010000071.1, read as the reverse complement.
GTCACGCGGAGACCTTCGTCATGCTGGGAATCCCGGGATGCGCCGCCTGCCATGGCAACCACGACATACAGCCGGCCGGAGACGAAACGCTGGGGCTGGGAGAGGCAGCGGTGTGCCGTGTCTGCCATTCCGCCGATGATCCCGGCGGCCGGGCGGCCACGACAATGCGCGGGATGGTCGACTCGCTCGGCCTCCAGCTTGACACGGCCCGAGTCCTTCTGGAAAGGGCGGAGAATTCGGGAATGGAGGTGAGCGGGGCGATGGTGCAGCTCAATGACGCTCAGAGTGAGCTGGTCAAGGCCCGGGCATCGATCCACACTTTCGACGTCACGGCAGTTGGCAAGGAGGTTGAAGCGGGACTGGAGATCGCCGGCCAGTCATTCATTGAAGGAGAAGAGGCCCTGCGAGATCTCCAGATCCGCCGTCTGGGGCTCGCGGTGTCGGTGTTCATCATAGGCGCGTTGATCCTGGGGCTGGTGCTGAAGATCAGGCAGATCGAACAGCCTGAGTGAATCGCTAAGGAGGTTCACCCATACGGGAGCGGCAGCCTGATGGCTCGAGAGACTAGATCGATGAAGCCCACGCGGCGGAAGTTCGTCAACTGGATTCTGGGTACGAGCGCCGGAGGGCTCATCGTGTCCGTCTTCTACCCGGTGAGCCGTTACATCATTCCGCCGCCCGCCGGAGAGTCCTCTGCCGCCAGCGTGTCGCTTCCCTTCGCCCCGGACGAGATGGTACCCAACACCGGGCGTGCCTTCCGGTTCGGGAACCAGCCCGGAATCCTGGTGCGTACCGGATCCGGAGAGCTTCGCGCGTTCTCGGCGGTCTGCCCGCACCTGCAGTGCACAGTACAGTACCGCTCCGACATCTCGCACATCTGGTGCGCGTGCCACAACGGGCACTTCGACCTCACGGGCCGCAACATCGAGGGTCCTCCGCCCCGCCCGTTGGAGGCGTACGAAGTAAACGTGCGCGGGGACGAGATCGTGGTGAGCAAGAGGGTCTGATGAGGAGCGCGATTCGCTGGCACCACCGTCTGTACTCGTGGCTCGACGAGCGCCTCGGACTCGCCTCCGCGGCGGAGATGGCTCAGAAGAAGGAGGTACCGGTCCACCGGCACACGGTCTGGTACTACCTGGGCGGGATGACCCTGTTTCTGTTCCTCGTGCAGCTCGCGACAGGTGTCCTTCTACTGTTCTACTATCGACCGAGCGCCGGTGAGGCTTTCGAGTCCGTTCAGTTCCTGATGGCGGAGGTCCGGTTCGGCTGGCTTATCCGGTCGATTCACGCGTGGTCGGCGAATCTCATGGTGTTTACGGTCTTCCTCCACCTGTTCAGCGTTCTGCTGCTCAAGGCGTACCGGCCGCCGCGCGACCTCACCTGGATCACGGGTTTCTTCCTGTTCGTGGCGACTCTCGCCTTCGGCTTCACCGGATACCTGCTGCCGTGGAACGAGCTGTCTTACTTCGCCACCAAGGTCGGGACGGAGATCGTGGGAGTGGTCCCGCTGGTGGGAGAATTCGCGAAGCAGCTCGCGCGGGGCGGCAGCGATGTCACGGGAGCGACGCTGACGCGCTTCTACGCCATCCACGTGGCGATCCTGCCGGCCTTCGTCATCCTGTTCATCGGGGTGCACCTGCTGCTGGTCCAGCGGCACGGTATGAGCGTCCCGCCGGGTGTGGAGCGGGACGGCTCGACGCGCGGCTGGATGAAGTTCGTGCC
>JBDHHR010000070.1:0-7885 GCA_039589295.1 Gemmatimonadota bacterium | reverse complement strand
GCGGATCCGTGACCGAAATAGGAGGTGATTCCATGTATCGACTTCTGGTTCGCCCTGTCACTGCGGGTGCGGTGCTTGTGGTGGCAGCAGCATCGGCATGCAGCTACGTAGGCCGTGAGGATTTCGACACCACGGTCGCCGACATCCGCTCCGAAATGAGCGCCCAGGATCAGCGGATATCGGCGAACGAGGCAGGCGTCGCAGACCTGCAAAGCGATCTCGAGGGTCTGAGGGTATCTCTGGACGAGTTGCGTGACGAATTCCAGGTCGTGGTGTCCGAGTTCGAGGATGGAATCCGCTTCGCCACCCCTGTCCACTTCGACTTCGACAGTGCCGAAATCCGGCCTGAGGACGTGGAGCTGCTGGACCGATTCGCCGGTGTGGTGAGCGGGTACTACTCGAACTCGCTGGTCACCGTGGAAGGCTTCGCCGATCCGGCGGGGTCCACCAGCTACAACCTGAGTCTCTCGCAGGCACGTGCTGAGACGGTAGCCTCATATCTGGCCAGCAGCGGAAGCCTGGACGGCGAATCGGTGCGCGCGGTAGGGTACGGTGAGACGCGGCCCGTCATTCCCGGAGCTAAAGGCCCCGGAGACGAGGGGTTGGAGAATCGCCGCGTGAGTTTCGTTATCGACTTCGGCGGCTGAGCAGCAGGACCGGGTTCGGCCGGTCCCGCGGGCGGATCGGCCAACACGTGAGTGCAGGACCGCATGAAGCAGCTCGAGTACGAGGATTTCGCGCGCGTCGAGATCCGAGTCGGGACCATAGTGGAGGTCGGCGACCTTCCCCGCGCCCGCAAACCCATGTATAGGCTCCGCATAGACTTCGGAGCCGAGGTGGGCAGCCTGCAGTCGGCAGCCGGCCTCCCGGCCCGCTACCGGCCCGATGACCTCACCGGACGCCAGGTGATCGCGGCCGTCAACCTCGGCTCCCGTAACATCGCGGGCTTCGAGTCCCAGTGCCTTACACTCGGACTGCCGGATGAGTCCGGCGAGCCGATCCTCCTCGTGCCCACCTGCACCGTACCGAACGGAGGCAGGCTGTTCTGACTTCCCGGCGCAATCCTCCAGGCTCCGCCCGCCCGCATGCGGAGCACGCGTGCCTGTTCAGCACGGTCGGCCTGTACGAGGACCGCGGGCGGGCTGTCCTGCGAGTCGAGGGGAAGGGGGCGCTGAAGGCGCTGCACGGGCTGCTCAGCAACGACCTCCTCGGGCTGGCTAAGGGCCGGGCCCTGGACTCTTTCGTCCTGACCCCCAAGGGCAGGCCGATCGCTGTGCCCCGGGTCATTAATTTCGGAACTGAGCTGTGGCTCGATGTCGAAGGCGTGTGCGTGGAGCCCTTGCTGGAACACTTCGCCAGGTATCTCCCGCCAAGGTTGGCCACGGCCACGCGCCTGGAGGATGTGGCACGTATCAGCCTCATCGGACCGAAATGGGCGACCGTGCTGGCAGGTGTTGACCGGAGGCATGCGGCTGCCCGACCCCCGCAGCCGCTACGGGCGCTGGCGCTGCGGACGGAGGTCGCCGAGCTCATCCCTGCGGTAGTGCGCACGAGCGCGGACGGGCCCGGCCTCGATCTGTATCCTCGCCAGCAGGCGCGGCTGAACCTCCTGCGCAGCCTCCAGGTGGCGGTCGACAGAGCAGGCGGTTGCCAGGTGGGCGATGAGGCCTTCGCCGCGTGGAGAGTCGAACGCGGCATCCCTGTCTACGGCCACGACATTTCGCTGGACAATCTCCCGCAGGAAACGGGGCTGGTTGAGCGGACGGTCAGCTTCGACAAGGGATGCTATACAGGCCAGGAGGTCGTGGCACGCATTCACTATCGAGGGCACGTGAATCGCCGCCTGCGCGCGCTTCGATTCGGCGCCGGTCCAGCAGAGCCAGGAGCACCCCTGTTCACGGGTGACCGTGAGGTGGGCACCGTCACTTCGACCGCCCTTTCCCCCACGCTTGGCGCCATCGGGATGGGATATGTCCGGCGCGAGATCGACGCGGGCACTTCCTTATCCCTTTCGCCCGGAGGTGAGACCTCCTGCCACGTGCGTAACCTCCCCTTTACGCAGACGTAAAGCGGGGACTGCCGAACGGTTTGCCGTTTGGCAGTGCAGACTCTATTTTCGCGGCCTGACGTCTGGCTGCGGATTGGTGGGTGCCTGGCGACGGCCCGGCTGCCTACCTTCTGCCCGCAAGAGACTCGGCTGGAGGCGTTCGACCACTGACCTCGCTCAGCGGAGACGATCTGCGTGCCCTGTGCCGCTACCTGTACCTGACGCGGTCGGTCGAGGAGCGGCTGGAGACTCTTCTCCGCCAGGGACGTGTGGTCGGCGGTATGTATCGCAGCCTCGGACAGGAGGCGACCGCGGTCGGGAGTGCGTACGCGCTTGAACCGGGCGACTGGCTGGCCCCGGCGATCAGGGACCTCGGCGCCCTGTTCGTCCGAGGCATCACACCGCGGGAGATCCTGCTGCAGTACACGGCGTGCGATTCATCTCTGACGGGCGGCAAGGACACGACGAACCACTTTACCGTCCCGTCGCGAGGTCTTCTGGGGCCGATCAGCCCCCTCGGAACACAGCTCTGTGTGCTCAACGGAGTCGCGCTCGCGCTGAAGATGCGTGGTGAGGCCGGTGTCTGCATGACCTACCAGGGAGAGGGGGCCAGCCGGACTGGTGCCTCCCACGAGGGCCTGGCCATGGCCGCTGCCCTCGAACTTCCGATCGTCGTGGTGCTCGAGCACAACCGGTGGGCCTTCGGCACGCGCAGCAGCCGCCAGGCGGCCGTGGAGGACTGGGTGGATATCGCGGAGGCCTACGGCGTTCCGGCGGTGAGCGTGGATGGCAACGACGTGCTCGCGGTTTACGACGCTGCGCGCGATGCGGTGGACCGAGCCCGAAGCCGCCGCGGGATGACCGTAATCGTGGCGGAGACTTACCGCATGCTCGGCCACGCGCAGCACGACCGGCAGAGCCACGTTCCGGAGGAGGAGCTGGAGGCATGGCGCGACCGTGATCCGATCCGCCAGTTCGAGCGCTACCTGGTGGTGTCCGGCTTCGACTCCGAGCCAGGCCTCGAAGCGATTCGCAGCGCCGTGGCGAAGGAGCTCGACGCAGCAGTCGAGGATGTGCGCTCGCGGCCCTACCCGGCGCCGGCCGATGCGCTTACACGGGTCTACGGGCAGCCGGAGCTGGACCCGGCGGTGCCGTGGACACGGCGGGCGGGCGGCGGATATGTGGACGTCGCGCAAGTACATCAGGCTGGCCGGCGCTTCGGGGCCCGGACATGACCGAGAGCCCCATCCGTCCCGCGGGTCCCGGCAGCTCGCCTCCAGGCTCGTGTTTCCGCGAGACCACTTACCTCGAGGCGATCCGGGAGACCATGTGGGAGGAAATGAAGACCGACAACACGGTCTTCATCCTGGGAGAGGACGTGGCGGTCTACGGCGGTGCCTTCAAGGTGACAGACGGCTTCCTGGAGGAGTTCGGCCCGGACCGTGTCATCGACACGCCGATCAGTGAGGCGGCCATCGTTGGCGCGGCCATCGGTGCGGCGCACATGGGGCTCAAGCCGATCGCCGAGATGCAGTTCATCGATTTCATCGCGCCGGCCTTCGACATGATCGTCAACTTTGCCGCGAAGTCCAGGTACCGGACGGGAATAGGCGCATCGCTGGTCATCCGCGGGCCGTTCGGAGCCGGCACGCGGGCGGGCCCGTTCCACTCACAGAGCGTGGAATCGTACTTCGCCAACGTCGCCGGACTGAAGATGGTGGCGCCGGCGACGGCGCACGATGCCAAGGGCCTTCTCCGGGCGGCCATCCGCGACCCGGATCCGGTGCTCTACTTCGAGCACAAGTTCCTTTACCGGAGAGTCAAGGAGTATCTGCCGGTCGACGAGGAGCTCCTGGTGCCGCTCGGGCGGGCTCGTACCTACCGGCCCGGGTCCGACCTGACGATCGTCACATATGGCGCCATGGTCTACACGTCTGCCGAGGCGGCGGAGCGCATCGCTGCCGAGGAAGGCGCGGACATCGAGGTCCTCGACTTGAGATCACTGCGCCCGCTGGACACTTCCGCCATCGTCGAGAGCGTCAAACGCACCGGTAGGCTTCTGGTGGTGCATGAGGCCCCCCGCTTCGGCGGCTTCGCAGGCGAAATCACCTCTCAAGTCTGCGAGGAAGCGTTCGAGTGGCTAGATGCCCCCGTTAGAAGGGTCACGGCCCTCGACACACCGGTCCCTTACGCGCCGACTCTGGAGGACTACTACTTGCCGCAGGTGGAGGACATAGTGACCGCAGCCCGCTGGCTGCTGGCATACTGAATAGTGGGCCCGCGGTTGTGCGGGTCGAGCGATTGACCATGGACGGAACGGGAAGCGCCAGATGGCCAAGGTAGATGTGATCATGCCCCAGATGGGCGAGTCGATTGCCGAGGGAACGCTCACCAAGTGGCTGAAGCAGGTGGGCGACACCGTCGAGCGTGACGAGGACCTTTTCGAGATCTCCACCGACAAAGTCGACGCGGACATCCCCGCGCCGGCCGCCGGGACGTTGGCGGAGGTCCTCGTTGAGGAAGGCGACACGGTAGAGATCAATACGGTGGTGGCCCGAATAGAAACGGAGGCCGCCGCCTCGGCGGCCGAAAGCGAACCGCCTGCAGAGGGCGAGGATGTGCAGCCGGCGGCGGAAGGCGAGAGCCCCGTCGAGCGACCCTCATCCGCGGAACAGGCCACACCCGTCGAAGCTCCGGCGCCACCTCCTCCACCCACACCCATCGACGCGCCAGTGGCGAGTGCGGCAGCGCCACCTGGTGAGGTCGAGGCTCGGCGTGAGCCCCCGCTTCCGGAAGCCGGCAAGGGCGAGGCAAGCCGCGAGGATCGCCTTCGGACCCGGTCCACGCCGCTCGTCCGCAAGATCGCCGCAGAGCACGGCGTCGACATCTCACAGATCCAGGGCTCGGGCATCGCCGGACGAGTTACTCGCGATGATATCCTCGCCCACATCGAAGCTGGACCCGTGCTTGCCGAGCCGGCCCCGCTGCCGGAAGACGGCGCGCCAAAGGCCGTCCCGGTAGCTCCGGCGCCCGGCGTGACTGCGGACGAGGCTGCACCAGCCGGACCGCCGGGACTGATGCATGTCCCGATCCATGGGGCGGCGCTGGAAATCCGTATTCCCTCCGTGCCGATTCGCGACGGCGATACGGTGGAAGAGATGAACCGGGTCCGCCTGCGGACGATGGAACACATGCTGATGTCGAAGCGCATCTCCGCGCACGTCACTTCGGTGAACGAGATCGACTTCGAACACATCGTGCGCCTGCGCGAGAGGCTGAAGCCGCAATTCGCGGAGCAGGGCGTCAAGCTGACGTATGGCCCGTTTATAATGAAGGCTGTCGTCGAGGGACTCAGGACCTATCCAATCCTCAACGCGTCGGTGGACGGAACCCGCATCGTGTACCACCGTGATATCAACCTCGGCGTCGCGGTTTCTGTGGCGGATGGCAAGGAGCTCATCGTCCCGGTCCTCAAGAACGCCGATCAGCTGAGCCTCATGGGCCTCGCACGCGGCGCGAACGAACTCGCCGCGAAGGCCCGTAGCAAGTCCCTGGACTTCGACGACATCGAGGGCGGAAGCTTCACCATCACCAACGTAGGAGTGTTCGGGAACCTGTTCGGCACCCCCATCGTCAACCAGCCGCAGGTCGCGATTCTGGGAACCGGCGTCATCGAGAAGCGGCCAGTCGTGGTCCGGGACGACATGGGCAACGATGTCATCGGCATTCGCCATATGTCCTTCTTCGCTCTCAGCTACGACCACAGGGTGGTCGACGGGGCGATCGCCGCCTTCTTCCTCAACAAGGTGAAGGAGGTGCTCGAGACCTTCCCCGAGGACGCCCTCTGACCGCTTGCCGGGCCCGATTCCTTCGCCGTGGCAGGGCGCAGTTCTTTCCTCGCGCCCATGCGCTGGCGTTTGCCAGCGGAACCCGAGTGGTCGCTTTTGGTACACTCTGTTCCGGATCCGGACAGGCGGTCGCGGCACAGACGACGCTGCTGCCCTTCCTAAACCGGTGTAACACAGCATGATACGGAGGATCCGCAGGGTGGCACGGGCGTTGCGATTAAATGCAGGCGACGCCGCGTCGGTGACACTGCGGGGAGCCGTCGCGGCGCACGGCCCCGGGCCGAGTCGCAGTACCTTCCCACCACGGGCGAATGCCGGACGAGATTCGGGATGAATGCCTCACTTGAGAACGATATGAACGAGAAGCGCGCGACGGCGCATAGCGGGAAGCGGCCGGCTGGGGCGAAGCAACGCCCTGGCATCCTGGAAGGGGAGGGCCGCTCGCCTCGCGGCCCGGTCACGGCAATGGATGGTCCGCCGCTTTCCCTCAAGGCGGGAGACGAGGGCGACGCGGATCGTGATTCGCGTGTGTCGCGCATGGACATCAAGCGGCAACCAAGAGGCAAGGGGAAGCGAAACGCCTATATAGGAGCGGCCGCGGTAGCCATCCTGCTGATCACCTACGGCCTCTCGAAGCTCGAGCCGGCGGCGCCGACCGTCGACCGCAACATTCTGGTGCTGGGCACGGTTGAGCGGGGCGACATGGTTCGGGAGGTGCGTGGGTCGGGCACGCTGGTCCCGGAGCGGGTCCAGTTCGTGGCGGCGATCACCGCCGGCCGCGTCGAGTCGGTTCACGTCGAGCCGGGCGATTGGGTGAACGCCGACGACATCATCCTCGTTCTGTCCAACCCGGACGTGGAGCTGCAGGTCCTGCAGGCCGAGCAGCAGTGGACAGCCGCTCAGGCCACTCTCATCTCGCTTCGGCAGACTCTCGGCAGCGCACGCCTGGCACAGGAGGCAGCGGTCGCCCAGTCGAGGGCGGATTATCTCGAGGCGCAACGGCAGGCCGGCGCGTTCGAGAGGCTCGTGCAGGACAACCTTGTCTCGGAGGAGGAATACCGTACGGCACGGGACAGGTCCGACGCGCTGGAGACTACACTGCAAACTGAGGAGGGCCGACTCCTGCTGCTGGAGCAGACGGTCGGGGAGCAGTTGGCCATCCAGCGGGATCAGGTGCTGCGCCTCGAGTCGATCTACCGCTACCAGCGGGACCGAGCGGCGGCCATGCAGGTCAAGGCAGGGGCCGACGGAGTCATTCAGGACTTCGATCTGGAGCCGGGGCAATGGGTGCAGGCGGGGACTACTCTGGCCCGGGTGGCTAAGCCCGAGCGCCTGAAGGCGGAACTCAGGATCCCGCAAACGCAGGCACGGGACGTCCAGGTCGGCCAGCCGGTATCCATTGACACTCGCACGGATACGATTCAGGGACGCGTACGGCGCGTCGATCCGAACGTTCAGCAGGGATCGGTGCTGGTGGAGGTGACGCTGGAGGGGGAACTGCCGGCCGGCTCCCGACCCGACCTGAGCGTGGATGGCACCATTCAGCTCGAGCGGCTGGAAGACGTCCTGCATGTCGGCCGCCCGGTCTACGGCCAGAGCCATTCCACGGTGAGCTTGTTCAGAGTGACAGAGGATGGTGCCGCTGCGGAGCGCGTGACCGTAACGCTGGGCCGGAGCTCGGTCAATCAGATCGAGGTCGTAGAAGGCCTCTCGCTGAGGGATGTGATAGTGGTTTCCGAGATGTCCCGCTACGACGATGTCGATAAGGTGCGAATCAGGTAGCAGACCACAGGAAGCGGACGATCGCCTTCCGCGGCCGGTGGCTGCTGGGAATCAGGCGGACGGAGGAGCAACAGGACGATGGAGAACGGCGATACGCTGATCCGGTTGGAAGGTATCAGGAAGGTTTTCCTGACTGACGAGATGGAGACGCACGCCCTGTCGGACGTGCATCTGGAGATCACGGACGGCGAGTTCGCGGAGGTCATGG
>JBDHHR010000069.1:0-8380 GCA_039589295.1 Gemmatimonadota bacterium | reverse complement strand
GCCGCGATTCTCCGTCCGGCTGCCGGCCTGGCGCTTCGCTGAGCCTCTGGAGGCCGGTCGCCCCGCTGCTCGGGGCGGCCAGCTCCCCTCCCGCCCCGGTTGTCACCGGCGCCTTATCCGATGATCTTGGCTTTCCCTGACACCGAACGCGACCCCCTCCGACCCGAGGAGTCTGCCGGCGGCCTCGGGCGGCCCTGGAGGCTGCCGGCGGAGCGGCCGGCGCCAGCGAACGACAGCCGCCGCAACGGAGCGAACAGTGGATACGAGACTTCGATTATCTGTGATGGTCGGCATGGTCGGCGTCGTGCTGTGGCTGACAGCTGCCTGCGGAGGCGGCCAGCCCGATGCGACAGTCGATGCAGAGGAGGACACGGCCGCCGAAGAAGGAGGGGCCGTCGAGAGCGCGCTTCAGGAGAGGGAGCCATCCGCGAACGTCACTGTGGTCGAGGGCTTCGACACTCCGGAGTCGGTGCTGCACGACGAAACAGCGGACCTGTACCTGGTCGCGAACATAAACGGGAATCCGACCGGGAAGGACAACAACGGCTACATTTCACGAGTCGCGCCGGACGGTACACTGGTCCAGAAGCGCTGGATCGTCGGGGGACGCGCAGCCGCGATCCTGCACGCTCCCAAGGGAATGGCGATTGTCGGAGAGACGCTGTTCGTGGCCGACATCGACAGCGTACGTCTTTTCGACCGCGTGAACGGGGAGCCGGTCGGCGCGTGGACCGTCGCCGGAGCCACGTTCCTCAACGATCTGGCCTCGGGCCCCGACGGGAGGCTGTATGTGTCGGACACGGGCGTCCGGTTCACCGAGGAGGGGATAGAGGACACCGGCACGGCCGGAATCTTCCGGTTCGACGACGCCGGGGCCGCGGAAGCGGTCGATGTGCCCGGAGACGTCGCGCGCGTGAACGGGCTGTTCGTAGACGCCGCCGGCATCCACGCGGTCACCTTCGGCACCGGAGCCGTGTTCTCGCTATCCTCCGCCGGCGATCGCCTCGAGCATCCCGGCCTGCCGGGCGGGTCGCTCGATGGCATCGTCGTACTCGAGGACGGCTCGATGCTCATTTCCGACTGGGAGACCCAGGCCGTTTACCTGCTGGCCGGGAATGGTATCGCGACGCAGGTAGGCGGCGACGTGGAAGCACCCGCCGACATCGGCTTCGACGCGAAGCGCGGCCGGGTGCTCGTCCCCAGCTTCACCGCGGATAAGGTGATCCTCCAGCCGCTGCAACGCTGACTGGCGGACGGCCGCCACTCGCAGAGTTCAGCAGCCGCTACCGGCGCCGGAAGCGATCCGCCCGGAGCGCTTCCACGTCTAGCGATGCGGCGCCGTCGAGGACTAATTCCGCGATGATCTTTCCGGTTACGGGTCCGAGGGTGAGCCCCAGCATGGCGTGCCCGGTGGCCGCGAAGACGCCCATGGTACCGGGAATGCGGCCGATTACCGGCAGCCCGTCGGGCATACAGGGACGCAGGCCGCACCACTCAGACAGAGAATCCGCTTCGCCCACCCCGTCCAGGTAGAGTGCGGCCGCGCTGGTGAGCTGTTCCAGCCGGGGCCGGTGCATTCGGTGGTTCTCTCCGGAGAACTCCAACGTGCCCGCGAAGCGGACGAGCTTGCCTATTGGCGAGCAGAAGACCGCACGCTCGCCCAGTAGGACGGGGTTCCTCAGGGAGGGCGTCCCCGGCTGCCCGGGGTCGCGGTCGCAGTGGTAGCCTTTGGCCGGCTGCACAGGCAGGCCGCAGCCCAGGTCGCGGGCGAGCCGCCGGCTGTACGCTCCGGTTGCCAGCACAACGGCGTCCGCCTCCACCATCTCTCCTTCCGTGGTACGCACTCCTCGCGCCCGCCCTCTCTCGGCCACGACCTCGCTGACCTCGCTGCCGGTCCGCATGACAGCGCCCCGCCGCTCGGCCCGGTCGGTCATCTCCCGCACGAAGCGGTACGGCTCGAGCACTGAGCCCTCCGGATGAAACCAACCGCCGCGGACCTCGGCGGAAATGGCCGGCTCGCGCTCCCGCAGCTCGGGGCCCGACACATCTTCCGTCTCGATCCCGTATGCGGCGACAAAGTCCGCCTCCTCTCGACCGACCGCGAGGCCTTCATCGCTGGCAAATACCTCGTAGTAACCGCTGCGCCTGAAGCCGCAGTCGAGCTCTTCCCGGACCAGCAGGTCATCGAATAGCCGCACGGTTTCCCGACCGAGCCTGACCAGCACCTCCATTGCGTGCTCGACGTGTTTCCGCCTGCAGTAGCGACCGAACGACCACAGCCATAAAGCCAGCTCCGGGTCCCAGCGCGGCGTGAGGTACAGCGGACTGAGGGGATCGCTCAGGGACGCGAGCGCCTGCCGCACCCGACCGGGTTTGTTGATGGGAGGATGACCCGGCGAGATGAGCCCCGCGTTTCCGAACGATGCTCTGCGGCCGATCTCGTCCCTCTCCAGCAGGGTGACGCGGGCGCCCCCGCGCGCCAGGAAGTAGGCCGAGCACACCCCGATCACGCCTCCTCCCACTACGACGACGCGAGGTCCGGATCCACCCATGTCAGCCCCGTGCAACTGGACTCATGTCACCTCCCGGCAGCCCGCCTCGGTTGCCACAGCGCCCTCCAGCGGCACCCATCTCCGGGCGGAGGAGAAGGAGGGTAAGCTAGCGAGTGCCCCCAGATGAGTCGACTCGGATTTTCGCCAGCCGTCATGCCGGCGGGGGCGCCGCGTGAGCCCCGCAGTCTGAAGAGGTCGCGTGCGGCCTCGGTGGCTTTCGAGCCGTGGCGCACTATTATGTTATGTGTCCTCCGAGCACCTAGCGCCGACCGGCTGCCGGCGACGGCCGCCGGTTCTGTGACAGGTGCTGTGTTCCTTTCGGCCGCCTCTCTTGGGGAGCGAACAATGGCGCACTCGTGGGAAGAACTGCACAGGATGACGGTGACCAAGCTCCGCGCCGTCGCCAAGGAGCTGGATTACGAGGAGCTGCACGGCTACCGCACGATGCACAAGGAGGAACTCGTTCCCGCGCTGTGCCATGCGCTCGGAATCGAGGACCATGCCCACCATGAGGTGGTCGGGCTCGACAAGGCCTCGATCAAGGCGAAGATTCGCGAGCTGAAGGTTCAGCGTGACGCGGCTCTGGCAGCCCACGACTCCACGGAGCTGAAGCGAGTGCGGCGGAGAATTCACCGTCTGAAGCGCAGGATGCACAAGGCCACCGTTTAGAGGGAATCCTCGCCGGGCGGCACGGCGCCCTTCATAAGCCCACATTGGACCGGACTGGATACCATCGTACCGCGATTCACCTGCGACCAGGCGCGGGAGCTGGCGGCCCGGCTGTACGGGCTGGAGGCCGGTACCCTCGGCCCGCCAACCTGAGATTCAGAGGAGTCAATGTTCGAGGCGACGACCTATATCGAGCGACGCGAGGGATTGAAGCAGCGCGTGGAGTCCGGAGTCCTGCTGTTCCTCGGAAACGACCTGAGTCCGATGAACTTCCAGGACAACCCCTATCACTTCTGGCAGGACCGATCCTTTCTGTACTACTTCGGGCTGAACGCTCCCGGCCTCGCCGCAGTCATCGACGTGGACGAGGAGCAGGAGATAGTCTTCGGGCACGAGCCCACCATCGACGAGGTCGTGTGGACCGGTCCCCAGCCTTCACTGAGCGACGAGTGCGCCCTGGTGAGTGTCGGGGCAAACCAGCCACCGGAGCGGCTCGCCGGGCTGTTACAGGAGGCCGCAGGAAAGGGGCGGACGATTCACTTTCTCCCCCAGTACCGGGCCGACAACCGGCTGCGGCTGGAAGCGATGCTCGGCATTCCGGCGGACGGCGTCGGCGAGCGCGTCTCGCGGCCTCTTATGGAGGCAGTGGTCGACCAGCGCCTGCGAAAGTCGGATGAAGAGCTGGCAGAGATCGAGCTCGCCATCGACATCAGCTACGACATGCAGACGCTGGCCATGCACATGGCCCAGCCCGGCATGATCGAGAGGGAGGTGGCCGGCGCCGTCGAAGGCGTGGTGCTGTCGCGGGGGGGTTATCCTTCTTTTTCGGTCATCTTTTCCGTGCGCGGCGAGGTACTCCACAATCACTCCTACGACAACGTCCTGAACCATGGAGACCTCGTGGTGCACGACTCCGGCGCCACCTCGCCACTGGGTTACGCCAGCGATATCACGCGGACCTTCCCGGTCGACGGCCGATTCACGGAGCGCCAGGCAGCGGTGTACGACATCGTGCTGGGAGCCCAGTTGGAGTCCATCGGCGCGATGCGGCCCGGCGTTCCATTCCGGGAGGTGCACTTCGTAGCGTGCCGCCGGGTGGCGGTGGGCCTCAAGGACCTGGGCATCATGAAAGGGGATGTGGATGAGGCAGTGGCCGCCGGCGCCCACGCCATCTGCATGCCCCACGGGCTCGGGCACATGATGGGCCTCGACGTGCACGACATGGAGAGCCTGGACGAGGACCTGGTCGGCTACGGGAAGGAGTTCCGGCGCAGCGACCAGTTCGGCCTCGCCTACCTGCGCGTCGCGCGTACGCTGGAGCCCGGGTTCGTGCTCACGGTCGAGCCGGGCATCTACTTCATATCCGAGCTCATCGACCAGTGGCGGGCGGAGAACCGGTTCGAGGCTTTCATCGACTACGACCGGCTCGAGGAATACCGAGGATTCGGGGGAATCCGGATCGAGGACGACGTCGTGGTTACCGAGGACGGACACCGAGTCCTGGGACGCCCGATCCCCAAGACCATCGAGGAGGTGGAAGGGGAGATGGCTCGCTGAGGAGCCTTGACCGTCCTCGCCCGTTCGTCGAAAGTGGGTAATGCGCTCACACGAAGGCGGAATCGAGATCGATCCACCCGCGCTCGCCCGGGCCCTGGAGGCAGGCGCGCCGGTGCAGGTCCTGGATGTCAGGGCCCCGCAACGCCTGGCAGCGGGTCAGGTTGGACCGGTGCCGCCGGAGCGCTTCGTCAACGTCCCCGGCTCCGAGATCCTTGCCATGGCCGACCTCGACGGACTGGGGATCGACGCCAAGCTCCCGGTGGCGGTCGTGTGCGGCCACGGGAATGACAGCCTGGTTATTGCCAAGTGGCTGCAGGCGCGGGGTTACGACGCCACGAGTCTCCGGGGTGGAATCAGCGCCTGGATGCGTCTGACGGTTCCCCGCCACCTCGACCCGCCGCCCGGCTTCGACCTGCTGGTGCAGTTCGACCGCGTCGGGAAAGGTGCGCTGGGCTATGTCCTGGTGAGCGACGGTGAGGCGCTGATAATAGACCCGCCCCGGGACTGGCAGCCGCACGTGGAGGCGGCGGAGTCTGCCGGGGCTCGCGTCAAGTGTGTGGCCGACACCCACGTGCACGCCGATTACATCAGCGGCGCCCCGTCGCTGGCGGCCGAGTTGGGTGTTCCGTATCACCTGCACCCCGCAGACGCAGTCTACCCCTACGACGGCACGCCGGGCCGGCTCACGTTCAGTTCTCTGGCGGACGGAAAAACGTTGGAGCTGGGCCGCGGTCTGGTGACGGCTCGCCACACCCCCGGGCACACGGAGGGCAGCGTCACTCTTGTGGCGCCTGGCGTGGACGGGGAAACGGGCGGCGTGGCCTTCAGCGGCGACTTCATCTTCATCGATTCGGTGGGACGCCCGGATCTGGCGGGCAAGACGCAGCAGTGGTGCGGTGATCTGTGGAGGAGTCTCCAGTGGGCGAAGACGAGCTGGCCTGACGATCTGGTGGTCTGTCCCGGCCACTATGCCTCCGAGGGCGAACGGAACTCCGATCGCAGCGTCGCCCGCGCCTTCGGATCGATCATGCAGAAGAACGGATCCCTGCTAATCGATGACGAGGTTACCTTCCGGGAGTGGGTCGAATCGAGCGTGTCGATCCCGCCCCCGGCCTACCGGAGAATCAAGGCAGTCAACGCCGGATTGCTGTCGGCGAGCCCCTCGGAAGCGGACGTGCTGGAGGCCGGCAGGAACGAGTGCGCCGTGGGCTAGCGAGCGGGAAGCCTTACGCGGTGAGACCTCGGCCGGCGAGGCTGCACCCGCGGCGACGAGCCTCTGGGCCGACGTCAAATGGCAGAAACGAGAAACTGCTGTATATTATATGAGGGAGGACCGGCGAGCTTATCGATGTGCCGGCCGTCTCACAGGGACGATCCAGAGATTTTGCCCCGGCTCACCCGCCTGTCCGCGGAGCGAAGCGAAGCTGTACCGAAGGACGGGAGAGCGGAGAACGTCGGTAGGTGTGCCGGAGCGGGGGCGGTTCGCGGGACCGCCCCTTTTTTTTGCCCTCCCCGAACACTCGACAGCCGTCTGAACACACCTCCCGACCTGTTGACTCGACGCGACTACAGACCTGTCCGTGCGTTGTAAGTGTCACCACAGATTAATCTTAGAATCAGGTACGCCGGTTGCATGTCTATCGATGCACAGCGCACCCACGTGGGCCCGCGTATGGGCTCCGTGCATTGAATACCGATGAAACCCACTAACGGTAGGCTAGAGATGATAAATCGCAAGCGCTCCGCTCCGGGCGGCGGCGACCTTCTCGCTCAGGCGGTGGTAGGCGAGCGATCGTTACATCTGCTTAGTCTTCACCTGGGACAGCCTGAGGAGAGCGTCGAAGTCGACATCCCGTGTGCTCTTCTCCGAAGCCTGGAACACCTCCCCGACAGGATCCCCCTGCGCAGGGCGAACGACCGGGCGGTACTCGAAGCCGTTCGCGGCCTGCTGTTCGCCTTTCCGCGGAAGGACCGCCGCAGGCTGGAAGTGCAGCGCCTGCTCAGCGACGGCAGTCGCAGGGCCTCCTCGAGCCACTGGCCCGGCGAGGTCTGGTGCCGGTGAGTCCCTGAGGCGGAGCGCGCCTGACGCCACGCGCCTGACGCTACTCGGTACGCAGCTTGGCCAGCATCTCCTTCCCGTTCTCGTTAGCCTTGGTCAGCTCCAGGAGGCCCGCCGTTGAGCACCATTGGCGGGTCGTGTACGTTGCGGCAGACCCGGTCGCCGGCCGGGCTTCCGTGCATCGAACAGAGGATACCCGATCCCGGAGGATGTGAACCCGCATGCGTAGACCCGCCTCGCGCTCACGGATCTTCCTCCTCACCAGCCTCCTGATGGGCTCGGGCCTGACCGGCGCTCTGCCGGGAGCTGCCCAGCAGTCTCCGGGTCAGCCTCCTGCACCCGAGCAGCCCGGGGAGCCGTTCAACGCTTCACCGTATCTCCCTCTCGGCCACTGGGCCTACCCGATCGTCGAATACTGGATCGCGGCGGGCCGCGTCAGCTCGCTATCGCCATTCGTCAAACCGTACCGGCGGATCGACGTAGCTCGGGCACTGGCGGACATCGGAGAGGGATCTCTGGGTGCCGGCGAGAGAGGATGGCTCAACCGGCTGCGCTCGGAGTTCGCGGGTGAGCTTTCCCGCCTCGGCGGAGATCCCCCGCGACCCGTCGGCATGAGTCTGGAGCTGGGGGCGGGCGCGCAGTACGCGAGCCAGACACACCGTGACCTCCTTCGCCCGGAGCTGGATGGCGAGTTCTCCGACTCCGAGCTGCTCGAGGACCTCCGCTTGGAGCTCGAAGGACAGGCCGGGCCGGTGGTGGGCGCCTTTCGCCTCACTCACCACGGTATCTACCGCAACGACGCGCAGTTTCCGGGCGGAGATGTGGTGCCGAAGACGGACCCCGGGCCGTTTGACGTGACGGCCCGCTCCGACGAGGCTTACCTGGAGCTCCAGTCCCGGTACGCGAGACTGTCTTTCGGGAGGATGTACCGGAACTGGGGCGCGCCCGACCTGCCGGGCTTTCTACGCTCGGGATACGCCTACAGCGAGGAAGAGATCGGCTACCGAATCGGAACCGATCGCGTGTTCCTCATCGGATCGTTCGCCAGCTACACGGACTTCAAGTCGGATACGGCCCACTACGTAGCCATACACCGGCTCGAGGTCAGGCCCAGCGACGACCTGATGCTTGCTCTTTCACAATCCAGTGTCCACGGGGGGCCCGGACAGAACGTGGACTTGGCGCTGATCAATCCCGTCTCCGTGTGGCAGTTTGCCAGACGGGACGATGACCCGTTTCACAACAAGTCGGGCCAGTTGGATGTATGGTGGCGCACCGGCCTCGGCCTGAACCTGTACGGCAGTTTTCTGGCCGACGCGACGAAGTCTGAGGAGAGCAAGCTCGGTGGCTCGTTCGGGATGGAGGTTTCCCGGCTCGCCCCCGGTCTTCTCCTGCGGGTCAACCTGTCGGCCGTCCAGAGTCTCACCTATCGGGCGAAGCTCCTTCCGCCTTCACCCTGGGAGGAGTATTCCGTCGAGCGCATCGGAATCGGGTGGGACAAGACGGACCTGTACTTGGCCTCCCTCGAGGCGGAGTGGTTTCC
>JBDHHR010000068.1:0-8306 GCA_039589295.1 Gemmatimonadota bacterium | reverse complement strand
GAGCAGCCGACCGCCGACCGGGACGCGCTCGTCGAGCGGATGGCGCGCGGCTACGCCGGCGTGGGGCGCAAGACCGCCGAGAAGCTGGTGGCCGAGTTCGGCGAGGAGGTGTTCGAAGTCATCGACCGCTCGCCCGAGCGCCTGGAGCGGATTCTGCCGGGGCGCCGGGTGCAGGCTATCGTCGCCGGCCGCCGCAAAGAGCTGGAGGCGTCCGGGAAGGCGGCGCGAAGCGAGAAAGCGGGGACCTCGGCCGCCGACGAGGCGTGAAGCCATCGCTGCGACTGGCTCCCGAGTTCTACGCCCGACCCGCGCCGGAGGTTGCACGCGATCTTCTGGGGTGCCTGCTGGTTTCCGAGGTCGGGGGCGAGACGGCGGCGGGGCGCATCGTGGAGACGGAGGCCTATCCGGGTCCCGATGACCCGGCCTCTCACGCCTCGGTCCGGGTCGGCCGCACCATACGGAACGACCCGCTCTTCGGGCCACCGGGGACCGCCTACATTCACCGCAACTACGGCATCCACTGGTGTTTCAACGCCGTGGTGGCGGCGGAAGGAGTCCCGCAGGGCGTGCTGGTGCGGGCCCTCGAGCCGCTGCTCGGGACGGAGGTGATGCGCGCCCGGAGAGGACGGGACGAGCTCACCAGCGGACCGGCCCGGCTGACCCAGGCGCTGGCCATAGGCCCGGACCTCCAGCGTCACCCGCTGGACCGCTCGCCGGTGTGGATAGAGGCCGGCCGGCCCGTGCGAGACGAGGACGTCATCAGCGCCACGCGTATCGGCATCAGCCGGGGCCGGGAGCTCCGGTACCGCTTCTACGACCGCCGCAGCCGGTGGATTTCCCGCACGTAGCCGCATGGCCTAATGTCGGTGTGAACGGCCAGCCTGAAAGGGGGCGCCCATAGATCTCGGCGTGCTGTCGCTGCTGCCGCCGCTTCTGGCCATCGGCCTGGCGATCTACACGCGGCAGGTCTACCTGTCGCTGGCGGCGGGGATCTGGCTGGGCTGGACCACGCTCAGCGGCTGGAACCCGCTCACCGGACTGGCCGCGTCCGTCGATGCCGCCGTAGCCACGGTGACGGACGCCGGTAACGCACGCGTCCTTCTGTTCACCTTCGCCATCGGGGCGCTGATAGCCCTGGTCGAAGTGAACGGAGGCGTACGTGGCTTCGTGAACTGGGTAGAGCGCCGCCGCTGGGTGACCAACGGGCGGAGAGCCCAGTTCCTGGCCTGGATACTGGGCGTCGTGATCTTCATCGAGTCGAACATCACCGTCCTGGTGGCGGGGTCGATCTGCCGCCCCCTGTTCGACCGCTTCCGGGTGTCGCGGGAGAAGCTGGCCTACATCATCGACTCCACCTCGGCGCCGGTGTGCGTCCTCATCCCGTTCAACGCGTGGGGGGCGTACATCCTGGGGCTGCTGCTCTCGCTGGGCGTCGAAGACGCGGTACCGGTGCTCATCGCGACGATCCCGCTGAACATGTATGCCATAGCGGCAGCCGCCCTGTCCGGACTCACTGCCGCGCGCCAGATCGACTTGGGCCCGATGGCGGCCGCCGAGCGTCGTACAGCGGACGGAAAGGTCCACTGGGAGCACACCGTGGCGCTGGCGGATCCCGAGGAAATGGCACCGCCGCCCTCCGATGACATACCGCACCGTCCGGCCAACATGATCCTTCCGGTATCGGTGATGGTGCTGATGATGCCCGTGGCCATGTACGTCACGGGCGAAGGTGACCTGATGGCCGGGTCGGGCTCTACCTCCGTTCTGTGGGCCGTCCTCAGCGGCGTGGCCGTCGCCTCCGTGCTCTCGGTGGCTCAGCGTCTCCTGAACCTGGAGGAGGTGAGCCGTGCGGCCCTCCGTGGGGCGGGAGGCATGACCGGAATGGCCCTGGTTCTGCTGCTGGCCATCACCCTCGGCATGGTGACGCAGGAGCTGGGGACGGGCGAGTACGTGGCCGGCCTGGTGGGTGGCCGGGTGCCGCTCCCGCTCCTTCTTCCGCTCCTGTTTCTCACCGCGGCCGGGATCGCCTTCGCCACCGGAAGCAGCTGGGGGACCTTCGCCATCATGGTGCCCGTGGCAGTCCCGCTGGCCGGCGCCCTGGGCTTGCCGATAGCTCCGTTCGTCGCCGCTGCGCTCTCGGGCGGCGTGTTCGGCGACCATAGCAGTCCGATAAGCGACACGACCATAGTCTCATCGCTGGCCTCCGCCTCCGACCACATCGAGCATGTCCGCACCCAGTTGCCGTATGCTCTCGCGGCCGCTGGGGCGGCGATGGTCGGTTTCGCGGCCGTGGGCGCGTACCTGGCCGCATGACGCCCGGGCACGAGAGCTTCCGCCCGGGCACGAGAGCGTGCGCCCGGACCTCGGCGCGTTGACCGCGGGATGCGCGAGGGTTAGTTTTCCAGAGGCTGATGTGAGGATTGTTATTTGAGCCAACAATTGGGTTGAGAGCCTCTGATATCCCGGCGGACGTCAGGCCCTCAGGGGGACGACGAAGAACCGGGAGGATGGGCAAACCGTTCTAAACGGGTCTCAAAAAACCCCCTCATGTCAACCTCAAGGGGCGACCGAAGGGTCGCCCCTTTCCTGTCCCGAGCGGTGAGCCGACCAGATGCCCAGAGCGAGGGTCACCCGACGTGTTCACTTTTCGGCAGGCCACCGCCTGCACAATCCGGCCTTCAGCGATGAGCGCAATCGCTCGACCTACGGCCTGTGCAACAACCCGAGCGTGCACGGGCACAACTACCACCTCGAGGTCACCGTCGAGGGGGAAATCGATCCCGAGACCGGTTACGTCCTGGACCTCAAGCGGCTGAAGGACCTCCTCGGCGAGCACCTGCTGCGGGATCTGGATCATGCCAACCTCAACGTGGACGTCCCCTGGCTGCAGGGGGTCAACCCCACTACGGAGAACCTGGCCGTGTCCATCTGGCGGCGTCTGGAGGGACGTCTCGGAGGAGCGGAGCTGGTGGGAGTCCGCCTGTGGGAAACGGAACGCAACTCGGTCGAGTACCGAGGCGGTTAGCGCACGTACAGGGGAGTGAGAACCATGGCAGACGAGTCGGTTCGCACGCATGCCGGGAGCGTGGCCGAAAACACCGGCGCGGGGAACGGTCAGGTCGACCTGACCGCGGTGCCGTACGAGGCTCTGGTGCGCGAGCAGCTCCGCCGCATAGGTGAAGATCCACGGCGGCCCAGCCTGCGGGAGACCCCCGCGCGGGTGGAGCGTGCCCATATGTGGCTCACTCGCGGCTACCGAAGCTCGGTTGAGGAGGCCATCGGCGACGGCGTGTTCGAAGAAAAGCACGACAACATGATCCTGGTGAAGGACATCGAGCTGTACTCCCTTTGTGAGCACCACATGTTGCCGTTCATCGGCAAGGCCCACGTGGCCTACATCCCCGATGGCAGGCTGCTGGGCCTCAGCAAGGTGCCGCGGGTGGTGGAGGTGTTCGCCCGTCGCCTCCAGGTGCAGGAGCGGCTCACCGACGAGATCGCCGATGCGATCCAGGATGCCCTTCAGCCCGAAGGAGTCGGGGTCGTCATCGAGGCCTATCACCTGTGCATGATGATGCGCGGGGTGGAGAAGCAGAACAGCAAGACGATCACCAGTGCGGTCCGGGGGCGCTTTCGTTCCGACATCCGTACCCGCGAGGAGTTCCTGCGCCTGGTGCTGGCCCATCACCTCGTTACCTGAGCGTGCTTCTCGAGCTCTCGGAGCTTCTGGCCTGCCCTCGCTGCGGGCCGCCCCAGGCGCTGGTCGTGGCGGTGGACGCCATGGAGGGACGGCGGGTTGTGGAAGGCAGGCTGGGCTGCCCGGCCTGCGACGGACGCTTCCCGTTGCGTTCCGGAGTCGTGTACCTGGATCCCGACGGCACTGCGGTCCCGGTCTCGCCGCCGGCCCTCCGTTCCGGCGACCCGGAGCCCTCCGAGGCGGAGGCGGCACTCGCAGACCGGCGGCTCGAGCCAGGCAACGAAACGGCCTCCGCGGGCGAAACGGCCTTGCTCATAGCGGCGCTGCTCGGAGGTGGAGAGGACGGCGGGTGTCTGCTCCTCGGCCACGGACTGGCCGGCACGGCGGCTCACGTCAGGCAGCTCGCGGGTGGGATGCAGGTGGTTGTGCTGGAGGATCCGGACGCTCACGCGCGGACGCCGAGGAGCGGCTCCGAAGGCGTGAACCGGATTGTCACCGGCCGCGCAAGGGCCTTTCCCCTGCTTGACGGCCGCTTTCGCGGAATCGCACTCCTGGGGGGCGAGGAGGCGGAATGCCGGGAAGCAGCGCGGGTGCTGTCCCCCGGCGGACGCCTGGCGATTCTTGGCCCGCCCGCCGACGTCGCCGCCATGCTGGCCGACCTCTGCTTCGAAGTGCTGGCCGCCGACGGCAGGGCTGCGGTAGCCCGGCGAGTCTGACCTCCGGGCAAGCAGGCCGCGCGTCGTTGCAAGGAGTTCGAGCGGCCTCTAGTTTTGCCGAGACGGGCCTCTCATACGCGACGCTACCCCGATCAGGCACTCGAGGCGAACCGTATGCGCCTACAGACGAGAGCGTTCGCGATCGCCAGCGGTTTCCTCGCTAGCGCCGCGATATTCCTTCTGACTCTGCTGCTGCTCGCCCCGGCCGGCGGCGAGGCCGATCCGGTGATCCTCAAGAGCTTCCTGTTCGGCTACTCGGTGAGCGTGAGCGGCGCGTTCATCGGTGCGATGTGGGCGTACGCCTACGGCTTCCTTCTGGGTGCCGCATTTGCCTTCGTGTACAACATCGCCGTCGTTCCCCCGGCCCCGCCCCTGCTGGACTGGAGCGCGGAGTCGGGAGCGGAGGAGAGCTGAGCCGTGCCGTGGTGGAGCTTTCTGACCGGAACGAGCGGAAGAGGCGACCTGAAGCCCGACTACTACGCGGAAGGCCTGGAGCTCGCGGCCGAAGAGCGCTACCACGAGGCGCTCACATCCCTCCGCTTGGCCCTGCGCGAGCGTCCCGGCGACGTGGCTACACTGGAACAGATAGCCATCGTGTACACTCGCATGGGCATGACGGACGAGGCCGTCAAGATGTACCAGCGCGCCCTGGAAAAGGACCCGGATAGCGCCGGCGCCCACTACGGGATCGCCTTCCTGTACCTGAATCAGGGCCGGAAGGAAGAGGCCGCCGGGCACCTGGAGACGTTCCTTGGCTCGGGGGTCGACGTCCCGGGGTCCGGGAAGCACGTGCTGCACGCACGCGAGACCCTGGACCAGCTGCGGGGAGCCGCAGGCGAGGCGAGTCCCGAGGCCGAGGCCGGCCCCGATGCCGGCTGAATCGGCCCCTACCATCCGACAGACAGGCGCACCGCGGGACTTCGCTCCCGGCACCCTGGTGGACGTGTTCCGCGACGGGCTCCGCAACCACCCCGAAAAGCCGGCCATGACCGTTCGCTACCCCGACGGTTCATGGCATGCTTCTACCCGACTCGACGTGTCGGAAAGAGTGCGGTGCCTGGCCCTCGGACTCCGCTCTCTGGGATACGAGCGGGGAGACCGCGTCGGGATCCTGGCGCACACGCGAATGGAGTGGGCCCTGGCGGACTGGGCGTGCATCATGTCGGGCCTGGTAGTCGTTACCGTGTACCCGACCCTTCCGCCTGACCAGGTCCTGTACATCCTGCGGGATTCAGGAGTGCGGGCTCTGTTCGCCGCGGACCAGAAGCAGCTCGACAAGCTCGTCGAGATCAAGGGCGAACTGCCGCACCTCGAGCGGGTGATCTCATTCGAGCCGGTCGACGCGCGCGGACTGCCCGTGCTGTCGCTGGGGGAGCTGGAAGACGCCGGGAAGGAGGCCGATGAGCCTCCCGGCGACTCCGAATCCTTCGCCCGGAAAGCAGCTCCCGACGACGTGGCGACGCTCATCTACACCTCCGGGACGACGGGCGAGCCGAAGGGCGTCATGCTCACCCACCACAACCTGTACACGAACACCATAGCCTCGGCCGAATGCCTTCCCATTTCGGCCAGGGACAATGTGCTGAGCTGGCTTCCCCTGTCACACGCCTTCGAGCGTACCGCAGGCCACTACGTGATGTGGCACTGTGGCGTGGAGGTGGCCTACGCCGAGTCCTCCAGCACCGTAGCCCGAGACATGCTGGAGACCAAGCCGACGGTCATGATCGGCGTGCCCCGCATGTACGAGAAGTTCTACGACGCGGTGGTGGAAGCCGTGGCGGCCGGCGGGGCCGTGAAGAAGCTCGGCTTCAAGGCCGCGAAACGGATCGGCGACCTGCACGCGGCCCGCCGCCTGAACGGGAAGTCGATCCCGCTCCCCTTGCGGGCGGCGTACGGGGTAGCGGACCGGATCGTGTTCAGCAAGCTGCGCGAACGCACGGGTGGCCGCGTCCGATACTTCGTGAGCGGCGCGGCGCCGCTTTCCCCCGAGATCGCTCGCTTCTTCTATTCCGGCGGTCTGGTGGTGCTGGAGGGGTACGGGCTCAGCGAGACGTCGCCCGTCACCAACGTCAACCCGCCGCATGACATCCGCTTCGGAACGGTGGGCCCTCCGATCCCCGGCACGGAGATCCGCATAGCCGAGGATGGCGAGATCCTGATACGCGGGCCGCAGGTGATGAAGGGCTACTTCGGTCGTCCGGAGGACACGCGAAGGGTTCTGTCGGAGGACGGGTGGCTGCGGACGGGAGACATCGGAGAGCTCGACGGGGACGGCTACCTGAAGATAACCGACCGCAAGAAGAACCTCATCGTCACCGCCGCCGGCAAGAACGTCGCGCCGCAGCCGATCGAGGAGAGAATTGCCCGGTCTCCGTTCGTGGAGCAGGTAGTGCTGCTGGGGGACCGTCGGAAGTTCCCGCTCGCCCTCATCGTGCCCAGTTTCCAGGCCTTCAAGATCGCCCTGCCCGGGCGGGCCGTCACGGAGGCGGATCGCAAGAGGTACATCGATCATCCGGCCCTGAGGGACCTCGTGGAAGGCGATGTCTTTCCCCGCGTGGCGGACTTCGCCCGCTACGAGCGACCGAAGAGGACGTTGCTCGTGGCGGACCCCTTCACGGTGGATAACGGCCAGTTGACGCCGACCCTGAAGGCGAAGCGCCGGGTGATCGCCGGACTGTACGCGCAGCGGGTCGAACAGGTGTACCGAGAGGCGGAGCAGGAGATGGAGGACGGCGGCGAGTGAGCGCCGGGCGTACGGCCGGGTGGCGGTGAACGGCTCTGCCCCCAGCGCGGCGGTGGTGGTCCTGGTTACCGGCCCCGACGCCGGGACCCTGGAGGCGCTGGGAAGGCAGGTAGTGGAGGATCGCCTGGCGGCGTGCGTGAACGTGATCCCGCAGGTGTCGTCGGTGTACCGCTGGCGAGGTGCCGTGCATCAGGACGCCGAGGCGATGGCCGTGATCAAGACCACCCGTGACGTCGTCGAAGAGCTGCGGCATAAGGTACTGGACGCTCATCCGTACGATGTGCCGGAGTTCCTGGTGCTGAACATCGACGACGGTTCCCGGGCATACCTTAGCTGGCTGGCGGAATCCGTAGGCGAGAGGACAAATGATGGCGACGGCTAATCGGTCGGGCGGCGGGCGCTCCGGCTCTGGAAAGCCGGCAGAGAAGGTTGCCGCGGCCCAGCTCGACTCGCAGACGGCGGAGGAGCCGGCCGAGGACGAGGTGGCCGTAGAAGAGCCGGGCAAGGAGGAGCAGGCCGGCGAACAGGGGCCCCGCGAAGACACCGAAACGTGGGCTCCCAGCGATGAGAAGGCCGAGCTCGAGGGCCTGTACCGGCGCGGCCGCGAGTTGGCCGAGGAAGGCGAGTACGAACAGGCCGCATCGGCCTATCGGCAGGTCCTGGAACACGACCCCGGGCATGTCAAGGCCCGGAACAACCTGGGCTACGTGTACGACCGCATGGGGGAGCCGGAGCGGGCGCTGGAGGAATACCGCGCCGCCCTGGACCTGGAGCCGGAGAACGTTCGCCTGCTCAGCAACATCGGCGCCCTGCTCGGTGCCATGGGCCGGTACGCCGAGGCCGAAGAAGAGTTGCGACAGGCTCTGCGCATCGCCCCGGACAGCGCCGATGTGTACCTCAACCTCGGCCTCGTCTTCTTCCGCAAAGGCCTCTACGGTTCGGCCTCGACGGCGTTGCGGCAGGCTATCGACCTGGATCCGGAATGTGGATCCGCCTACTACTACCTGGGAGAGTCGGCAAACCGACTCGGCCGGGTGGAGGACGCCCTGGCGGCCCTCGAGCGCGCCGTCGAGCTTCAACCCGGTAACGGAAGGGCCTTCTACACGCTGGGCATCCTGTACGACCGGATGCAGCAACCGGACCGGGCCATGGA
>JBDHHR010000067.1:0-8747 GCA_039589295.1 Gemmatimonadota bacterium | reverse complement strand
CCTGCGCCCCCCGTCACCAGGATGTTCACGCTCGGCCTGCCTCTCTTGCCCTCGGTCGGTCTATGCGAGCCCGAGACGCGGAAAGTCGGGTACCAGCTCACGATACACGTCGAATGTGTGCCTGAGCACCATGTCTTCCTCGAATTCCGCCAGCACCACTTTCCTGCCCTCCCGGCCCATCCGCCTCCGGAGGTCTTCATCGGCAATCAGCTTACCGAGCGCCTCGGTTAGAGCCGCGACGTCGCGCGTGGGAACCAGGAAGCCCGTGATGCCGTCTCTGACCAGCCCTCGGCAGGCCGGGATGTCCGTGGCCACGATCGGCCTTTCGGTAGCCGCCGCCTCGACGAGAATCCTCGGCGTGCCTTCGGGATAGGCTGTCGGGAGAACCACGATGTCCACGATAGGCTGTCGGGAGAACCACGATGTCCACGCTTCGGAGCAGGTCCGGAATGTCCTCGACATAGCCGAGATAACGCAGCCCTCCGGAATCGACGAGGGTCTGGAGCTCCTCGGAGCGCAATGAGGAAGGGTTGTCGGGGTACAGATAGCCGGCCAGGATGAATTCGGCCCGAGGGTATCTTTCCCGGAGCGCTGCCGCCGCCTCGGCATATTCGTACACTCCCTTGTCGCGCAGCAAGCGCGTAGCCAGGAGCACCCGGACCGAAGCGTCAGTTGACCGGCGGGCCTCGGGCTCCGGCCGGAACAGGTCACAGTCCACACCCGACCCTCGGATCACCCTCGTAAGCTCCGCAGGCACCAGCCGCCCCCCGATGAACGCCTCGCGGTCTCCTTCATTCTGCAGGATGAGTCGGCTCTTCCGGAGCGAGAGCGCTGTTCTATAGGCCAGCTTGATCGGATGGCGAAGGACGCGCGACCTTCGATCCGCTCCGGAGAAGAGGTAGCCCATGCCGACTACGGCGTTGACCACGGCCACATCGGGCAGGAGCCGCGCGGCGAGGCTCCCATATATCACGCACTTGGTGGTGAAGTGGTGTGCCAACGCCGGCCGTTCGCGCCGATACAGGCGCACGAGACTTGCGAGAACGGCGGCCTCTCGAACAGGGTTCATGCTACCGGTCGAGAACTCAAGGGTCTCCAGGCGGAAGCCCAGTTGCCGGAGCCGGTCGCCGTAATCGCCCGGCGGCGACACCAGCACGACCTCCCACCCCGAGTCGGCTAAGGCATGCAGCAGTGAGAGCCGGAAATGATACAGGTACCGATCAGTGTTGGCGAACAGAAGCGCCTTTGGTTTCATCGGGCCGTTTCTTCATGCGCAGAGGGGCGTGGTCGTGCTCCGACCACCTGCCGGTCGAGCTCAACGTACATGATCAAGTGCTTATGATAGTCAATGAAGCGGCGATCGAGCTATATTGTGGATGCGTGACGCCCACCTGTCCACGAGTCTGGAGGCCACCCGTGACGATCCGGTTCAGGAGAGAGGGGCACCCGCGGACAGCCTACGACGCCGCGATCGGAGCACTGGCCTTCCTCCTCACCGCCTGCTCGCCCATCGGCCCGAGCCATGAGGCCGATCTCATCCTGGTGGGCGCACGTGTGTGGACCGGGAACCAGGACCGACCGTGGGCGGAGGCGGTGGCCATAGAGGGCGACAGGATCCTCGCCGTGGGCCGCAGGCGTGAAGTGCTGCGCTTCCGCGGGCGAAACACGCCGGTCCTGGAGCTCGACGGGCGTTTCGTAGCACCGGGCTTCATAGACAACCATACGCACTTCAACCAGGCGGGCGCCCTGCTGCTGGGAATAAACCTCCTCCAGGTGGCCGACGAGGAGGGCCTGGTGGCGGAAGTGCGCGCGGCGCGGGATCGGGTGCCGGAGGGAACCTGGATCACGGGCGGCGACTGGGGCGCTTACGAGGCGTGGCAGGCGGGTTCCACGGGAGAAGGATCCGAACCGTCAGCGGCGGTCGAGGGCGAGCCGGCAGGCGCAGAACCGCAGGCAGCGGCAGGCGCAGAGCCGCAGGCAGCCGCTCCGACGGCCGGTCGAGCAGGCGTCCCCGGCCAAGCTCCATTCAGGCCGCACCGCTCGATGATCGACTCGATCACTCCGAACACTCCCGTATTCCTTTCGAAGTGGGATGGCTCGGAGTTCCTGGCCAACAGCCTGACATTGAGGCGCTCGGGGGCCAGCTGCGCATGGAGCGGGGTGGAGTGCGAGAACGGAGTCCCCACCGGGCGACTGCGCCCGGCGGCGGCCGTACTTGTGCGGGCAGCGATTCCGCCGAAATCGAGCGAGCTGCGGCTCGCAGAGTCCCGCGCCGCCCTTCAGCGGCTTCGCGAATCGGGCGTAACGAGCATCCACGACATCACGCCTCCGGAGCAGTTGGCGGTGTTCGAACAGCTGCTGGACAGCGGAGAGCTGACGGTGCGGGTCTACGCACGGCCGACGCTGGACAGGTGGCGAGACCTGAGCGCGCTGGGCATCCGGCACGGCTTTGGAAACGAGTGGTTGAAGATAGGGGGACTCAAGGGATTCGTGGACGGGATCATGGGCAACTCATCCGCCCGCTTCTACGAGCCGTATCTGACTACCGGCGAGCTCGGCGACTGGCGCCCGATGATGAGCCCGCCGGGGAACATGCAGCGGCTGCTCACCAAGGCCGACTCGGCCGGGCACTGGCCACAGGTGCATGCCATCGGTGACCACGCCATCGATACGCTGCTGACGATGTTCGAGCGCACCATTGAGGTCAACGGCCCCAAGGAAAGGCGTTTCCGGGTCATCCACGCGCAGGTGATCCGCGGCCTGGAGGTCGCCGCCCGCATGGCGCAGCTTGGAGTCATCGCGGAGGTCCAGCCATACCACGCGATCGATGACATGCGCTGGATGGCGGAGCGGATAGGCGAGCGGTCCCGCTGGGCTTACGCTTTCATGACCATGCAGGACGCGGGAGTCCTGCTCTCGTTCGGCAGCGACTGGCCCGGCACCAATGCCTCCTGGTACCCCGCCAGCCCCATCCTGGGGATCTACGCGGCGGTCACGCGCCAGACGCTGCGCGGAGAGCCGGCAGGGGGATGGTATCCCGAGGAGCGGCTGGACCTCGAGACGGCGCTTCGCGCCTATACGGTGAACAATGCCTGGGCGGCCGGCGAAGAGGACGTCAAGGGCGCGATAGAGCCCGGGAAGCTGGCCGACCTGGTCGTTCTGGACCGGGATCCCTTCGACATGGAGCCGGACGATATCAGGCACTGCCGGATCATGTATACGATCGTGGGCGGGCAGGTGGTCTTCAGCCGTGAGTAGGTAGGCCGGCTCGATGCGGCTCAACCCGAACCCCACCGAGCTCACCACGGCCGCGACCGATGCCATCATCGCGCTGCTGGCGCTCGGCTGTCTGCTTTACCTGTGGCGACGACGCGGATCGGAGGACTGGAAGGTGGGGATCTGGTCCGGGGTCCTGGGACTGCTCGGCCTGGCCTCGGCCCTGGGCGCGGCGGCGCACGGGCTTGACCTGTCCGATTCCGTGTTCGCGATCCTGTGGCAGCCGCTGTTCCTGAGCCTGGGCCTGGTGGTGGCACTGTTCGTGGTGGCCGCGGTCTACGACCGCTTCGGAAGTGCCGCGGCCCGCCGGCTGCTGCCGGCCATGGTGGGGATCGGCGTGGGCTTCTACGCGCTTACGCTGGTGTTTACCGGCACCTTCCTAGTCTTCGTGCTCTACGAGGGTGCGGCGATGCTCCTGGCGCTGGTCCTGTACCTGGACCTGGCGCTGCGGACCAGGAGGGCGTGGGCGTGGCTCCTGGTCGCGGGCATCGTTCTCAATGTGGTGGCAGCCGCGATTCAGGCCACCGGGACCATGAGCTTCACCCTCATATGGCAGTTCGATCACAACGGCGTGTTTCACCTCGTGCAGATGCTGGCGATCGCGGCGCTGGTCGCCGGCGTGAGCGTAAGTCTGAGTGGGCCGGTGCAGGAGACTTCAGGCGCAGGAGCCGAAGCCGTACCGTGACCGATCGAGGGACGCGAACAGGGGGACGTGATGCGATACAAGCTGCTGGGCAGGAGCGGATTGCGTGTGTCGGAGCTGGCGCTGGGAACGATGACCTTCGGCGAGGAATGGGGCTGGGGCGCACCGAAGGAAGAGAGCCGGCAGATGTTCGAGGCTTACGCGGAGGCCGGCGGCAACTTCCTGGACACCGCGAACCGATACACGGAGGGCACCAGCGAACGGTACGTGGGAGAGTTCGTCGGCCCGGACCGCGACCACTGGGTGGTGGCCACCAAGTACACGCTCGGGATGCGGCGGGATGACCCCAGCTTCAGCGGGAACCACCGGAAGAACATGGTCCAGTCGCTGGAGGCGAGCCTGAAGCGCCTCGGCACCGGGCACATCGACCTTTACTGGGTGCATATGTGGGACTTCACCACCCCGGTGGATGAGGTGATGCGGGCCCTGGATGACATGGTGCGGGCCGGAAAGGTGCTGTACGTGGGCATCTCCGATACCCCAGCCTGGATAGTCGCACGCGCCAACATGCTGGCGGATCTGCGGGGGTGGACTCCTTTCGTGGGCCTCCAGATCCGTTACAGTCTCATCGACCGGACAGCCGAGCGGGAGCTCCTCCCGATGGCGCGGGCGCTCGACCTGGCGGTGACACCGTGGAGCGTCCTCGGCGCCGGCGTGCTCACCGGCAAATACAGCGGTGGCAAGACGCCGGCTCAGGGCCGCGCCAGGGAGGGAGCGGCGACCGTCGAGCGGAACCTCGAGATAGCCGGGGTGGTGGTGAATGTAGCCGAGGAGATCGGCTGTTCGCCGTCACGGGTGGCCCTGAGCTGGGTCCGGCAGCAGCGTGGCGTCATCGTTCCGCTGATCGGGGCGCGAAACCTGGCGCAGCTCCAGGACAACCTCGGCTGCCTCGAGGTGACGCTCTCGCAGGAGCAGCTCGCGCGGCTGGATGAGGTGAGCTGGACGGAGCCCGGCTTCCCCCACGACTTCCTGGACTCCGATCCGATCCGGGACCACGTCTTCGGTGGTACCTACGGGCTGATCGACAATCACCGGGCATAAGGGAAAGGTAGAAGGTCGACCGTGCGAAAGGGGCGGCACGCCGGGAGCCGCCCCCTGATCTAACCGCGGACCCTGCTCTTTACCACTCCCAGCTCTGTCTCACAGGCTCGGGCTTTGCTTCCGGGGCCACGTCGGCGACCCTTTCCTTGAGTCCTTTGCCACCGCGGAACGACACGCTGTTTCGCGCCGCGATCATGATGGGCTGGCCCGTCTGAGGATTGCGACCCCGGCGAGCCTTGGAATGCCGCGTGCTGAACGTGCCGAAGCCGGTGATCGTCATGCTGCGATTCGCGTCGAGCTCGGTGGCGATGATGCCTTCGCCCGCCTTCGTGGAGAAGATGCAGTCGATGGCGCGCAACGCAGTCGCCTTGGAGATTCCGGTCTTGGCCGCCAGCTTCTCCGCGAAATCCTGCTTGGTCATGAGCAGACCTCCTGAATGTGGTCGACGCAACTGTGCCGCCCCTGATCACAGAGATAGGGTTTCCTGGCCGTAACTGTCAACGGCTTACGACCTCGCTGGCTGGGCTTACTGCTGCCCCGCCCGCCGCCGTGCGATCACTGCCACCACGGGGGTGTCGTCCACCTCGAACCGCACTCCTCGTGGCGCGGCGGTTCTCGGGGCTACGGGTGAAACTCCTCGTGACTCAGTCCCGAGCCCAGCCCCGATCGAACATTCGGATGAGCAGCACCGCCGCCACCGCCCCCACCGTGTTGGCGACCAGGTCCCAGCCCGTGTTCGCGTACCCGCCCACGTTCGTCTCGGGCATGGTCAGGGTGGCCACGAACTCGACGACCTCGTTCAGGGCGCCGAAGCCCAGCCCGGCGGCGGCGGCCAAGGTGAGCAGGCCGAAGGTCGGCGCCGGGGTGGAGCCGGCTCGCTTCCGGACGGCACTCTTCAGGCCCTGCCAGCACACCCAGGTGGTCACCCCGAACCCGTAGGCGTGCACGACGTGGTCGTACTTCAGCCGATCGGGGACGAGCCACAGAGTGTACAGCACGCGGCTGGCGGCGTTCACCGGCCAGCCCGCGGGCACTACCACCAGTCCGCCGGCCATATGCGCCAGCCCCCACACGCTGAGCGCCCACAGCGCCCCCGTGCTGAGCCGGACCGAGCGGTTCACCGCCCACACGACTCCTATCAGCACCAGCATCACGCCGATGTAGAACAGGAACTCGGCGTTCCCGCGGAGGATCCCGGCCGCCAGCGCGACGGCCAGGTAGCCGAAAGTGAAGGCCACCACCGGTCTCAGTCGGGGTTCCATGTGCGTCTCCTCGAGGGTGGGCAGGAAGGTGGGCAGGAGAACGGTAGCGGCGTGGGGGATGCCGGCGCAAACCGGGCTGCCAGGGGGCGGGCCTGGCGAAGTCGCAGCTTGGGGTCGAGTTAGATGGACGCCAACGCCGTGCGTCAGGGAAGCTTGCGAAGCGCGCCCGGGAGGACTCGAACCCCCAGCCTTCGGATCCGAAGTCCTGCCCTAGTGAGGCTCAGATACGACAATTCGTTGTATTCACGCGGTGTTTCGGGTGTCCTCTGTCGTATCTGAAACCGCCAAATGGGGTAGAAAGTCGTACAAAGTTACCCCAAATCTTACCCCACTTTCTTGTCGCATGCCCTAAGGGGGGAGGGGGCATCAGATCTCTACGGGTTCATTGAGCCAGACCGACCCCGGGCGAAGCGTGTGTGCGTGCATAAGTCCGGGGGGGGGTGGCTGGTTAATTAAAAAGTTGAGGATGCGATGACGGAGGAACACATACTGGAGTGGCCCGAGCCGCCAGAGCACCTGTCCAAGCGGTCGCAGGCATTATGGCTGGAGCTCGTTGGCGAAAACGTAAAGTCGCCGCAGAAGCTGACCCTGTTCCAGACGGCCCTCGAGGCGCTGGACCGGGCCGACGAGGCGAAGGCGCTCGTTGACTCCGAGGGACTGACGTTCAAGACGAAGACGACCGGAGCCGTGCATGTGCATCCGGCCGTCAAGGTAGAAAAGGACAGTCGCGCACTTTTCGCCCGTCTTTGGACACAACTGTCGCTTACCTACGACCCGCACAACTGGAGGTAGCTGGGGCCACACCATCCCTTCCGCCGCCGTCGTAGGCTCGCTCGCCCGTCACCGCCCCCGGAGCGTGGACCGAGGGCGGTGCAAGCGCTGCGGCAAGAGGTCCGGGGTCAGGAGCCTTCCGCCTCTGCCTCCTTCTCCTGCCGATGGACGATCTGATAGACGTTGTCCTTGTGGCTCTTGCAGACCTTGGTGAACTTGGCTAGTCCCTCGCCTTCGGGGTCGTTCGCCTCAGCCCACTCGCCGATACGCCGCGTCGCCTCGGACCACGCCTCGTGGAACGCGTGCATGTTCTCGACCGAGAACCAGTCCATCAGGTTCCATTCGTCTCCCCACGCATGGGTCAGGATCCCGTAGCCTTGGATCATGCCCTCGTCCTTGAGATCCTCCATGACATCTCGCCACGCGCCGTTCAGGATCTGGACGGCCGCTCCGGTCTGGCCCAGGTCGCATGCGAAGTAGCGCAGCACGACGAGATTCGGCTGGGTCTCTTCTTCCTCCTCCTGGGCCAGAGCCTCCGGAGCGAAGATGGCTGCGACGGCCAGGAACGCCAGCAGTAGTGAACGGATCCTCATGGGTTGCCTCCTGCTTGGGTTGCGGATGGGGGTGAATTCGTGGCTCGATTATCGTCACCGGCCGCGACTCTCAGCCGAACAGGAAGCGGTCGGCCCCTACGGCAGCCGCCAGCTCGGGGTGCAGGACCTTGATCGCGACCCGTCGATCGTGCTTCAGATCCTCTGCCAGGAACACGGTGGCTATGCCGCCACGGCCCATCTCCGACTCGAGCGTATCGGTCGGCAAGGGCCACGCGAAGGCGTTCCAAGAGGTCAGACATCGACTCCGCCTGAGGAACGGAAGGGGGTAGGATCAATATAGGCGAAAGTGGATTGGAGCGCGCATCCCGCCCGCCGCCGTGCGAGCAAGCTAAAGCGCCCGGCTGCTGTGGAGGCGAACGTGAGCGAGCCTGCCCATGGATCGAACCGCTGCGGAGACGGCGAGCGCGCCAGACGGCTCCGCCTGAGCGAACCATGGAGGGGGAGAAACCAACCCCGGGCTCTCCCCCAGCTCGGGATGTGTCAGGCCGCGAGTTGTGGGGCCGTCATCCTCAAAGTTGCACGATGACGACTATGATCAGAACGACGACGAGCGCGATGAGCAACATTCTCTTCTGCTTCGGATTCCCCTCGACCATTACGACCTCCTTTGTGTGAGGGTGGCGTGAGTCATAGTCCGACTGCCAACACTGCCGGGACCCTGCACCCACATCCCGGACGCCTCGCGTCCCGCTGGTGCAGTTGCTCGGTGCTAGGCATCCGGCGTGAAGGGACTCTGTGTTCCATCGGTGGTGTCAGCCAGGGTGTCGTCTCACCCGCCGCCGCGCGAGCAAGCGAAAGCGCTCGGCGTGAACCAGGCGCTGGTAGGGCCGCGACAACGGAAACCGCCTCGCTCTCTCTCCGGGTCAACCTTCGTCTTCGACGCCCATGCGTCCGAGCATCTGCCGGGCGTTGTCGTTGCCGGGGTTGAGTTCGAGAGACCGTTCGTAGTTCTGGATCGCCAGCTCGTTCTGACCTGCTTCCATATAGCCCTCGCCCAGACTGTCGTACGTGTTGAAGGCGTCTGGATAGATTTCGACGTTCAACTTGAAGATCTCGATGGCGATTTCAGTCTCACCGTTG
>JBDHHR010000066.1:0-8726 GCA_039589295.1 Gemmatimonadota bacterium | reverse complement strand
TTCGAGGTCTGTGTTGAACGAGGGCTCGGCCTGTTCGGGTGGTGGTGACGCGCCCTGACGTTCTCGGCGCCATCCAACGCGCGCTCCTCGTCGACGACGCTGGCCCGTTTTCCTCCAACGAGCAGCGGGCCTCATGAGCGCCCAGGAGACCGGGGTTCGTCCGCCCTGCGGTCGGAGTTCATGGTGACGCGGAATCCGGGAACGGCATGGTCCGAGGATCGGGGCGCGGTGCTCGCTGCCTTCCGCCGGGCCCTGGTCCGGGAGCTGCACGTGCTGCGCCGCGATCCCGGGCTGCTGTGGCAACAGCTTTACAACCGACTCCAGTGGGAGGACGAGCCGGTCCTCTCCCTGCTTGAGCCGGAATTCGAGCGCCGCAGCGTGGCGGGGGCTACACCCTGGTTGCGAACCCGGACGCGGTCCCGCGAGTCTGAGGCGCTGGTTCGCACCTTCGAAGGCCACACCGCTGGGGTCGGCGCCTGTGCTTTCAGCCCCGACGGCGCCCGGGTGGTGTCGGCAAGCGCGGATCGGACGCTCAAGCTCTGGGACGCCGAGACGGGTCAGGAGATTCGCACTCTCGGGGGCCACACCAGGGGGGTGAGCGCCTGTGCCTTCAGCCCCGACGGCGCCCGGGTGTTATCGGTGAGCGACGATAAGACACTCAGACTTTGGGACGCCGAGACCGGCCAGGAGATACGCACCTTCGAGGGCCATGCCGGCGTTTGGGTTCATGGCTGTGCCTACAGCCCCGACGGCGCCCGGGTGGTCTCGGCAAGCGCGTTGGGGCACAAGACGCTCAAGCTCTGGGACACCGAAACGGGTCAGGAGATTCGCACGCTTGAGGGCCACACCGAGACTGTCCGCGCCTGTGCCTACAGCCCCGATGGCGCCCGGGTGGTGTCGGCAAGCTATGACACTACCGTCAAGCTCTGGGACGCCGAGACAGGCCGGGAGATTCGCACTCTCGAGGGCCACACCCGCTGGGTTTACGCCGGTGCCTTCAACCCAGACGGCGCCCAGGTGGTCTCGGCAAGCCAGGACGAGACGGTCAAGCTTTGGGATGCCGAGACGGGCCAGGAAATTCGCACGCTAAAGGGCCACACCGGCGAGGTCAGGGCCTGTGCGTTCAGCCCCGACGGCACCCGAGTGGTGTCGGCAAGCGCGGATCAGACGGTCAAGCTCTGGGACGCCGAGACGGGCCAGGAGATACGCACGCTCGAGGGCCACACCAGTGGGGTCAACGCCTGTGCGTTCAGCCCCGACGGCTCCCGCGTGGTTTCGGCAAGCAACGATAGAACGGTCAAGCTCTGGGACACCGAGACAGACCAGGGGATTTGCACCCGCGAGGGCCACACCAGCTGGGTCTACGCTTGTGCTTACAGCCCCGACGGCGCCCGGGTAGTCTCGGCCAGCGAAGATAAGACGCTCAGGCTCTGGGACGCCGAGACAGGCCAAGTGATGCGTACCATTGGAGGCCATATCGGCCGCGTCTTGGCCTGTGCCTTCAGCCCCGACGGCGCGCGGGTGGCCTCGGGAGGTGGAGTCGGCGATGAGACGCTCAAGCTCTGGGACCCCGAGACGGGCCAGGAGGAGACTTGGACCCTCGCGGGCTGCCACACCAACTCGGTCAACGCCTGTGCCTTCAGCCCCGACGGCGCCCGGGTGCTCTCGGCAAGCCAGGATAAGACGCTCAGACTCTGGGACAGCGAGACGGGCCGGGAGATTCGCACTCTTGAGGGCCACACCTACGGGGTCGAGGCCTGTGCGTTCAGCCCCGACGGCACCCGGGTAATCTCGGCCGGCGACGATAAGACGCTCAAGCTCTGGGATGCCGAGACGGGCCAGGAGATTCGCACTCTCAAGGGCCACACCGGCGAGGTCAAGGCCTGTGCCTATAGCCCCGACGGCGCCCGGGTGATCTCGGCAAGCTTGGATCAGACGCTGAAGCTCTGGGATGCCGAAACGGCCCAGGAGGTTCGCACCTTCGAGGGCCACACCGAGCGGGTCCGGGCCTGTGCCTACAGCCCCGACGGCGCCCGGGTCGTCTCGGGAAGCCAGGATAAGACGCTCAAGCTCTGGGAGGTGGAGACTGGAAGGTGTATAGCAACGCTGCCGCTGTCGGGTTCCGCCGTATCTGTGGCTCACCACCCCCACCGGGCAAGCGTCGCGTGCGGCGATGCAGGTGGGTCGGTCTACCTCGTGGACTTGGTCGGGATCCCCCAGGGTCCCCTCGTGGTCACCGCGGTGGATCTCGGCACTGGGCCGGCGGTTCGCTGCCCGGTCTGCCTCGAGCGTCATCCCCTTCAGGAGGCCTGGCTCGGCCGGGAGCTGGTCTGTCCCGGGCGCGCCTGCCACGCATGGTTGCGGGTCAATCCATTCATCGCCGGCCGGCGCGTGCCGGGGCGAGCACGTTCCGACGTTGTGCGCGGCGGGCGTGTAGGCTTGAAGTAGAGGAGGGCCATGCCCAGCAACGCCGACGAGACGTCCGGCGGCCCGACGACCAGCCGGTCCCGTACGTTCAGGCTCTTCGTCAGCTCCACCTTCCAGGATCTGAGGACGGAGCGGAATGCGCTCCACGCGCATGTCTTTCCCCGGCTGCGCGAAATGTGCCGGCGCTACGATTGCCGCTTCCAGGCCATCGACCTGCGCTGGGGCGTGAGCGAGCAGGCGGCCCTGGACCAGCAGACCATGACCATCTGTCTGGGGGAGATCGAGCGCTGCCATCGGGTCACCCCGCGGCCTAACTTCCTCGTGCTCCTGGGCGATCGCTACGGCTGGCTTCCGCCTCCGCCCCGCATCGCGGCCTCGCAATTCGACGCGCTGCTCGATCGCGTCTCGGCTGACGATGCGGAGCTGCTCCGCTGGGAGGCGGAGCAGCCCGACGAGGGCAAGGGCTGGTACCGGCGCGACGAGAACGCGAACCCGACCGAGTACCGACTACGCCCCCGACATCTGGATCTCTCCCGCTGCGAGACGAGAGATGAAGAGGAGGCCGCACGCCGGGGCGAGACCGCGGCGTGGGGAGAGATCGAGGTCCGACTCCAGCGCGCACTCGAGGGCGCGGCCGAGAAGTCGTCGCTTCCCGCGGAGGCGTGCCTCGAGTACGAGAGGTCCGCCACGGAGCAGGAAATTACCGTAGGTGCCCTGCAGGTCGAGGACCCGAAGGACAAGGTCTTCTGCTTCTTCCGGTCCCTGAGCGGGCTCCCCGACGGCTTCCGGCCGCGAGAGTTCCTCGCGTTCGTGAAGGGCCGGTGTGAGGAGCGAGGTCGCGCCCTGTCTTCCGCTGCGAGCGGGTGCCTGGAGTCGATACGGAGTCTTCCGGACGACGGCTCCCCTCGCCACGTCCGTGATCTGATCGTCGATGCCCGTGAGGAGGTACCGAAGGAGTCCAACGAAGCGGCGGACCTCAAGCATCTCGAGGCGTGGCTCCGGGAAGTCACCGCGTACGACTACCTAGACCTAAACGACGACTGGCAGCCCGACACCGGGGCGGCGGCGCGGCTGGAGGCCCTGAAGGAAAAGCTCCGGCAGCGCGTTCCGGCCAACGTCTACGAGTATGAGGCGCGGTGGACGGAGGAGGGCCCGAGCACGGATCACCTCGGCACCCTTCCCGAGGGCCTGGACGAATGCCTAGCGCTCCTCGAAGCGCCGGAGCCGCCCGACACGCTCTGCGCCGCCGTATGGCGCCGGCTGGCGGGGACGATCCTCAAGGAGATCGAGCACCCCACGGCCCTTCTCGCTGCGCCGGACGAGAAGATCCACGTGCAGCTTGACGACGGGCTGGATCCCGAGGGCCGGGCCCACTGCAAGTTCGCCAACGGCCTGCTGCGCTTCTTCGTCGGCCGGGGCGAGCCGCTCCAGGCCATCCGCGACTATCTGACCGGTGAAGAGCAGCGCGTCCTCGCCGTCGCGGCTGAGGGCGGGGCCGGCAAGTCGGCGCTCATGGCGAAGGCGCTGGAGGAGGCGACGGACGCGCACGCAAATGCGCAGATCGTCTACCGCTTCATCGGCGCCACACCTTCCTCGTCGGATGGCCGCAGCCTACTGGTCAGCCTCTGCCGGGAGATCTCGCGCCGGTACGGCGAGGATGAGGAAGTCCCGTACGACTACACCGAGCTGGCCTCGGAGCTGGAGAAGCGGATGGCGCCGGCAACTGCCGACCGTCCACTCATCCTTCTCCTCGATGCCCTGGACCAGCTCTCCGAGGCGCACGGAGCGCGGAGCCTCACCTGGCTGCCCAGGCAGCTGCCTGAGGGCGTGCGGGTTGTGATCTCCACCCGGAGGGGGGCGGAGACGTTCGCGGCCGTGACGCGGCTCCAGCCTGAGGAGGTGGAAGTCGGCCCGATGGAGCGCGAGGAGGGCGAGGAATTGCTCGGCCTCTGGCTGGACGACGCCGGACGAACGCTGACGCAGGAGCAGCGGACGAAGGTACTGGACGCCTTTGAGGAGAAGCGCTCGGGAGGTCGGCCCCTCTACCTGAAGCTGGCATTCGAGGAGGCGCGTCTCTGGCCGTCCTACGTGCCGGGAGACCAGCTGGGATCGGGAGTCGACGGCGTGATCCGGGAGAACCTGTTCGACCGACTGGCCAGGGAGGAGAGCCACGGTGAGGCACTCGTCGCTCACACCGTCGGTTACTTGGCGGCCTCGCGCTTCGGGCTCGCCGAGGACGAGCTCCTCGACGTGCTCTCACGCGACGCGGATCTCTATGCGTCGTTCCTCAAGGGCAGCTACCATCTCCCGTCTGACCTGGTGGCCCAGGCCATCGAGTACCGCCGCTCCCGCGGCGTGAAGGGAGGGGGTGCACAGAAGGACGAGGTGCGGCTGGCGGAGACGTGGCTACTCGCACTCGTCAGCGACACCGGAAGCGCGGCCGAGCTCCGGAGCTTCCTGGACGAGGTCTTGCCCAGACGGGACGGCCCGCGGCTTCCCGTGGTGCTGTGGTCGCGCCTCTTCTTCGATCTGGCGCCCTACCTGACGGAGCGCCAGGGTGACGGCACCTCGCTGCTGGCCTTCTACCATCGCGAGCTCAACGACGTCGGCGCGGAGGAATATGCTCACGACGAACGCGGGCGTGTTCTGCACGGTCGGCTGGCCGACTACTTCCGGTTCCGGGCCGACCCGGAGCGTAATGGCACCTGGACCGGGAGCGACGTTCGGGGGCTGAGCGAGCTGCCGTATCACCTGACCGAGGCAGCCCGTTGGCAGGAGCTGCACGACACGCTGACCGACTTCCGCTTCCTCGAGCACAAAGCAGCGGAGGTCGGCGTCGAGGAGACCACCGACACCGACGGCAAGACCTCGAAGCTCTACACCGGTGTCCTGCAGCTCCAGGACGACTTCGATCATGCCTTGGAGAAGATGCCCGGAGGCGGCGGAGCGGCCGGCGGACGTCGTCCGCTCATCGTAACGGCGGTGGACTTCGGCGGCGGGCACGTCGTCCGCTGCCCCTGGTGCAGCACCGCGCATGCCGTCACGAAGGAGAGGAAGAGGGAATGGCTCGGGCAGGAGATCATCTGCCCGAACGACGAGTGCAGCGGCCCGCTCAAGGTGAATCCGTTCGTGTGTGAGCGGCCGAGCTGGGCGGGAAAGAGAGAAGCATGAGGAAGCGAAGCCCGAGCACAGCGCCGAGAAACGGTCCGCTGAAGGTTCCGGAATCATCGGCTTCCGAGCAACAGACCGCTGATGCTCCGGTTGGAGTTCACGATGCAAGAAAGCAACGACGTGGCGGGGTCCGAGGGTCGGGGCGGTGCGCTCGCCGCCTTCCGGCGGGCCCTTGGCCGCGAAGCTCACAATCTGATGCGGCGCCCTGACCTCCTTTGGCAGCAGCTCTACAACCGGCTGCAATGGGAAGAGGATGCGGTTGGCAAAATCCTGGCACGGGAACATTCCAGCAGAACCGCATCTGCCTCCAAGCCATGGATGTCGATCAGGACCCCGTTCCGCGAATCGGAAGCGCTTGTGCGCACCCTTCTCCATCCAGATTGCGTCGCGGACTGCACCGTCAGCCCCGACGGTTCTTTTATCGTCTCGGCGAGTTGGGACGAGACGATCAGAATCTGGGATGCTCACGGCGGTGAGCCGCGCGCCAGCATTCCCATAGGTGAAAAGCCCGAATCCTGTGCGTTGAGCCCCGATGGCTCGCGGGTCATCTGCGGCTGGGTCGAGGCCGGTACCCCGCTGACCGGGGCCCTCGGGCTCTGGAATCTGGGCACCGGGAGTCTGCATCAGGAATTCCGCGCCGACGAGGATCGCCAGTCGCGCTGGAGCCGCGAGTTGGGGTCGTGCGCGTTCAGCATGGACGGCAGTTTCGTCATCTCCGTCGACGCCGGGATGGTTCGGGCCTGGGAGCCGGAAACCGGCAGACGGCGCTGGGAGTTCGCCGACGTCATATCTCTGTCGCCGCGCGCTTGTGCCATGAGCCCCGACGGCTCCTATCTCGTCGTCGCAGAGAAGCACGAGCTCTTCTGGGTGCTCGATGCCGAAACTGCGCGCGCCAGAAAGAGGTTCTGCGACGGAGCGCTCTTTCCGAAGCAAAGCTCCTGGAAGGGAATTAAGGAGGTCGTGGTCGCAGGTCTTGCAGACCTGTTCCCTGGACTCCGAACGCCGGGGCCGAGCGCCGAAGAACCCTTCTACCCGGAGGGCCGCGTGATGGCGTGCGCCATAGCACCCGATGGTCGTCTGATCGTGTCGGGTCATGCCGACGGGGCTCTGAAGCTGTGGGATGTCGAGACGGGCCAGAAGCTTGCGGCAGTCGAGGCGCATGCAGAGGCCGTCAGGGGCTGCTCCGTAAGCCCGGACCGTAGCTTGATCGCCTCCTGTAGCTGGGATTCCACAGTCAAGCTCTGGGATGCGAGCACCGGGAAGCACCGCGCAACTCTTCTCGGCCACAGCGACGCGGTTGAGTGCTGCGACTTCGGTCCTGACGGGCGTACTCTCATCTCAGGCGGGCGTGACGGCAAGCTGATCGTCTGGAACGTGCAACGGATCGAGCCAGCCACGGTACCCGACGCACACGAGGAAAAAATCTGGGAGGAGGAAGAGAAGGATGCATCCCAACTCCGCGATCCCCCACGCACATGAGGCCAGAGTGTGGGGCTGTGCCTTCAGCTCTGATGGCTCCCTGCTCGCCTCCGCCAGCGGCGACGGCACGCTGAAGATCTGGGACGCCGACACCGGCGAGGAAACCTCCCGGCTGGACAATCCCGCGGGTCCTGTTTACGCCTGTGCCTTCACCCCGGATGCGAGCCAGCTCGTGGGGGCTTTGGACCGGAACCTGAAACTCTGGGACGTTGCCTCCGGCGAGGAGGTCATGACACTCCGGGGGCATACAAGTTCCGTCATGGACTGTGAAGTGAGCCAGGACGGGAGCTTCATCGTCTCGGCAGGCTGGGAGAGCGAACCGCAAGTCGGAACCCTGAAACTTTGGGACCGCGACAGCGGCAACGAACGCGCAATGCTAGTCACCGAGCAGCGCGCGGTTGCCTGTGCCGTGAGCTCCGATGGAGCCGTCGTCGCTGCTGCCGGAGACCTCGGCGACCTTCAACTCTGGGACGTGGCCAGCGGCCGGATGCTGAGAACCGTGACCCATGGCTACGACCCCCTCAACACCTGTGCCTTCAGCCCCGACGGTGCCTTGGTCGCCTCGGCCTGCAACGATGGAACGACGAAGTTGTGGGAGAGCGCGACGGGGGACTCTCGAGGGGTGACCATGGGCGGACTATGGTGCGAATTCACACCCGACGGCCGCTTTGTGGCCACAGCCGACTCGAAGGGCGTATTGCGCCTCTGGGAGGTTCAGAGCGGCAAGGAGTATGTGAGCCTGCCCCTCCCCGGCCCAGCGCGAGTCGCCTTGCATCCCCGTGTGCCGAAGGCAGCTGCGTTCGTCGGCGAGAAACAGGTCGACCTCTACCTCGTCGAATTCGAGGGCATCCGGTACTAGCCGCGATGGAAGAAAGTAGCGACGCGACCGCGGCCCACAATCGGAGCGCGGTACTTGCCGCCTTCCACCAGGCCCTGGCCCGGGAGATTCACGTGCTGCGTCGCGATCCTGGGCTGCTGTGGCAACAGCTTTACAACCGGCTCCAGTGGGAGGACGACCCGCTTCCCGCCTCACTGGAGCCGGAGTTCGAGCGCCGCAGCGTGTCGGGTGCTTCGCCCTGGTTGCGAACCCGGACGGGGTCGCGGGAGTCGCACGCGCTGCTTCGCACCCTCGCGGGCCACACCCGATGGGTCCGGGGCTGTGCCTAAGCGATGATGGGACGCTCAGGCTCTGGGACCACGAGACGGGCGAGGCGCTTCGCACCCTCACTGGCCACACCGGCTGGGTCCGGGCCTGTGCCTACAGCCCCGACGGCGCCCGTGTGGTCTCGGCAAGCTCTGACAAGACGCTCAAGCTCTGGGACGCCGAGACGGGCCAGGAGCTTCGCACCCTCACTGGCCACACCGGCCCGGTCACGGCGTGTGCCTACAGCCCCGACGGCGCCCGGGTCGTCTCGGCGAGCGACGATAGGACGCTCATGCTGTGGGATGCCGAGACGGGCCAGGAGCTTCGCACCCTCACTGGCCACACCCGCCCGGTCAAGGCTTGTGCCTACAGCCCCGACGGCGCCCGGGTGGTCTCGGCGAGCTGGGATAGGACGCTCATGCTCTGGGACGCCGAGACGGGCGAGGCGCTTCGCACCCTCAAGGGCCATACCGCCGCCGTTCAGGCCTGTGCCTATAGCCCAGAC
>JBDHHR010000065.1:0-8589 GCA_039589295.1 Gemmatimonadota bacterium | reverse complement strand
CCGCCGGAGATGGTTCCGCGGGTGGAAGGGCTGCGCCCGCTGGAGACGGTAGACGTACTGGCGCGCGTACGTACGGGCCGCTCCTCGTTGATGGGCGTGCCTATCCTCGACCTCTTAGCCATCGAGTGATGGCAGGTGCAGGATGACCGTGAGCGATGAACGAGGCGAGACCGGCGTACCTCTCAAGGATGCTCGCAGCGGGAGGTCCGGGAAGCCGGCCGACGCGACTCATCGGCGGGCGCCGTTCCCCGCCGACCGGTCGATAACGTGGACTCCGCGGCGCGACCCGGGGGACGCGGCGGAGCCGGCGGCCACGGGCCCTTACGAGCTGTTCATCGCCCAGTCCGCCCTGCGTGACATCAGCGAGCACGTCTCCGGATTGACGCGCGAAGCCCGCTTCGGGTTCCTGCTGGGCGCGCTCTTCCGCTGCCCCGACTCGGGCATCCACTACGCCGTCGTGGATCGCAGCCTGCCAGCCGATGAGCCGTTCTCCGAGGAAGCGCCGGCGGCCTTCCTCCTGAGGGCCTGGGCGGAGTGTCAGGAGGAGTTCCTCGCGCACGGAGGGGTTCTCCTCGGATGGTATCACAGCCACTACCTGCTCGGCCTGCTTCCCTCCGAAGGCGACCAGGAAGCCAATGTCCGCTACTTCGGGGAGCCCTGGCAATGCAGCGTGCTGGTCGTTCCCGACGAAGAGCGGCCGATGGGGGGCGTCTTCCGGCCGGGTGAAGAGGTCGAGGGCCTGCGCTCCGACCCCGCGGCTTTCCGGGAGCTCCTGGCACCCGGTGCGATGCCGGACGAGGGTCCTGTCCCCACCGGGGTGGCGTGGACGAATTACACCGCTGATCGGGCGGTCGCACCGGTGGAGGCCGGGGCGACCTCCGGCGGCGAAACCCCGGCGGAGATCCGTCCCGCGCTGCTGCCGGGAGGCGCGTACGCGGAATCCGTTACCCTCGTGCTTCCGGGAGACTCCTCGGAACGCCTGTATCCGAGACTGCGGCGACACTACCGGCGGACCCTATGGACAGCGGGCGCCGTGGCGGCCCTCATAGCCCTGGTGTTTCTCGTCCGGGGG
The DNA here is from genome assembly GCA_039589295.1 of Gemmatimonadota bacterium. Lineage (GTDB taxonomy): Bacteria > Gemmatimonadota > Gemmatimonadetes > Palauibacterales > Palauibacteraceae > JBDGYE01. The sequence continues at coordinate 7,517 of JBDHHR010000065.1, read as the reverse complement.
CTGTTCGAAGGCGGGGCGCGGCAATCCGCTGAGCGTCCGCCGCCCTCGCTCGTGTCGCCGGAAGTGCGTCGCTTCCAGAGAGTCGCCCAGGATCTCGATGGGGCGGCGGCCCGCTACACCGAGCGAAGCCAGGACTTCGATCTCGGCAGGATCGGCTGCGACCTCCTGTCCTCCGGCTACGCAGCCACCGATGATGCATTCATAACCATGGCGACGGCCTTCGCCACCCTGGGTGCCCCTGCTGACTCCGCCCGCACGGCCGAGTACGAAAGGCTGGTGGGCGCCGTGAACGACGTCAACAGGCACTTCGACGCCTCGGGGTGCCAGCGTCCCCGGTGAGGATTCCCATGCCCAGACGCCTTGCGACGAAACTCGCGATCCCGCTGATGCTGATCCTCCTTCACGCTCCGCTGCTTCCCGGGCAGGAGGCGGTCTCCCTGCAGAAGAGTGACATCATCAGGCTCCTTTCGGGAACCACCTATACTCAGGCCGAAGTGGCGGGGATCATCCGGCAGAGCTGCCTGTCGTTCACTCCGACGGAGAGGGATCGCTCCGACTTCCGGGCACTGGGCGCCGGACAGGCCGTCATGGGGGCCATTGACGGTTGCGTAGGCGCCGGCGCGCTCCGCCTCTCCATGCCCAGGTCCGTGTTTCAGGCATCCGTCGGCGGCAGCGTTTCGGTGACAGCCGACGTGCGGGAAGGCGTCGGCCCGGCTGAAGGCGTCCGGCTACGCCTGCTCGGAAGCGGGGCTATCCCCGGCGGCCCGAGCGGAACCGTAACCGCCGTTTCCGATGCACGAGGACGAGCTGTCTTCCGGGTGCCCGTGGGTACGCGGGCCGCCACCTACAACCTCACCATCGACGCGGCGCCCCGGACCCTGAGCGGCTCCGGTGCCGTGACGGTGCGCGCAATGCCCGGAGCGCCGGCCACGGCCACGGCGGTGCCCGACCCCCTGCTCGTCGACCAGGATGACGTAGCGTTGCGGGTCGAAGTTCGGGACCGGTACGGAAACGTGGTTCCCGCTGCCGAGGTCGAGGCGCGGTCCGGTGAGGCGGCGGGCGCTCGGGTTCTGTTCGAGGGCACCGCCTCGCGGTCCGGAGATCTCAGCGTCTCGCTGTCGCCAGGCGTCCTGGCTGATGTGGATCGGCTCGTCCTCCGATCCGGCCAGACGGTGCTCGGGTCGGTGGCCGTTCAGCACGCCGCGCCGGCTCTCGCCCGAATCGTGTTCGTGGCCGGCGCCGATCAGTCGGCGGATTCCGGCCGGCAGCTGTCGGAGCTTCTGGTGCTGGAGGTGCGGGATGCCGCCGGCGCGGTGGTGGCCCAGCAGGAAGTTCGCTTCCTCGCGACCAACGGGACGGTCGAGCCCGAGGTGGCCCGGACTGACGCGCAAGGCCGGGCCGGCACTCGCGTGACCGTGGGTACGACGGGAAGTGAGACGGAGATCGTGGCGACCGTCGGACAGCTGCGGCGGACGGTCCGCTTTCCCATCACGCTCGGCGGGATGACCGTTACCGAGCTGGAGACTGCGCTGGCAGAGGCGAATGACCTCCTGGCTGCCGGGAATGCGGGGGAGGCGCGGACTCTGTACGAGCGGGTCGCGGCAGCGGACCCGGGACGAGTAGAGGCGCGGATCGGGATCGCCGAGAGCCACTCCGTGGCCGGAAACTACGCTGCCGCCGTAGCGGACTACCGCGGGATCCTCCGGACATCTCCGTCGCTGTACGAGGCGCAGATCGGAATGGCACGGGCCAGCATGGCCGCCGGCAACGCGGCGGAGGCCACGCGGTGGTACCAGATAGCCTTGAGCCAGAACCGGAGCGACGTGGGTGCGTGGGTGGCTCTGGGAAGGGCCCGGGCTGCCGGCGGGCGCACCGACGACGCGCGGTCGGCGTACGAGCAGGCGCTCGCCCTCGACCCCGGGAACGAGGACGCCCTGCGCGGCCTCGCGCGTCTGTCGGCCTATCCGATGCTGCTGGAGGCCGATGTGTGGGGCGGTAACACCTTCGATAACGGCCGCGACGCGAATCTGCGCTGGGCAGAGCTTCGCATATATCCGGCCGCCGGAGTACGGCTGTGGGGTGGCTTCGACAACGCACTCAGCTTCCGCCATCCGTACCTGGTGCGAGGGGCGGATGACATGGAGGCCGGGTATGGCGGCGTCGCATTCGGTTGGGGACCGTCGCGGCGGTACGTGACGTCGTTCGAGTTCGGGCGCCAGGAGTATCCGGTGGATGGGACGCGGTTTACGACCTACTCGTTCGATCAGGCCGTCGGGCTCTCCGGTGGCGGATCGTTCCGGGTCGGGGGCTGGCTGGGCGACTGGTTCGACCGCCTCGACTACGCGTTCTTCGTGGATGCGGAGATCGCGGCGGGTTCCGGAGTGTCGGTCAGGCCGGCGGTGTCCTACGGCAATTACGTCGGCACGAACCTCGGCGATACCGGTCGCACGCCGGAGAAGGAAGTGCGGGTGAGCGTGGCCCTGCGCTACGAGTCGACCTCGGGGTGGGGCATCGAGCCGGGGGTGGCGTACGGCAACGTGGTCAGCAACACGAGCGAAGTGGACGACTCTTTCGACGGCGACCTGTTCGATGCCACGGCGCGGCTGTGGTACGGGATCACCCCGCAGGTCGCCTTCGACAGCTTCGTCCACTATCAATCACCCCCCGGCACGGACTCCTTCTGGACCGTCGCGGTGGGCCTCCGGTTGGGCGTCCGGCGGGCTCGCTGATGGCAGGCGGGCCGAGGGGCGGCTTCTGACCGTGATCCCGGCCCTGCAGTCTTTCTCCGACTTCCTTCCTCGCTCTCCGCGACCTTGACCACCATCCCCGCCGGTGATAGTATGGTCTCGACTTTCGGGTTTTCTTCGGTATACACGGGAGGCGACATTGGAGCGCTCGACGGCGATCCTCCGGCTGGAACGGGAACTCGAGAGGATCGAGACACGGCCGCGGCAACGCCGAGAGGTCGTGCCGACGGGGATCTCACCCCTGGACAAACTGCTGCCGGAGGGCGGACTGCCGCGCGGACAGATCGTTGAATGGACCGGCCCGCGCTCCAGTGGTAAGACGGCGCTTCTCAGAGTTGCCCTCGAGCGACTGCGTGCCACGGGCGAGTCGGTAGCGCTCATCGACGCCGACCGTACGCTGTTCGCGCCGGACTGGACGAGCCTGGTGAGGGGAGAAGGGCGATTCTGGGTCATTCGACCGCGGACGCAGGGCGAAGCGGCATGGTGCGCCGATCTCCTCCTGCGTAGCGGAGCGTTCGGGGCGGTCGCGCTGCGAATGGTCGTTGATGGTAAGAGATCGGCGGGAGAAGACCGTGCGGGGCTCGATGCCTCGTTGCGACGAAGCGTGACAGTCCGTCTGCAGAGGTTGGCCGAAGAGGCGAACGCCGTCTTCGTGACGGTGGGGCAGGTGCCGCTGGCCGCCCTCCGTCTGGCTTTCCGACCCGGCCGCATCGAGCCGGTGCGCAACCTCTCCTTCGGACCCTTCCTGCCTCCGCTGCGGCCGGTATGGGTACGGGTTGGGAAACACGGTTCTCTCGAGGTGCCGCTCCTGTGTCCGCTGGCTCCCCTTCGGGTGGCAGCGCCGGCACGGGACAGAAAAGGACCGTCGTGAGACATGGACCGTGTCGCTTCGGTTCGGGTCGATATCCCCGGGACGACGGAATCGACGGTCCGTTCCTCAGGCCATCGACTGGCCGCCGTGCTGCTGGCGGGCTCGCCGCGCGTCGCTCTTGCCGGCCCCGGTCTGTGCCGGGTCGACCCGCGGGGATGGGGACGTCGGGGGGGAGAGATCGCCCTGGCCCGGACGCTTCTGGCTTCGGCCGCAGCGGCCGGCTTCCGGAATGCGCGGGTGGGGATCGCGGATGTGGCGATCGCGGCGGACGCCGCGTCCTGGCTGGCGGCTGGGCCCTGTGTCGACCATCCCGGGGTCCTGCTGCGGGAGGAAGGGACGGTCGTGGTGAGGGGCGGGGCGGCACGGGAGTTCCTCGCGCCGCTGCCGCTTGCCGTGCTGCTGCTTCCGGACGAGCTCGGCGAGACGCTGCGAGCACTGGGTTTGAGACGGGTCGGCGATCTCGCCGGACGGGAGCGGAGCGAGCTGGAGGCGCGGTTCGGAGCTGCGGGCTTCCGGGCACACCGACTGGCCTGTGGCGAGGACGACCGTACCTTTCGGCCGATTCGCCAGGCCGTCCACCCGGAGGCATCGCTGGAGCTGGAGGGGGCCGCGGAGACGCTGGAGCCTCTCCTGTTCGTTCTGCGTCACCTGCTCGACCGGGTATGTGCCGATCTGTCGTGCTCCGCCCGCTGCGCGGCCGGGCTGTCTCTCGAGCTGCTGCTCGCCGACGGAACCCGGAGAAGGGCGTCGGTCGTCCCGGCCCGTCCCACCCGGCAGGAGAGGCTCCTGTACGACCTGTGCCGGGCTGCGCTGGAGCGGGCCGCGGGAGAGCGTGGAAGACTCGCCGAGCCGGTGCTCGGGCTCGCTCTCCGGGTGGAGAATGCGGCCCCCCCGGGTGTTCGGCAGGGCGACCTGTTCGCCGGCGACTGGCGCGATCCCATGGCGGCTGCCGCCGCGCTCTCCCGCCTGCAGGCCCGGATGGGAGAGAATGCGGTGGTGTGGCCTTGTCTCCGCCCGGATAACCGCCCGGAGACGCGGAACGCGTGGCGACCGGTGGGAATAGCGCCGCCCGCCGTCCGGGAGAGACCGTACAGGGCGCGACGCCAGGAGCCCCGGCCGGATGGAGAGGCGTTTCCCTGCGTCCTCAGGTTGCTCCCCGATCCCGTGATGGTTCGGGTCCGGACGGAGGACGGGTGTCCCGTGGAGTTGCTGGGAGTTGGGGGGCGCCTTCGAGTGGTGGCCGCGGAGGGGCCGGAGCGGCTCTCCGGCGACTGGTGGAAGGACTCCTACCACCGGGAGTATTTCCGGGTCTGCACGGCGGATGGAGAGCTCCTGTGGGTGTTCCGCGAGTACAGGCATAGGGGTGGTGGGGCTGGGGAGGGGGAGTGGTGGCTCCACGGCTGGTGGGACTGAGGGACTTCGGGAGATGCCACATCTCGGCGTCACACTCGTTGGGTCCGGGTACCCGCCGTTCGTAGAGCTGGCCGCACGCTCGGCCTTCTCGCTGCTGGATGGGGCCTCCAATCCGGAGGCGCTGGCAGAGCGCGCAGCGGACATCGGACTCCCCGCCCTGGCCCTGGCGGACGTCTTCGATCTCGGGGGTGCCGTACGATTCACTCGTGCCTGCGACGACCTCGGGGTGCGCCCCATCGTCGGAGGCGAGATACGGCTCGGAGCCCGGACAAAGGATGCCTGTCTTCGCCTCGTGCTCCTGTGCATGGAGCGGGACGGATACCACCACCTCTCTTCCCTCATCACCACCGCCCGACTCTCGTCTCCGCGCGGATCCCCCTCCCTGGTGTTCCCCGATCTCGAAGGACGGACAGGAGGTCTGTTCTGCCTCCTGAAAGCGGACAGCCTGTTGCCCGGCTCGCCGGGGCTTACCTACCGGATCGAGCGGCTGCGCGAGTTGTTTCCCGGCCGATTCTGTCTGGCCCTGGAGAACCACGGGTTGCCGGCGGATGCGCGCCTCTGCGCGGCGTGGCTCGAACATGTGACGCGCCGGAGAATCCCCTGGGTTCCCGTCAACGCTCCATGTTATGCACGGAGGGCGGACCGGATTGTGCTCGACGTGCTCACCTGCCTCAAATATGACACCACGCTCGACGAGGCGGGTGACCTGCTGAAGCCCAACGCGGAGTGGTACTTGAAGGGGGCCGCTCACATGGCTGAGCGGTGGTGCGGGCAGGGACCCGCCCCCTGCGGGTGCCGCGGGTGCGAGGGACTCCGCCGGACGGTGGAAATCGCCCGGCGGTGCCGCTTCCACATGGTGGATCTCGAACCGGAGCTGCCGTCCTTCGAGGTTCCGGGCGGACACGATTCACACTCGTTCCTGCGGGGGCTGGTAGAGGAAGGAGCCCGGGAGCGCTACGACGAGCGCTTCTCTTCACGGCACCGTGAACAGATCGAGCACGAGTTGACTGTCATCCGGAGACTCGACCTGGCTGACTACTTCCTGATCATGTGGGACATCGTCCGCTTCGCCAATCGGCGCGGCATCCTCGTACAGGGAAGGGGGTCGGCGGCGAACTCCGCCGTCTGCTACTGTCTGGGCATCACGGCGGTGGACCCCGTCGGGCTCGATCTCCTCTTCGAGCGCTTCCTGTCCGAGTCTCGCCACGAGCCACCCGACATCGATCTCGACATCGCGCACCGGGATCGGGAGGAGGTTCTCCAGTACGTATACGAGAAGTACGGTCGCGAACACGCCGCCATGGTGTGCGAGTCCATCACCTACCGCGGCAAGATGGCGGTGCGCGATGCGGCACGAGTGCTCGGGTTCTCGACGGAGGAGAGCAAGAGGCTTTCACTGGAGGTGGACCGCGGCGGAGCGGGCGACGCGGCACGACGCCTGGCCGAGGGCGGTGCGGCCCGGGCCCGCCTCGATCCACGCGACCGGCGCGTGAGGGCCCTCATCCGCATGGTCCGGGGGCTGGAAGATCTGCCGCGCCATCGCTCCATTCATGTCGGAGGATTCGTCATATCCGCCCCCCCACTGGGCGAGGTCGTGCCCGTGGAGCGCGCTTCCATGCCCGATCGCACGATCATCCAGTGGGACAAGGACGATCTGGATCTGCCCGGTCTCATCAAGTTCGACCTCCTTGGTCTGGGCATGCTCACGTTGCTGGGAGACGCCATCCATACCGTGCGACGCACGCGCGGCGTGACGCTGGACCTGGCTGCGCTGCCGCCTGACGATCCGGCGGTGTACGACATGATCTGCGAAGCGGACACGGTGGGGGTGTTCCAGATCGAGTCACGCGCCCAGATGAACACCCTTCCCAGGGTGCGGCCGCGTTGCTTCTACGACCTGGTGATCGAAGTGGCGCTCATCCGCCCCGGGCCGATCCAGGGAGACATGGTCCACCCCTACCTGCGTCGCAGGCGCGGCGAAGAGCCGGTCACCTATCTGGACCCGCGCCTCGAGCCACTCCTCAAGCGAACCCTCGGTGTGCCCCTGTTCCAGGAGCAGGGGATGAAAGTGGCCATAGTACTGGCCGGCTTCACCCCGGCTCAGGCCGACAACATGCGCCGGGCGATGGGATTCAAGCGCTCCCACAGGAAAATGCAGGAGGTGGAGCGCGACCTGATTCGGGGGCTACGGGCCAACGCGGTAGCTCCGGAGGTGGCCGCGCAGGTCCTGAAGTACCTCACGGCTTTTGCCAACTATGGATTCCCGGAGAGCCACTCCGCCAGCTTCGCATTGCTGGTATACGCATCGGCCTACCTGAAATGCTACTACGCCCCCGAGTTCTACGCCGCCCTCCTCAACGCCCAGCCTATGGGCTTCTACGCGCCGTCGACCATCATCCACGACGCCCGCCGGCACGGAGTAGAGGTGCGGTCGGTGGATCTGGCCTTCTCCGATTGGGACAGCACCCTGGAGTCGGCGGAGCGAG
>JBDHHR010000064.1:0-8598 GCA_039589295.1 Gemmatimonadota bacterium | reverse complement strand
GACAGACCCTGGATTCCACTACCGTGCTTGTGCTGAGCACTGACAGCGAATTCCTGCACTACCTAGGCAGGTCGAGGTGACCGGCGGGTCGGCGGTACGATTTCACCGCCGCCCGTGCCAACCGGCATGCCGCCGCCGCGTGCAGAGGGGATCATGGATGCATTGGCCGCTCTTCTTGTTGAACACGAGCCGAGTCTCACCGCGGGCGGGCGCGGTCGCTGACCGGGTGAAAAGTCCAGTTCAGACGGGGACAACAGCATCAGACTGGTGCGGAAGCTGGTACTGAACGTCGGTCGCATATGGACTACACCGGCCAAGAGCATGTCCAGCAATAGAGTTACGCAACGCCGCTCCTCGCTGGTCTAACGGACTGACGATCCGTTTCCGAGCGTTTCGACCGCGGCGGATAGCTGTACCAGAAGTCGTACCAGATTGAGTGTGGGAATCTCCGGCACAGAGGTCTCCGCGGTGCGGCAGGTTCCCGTGTTTCGCCGTGCGCCGTACGGGAATTCGCCCAATCTGGAGGGCCGATGAGATTGCCTTTTAATCCGTAGGTCGTGGGTTCGAGACCCACCCCGGTCATTGACTAACCCACCAATACACAACGGATTACGTGACTCGGTCATCTCGCTCTTCCCGCCTGGCGTGTCGTTTCCGTGTAGCTTCGTTGACCAAATCGCGCCCGAATCCGATCAACGTGCTCCAGTTTTCGGGACTCAGATTGCTGCCTGTACGCCTTCCGGAGTACTTCCGGACTGGAGTTTCCTGACTGTGCGGTCAAACAGCACAAGAACCGCATAAAAGGTGCGGTTTAGTGCTCTTTGAAAGTTAACGCGAACGTACAGCCCGAGCCTCGCGGGCCTGGTCGATCTGTTCCTCGCCCAAGCCGTCGAGGACGTAGCGCATGTCGGTTTACCAGTGGTCCGACTTCCCCACGCTAGCCGGTCAACACTTCTTCGAGAGTTCCTCTCCCGCCGCGCAAGCTGCTCGCACGCGCGACCTCCTGTACTGCTTCAGCGAGCTGCTGCTACGGTGCCGCCATTCGCGCCATCTCCAGGCCGTCTACCGCGATGAGAAAGAATAGGAATGCTGCCGTGAGCAGTGTGACCAGGACGACCGGGACCACGAGCGCGGCGCGCTCGAACCTGAGATGCATGAACCAACCGGTGATCAGCGCTGCCTTCACGAGCATCGCGGAGACCAGGAAAGCGACGATGGCGACCCGGGAGAAGGACGCCCCCTCGGTGACGATCATCAGGAGCGTCAGCACGAGGAGAATCGCCCACGCCGTCCAGTACGTTCGATAGGACGTCAAGCCTTCCATCGTCTCCCCCCTACAGCAGGTAGAAGCAGGTGAATATGAAGACCCACACCAGGTCGACGAAGTGCCAGTACAGCCCGAGGAGCTCCACCCCCGAGCCCGAACTGCGTCCCGCACGAAGGCGCAAGGCCACGATCGAGAGCAGGCTCACGCCAATGAGCACGTGGGTTCCGTGGAACCCGGTGATCATAAAGAAGAACGAGGAGAACGCCCCAACGCCCCACGGATTGGAGCCGAGCCGGGCCCCCTCCTGTATGAGGGCCGTCCACTCGCTGGCCTGCATTCCCAGAAAGAGGAGCCCCCCGACCGCCGTGAAGGCGACGAACCGAGTCGCCTTCCGGAGATCACCGCGGTGTGCCGCTCCCACAGCCGTCGCCATAGTGGCGCTCGAGGTGATGAGGATAAACGTCATCACGCCAATGAGGGGCAGGGTGAACACCTCGCCGCGATCCGGCCACGCGGGGCTGGCCAGTCTGACGAAACCGTAGGACGCGAGGAAACTCGTGAACAGAAGGGCGTCGCCGACCAGAAAGAGCCACATCATCAACTTCTGCCACGACACCCCGAACGGGGAGACGCCGCCCTCCCATTCAGCCCTCGCCGTCGGAACGCTCGTACTCGCCATCCGTCCTCCTAGAGGGTCGAGAGCAGGATAAGCAGATAGATCCACACGCCACCTACGAAGTGCCAGTAGATCGCCGCGTGGGTGAGACCGCCGTGGTCAGTCAGCGTGTACGCCCCGAGCGCCGCCCGGCGCTGGGTCCAGGCGAGAGCGCCGAGTCCACCGAGAACGTGGGCTCCGTGAACGGCGGTCAGCACGTAGAAGAAGGCCGCGTGAGGGCTAGTGGGCAGGAACACGCCGACAGCCGCCAGGCTTGCCCACGCCGCCACCTGCCCCCCGAGAAACAGCAGGCCGAGGAGCAGCGCGATGCCCAGCCACACGGGCGCACGCTCCCGCGGACCACGGCGCACAGCCCGGCGAGCCAGCTCGGCAGCGGCACTGGAGGCCAGCAGGAACGCCGTGTTCAGCCACACGATCGGAGGCAGCTCGACGGGTCTCCAGTCGCTCCCCGTGCGACGGACGAGCAGCGCTGCAGTGAAGGCGGCGAAGAGCATTGTGACCGTAGCCAGAAGCGCAGCGAGGCCCATCGGGAAGAGGCCGGCAGGGACCCGGCTGGTGCCGCCTGCGGAGAGCCTCATCCCTCCCGTGCTCCGACTGGCGTGGCTGCGACCGCTAGGGGTTCGGTCTGAGGCCAGTATCCGTCAGGCCGGCCTTCGACCCTATACTCGTAGGGCCCCCTGTATACGACCGGCAGCACGTCCCAGTTGAGGTGCGGCGCCGGCGAAGGGGCAGTCCACTCCAGCGTGGCGCCTTCCCATGGGTTCTCCTCTGCCCGTCTCCCGCGCCGAAGGCTCCAGAAGAAGTTGAACAGGAAGACGAGCTGAGCCGCTGCGGCGATGAACAGCGCGAAGGTGATGAAGACGTTCAGTCCCTGAGTCGGCACCGCGTATTCGTAGGCGGTGGGATCGTAGACGCGTCGCAGGTGCCCGGCCAGGCCCAGGTAGTGCATGGCGACGAACCCCAAGAAAAGCGGCAAAAGCGTGAGCCAGAAGTGCAGCTTCCCCAGCTTCTCGCTCATGAACCGGCCGAACATCTTCGGGAACCAGTAGTAAGTCGCGGCGAATATCCCGAACCCTGTCACGGTCCCGATCATGAAGTGGAAGTGGCCCACCACAAAGTACGAGTCGTGCAGGTACATGTCGGATGTCGCCGTTCCCAGCCACAGCCCGCCCAGCCCACCGATGCCTATGGCGGCGATGAGCCCCAGCGCGAAGAGCATCGCCGAGGTGAGCCGGATCCTGGATCGCCACAGGCTGGCGATGAGGTTCATCCCCAATACTGCGAACGGGACGGTGATGGCCACCGTGACGATGGAGAAGTACTCGCCGAGGTATGGATTCATCCCGCTGGTGAACATGTGGTGGCCCCACACGATCATGCTCAGGAAGGCAATCACGATAAGCGCCCACACCGAGGTCCGGTAGCCGAAGACCGGTCGCCGTCCGAAGGTGGCCGATACGTCGAAGGCGATCCCCAAGGCCGGGAGCGCCAGGACGTAGACCTCCGGGTGACCCAGGAACCAGAACAGGTGCTGGAACAGCAGCGGCGTGCCGCCCTCGTAGGCCAGGACCTGCCCGCCGAGCACCATCCCCTCGGGCAGGAAGAAGCTCGTACCACCGTGGCGATCGAACAGCAGCATGATCGCCGCCGCGGTGAGTGCCGGAAACGCGATGATGGCGAGGATGGACGAGACGAGCAGCGTCCACACGGTCAGCGGCATCCGCCGCATGTGCATCCCCTTGGTGCGGCAGTTGAAGATGGTCGTGATGAAGTTGAGGCTGCCCATGGTGAAGGAGACGATGAACAGGGCCATCGCCAGGAGCCACAGCGTCTGCCCGAGTCCCGATCCGGGCAGCGCCTCGGGAAGGGCCGAGAGCGGGGGGTACACGGTCCAGCCGCCGCCGGCCGCCCCGTCGGGGACAAAGAACGAGCCGAGCATGAGGAAACAGGCCGGGACGATCGTCCAGTAAGAGAGCATGTTGAGGACAGGATAGGCCATATCCCGCGCGCCAATGTGCAGCGGGATGATGAAGTTGCCGAACCCGCTCAGGAGCGCGAAGGAGATCACGAAGAAGATCATGATCGTCCCGTGCATGGTGACCAGGCTGAGGTAGCGCTCCGGCAGGAGGACGCCTGACTCGTACAGGTTCGGCATCAGTCCGCCGAGGAGCGGCCACGTGGCGTCCGGCCACGCCAGCTGCAGCCGGATCAGGATCGACCAGGCCACCCCGAACAGCGCCATCACGATGGCCGTGATGAGGTACTGCTTCCCGATCGTCTTGTGGTCGGTGCTGAAGACGTAGCGAGTCCAGAAGCCCTGCGGGCCATGTGTCGCGCTCATTCGAGCCACCCCGTTTGGTTGGCGACCCATGCCTCGTACTCTGCCTCGGTGTGCACGACTACCCGCCCGTTCATCTGGTAGTGCCCCATGCCGCACAGCTCGGCGCAGGCGATCTCGTACTCTCCGGGAATCGTCGGGACGAATACGGTTCTTCCGACGATTCCCGGCACGACATCCTGCTTCACCCGGAACGCCGGCACGGTGAACGAATGGAGAACGTCGAGGGAGCGGAGGCGAACATTGGCCGTTCGTCCCACCGGTAGGTGCAGCACGTTGCGGAATACGAGGTCGTCCCGTGCGGCAGGGTCATCTGAATCCAGCCCCGCCGGGTTGCGCTGCCCGTCAACGAGCGCGGGATCGGTGCGGCCGAAGGCGCCGTCCGGGCCCGGATAGCGAACGATCCACTCGAACTGCTTCCCGGTCACCTCGACGAGCAGGGCATCCTCCGGAACCTCTCCGTAGACCTGGTCCCACACCGGCAGACCCTTGAGGAGCACGCCGGCCTCGGCGATAAGAGCCATTCCGAGCACGGGAACCAGGGACCACCAGCGTTCGGTCTTCGCACTCGTGCGGGGCGATTTTGTGGGCCTGCCCTGGCCGTACTGCCACACGAAGGCGACCAGCGCGAGAGTTCCGATCAACAGGATCGCCCCGGTGGTCAGGAGCAGATAGCGGATCACTCCGTCCACGCCCTCCGCGTGCTCCGATGCGGCGACCGGCAGCCAGTCCCTGGCAGCGAAGCCGGCGACGGTGATGACCGTGATGGCCAGGAACAGCAGCACGAGCGCCACGATCTCCGGAGTCTGGCGACGTTCGTTCATCACCCTGCCCTCGGGTAGAAGCGTTTGCCGAGCCGTGGCTCGGGTCGGCCTGTACTGTGAGTGCCGAGCGACTGCACGGACGGTCCACTAGCGGACGGTCCGACTCAGCCAGCACTTTGTGTCTGTCACGGCGTCGGGTGCTCACGGCGCGATACCGAGCTGGCAACCAGCCCGCGCCTACTCGGTGAGCCCCTTGAGTCTGAGATAGACGAAGGATTATATATGATAAAGTGGACCGGAACGGTCCTAGTTTTTCACTAATCTAGCGCATGATGGAGAGACCATGCAACTGACCCGGGAGAGCGAGCACGCCCTCGTCGGCCTCGGGTTCCTCGCCACGAAGCCGATGGGCACCACTGTCCCTCTGGCCGAGATTGCCGAGACGAGGGGCCTTCCGGCACCGTTCCTGGCGAAGACGTTCCAGAAGCTGGCTAGCCATGACATCGTTGCGTCGACACGCGGACGAAGAAACGGGTACGCGCTCGCCAGGCCCGCCGACTCCATCAACGTGCTGGAAGTCCTGGTGGCGGTGGAAGGACCAAGACTCCTGAACCGATGCACGCTGTGGCAGTCCCACTGCTCCGACGAGGATCCCTGCCCTCTACACCCCTTTCTCAAGGATCGGGTGCCGGTGCTGGAGGACCGGCTGCGGGAGGTATCGATCGCGGACCTCGTTCGAGGGCACGCCCGCGTGGTGTGAGCAGCGGGCGACTCAGGGGCCCTTGACGGAAGGCGATGCCGTCTGAGGTGCCGGATGCGGACCGGGTTCAGTGTCGAGAACTCGTCTACTCGTGAGTAATCCGGCAGCTACTCCTGCGGGCGCGTGAGCTTCGCTACGGTGGCGGTCCTGCGCACGCCGGGCGCTTTGCTTTGCTCGCACGGCGGCGGGCGGGATGCTGAACCCTGCCAACGGCCACGTTAGGCATCTGCCGCTCTAAGTTTCTATATTCTGGCGCTCCCTCATTCCGCCGGAGGATGCCGTGCCCGACCTCCTCGAACGTTTGAAGTGCGCCCTTGCGGACCGTTACGCGATCGAACGCGAGATCGGGCGTGGGGGAATGGCCATGGTCTACCTCGCCAGGGACCAGAAACACCGGCGACGAGTGGCCGTGAAGGTCCTCCTCCCGGATATCGCCCATTCCATCGGCGGAGAGCGGTTCCTGCGCGAGATCGAGATCGCTGCCCGACTTGCACATCCCAACATCCTCCCCCTCCACGACTCCGGCCAGGCTGACGGCTTCCTGTACCATGTGACTCCCTACATGGAGGGAGAGACGCTCAGGAATCGCCTGAAAAGGGAACGTCAGCTTCCCATCGCAGATGCCGTACGAATCGCGCGGGAGATAGCAGACGGGCTCGACTATGCACATAGCGAGGGCGTCATCCATCGGGACATCAAGCCGGAGAACATCATGCTCTCCAGGGGGCATGCTCTGATCGTGGACTTCGGGGTCGCACGTGCCATCGACATCGGGGGCGGCGAAAAGCTCACCGAGACCGGCATCGTTCTGGGAACACCGGCGTACATGAGCCCGGAGCAGGCATCCGGTGAGCGGAACCTTGATGGGCGCAGCGATATCTACGCCCTCGGCTGCGTCGTGTACGAGATGCTGTGTGGAGAGCCGCCGCTGATCGGGCGCACTTCGCTGGTCACCATGGCGCGGCGTCTCAGCGAGAGCCCCCGTTCGCTTCGAGTCCTCCGTGAGTCGATCCCTCCCGGCATGGAGGAGGTGTTCTACAAAGCCCTCTCCCGATTGCCGGCCGATCGATTCGCGCGCGCGCATGAGTTCGGCGATGCCCTGACCCTGACCCTGTCCGGAGCGACGATGCCGACACCCATGCCCGGCACGGTCTCAGGGGTGACCGTGTCCACGGATCGTGCTGCGGGACAGCATGGCACCCCTCCAGCGAAGCCTTCCTTCTGGGCAGAGCTCAGACGGCGTAAGGTCTACAACGTTGGTGCCGTGTACGTCGTTGCGGCTTGGCTCCTCGTGCAGATCGCCGACAGCACGTTCGAACCCCTCGGCCTCCCGGAGGCGGCGATCCGGCTGCTCATATACGTGGCGATCGCAGGGTTCCCCGTGGCGCTCCTGCTGGCCTGGATCTTCGAGATCACCGCCGAGGGAATCCGCCGAACCCAGTCTATCGACATGAGACGGGGGCTGACGCGAAGGACCGGCAGGTGGCCGCTGAGCCGGCGCTCCATATACGCCGTAGCCGCCGTACTGGCAATGATCGCGCTCTGGCAAATCGTAGTGCGCCTGATCTTATCCTGAGGACGGGATCGGCACGATTCGTCGAGCGGCAGGATCGTTGCTGCGGCCTCGCGTCCAGCCCCGCTCCGTTGCTGATGGAGCAGCTTTTCTGCGACTGGGGCAACCGCTAACCCACACATCCGCAGGCAATTACCCAACATGTCACGAACACTCCGCGACTGTTATTTGAACCACGTCGCGTACCGACGAGGGTAGGTTCACCTTCATGCACGAAACCTCCCCCTGGGGGGCTACGGCCCTCCCTCAGAACGTGTGCGTCTGTGTGATTGGGCCTGGAATGTTCAGGGGGCCACCGGGGGACTTTCTCCGTCTCCCGCGTCCACTCGCCCGTGTTCCTCCGCCGGGTCTGCCCCGCCCATCGCGACCTCGAGCGCCTGGAAGAGGCTCAACCTGTGGCGTCGTCCAACGGCGAAGCCGATAGCGGCTGGAGCCCCGCACACGACCAGAGTCGCGGGGAGCAGCACCCACTCCCGACCGGCCAGAGAGAAGGCCACTGAGATTCCGATCACCAGAACACCGGTCGAGACTGCTCGGCGGCGAAGATCGCTCTCCATTTCGCTTGGATCGTCGCCTTCGGACCTTACGGCCCTCTCCCTACCCAGCCAGAAAAACAACAGGGCGACTGCTGGTATTGCGACGAGAGCCAGAAGCGTTGGGATCATCGTCTCACTCAGGGCTTTCTGTGAGGCCGCCGGATGCCGGATCATGGCGAATCGCGACACCCTGCCGTGTTCGCGCGTCGCGCACTACACCCGAACAGGATCAGCATACTCTCAGCCGTGGCCCATGTAAACGACCCCCCAGGACCCTGCGGCTGGCCTCGTTTTCTGGTGGGCATTCTTAAAGATGCTCGGGGGCGAGAGAGCTTACGGTCTGTACCGGGGTGCCCTCCTCGCACGGCTGATGAGGCGATGCTAACCTGCGGCGGTAGCCCACAGCACCGGACCACGCCACCTCGCTTTCGCTTGCTCGCACGGCGGCGGGCGGGACGGTACGTTGACTGGAGTCGGAGAGTGCGGATCAGCCCGGACTCCGACGATAACCACCCACAGGAGCAGAATGATGGGTACCAGAGGAGTCGTGAAGTGGTTCAGCACTCAGAAGGGCTTCGGCTTCATCACCCCTGAGGGCGGTGGGAAGGACTGTTTCGTCCACCATTCCGCCATCCAGATCGAGGGCGTCGAGAGCCTTGACGAGGGGGACCTCGTGGAGTTCGA
>JBDHHR010000063.1:0-8779 GCA_039589295.1 Gemmatimonadota bacterium | reverse complement strand
GAGCCGATGTCGAGTCCGGGAGCACCAGTGCCGCCGCCGGAGAGAACCTCCGGGTCCCTGGTGTCCTGGCTGCTGCGCCAGGATCTGCTGCGAGGACCGTTCCTGTTCGTCGACTACTGGGCCAGCGTTCTGCGCTTTCCCGCAGGGGTGCCCAAGGAGCACGAGAGAGCAGGGCTGGTGGACCAGAACCTCTTCCGGCTGGCATTGGACCGCCCGGATCTCGAGGTGCCGCGGCTCCGCTATTACCTGCTGCTGTTCCTCGTCGGGCCTCTCCTGCTGCCGTTTCGCTTCTTTCGCCGGATGGGGCGCTACAAGATCCGATTCCGGCACGCCATCGGCGAGGAGATCCGCGAGGCTCTGCGGCGCTTTCAACTGGAGCTCGCCGATGCAGGGCCGGGACGCGTGCACGTACGCAAGGATGGGATCGAGCTGGCCCGAGACGTTCTGGACCCGTACCTGATATCGGGCTTCTCCAGCATCTTCTACGCGGCGTACAAGCTCCCGCTGGCCGCCATGTCGGCCATTCTGCTGGTAGCGATCATCGCTCCGGCCCTAAGCGCCGTCGATCTCCTGCAGGCGGTGGGCAACCACCTGACGCTGCTGGGCTTCCCGCTCCTGGTTCTGCTCCTGTACGTCCTGTACCGGGACTGGGTGACGTCGATCTTGGGGGCGCTGCCGGTCCTGATAGGCGCCTACCTGGTCCGCGTGTACCAGCCGACCGTGGGCGGCGACTGGACTCCGGTCTTCCTCTCCTTGGGAGCCCTGTTTCTGCTGTACCTGTTCATCGACTGGTTCTTCCTGCCGCGACCCGTCCCGCCGGTGCTCATGCTGTACACGGGCACCGGACCCGGAAAACCGTACGAGCGTGACGGTGATGCTCCGTACTGGCTGGAGGGGGACACCTACTGGGTGTGGCGCTATTTGCTGCTGACGCCCGCGGAGATCAACAAGTTCTGGGAGAAGGACTGGGAGCGGGTGGAGCTGTGGATTCGCGCCGACGGCCCTCGTGCCGGGGCCATGGAGTGGGTAGTGACCGACGCTCACTACCGGGAGCTGTGGATTCCCCTGGAAAAACTGGGTTCACCGGAGGCGCTGGAAGAGTGCCAGGACGAAGCGACGGCGGCGGCCCGGGACGCCAGGCCGGGCACGTGGCTGGTAGAGGCGGACGCGGACCAGCTGTTCCACACGCCCTTCTTCCGGGTGGTTTCGTTTCTCCCTGAGGAGGGCCGCATCCCGGCGCGCCGCGTGGGTCACCTGGTACGGGGCCTGTGGAAGCACGCGAAGGACGACGAGGTCGAGGAGGCGTCGCGAGCCCTTGACAGGGTTCAGGTGCACCAGGGAGTCGACATCCTCGAAGACGTTCCCGAGTTCGTGGCCCACCTCACGGCCCGGCACCTCCTGTCGCAGCCATGGCGCTACTGGCGGTATCCGCTCGGCGCCAACCGGCGGCGCGAGAACCGGCTGTACGAGAAACTCGCCGGCGGGGAGCCGGCTCCCGCCTCGGAGCCATGTCTACAGATCAAAGTGGAGGATACCTCGTGACATACGGCGATCTGGACATTCGACTGATCAGGGAGCTGCAGCGGGACGCGCGCCGCTCCAACCGGCAGCTCGCTGCCGAGCTCGGAGTGGCGGCGAGCACCGTAGGCAACCGGCTCAAGGAGCTGGAGGAACGCGGGGTGATCAGTGGTTACCGGCCCGTCCTCGACTACCGGCTGCTGGGGCTGGGGCTGGTGGCCGTCACCCGGATCAAGGCCCGCGGCGACTCGCTGCCCGCGATCGTGAACTCCCTGACTTCTCATCCCAAGCTGACCCACGTCTACGAGATCACCGGCGAGTTCGACGTGATGGTGATCGGTAGGTTCGCCGACGAGTCGGAGATGAACCGGGAGATCAAGAGCATGCTCGGGCTTCCCGGAATCGAGGGAACGAACACCTCCGTCGTTCTCGGCACGCCGAAGGAGCAGCTGGACGTGGAGCTGCCGCTCGGGTGATGGAGACGGGCACGGCCGACGGGGCTCCCGGCGGGCGGTCTCGGCGTGCGGCGGCCCTCGGTCGCCTGTCCCGTGAAGTCACCCGTTGCCGGCGGTGTCCGCGGCTGGTCGGATGGCGCGAGGAGGTGGCGCGGAGGAAGCGCGCCGCATATGCCGACCATGAGTACTGGGGACGCCCGGTTCCTGGATTCGGCGATCCGGAAGCGATGATCCTCGTCGTGGGGCTGGCGCCCGGAGCGCACGGGGCCAACCGTACGGGCCGTATGTTCACCGGCGACCGATCCGGCGAATGGCTGTATCGGGCGCTCTTCCGCGCGCGGCTCGCCGATCGGCCGGACTCCATCTGGCGTGGCGACGGACTCCGGCTTGACGGGGCGTACATCACGGCGGCCGTGCGCTGCGCGCCCCCCGCCAACAAGCCGACCCGGGACGAGCGCGGCGCCTGCCGTCCGTTCCTGGAGAGGGAGATGGAGCTGTTCGCCGACGTTCCGGTGATCGTGACCCTGGGCGGCTTCGCCTTCGCAAGCGTCCTCGGGATCCTCCGCGACCGGAGCTGGAAGATCCCATCGCCACGTCCGCGCTTCTCTCACGGACTTGAGGTGTCGGTCGGCCGTCCGGATTCGAGGGCCGCGACGGGCCCCGGGGGGCAGCCGGACTCGGCGGGTCGGGGCTGCGAGCCGCTGACGGTCCTCGCCTCTTACCACCCGAGCCAGCAGAACACGTTCACCGGGAGGCTCACCGAGGAGATGTTCGACGCCGTATGGAGCCGCGCGGTGGAGCTCTCCCGCTAGACGGCTTCACGTTTTGGCGACCTCGGCGGTATCATCCATCGATCCCCGGGTTTGGCACCACGAGCTGCGGGACTGCATGGATCGACAGAAGGCAGGGGCGAGGGCCGACGAGCTGCGTCGGGAGATCCGGCGCCACGACTACCTGTATTACGTACAGGACTCACCCGAGATCTCCGATACCGCGTACGACCAGCTGTTTCGGGAGCTACGGGACCTCGAGGAGCGGTTTACCGAGCTGCTGACCCCTGACTCTCCCACTCAGCGTGTCGGCGGGCAGCCCCTCGACGGCTTTCCCACCGTGCAACACGCGGCTCCAATGCTCAGCCTCGATTCCGACCAGACGGAGGAGTCCCTGCGGCGCTTCGACGAGCGCGTGCGACGCCTCCTCGGGGCGGAGAGACACGTGTCGTACGCCCTCGAGCCCAAGCTGGACGGACTCTCCGTGGAGCTCGTGTACGAGAGCGGCGTGCTGGTCCGCGCCTCGACGCGGGGGGACGGGATTCGGGGGGAGGGGATAACCGAGAACGCCCGCACGGTCCGCTCCATTCCGCTCCGCCTCCGGGAGGAGGAGCGGCCCGCCCCGGCGTTCCTGGCGGTGCGCGGAGAGCTCATGATGAAGCTCGACGCTTTCGAGGCGCTGAACGAGAGGCTGATGGAGGCCGGTCGAGAACCCTTCGCGAATCCTCGGAACGCAGCGGCGGGCTCGCTCCGGCAACTGGATCCGAGTGTCACCGCCGAGCGCCCCCTGGAGCTGTATGCTTACGACGTTCTGGCCTCATCCGGCACCGGTGCCTCGACGCAGTCGGCGACCCTCGACGCTCTGCGGAGCTGGGGACTGAGGGTAAACGAGCTGTTCGACCGTACGGATGAGGTGGACGGCGTCCTCGCCTACCACGCGGACCTGGAGGCGCGCCGGGACGACCTCCCGTTCGAGATCGACGGCGTGGTGGTCAAGCTCGACGACCTGGACGCACGGGAGGAGCTGGGGGCCACGTCACGTCACCCTCGCTGGGCGTTCGCCTTCAAATTCCCGCCGCGGGCGGAGCAGACGCGCATCCTCAGGATCGTGCCCAGCGTCGGCCGGACGGGGGCAGTCACCCCGATCGCCCTCATGCGACCGGTGGAGCTCGGCGGGGTGACGGTAAGCCGGGCATCGTTGCACAACCGGGAGGAGGTGGCCCGCAAGGACGTGCGCGAGGGCGACCTGGTGCGCGTGCAGCGGGCGGGCGACGTGATCCCCCAGGTGGTCGAGCGCATCGAGGAAGCGGGTAGAAAGCGGCGCGCGCCCTTCCGGATGCCGAAGAAGTGCCCTTCCTGCGGCACCGCGCTGGAGGAGCGGGGACCGTTCAGCCTGTGTCCCAACAGTTTCGGCTGCCCCGCCCAGCTTGTCGGGCGCATCTTTCACTTCGGCTCGCGCGCCGCCCTGGACATCGAGGGGCTGGGCGAGGAGACGGCCCGCCTTCTCGCGGAGGAGGGGCTCGTCAGCCGCCTGCCGGACCTCTTTCTGATCACCGCCGAGCAGCTCGTTCCCCTGGAGGGCTTCGCCGATCTCTCCGCGGCGAACCTGGTGTCCGCCATCCGGGCCGCGACCCGGCCGGAGCTGCACCGCTTTCTCCTCGCGCTGGGGATTCCCGAAGTGGGAGTGGCCGTGGCCAGAGATCTGGCCGGCTACTTCGGGACCCTGGAAGCCCTGATGGTGGCGGACGAAGAGGCCCTGCAGGACGTGGACGGTGTGGGCCCGATAATGGCGAAGCGGATCGTGGCTTTCTTCGCCGAGTCGCACAATCAGGAGAACATCCAGCGGCTCCTGGAGCACCTGGAGATTCAGCCGGCGGTCGCCGGTCGGGTGGGAGGATCGCTGGACGGGCTGACCTTCGTGTTCACCGGGAGCCTGGAGGGGATGAGCCGCTCGGAGGCGAAACGGCGGGTGGAGGCCCTGGGAGCTCAGGTGACGGGGTCGGTCAGCGCGAGGACGGACTACGTGGTGGCCGGTGACGATCCGGGCTCCAAGCTGGAGAAGGCGATCCGACTGGGGGTCGAGGTGCTGGACGAGGAAGCTCTCGCGGCGCTGCTGCGGGCGAGCGGAGAGGTCGCGTGACCCAGCGGTACCGGAGCCGGCGCTAACATGGAGAACATCGAGATTGCGGCCGCTCTCACCGAGATGGCCGACCTCCTGGAGATCCGCGGAGGGACGAACCCGTTCCGCATCCGCGCCTACCGCAACGCGGTGCTCACGGTGACGGAACACCCTCTTCCGCTCAGGAAGCTGGTGGAGCAGGAGGCGGATCTCACGGACCTCCCGGCCATCGGCAAGGAAATGGCGGGCCACATCACCGAGCTGGTGCGCACCGGCCGGCTCCCGGCTCTGGAAGAGCTCGGCCTCGAGGTGCCTCGCTCCCTCGTGCTGCTCACACGTCTTCCCGGCGTCGGACCAAAGAGGACCCACAGGCTGTGGAAGGAGTTGGGGATCACGCGTCTGGAGGAGCTGGCGGAGGCGGCTGAGGAAGGCCGGATCGCCGGCCTGGAGGGCTTCGGAGAAAAGTCGCAGGAGAAAATCCTCCGGGCCATCGAGCGTTACCGGCGCCGCACCGGCCGCTTCGGCCTGGCGACGGCAGACCAGCTCGTTCAACCCCTGCTGGAATACCTGCGCGAGGACCCTCACGTCGAGCAGTTGACGGTAGCCGGCAGCTACAGAAGGCGCAGGGAGACCGTCGGTGACGTCGACGTCCTGGCCATCGCCTCGGATCCGGCGCCGGTGATGGAACGGTTCGTGGGCTACCCTCAGGTGCGCGAGGTGGACAAGGCAGGGGACACACGGGGAACCGTCCACCTGGTGTCCGGCCTCCAGGTCGATCTGCGGATCCTCCCGGAGGACAGCTACGGAGCGGCCATGGTCTACTTCACCGGCTCCAAGGAGCACAACGTCGCCCTGCGCCAGCGAGCCCTGGAGCGGGGGCTGAGCATATCTGAGTACGGGGTGTTCGAGTTGGCTGAGAGCGGCCAGGACGTGGGCGACGAGGCCGTCGTTTCCACCACCGGTCGCGGGCTTGGCGAACGGGTAGCCGGCCGCACGGAGGAGGACGTGTACCAGGCTGTCGGCCTGCCCCTGATCCCTCCCGAGATGAGAGAGAACCGGGGCGAGATCGCGGCCGCGGACCGCGGTGAGCTTCCCGATCTCATCCGGCTCGAGGACGTGCGCGGCGACCTCCAGATGCACTCGACGTGGTCGGACGGAAAGCAGTCCATCGAGGAGATGCTTGAGGCGTGCGCGGAGCGCGGGTACGAGTACTTCGCGCTCACCGACCACAGCAAGGCGCTGGCCATGACCGGCGGGCTGGACGCCGCGAAGCTGCGCGAGCAGTGGAAGGAGATCGCGGAGGTCACGGCTCGCCACCCCGACATGCGACTACTGCGCAGCATGGAAGTGGACATACTCGCCGACGGCTCGCTGAACCTGGAGGACGAGATGCTAGAGCAGCTCGACCTGGTGGTGGTGAGCATCCACTCAAAGCTCAATCTGCCAGCGGAGAAGCAGACGGCCCGCATCCTCAGGGCCCTCCAGCATCCGTGCGCCAGCGTTCTCGCCCACCCGACGGGACGGATCATCAACCGGCGCGACCCGATGGACTTCGACCTGGAAGAGGTCCTGGCCTGTGCCGCACAGCACAAAGTGGCCGTCGAGCTCAACGCTCACCCGGGCCGCCTCGACCTGCGCGACACGCACGTGATGCAGGCCAGGAAGCAGGGGGTCAAGGTCGTGATCAGCACGGACGCTCACCGCATCGCCGATCTCGACCTGATGTCGTACGGAGTGGAGCAGGCGCGCCGGGCGTGGCTGGAGCCCTCCGACGTCCTCAACACCCTCCCGGCAGAGGAACTGCTGGCGGCGTTTCGGGCTGACTGAGGCGCCCGTCGGCTCTGCGCGCGGCTCGGCCGCCAGCCCGCTGCGCGTGGGCTCGTCGCGACGGAGCTGCCGGCCTGCTGTCCTCGCTGCCGATGACCGCGGGTTGAGTCGAAGGCCGTACAGTCGAGTCGTGCTCGACTCAATCACCCTTCGCCGGTCGTCGCCGACCCCGCTGCGCAGCCAGCTCACATCTCAGCTCGAGGGCCTGATCCTGGAGGGCGCGTACCAGGCCGGCCGGCGGCTGCCGAGCCTGCGGGCTGCGGCCGGGAGGCTGTCGGTCCATCGGAACACGGTGGCGGCCGCCTACCGGGAGCTGCAGCGGCGCGGCCTGGTGTCGACCATGCGCGGGAGCGGGGTGTTCGTGCGGGCGGAGGGCACAGGCCCGGCCGGCGCGGAGCCCTGCGGACCGCCGACCTACGCCGCTTTCATCCGGAAGCGGGCCGCCGAGGGCGACCCGCACTCGGCGATCGTCTCCGGCCTGAGATCCTGGGCGGAGGCCATACGGAGCCGGCGGCTCCTGCTTATGTGCGAGGACTCCGCCCTCGCGGCGGTGCTGTGTCAGGAGCTGCGTGACAGGCTGGGCCCCGTTTCGCTGGTGGTCCAGGCTGAGCCCGGCGGCCGGCAGGGAAGCTCGCTCGCCTGGGGCCGGGTTCCACTGGCCGTGCGAGCTGCGGGCGGTCGGCTGCCGGGCTCCCTGAGCAACCCTGATGTCCTCGATCTCCGCATTTGCGTGCCTCGCTGCCTGCATGAGCGGTTAGCCCGCCTGCCCGTCCCGTCGGTGCTGGGCATCGTCTCCGCAAGCGTCCACGTACGACGCATGATGCGGCAGGCATCCCGGACAGCCCGCGGTGACGGCCTCGGAATCGTAGCCGCCGGACCCGATGAAGGCCCGAGTCTGCGGCGCGTGGAGCGGCACGCCCGGGTGGTGGTGGTCGATGTCCTGTGCCAGCGCGAACTGCGCATGCCGCCTCACATCCCGGTCATCGGCATGCGCCTCATCTCCGAGCCCTCGCTGCGTGACCTTCACGCCCTCTTCGGGTCCTCATCCGCCTCGCCCGGCACGGGGGCAAGGTCTCCGGGTAGAGGTCGATGAGGAGGCACGAATCCTGCTCCGACAGGACCCGTAAGGGCACCGTCATGGCCTTGATATGGCTTTCTGGATGCTCTATTATCTGTGCCCCCGCTGCCCAGCGGCGGCGTTGGCCCGTGGTGTAATTGGCAACACGCTTGGCTCTGGACCAAGAGAGTCCAGGTTCGAACCCTGGCGGGCCAATAGTGTGGTGAAGGCCGGGCGCCGGCGGCGCTTCCCCCTTCGCCTTTTTGTTTGGACTTCCGTTGCGTCCCGCGTCGGCGCATGCGACGCCGAGACGCTCCCGGAGGAGTGGCCGAGTGGCTAAAGGCGGCGCCCTGCTAAGGCGTTGGGTCCAAAAGACCCACGAGGGTTCGAATCCCTCCTCCTCCGTATCCAGGACGGGTGGCCGAGCGGTTTAAGGCGCACGCCTGGAGAGCGTGTGGGCACCATAAGTGTCTCGTGGGTTCGAATCCCACCCCGTCCGCCTCCCCACGGAGCGGCGTACGCCAGCCACCACGAGAACTTCGGTGGGACGCGACGCCCGAGCAGGCCGCCTATTCGGAGGGGTGGCAGAACGGCAATGCACCGGTCTCGAAAACCGGCGCCCGCAAGGGCTTAAGGGTTCGAATCCCTTCCCCTCCGCTTTATTTCACAACGACTTACGCTTCAGTCGCACCCTCGGGGTTTTCCACAGGATCAGGACTGTACCCTGATTCGTGCCCCGAAGAAAGCCCGAGTTCTCGCTCGATACGCTCGAAATACTCCCCGTAGTCGCTGTAATCTGGATGAAACCGGGCGTAGCGCATCGTCTGGCTGATACTCGCGTGTCCCAACTGCTGCTGAATTAGGTTGAGCGGCATCCCGGCTCTAGCCATATGTACGGCAGCGGTGTGTCGATGGTCGTGGATCGTGTATTCGTGGATTCCTACGATCCTTCTGGCCCGCCCGTGTTCAGCTTGGACGGTTCGTCTGGCGAATGCGAACAGTCGGTCGCCTCCTGCCAGACTCTTTTCGTCAA
>JBDHHR010000062.1:0-10928 GCA_039589295.1 Gemmatimonadota bacterium | reverse complement strand
TGAATCCTGCGCGGCCAGCCGGGATATGAAGTCGGTCCCGGTCAGAGCCTCGACGAGCGGTACGGGACTGGTGCCGTCCTGAACCCGGTCCGTACGTCCCTCGAGCACCGCCAGGTACGGGTCAGCTGCGTCGCGCTCGTAGCCCCGGCTCTCCAGGAGGTCTCTAACCTGGTCCGCCGTGAGGCCAGACTGCTGCAGGAGGCGCAGTGCCTCCTGGGGTGTTATACGGCGTCCAAGCAAGCGCTCAGCCTCGCGCAGGGCCTCCTGGAGGTCCTGTGCGACGACCATCATCGGTCTCCCGGTGAGCACGAGGAGCGTAAGGACTGCCACCACCGGCTTGAAAAGCTTTGAGCACGTACTCAAGGCGCCTCGTCAGGTCAAGAGATAGATCGCGGTGCCGAGAACGAGTGCCGAGCCGCACATTTGTTCCGTGCCCGCGAGTTGTCAAACGGTAGCCAGCAGGTTGGTCAGGAATCGCGGCTGAACCACCTGCGTACGCTCTTCCACGCCGCTCGGAACTCCGTCGCGGCCTCATCTCTCACACGCGCGAATTCCTCGTAGTCCAGAGGCTCCTCCGTCGGCAGATAGCTAAAGAACGTCAGGCTGAACGATAGGATTACGCCGAGGATGCCCCCGACTATAAGACCGCCGAGCGTCTTGCCGAGCAGACGTCGGCGGTCGGGTCGGGCGGGCACGACGGGGGTCTCTACCACTGTGATCACGGGGGTGTTCTTTACCTCGTCGATCTTCGCTTGCTCGTAGGCCTGCGCTAGCGAAGTGACGACCTGCTGCTGCAGCGTAACGCGGCGCTGCAACCGTTCGTACTCGAAGGTGAGGTCGGGAGAGCGTTCATAGCGGCGGTTCTGCTTAAGGAAGTCCTCCAGGCTGTCTTCAGCCACGGTGAGCTGTGCGCTCACCGCACCCAGCCTTTCCCCTACAAACCTCCGCTGCTCAGCAGCCTGGGACTGTCGGGATCTGAGGTCAAAATCGTTTACCAGAGTCAGCATTCGATCCGCGATATCCCTCGCCAGCAGAGCAGAATGCTCCTCGATCGAGAACTCGACGATCCCTGTCTGTCGCGCCGCCCCGGTCTCCATTCTCTCGAGCAGTTCCTCTGTCGCCTCCTCAAGCCTCTCGCCGTAGGTATCTCCCTTCACCTCCCAAATGTCGATCAGCGTCCCCGTGGGATCCTCCTCAGAGACGACCTCAGCTGAGGCTCCATAGGGCGTCTCAACCGTCCCCCGAAGGATCTCGCGGGATCGCAGGAGCCTCACGTAGAATTCGGGCGACTCCGCGGCGTCACTCAACGGCAATTGGAACCCGAACTGTGCCGCGAGCGCGGCTAACTGGCCGACTTGAGACTCCCCGGTCTCAGGTACGAAGGACGCTGTGGACGTGTACGTCCGCCGCTGCAGGAGGGTGAAGGCCACTACGACCAGGGTAAGCGCCAGCGACGTGACGACAATGAGTTGTCGCCGCGCCAGGACGATCGTGGCCAAGTGTACTAGCGAGACGGAATCCCGCCGGGGAACCCTGCTCGCCACTGCGCGATCGGGATATGACGAGTTTGCCATTCGTCAGTTGCTCTCCATCGCAGTACGGTCGCCGGTGCCCGGCAGGACCTGTTTCCAGCTATGGAACTCGGTCCACGCCCAAGCGACGAAGCCTCCGAACCTCTCCCTGAATACACTAGCTGAAAAGGGTAGGGCGTTATCCCGACAGTGCCCGGGTCGGAAGATGTGTTCCAACTCTGAGAAGCTGCCTACGGCCTGAGCAAGGGCCTCAGGCGTTTGCTCTAGGAAGAAGACTCCCGTGTACTGCCCATCCGCAAGAGGTGTTTCCCCCGGCACCAGTCCTCTGACCGTCTCCCGGGCTCCGCCCTTGCCAAACGCGATCACCGGAACTCCCGAAGCCTGTGCCTCGACCGGAATGATCCCGAAATCCTCCTCACCGGGGAAAACCAGCGCTCGACTCGTCGCTAGCTCGCGTCGAAACACTTCCGGGTCGGCCCCATCGACGAACGAGACATTCGGCCTCGCGGTTCGCTTGAGGCGCTTCAGCATCGGACCGGAGCCGACGACGTGGAGCGGAAGCCCGAGCCTGTTAAACGCTTCGACAGCGAGGTCCGCGCGCTTGTAGTGGACCAACTGGCCCGCCAGAACGAAGTGCTCACCCCTGCTCGGTGCCGGTTCGAACAGATCGACGTTCACGGGTGGGTAGATCGTCACCGATTCCCGTCGGTACACCTTGGCAATGCGTCGAGCCACGAAGTCGGAGTTCGCTACGAAGTAGTCGACGCCGTTGGCGGACGTCCGGTCCCACATGCGCAGCAAGTGGGAGACCCACCGCAAGTACAGCCGGCCGGCGAGCCCTGCCGTCTCAAGGTAGTGCGGCTGGATATCCCAGATGTACCTCATCGGGGAATGGCAGTAACAAATGTGCAGTGCGTCCGGTCGAGTGATAACGCCCTTCGCCGGGCCCGATTCGCTACTGATCACCAGATCGAAGTCCCGCATGTCAAGGGCTTCGAGCGCTCGTGGCATTAGCCCAAGATAGAGAGGGTACAGCCTTTCTGACATCGGGAGACGATCGATGAACGTCGTCCGGACTGGCCTGCTGCGTATGAGCTCGGAGACCATCTTCGGCCTGAAGATGTGCGTGACAATCTCCGCCTGGGGGAACATGCCGAGGATCTCCTCGACTACCTTCTCGCCTCCTCTCATGGCGGTGAACCAATAATGCACGACGGCCACCCGGATGTCTGGCGGTAGCTCTGCGGCGGTAGTCCGCATGTCCGTTGGCTTCATCGTCGACCTCGGGTCCCTGAGGCGGCCGAGGATTCCCTGCGTCCTCCCGACAGGAGCTGTTGAATGATTACCGCCGTCTTGTTAGCCGACTTGTCCCACGAGAATAGCCGAGCCCGGGCCTTCCCGCGTGCCTGCAAGTCGGCTCGTAGCGCTTCATCGGACGCGATGAGCAGCATTTGTCGAGCCAACTCGTCCACATCCGTCGGGTCAAAGTACAGAGCGGCATCGCCGCACACCTCGGGTATAGACGCTGCGCTGGACGCGAGCACCGGGCAGCCGCAAGCCATAGCCTCTAGTGGAGGCAGCCCGAAGCCCTCATACAGCGAAGGGAATACCAGCGCCTCGGCATTCGCATAGTACTTGCCCAACTCCTCATCTGTCACTCTTCCCGCCAGCACTACACGGCTGCCGAGCTGCGCGGCACGATGGCGAACCTGTTCGTCCGCCGTGCGGAGGTCCTGATGCTCACCCACAATCAAGAGGTCATGGGGAAGCTGAGACATGATCGCGGCGAAAGCCGCCACCAGAGCTCGCAGGTTCTTTTGCGGCTTAACGTTGCCGACGAAGAGGAAATAGGGCTGGGGTCGCGGTCTCGGGTCCGACTCCACGGTGAACCACGACTCCTCGACGCCGTCGTGCACGACATACGTCGGCGGACACCTGGCTCCCAGTCGGCGTCTGATCTCGCTCCGGCTGAACTCGGAGACCGTGATGATCGCCTCGGCCCGCCTTCTGACGAAGCCGAACATAGCCTGCGAGTAGAATCTTCGGGCCGCATCTCCCGTGTACTCTGGAAGGGTGAGGTGAGCCACGTCGTGCACCGTCACCAGGATCCGCTGCCTGAACAACACAGGGATGTTGTAGTGCGGACTCCAGAACAGCGCTGCCTCTCGCGGGATCCGGCGGGAAAGTTCGAGCTGTTCGCGAATCGAGTAGACCGGCGATCGCACCGAGACGACGGAGACGTCGCACGACGTGTTCCAGCCGTATGCGTAGATGTCACCCTCGTCCCCGAGGATTGCGCACCTCTTTCCCGGCAGACGCTCCAGCACCCTGGGAAGCAGGCATCGAAGGTAGCGTCCGATCCCAGACGCTCTCCACATCCTTGCGTCGACGACCAAGTCGGGCCTGATCACGGGTCGCCTTCCCACTCATTCGCGTCGCGTCGTGTCACCGCCAGAGCGATCACGACAGGCAGATACAGCACCGAGTTGTAGTTAAGCGAAAGGAAGAGGAAAGCCACCGCGAAAAGAACTGTGAGCAGGACGGACATTGCCTCTGGACTCGTTGATTCATCTTTCCGGTCTCGCCCCGATCCCAGCAGTGGTAGCAACGACAACAGGGGGCGAAAGTAGACCAGAAGGAAGACGAACCCGATCAGTCCACCGGTGACCAGGAGCTCGACATACGAATTGTGGGCCACGTTCCGGAATCCTGTCTCAGCGAATACCAGCTCGGCGCTTCGGTGCGCCCCGATTCCAATCCACATGTTGGCGAGCCATATGCGAAAGGCCGCCAGGGCAATAAGACCCCTGGCAATTGCTGAGGTCGGGTTCCCGCTTCCGTCGAGCTCAGGGGATGTCGACAGCGCCGTCAGTTGGCCAAGGCTCGCCACCTCGCGAAAGCGCTGCGTGAAGTAATCGCTCACGGAATCAGGCAGCAAACCGGTCATCAGAATCAGAACGGCAAAGACGGTGACGCCGGCCGCCCAACCCAGCGACCGCACCGTGCCTTTGAGGGGGTTCCCCGCCGCCGCGTCCGAGAGCCAAACGCCGAACAGCAACGTGAGGGCGAAAAGGAGCATGCCCATGCGCGAGAACGTTGCCAGGATACCCACGAAAATGACGACCAAGCTCGGGAGCCTGATCCTCAACCTGAGGTTGGCGCTCACCACGAACCCTGCACCTATGACGAGCATCAGCGCTTGGAAATTCGGATCTGCCTTGAAGCCGACCCCACGGTAGAAACCCGCCACGGCCTCCCGCATGAAGAGTTGCTCCGAGGGCACGGTGAGCAGTGGGAAGACCGACAGTGCCTGGAGGAGGCATACGGCCGAGGTGACCAGAGACCAGCGCAACCAAGCATCGCCCAGGCGCCGGAGCCCTTCGTCTGTCACGCGAAGTGCGGTGAACAGTACGATGGACCCGATGAAGACAAACAGTGCGCTAAGGTTGGCGGAGACCGCTCGCCCTTCTAATGCGTGCCCGTTCACGACGTACCACGTCGAGTTGACAAGAACCATCAAGACAAAGAGCACGAACAGGAGGCCGGCGTAGCTCACGCGTCCAATGAGGATCAGCGCGAGCGGGAACAACAAGATCGCGAGCAGCTTCTGAGCGGACAGATCGAAACCACCCACGCTGATGAACGTCAGCTCGAAGAACTGGAGAAAAACAAAGGTCTCGATAGCGAGAACCCCGCCCATCTGCCTTGGCGTCAGGGAATCGCTGGGCTGTGACGAGCCTTTATCGTGAGAAGAGGCTTCTAGGTCTTCGTTCGGATTGGATCGAGCCAACCTCGGATCCTGCCTTTGAAGACTGCTCCGTGGTAGCGCGCCTTGCTCAGTCGCCCGGTCAGGAGCGAGATGGAGCACCCTCCTAGGGGACGGATGAACCGCAAGAACACGAATCCGGTGGCGAGCCCGTGCAGTCTCATGACGTGCCCCATTCCACGCCCGTACGTATACCCGCGCCTTACGGTATCCTGATCATAGCGGGCCGTCGGTGTGGGGTGAAGTACCTCCAGCGTCGGGTCGTAGTAGATTCGGCCATTCCTCTCCAGACAGCGAATCAGGTAATCCGTTTCCTCTGCCGATCCCCACGGCGTTCCGGCACCAAGGCCAAGCGTCTCATCAAAAGCACCTGTACGAGCAATCATACCTCTTCTCAGGAACATGGTCGCCGCCGCTGCCATACGCCAAACCCCCAGAGGATCGATCTCGCCGGCGCTGTCCGAGAAGTCCCAGGACTTCCGCCCCCCCTGGAAGTCAACGGTACGCCCGCAGATGCCTTCAAACTCGGGGTTCGATCGAAGCCACTCAGCTACCCGGCGCAGAAGCGAGCGCGGGTACGCGCAATCGTCATCGGGGAAGGCGATGACCTCGCCGCTGGCCAGTGTCAGGCCCAAGTTCCGGGCTCGCGAGAGCCCCGGTCGGGCTCGGGCCATCACAATTCGGAAAGAGCT
Organism: Gemmatimonadota bacterium; assembly: GCA_039589295.1. Lineage (GTDB taxonomy): Bacteria > Gemmatimonadota > Gemmatimonadetes > Palauibacterales > Palauibacteraceae > JBDGYE01. The sequence goes on along the minus strand of JBDHHR010000062.1, from coordinate 4,938 downwards.
TTGGTATGCGGATAGGATCGGTGTCAAACGGTCAGTTGGGTTTTGATCGACGACGATTAGCTCGACGTCGCCGTACTCCTGTGCTTCGAGGTGCTGTAGAAAGCGCTCGAGTTCGTGCGTGCGGCCGAGAGTGCCGAGAATGAGGGAAAACCTCACGGGCGCCTCCCTGTCCCTCTGCCATAGTAGCCATACCGTCGCAGAAGCGGCCAGGTCAATGCAGTTACCACGGCACGCCGGGCTGGTGTCATGGCCGATTCCCACTCTTCGTCGGCACTCAAGAGCGTCGCTCCCCTCTGGAACCGCGTCGGGTTTCCGGACAGAGTATGTTGAATCTCCAACTCGAGATGTGCTCCGGGGACACTCCAGGCTTCCAGTCGCTGGGTTCCGTCAAGATCCATCACCTCTCGCATGGCTTCCACGGCGAATGCAGGGTCACGTACCCAGTCTTCGTAACGCAGCCGGATGCAGCCTGCCGTGGCACCGTTGAGCGTCTCCGCTGTCAGCTGAGAGATGCTCCAATCGGCCGCACTCCTCACCGGCCCGTGTCGGTCCATGTACACGACCCGCTCTGTGACTTCCGGCCTTCTCTTTCTTCTGGCCCACGAAAAGGCAACACCCCGACTGTCCCTGATCAGATGCACAACGTGGACGTCGTATGTGGCCATTCGCGTGAGCATGTGCCCGTAGACAGCGTTCTTCGACGAATCTATCAACACGGAACACCTCGCGACCTCGGCGATCACGCTGTAGACATTCCGAAGCACTTCAACATAAGTGTCTATCTCAAGCCGAGAGCCTGATGACTGGTGCCCCAATACAAGGGCCGGTAGGCGCCTCATCCGAACCAGATGGCGGGTGGTCCGCTCCATCTCTTCGGGGACGAAGCCGGGAATCCGTTGCGCGATCTGTTCGGCCACTCCTCCCCAGAAAGGGCAGGTACGGAATGGAGAACCGCACCCGCAAAGCTCGTTGTTGACGAACCCTCTGCCGAAGATGTGCCAGACCTCTCCCGCCGCGAAGAAGCCCGGCGCGGTCCCGAGTAAACGTGCCAATAACGTGCTACCGCTACGGTCAGATCCGGCTATGTACAGTATTCTCATCCGTCAACATCTCGCCCGGATCGAGGTTCGGGCCCGAACGGTCTAGGAGGACACATCCGAGGAGCGATTCCGACCGACCGGCATGGGCAGGACCAGAAGTCCAAGCTTGAAGCGGACAGCCAGCCAGGCGGAAAGATTCAGGGTAACCGTGCTCGTACCAGTGGCCACCGCGGCTCCTTCGATCCCAAAGGGTGGAATGAGCAGCGCATTCAGGAGTACGTTGAAGAGAGCAGCCGCGATCACGATGTCCCGCATCAACTTCTCGTGGCCGCTCATAATCAACAGGTAGCCTACCGAACCGGTCAGTACATTAAGGAACTGTGCACCGGCGAGGACTACGAGAACGGTCGAAGCCTCTGGGAACTGAGGCCCGAACAGGCTCAAGACGGTGCGTGGGAACAGGACGAAGACCGCCAGGACCGGCAGGGCGAAGGCGGTCGTCAGCAGACTAGCATAGCGTGCCACACCGGAGAGAGCCAGCCGGTCGTTCTCCGCGTACAGCGCCGCGAATTTCGGGGCGACGATGCTGTTCACGGCAACTAGGATGAACGATGTCAGCATTGCAGTTCTCATAGCCACGCCATACTGACCCACGACGCCACTCTCGCGCCAGATTCCCAGCATGACGGTGTCGGTCCAGTTCATTAGCAGATACATGCTTGCGACGAGGAACAAAGGCAGGCTCGTGGCAAGCAGCAGGCGCGCGTCGAACGCCGAGGGAGGCCCGGTCCGACTGGGAACAGCGGATCTCCACAGGAATAGGCTGAGGAACAAAACGATAAGGGTCGCAGCCAGATGTGCAATCACCGCGCCGCTCACCCCGAGCCGGTCCCTCACAACCGCGAGCACGACCACGCTAACAAGCGAGACGCCTAGTCCCTGGACGAGTGTAGCCCCGGCGGTACGCCGAAGACCCTTCAGGAGTTCTCCTTGCAGAGTCAGCAAACTGAAGGGAACAACCGCCAGGGCCATGAGCCTCAAAGGCCCGGTGAGAAAGGGCTCATGGAACAGGCGAGTCGAAATCCAGGGAGCCGCGATGAGAATCCCGAGGGCGGCGGCGACGGACAGAACGAGCGCGATTCCCATTCCCAGGCGTCGCAGGCCACGCACCAGGTTCCAGTCGCCTCGCTCGGCCGAAACGGCGGCGAAGCGCAGCAGGGAGTTGTCGAGACCGATTCGTCCCACGACAGACGCCACCATCATTACCGTCAAAGCAAGGAAATAGACTCCCGCCCCCTCGGCCCCAAGGAAGCGCGCCAGGAGCACGTTGAAAAGGAACTTGAAACCGGCTCCCAGGATCTTGAGGACCAAAGCGGCGGATGCCTTGCTGAAGATCTCCGACAGGTGACCTTCCAGGCCGGAGCTTCCGAAGCTCAATGGTGAGAGGTATGTGAAAAGGCGATCACGCTGCTTGCGATCGCCTGGCGCATCTGGAACTCGTCGCTGTCCAGACTCGGATGTCAATGCGCTCCCTGGCGGCTTAGTACTGCCCTAAAGGTACCCGCGAGAATCCTGAGGTCTTCGCCCAGGGTCCAGTTCGTGATGTAATCGATATCCAGCTCGGCCCTCTCCGGATAACCGACGTCGCTGCGGCCGTTGATCTGCCAGTGGCCTGTCAGGCCCGGCTTGACCGCCAGGAAAACGCGGGCATCCGGCCCGTAGTGCTCGATCTCGTCGGGCACCACCGGTCGCGGTCCTACCAGCGACATGTCTCCCTTTAGCACGTTGACGAGCTGCGGGAGCTCGTCGAGGCTCGTGCGGCGCAGGAACCGCCCCGTGCGCGTGATGCGCGGATCCTCATCCACGGGCAGCTTGTAATCGTTCTCGACGTAGCGGCGGTACAGGAACGGGTCGGCCTCCAGCACCTTCTCCGCTTCCGGTCGCATGCTGCGGAACTTGTAAACCCAGAAAGGTCGGCCACCCAGGCCGAGCCTCTTCTGGCGGAAGATGGCTGACCCTGGCGAGTCATGCTTGATCGCGGCAGCGATGAGCAGCCCGAGCGGCGCGAGCAGAATCAGCGCCAGCTGCTGGCTCGAGAACCTGCACGGAATGGCGCTCAACTCGGCCGGGACCACGCTGACCGAGGCGCCGTGCAGGAGACAGCAGCGCACCACTTCCTTGAAGTCTTCCGAGTCGAGCTGTGCCGACACGATGACGCTCCGGATATCGTGCTCCTCGATCAGGTCCCGCAGCTCGTGGAGCCCTCCGAGCGCCGTCGGGTCCTCCTCTCCGTCGGGAGCCAGGTGGCCCACAACGTGCGCCTGTCTGTCATCGCTGGCGATCATGTGGACCTTGATGTTCCACGCCGCCTCGTGCTTGCCGATTATCAGCGTCCGGCGACGCCCCAGTTCCCTGCTGTAGATGTGCCGGATGAGATACTCAACGGCCAGCCGTACCAGGGCGAACCCCGCGCCGAGGCCCAGGGCCAGAACAAGGTATTCTCCTCCTGCCAACCGGAAGGAGGGATACAACAGGCCCAGAACGTACAGGTAGCCGACGCTCACCATCGCTCCCAGGGCCGAGCGCAGGTAGCCGCGGCGCTCTCTGGCCGGGCCGTATGTATGCATGACAGCCTGCCCGCCGACCGCGAGCAGAAACACGAGAGGGAAGAGCGACCATACGGCTGTCGGGCGGCCCGCTTCCCCGCCGAGCAGCAACGCCGCCAGGACCGCCGTGCCTGACGCCACGGCCTCGCCGGAGAGGAGAGTCATCACACGGATCGCGCGGCGGACCCGCTCGCGCCAGACTCGTCTGTTCACGACATCGCGCTGCGGGCGGAGGTCGAATACCTCCGGTACGGCTGCCCTCAACGCAGCCGGTTGGTCGACTTTACTTGCCGGATGATTCACTTCAGATGCGCCTTTTTCCTGGACCTGGACTACCTGGCCCAGAGTTCAGCTTGGCGCAGATAGGCGAGACACTAAAGAGTGGCCGCTTTCACCGTCGATGGCAAGTCCCGCCTCGCTCTGCGCTCCATTTGCGTTCCGTTGGACGACTCCAGCCGCCTGCTCACTCCTCTAGACGGCTCGAGCCCCATTATCGTCACCGTGCGGTCTCCGCCGGAGCCTCGGGGAACTTCACCGGGCGCAGGTCTCGGCCCCCTCACGGACTGTCTGGTGCGCAGGAAGCGAGCCATGCTCGGCCCCCATTCCCGTAGCACCACGCGCATTGACCGTTACGATGGAGAACACCAGCGGCCGGCGCCTGAGAATCGGCAGAGACGGTCGATTCCAAGTGTCGACGACGCTGGCGGTCCGGATGGCGGCCGGCGACCCCCTGTAGCCTCGTGGATAGCAGAAAGCAATGACTCGTGCGGATTCCATCCCTGAGCCGCACCTGCGGCCACGCAGGGACCGGTGCCAGTGGATGCCGTTACGCGACCCTGGCCACCAGATAGACCACCGCGAACGCTCCCAGTACCAGCAAGCTGATCCAGGAGAGCGCCACCAGTCGGGGGCCGGGCCGCTCTGCCGAGGGCACTTCGGCGGAGGTTACGGCCCTCAGGTTCAGGTATCCCAGGAGCGGCGCGGTCATGAAGGATACTATGGTCGCGAAGTCGACCATCGCCGTCAGGGACCCGGGAAAAACGGACAGTACGACCACCGTGCCGAGCGCCAGCACGAGCATGGCCGACCAGTACGGTCGACCCGTTCCGCCGTAAGGCTGCTCCGTCTGTGTTCCGGCATGCGCCACTTCACCGGGCGCGTCGGAGAACGCCACCCGGAGCGCACGTTCTATGGCCCTGGGGAAGCCGTCGATCACCGTCAGCGACGTGGAGAACATGGTGGTCAGAACCGCCGTGTACACGATGGGCAAGGTCCATGCTCCCAAGCTGCCT
>JBDHHR010000061.1:0-9709 GCA_039589295.1 Gemmatimonadota bacterium | reverse complement strand
AGGTCCTGAAGGGTCTGGCGGAGGTCGTCGAGGGAACCCCCGTGGTCCGTACCTACGAAGTGTCCAACTCGACCTTCCACACGATCCCGGCGCGCAACTAAGGGCCGGTCTGTTCACAAAAGAGGGCGGCGCGCGCTTCGTGCCGCCCCTTCTTTTTTTCTTCCTCGGGCGTTGACCCGCAAGGGTCGCCATCAAAGCAGGTGGCGCGGAAACCAAGAATAAGAAGATCAAAGCCCGATGATCCGTTAGACGGCCTTTGCGTCGTCCTGTCCATACCGCCACAAGGAGGTCATGATGTCTCGTAACTATCGTCACCTTTTCGTTGGGTTGCTCCTCGTTGCCGCCGCGCCCGCGATGTTGATGGCACAAGAGGCGGAATTCGCTTCGCCGCAGTTGAAGGCTCAGATCGAGAGCGCCATGAGCGCTGCTCCAGCGTCCATTTCCGCTGATGCCCAAATCATGGATTGGGGCATGAACGAGCTGCGGGCCGGTACGAACAACTGGACCTGCCTGCCCGACAGGCCGGACACCCCGGGAACCGATCCATGGTGCATCACGGAGGCGTGGATGAGCTTCTTGGACGCGTATGTAAACCAGACGGAGCCCGCCTACACCGAAATCGGCTTCGCGTACATGCTCCAGGGTGACACGCCGGTCAGCAACAGCGATCCATACGCGACGGATCCCACTGGACCCGAGGACTGGGTCACCGACGTCGGCCCGCATCTCATGATGCTCGTGCCGGATGCCGATTTGTTGGAGAACATCTCCACAGATCACTTGAACGGCGGACCGTGGATCATGTGGCCTGACACGCCGTACGCGCACATCATGATTCCGCTCGAGAGCAGAGGTCACTAGCTCCGCAGCCGCTTACCGCTCCGGGGCGCGGCTGCGACGCCCTGGAGCAACGGTAGGCAGCTCCACGGCAGGCCTCGCCAGCGAGCATCGAGGGACTCTCAACTACACACTCGGTGAGTGTGTAGTTCGGTCAAGATCCTCCCCTTGGTTACCGTCCAACCGCTCGTCCGAGTGCAGACGGTCTACATGTTCCTCTATATGTTCGCCCTCGCTAGAACCGCGAAAACCGCAGATGGAGTTCGCTAGGGCAGCGAAGGGAAGCCCGGAGGTTCGCTAAGACAGCGAAAAAGCGGGGGTACAGCAGGAGCTTTGCAAGCAGGAGGTCGTCGGTTCGAATCCGATCGGCTCCATTCCTCTCAGCCCTTGAATCTCAAGGGCTTTCGCCTCCCTTCGTTTCGGGAGCTGTCAGCGGCTCTGCATGTTCGTTCTACATGTTCGCCCGTTGTTCGCGATCGTCCTTGCCTGCCGAGCGCCCACTCAGCACCGTGGTCCGCAGGAGAATCGTGTATGGGTTATGCAGCGCTCCCACTTGAGGATTAGATGCCATCTCTGCGGTGCACCGGTCGGTTACTCAAGCGACTTCGGCAATCTCCGGAGTCGAACCTGCCAGTCCCTACGAATCAGCTCGGCGACTGGTACGCCAACCTCCTGAACGTAGACCGACATCGGCTGGTCATCTGCACGTCTGAGCGAACGCTGCTTACAGTGGTGGTACCGATCAAAGATTCCGGACGCTTGCGTGAGCGACTTCGCGACGCGGTGGGGGACCTCTTGATAACCGTTGGGGTCCCGCCGACGGTAAGCATGGCGGAGATCGCGGGCATGGAGACGATGCCCTTTGGCTCGACTGCGAACCGTAGCGTGTTGGGGTCCATGAACGACTTCGTCCTTCAAGCGGAGCACTACTTCTACGCAGCCACCGAGACCGTTTACCTCAACGAACTCGAACTCTTCCTCGCCGAGACACCCTGCAAACCGCTCGGCTACCGCAACCCTATCGAAGCAACGATCACAGCCCTCGGCGCCGCGTAACCAGCGATTGCCGCTGGCGGCGGCGTCCCCGAGGTCGCGCGTCCCGCACGCCCGGACCACATTGATCCTTGACAGAATCGCAGAACCGTTATGCCGCACTCCCCAGGGGATTGAGATGCAGCTGAAGTCAAGACCCGGTCCAAGCACTCGCGTTGGTGGCTTTCTCGTGCTTGGCTTTCTCGCTGTTGAAGCCTGTGCCGAGTCCTCACCTCCGCCGGACGCCAAAAGCGTTCACGTGATCAACCTCGAGCCGTACTTCCGAGAGCTGCGGTCCGTTACGGTGACGGTCCTGGGTGAGCCTCGACGCTTCCTCTTCGACACAGGCGGGGGACAGACCATCATCTCGCCCGCTCTGGCTGAAGAGGTTGGGTGCGACCCCTATGGTCGCTCGGTCGGCTTCCGCATGAGCGGGGAGCGCGTTGACTTCGAGACCTGCGCAGAGGTCAGACTCCGGATCGGCGACTACGCCACCGGTCCTCAGCCCGTAGCGGTTTGGGATGTCGGCGCAGTGCTTCCAGAAGAACTTCCACCGCTGGACGGCGTGATCTCGCTCAAGTCCTTTGATGACGAGCTCGTCACGCTGGATCTGGCTCAGAGCCAGATTACGGTCGAGACGGACCAGAGCTTCCAGAGTCGTACCGCCACCATGTCCCCCGTCCCCATTCAAGTATCGACCGGTCAGAGTGGTTCGGGCATCGTCGTGTACGTCGGCGCAGACGCTGACGGGCAACGTTTGTGGCTGCAGTTCGATACCGGCAACATCGCGGGCGTGCAGCTGTCCCCGGATGTCGTCGAGCTATTCGGCGTCAACCTTTCGGAGGAGCAGGAAGGGGTCCTAGAGGGCCAAGGTGCCGTGACGGTCGATTCCCTCCCCTTGACCATCTCCGGCTTGGGCTCGATCCCGGTTCCTGCGGTGATTCGGCCCCTGATCATCGACGGTGCGCTCTCCTTCGATTTGATCGAGCGCTGGGTCTTCAGTCTGGATCTACGCAGCGACAGGCTATGGGCCGGGTCCCGCGACTAAGGCGACAGGCACTTCCGCTGATATGCGTGCCAGCAGCTGCCCTACACCCCGGCTGAGACCGCTGAGCTGGCTGTATCTCGCGCGGGCCACCGGCACCCGGTGTCTGTGCGGCGGGATCTAGCTTCGGGCTGGGAGAGCGCTTGTTCGTTAGGGTCCGACGAATCTTCTGACTCTTCTGAGATCCTAGGTTATGATCCGAGTCAGAAAGAAAAGCCGGGCAGATCCGTCCTCCGTTCGAATCCGATCGGCTCCATTCCTCTAACCGCAATCGTCCCAACCACGTAGCCTTCCTGCCGCCCACCTTGTGGTGGGAGGGGTCTACATGTTGATCCTACATGTTCGGGCGAGCACTGGGCTGCGAGTGTCCCGGCTCTGTCGGTGTCGCGCTGGGGGAATCCCACGGCAACCTGGGAAGTATCACGCGGGCAAGAATCTGTGAGCGAACGATGGCTGGTCGGCAGGGATGACCACTTGTGCGTGCGAGGGGGTCGCCGCGGTCGGGGGAAGCGAGGCGCGGACGCCAGAGAGGCCGTACCACCCGGGCGGCCTCCGAGCATGGTCGTCCGTCCGCTGTGGGCACCGGTCGCCGTCGGCTCCGTTGTCGGGATGGGTCGCGCCTTAGCGCGCATGCTGGCCTCGAGACCATCCAGCCACTACATCGGTGGACGGGCGTGAGTGCGGGGAACCACGATCCAAGGAGAGAGCACCATGAGCTCCAAGACCTTGATTGCGGCAGCGGCCGGCTTCGTCGTGTTGTTCGTCCTGTCATTCCTGCTTTACGGCTGGCTGCTGATGGACTTCTACGCGGCGAGCACGGGCAGCATCCCCGGGGCGATGAAGGAGTCACCCGACTGGCCATGGCTGGTAATCGGCGAGTTCCTCGCTGCGCTGACCCTGGCGGTGGTCCTCGGGTGGGCCGGCGTTCGCACCGTCGGAGAGGGAATCCAGAAGGGCGCGATTTTCGGGTTCCTCGTCGCGCTCTCCATCGGGTTCGTCTGGCTGGGGACCGCGAATGTCTCGACCCTCGCCTCGACCCTCGTGGATTCCCTGGTCAATGCCGTGCGCTTCGGCGTCGCGGGGGCGGTTGTCGGCATGCTCCTTGGGAGGGGTTCGACCGCGTGACCAGGGCATCCGAATGCGACGCGCGGCGTGCGTGAAGATCTCGTCTCTTGAAAGACGAGTCCGAGATTCCCACGGGTCGAGACCGCCGTACGCCTCGGAGATCGAGTTCTCTGAGGGGCGAGTCTCGTCAGGCAGAGGATTAGGGAGAAGAGTGGGGAGAAACCTCGCTACATCGTGCGATTTATCCCCAGACCGGAAACGACAAGGACGCCCGCAACAACGTGTGGTTGCAACGTTTTGTTGTTTCCGGCCCTACCGATCAGCCGCTTTGCAGGCAGGAGGTCGGGTAGGCGCTGCGGCCGCCATGCGGTCCTCGCTCGCGCTCGCTAACGCTTCGCGCCGAATCCGATCGGCTCCATTGCTCTAACCGTAATCATCCCAAGCATGTAAGCCTCCCGCCCTCTGCCCGGTGGTGGGAGGGGTGTACATGTCGAGTCTACATGTTCGGGTGTCTGGGACTGGTCGAGAGCGTGCAAGTCTCACGGCCCCCCAACCGCACTCAGGTCTGGTCGGCGGTTTCGTGACCCTGGCCGCCGTGGCTTTCAATCGGGCTCGTGTACCCGAAAGTGCCGCGCCTCGTAACCGTGCGCAGCAATCACGTGGCTCATGAGGATTCAACCGGCACGTAGCGTGTTGTGGGCCGCAACACGTAAGAAGCCCCCGTAGGCTCAGCTCTTAAATCTCAAGGACTTCCTCTTCTCTCGGGCTCTTGCGGGCCGGCTGGCTCGCATGTTTGTTCTAATGATCCTCCCCCGTGCCACCTTCCAAGGAGTCGAAGTATGCGTCGTCCTACTCGGAGTGTGCTCGCGGCCTGCATCTGTCTGGTCGCGCTGGCCAATGCCCAATGCGGTCAGGGTGTCGGTGGAAACGAGACCGGGAGCCCCGCGTTGACCATTCATGTGCCGGATAGTGATGAGCGCGAGCTCGGTCCGACTTCCGCGGAGTTCAACTGGTTCTTCGTATTCCTTGGACTGGCTGACGGCCCCGAGGACGACACTGACCCGGAGCCACGACTGCTGGACCGCTGGGAGCACACACCCGACTACACGGAGTGGACGGTGCATGTGCGGGAGGGTGTTCATTGGGGCGACGGCGTCCCGGTCACGGCTGATGATGTGAAGTTCAGCCTCGAGCTGTGGACACGACCCGATGTTTGGTACGAGTACCGGTGGTTCGAGACCATTACGGTTCTCGACAGCCACACGTTGCGGATCACGTTCCCGGACCCGCCTCCCGCCACGATCTCCACATTCAACTGGTTGCCCATTCTGCCGAGGCATTCGTTGGCCAACCTCGATGTCGACGAGCTGTTCGGCTGGCCGTTCTGGAAACAGCCCGTCGGGAACGGTCCCTATCGGTACAAACGCCACGTTCCGCAGGTGATGACCGAGCTTGAAAGAAACCCTGACTTTTATGGGCCGGCGCCGAACGTTCCGACCATCGTGCTCCGATATGGGGGGAACGGCCTGACCGAGCTGTTAGGCGGAAACGTGGACGTCGCGACCCTGATCACGCCTGTGGAGGCGATCCGACTTTCTGAGGATCCGAGATTCCGAATTTACCACAGAGCGCAATATAAACACCAGGTTGCGATTGCCTGGAACCATCGCCTCCCCTTGTTTCGCGATGCTGCGGTACGGAGGGCGCTCACCATGTCCATCGATCGGCGCGAACTGCACCGGGTCCTGAACTATCCGGGCAACCTCGCCGTCTTCGATGTCCCGGCGACCGAGCGTCATCATGTTCAGGGCATGGTGCCCGACCCCCTGCCGTTCGATGCCGATCGCGCCTCCCGACTGTTTGCCAGCGCAGGATGGGTCGACGGAGACGGCGATGGCATCCTCGACAGGAATGGTCAGGACTTTCGGTTCACGCTCCGCACCTCCGAGGAAACGTCGGCGCAGGCCGTGTACATCCAGGATCAGTTCCGCCGCGTGGGGGTCCGGATGGACGTCAGCACGCACGAGCGCAACGTGTTGAGAGAGAGGATTCACGACCACGATTTTGACGCGGCAATCGACACATACAACTACATAGAGCAGTTTGGCGAGTTTCCGATCTCAGGGTACGTGAACCCCGAAGTCAGTCGACTCCGGGATGCAGTCTGGTTTACGATCGATCGCGATGAAGCGGACGGGTATATGCGGGAACTCTGGAGGATCGTCGGAGCCGAAATGCCGATCACCTTCCTGCATCCCCGAATTCGCTACCTTGCAGCCCATCGGAGGGTCAGCGGACTGCAGAATACGAGTGGGCAAATGCCGACTGACACGCCCCTTCCCTTGCTCCTCGAGCAGGTGTGGATCGAGAAGGACGGGGGAGCCGATGCCCCCTGATCCCGTTCGAATCCCATTGGCTCGATGTCGCCCCAGGCGACCTCCGGACGCTCCCGCCCGCTCGGGATTGTGACACAGATTGTGCCGTTGCCTACCGTGGCTGGACCGTGGTCTATCGGGGTCAGAAACGCGAATCAGCCCGGTTTTCGGGGCTCACCGTGGTCCACCGGGGTGCCGCCGACTCTTTGCGAGCAGGAGGTCGGGTGGAAGCTGCGGCCGCTACGCGGTCCTCGCTTGCGCTCGCTAACGCTTCGCGCCGAATCCGATCGGCTCCATACTCAGAAAGTCTTGCAACGTCTCGCGTTGGAGGCTTTCAGCGCTTTCGGGGGTTGGGCAGGTGGGGAGAGTAATGGGGAAATGCGCTCCGCGCACGCGCGAGATCGGTAAGCCGCGGTCACTGGCCGCTGGTGAAGAAGGGCACGGCGCAGGCGATAAGGGCCCATCTACGAGTGGTCCTCTTGCGGCCGGACAACCACGTCAGGCCGACGTCCAGCGATAGCCCGCCGGCTCCGGTGGTAGTTTGGGAAAGCACCGGGCATAGAGCTCCTCGATGTGCTGGACCTCCTCGGCGGACAGCTGCTCGAATTCCCGAGTTCGTGCCCGCTCGGACAACAAACCGCCGTTCCGCTCGAGAAACCTTGAGAGGAGGTTGATCATCCGCTCTGGCATGTCCGCGATTTCGTCCTGCACGCGCTTGGAGAACTCGTCGTATCCCTCCAAGTACTCCACTTCGCGTGGCAGATCCTGGGTAACGGTTTCTTCGACGCACCGATAGAGGAACTCTGCGTGCCATGTGGCATCAAAGAACCGGTAGTAATCGCCCGTCTCATTCAACACCTCGACGTTATCATGCTCGGTCGGCCGCCACTCAACGAGCGGTAGGACTTGCACGGAGTAGCTCTCCAGAACGTCGCGATAATCCTCGATTCGTCTCAGCATCGGAGCGCTGACGGGGAATACCAGGCCAGGCGGATTATAGCCGGCTCGAGCCAGTACGTGGTGGACAAGCCAACGGTGGATGCGTCCATTTCCATCTTCAAACGGATGTATGTAGACGAACCCGAATGACAGCGCGGCGGCCACCACTACCGGGTCGACCGACGAGCCTTCGGTCCGCCGCTCGTATTCCACCACGCCTTGCATGAGATCCGGCAGATCCTTGTGATGCGCGCTGATATGAGTTGGGATCGGTTCGCCCGTCCGTCGATCGCGATCGCCAAGCCACCCACCCTCAGTTCGCAAACCAAGCGGGACGAACCTTGCGTCGCCGATGACCATCTCCTGAAGGCGCTCGAGTTCCTCTACCGTGAGGTCGCGCTGGCCAGCATCCCTGATGGCCTGACCCCATCGCAAAGCTCTGTCCTGAGATAGCCGCTCACCCTCGATCTCGAAGGAAGCCTTGCTGTCCTCCAGCAGGAGAAACGCGGCGGCGCGCCGGACGACATCTGGGTGGGTACGCCCAATGACCTCCAGGGCCTTGGTGTTGAGACCCATCCCGACGTAGCGGTCGAGCTCGGGGGTACGACGAACGAGTGGACAGAACTGGTTTGTACCGGGGAGGTTGTTCCGAACTCGGTGGCGCCGAGACAGAGGTCCTTCCTCGGAGGCAAACTGCTGTGCTGGATCCAGCACGGGGACGGCTCGCACCTTGCCGGCGTCTGGGACTTCCAACCGTACGTCAGTCAGCCACTCGTACAAGAACCAGATGCGCCGCGCATAGGCGCCCGTCGGTTTGTCGTGGATGATGCGAACGATTTCGTGCGGGTCGAGCCGGCGGAAGAGAGCCAACAACACACCGAGGCTCACCCCCTCCCACTTGACCGCGAACTCTAGCTGCCCCTGGAGACTCTCGTCGGGGGCGTGTGTTGGGGTGAGCATCTGCCATTCGCGCGTGGATTCCGGGTGATGGCGTCTTGCGATGGCGGTCAAACGCGATGGCAGGGGGACTTGGAGGTCATACCTGTCCACGAGGGCTGCATAGCCCACAGGCTCGCCGGACTCGGGGAGCTGTCTTCCCTTGAAGTGTTTCATGGCTTCACGCTTTTGGGACGATCGCCAAAACTAATCACGGTTCGCAGATACCGTTCACTCGACAACCCGAATCGCAAAAAGCATTCACGGTTCACGGTGCTGGGATCTTGCCAAAAACCCTCACCGCCCGCGAAATCTAGTCACCGCGCATAGATTATGCAAAAACCTATCACCCATCCCACCCCGAAGCATGCAACAGACTTATCAACCCTAATATCTGCAATGGTCCGGGTTTAGATGCCTGTGTAAGGCGGCCGTGGGTCGCTGGTTTCCTCGATCTCGCCTCGCGCGTAGCGATCGCCTCTACCAGCACATGCCATTGAATTCCCCTGCGTGCCAACGCCGGCTGAGAAGGAGGTAGGTTCGGTCAGGGCAGAGAACCGCGTGGCTGCGAGCCAAGTCAGTTCACCTTCGGCACTCGTCCGTTAGGCCAGCGATAGTGCCCTCGCCTGCGTATACTCACTGCACGCGCCACACCACGCCCCGACGAGCGCAGAAGCCAAAGTGCCGCAACAGCGACCCGCCACATCACAGGAGAGCCACGCCGTGACTGATCATCCACATTCCGCTCGGGAGCGCCCACCCCAAGAGGCTAAGGAATACCTGGCTGAACGGCTCGACGGCGCTCGAGATCTCTATTTGCTGGCCCTGGCGCTAGGAGAGCGCGGGGACGGCGCGACCCTGTTCGGTCGGATGATCCGGGAAGCCCGGATTCATTTCACCGCCTTGATCGAAGAGTGCCGCATCGCCGGCCTGGACACGAGCGCGATCGCCGTGATGCTCGGCAAGAAGAGCGAGGAGCTCGCGGACAGCATCAGGCCCGAAGTCTGGGAACAGTTGGAGCAACTCATCGCCCAGAAGCCGCGGCCTCACGCAGGGTGAGAGAACGCGGATGGGCAGCACACTCCTCCTCCCCAGCGCACGAAGCCTTGCGGCGAGCCATCCTCGTTGTAGTCTGAACCAGAAGGCTGTATCGACCGTCGGGCCCTAGAAGAGAGGCTGGGCCTGTCCCGCCTCACCGTTCCTGTTCGGCGTGAGCATACGTCGTTCTCTGTCGTCAAATGCCATGAACGCGCTGCTGATACACCCCGAGTTTCCAGCGACCTTCTGGAGCTTTCAATACGCGCTTCCCTTCGTGCGGAAGAAGGCGGCACTGCCGCCTCTGGGGCTTCTAACGGTGGCTTCGCTTCTGCCCAACGACTGGGAGAAGCGCCTGGTCGATCTGAACGTCCGTTCCCTGGCGTCCGATGATCTGGATTGGGCAGACTACGCCTTCGTGGGGGGAATGGCGGTCCAGCGCGCC
>JBDHHR010000060.1:0-10546 GCA_039589295.1 Gemmatimonadota bacterium | reverse complement strand
GACGGAAGGCAGGATCCAAGCTTTCCCTCACCCGGTCGCACACGAGGTTGGCAGCGCGCGTTAACTCCAACACGAAGTCCGCGACCAGATCGGTGTGCGTGTTGAATTCCTGCAGCCGTGCCTCGTACAGTCCTGGATTCCACTTAGGGATCCGGTAGAACTCCAGCGTGAAGTACATCTTCCCCTGCTGGTCCGCGTGATTCATGAACGTGTGCAGAAAGCCCGCGAGCACTGCCCGGAAGTTGTTGAGCGCCGCCACGATCTCCCGGTAGCCGTTCGGCCACACTCGGCTATAGAGCCAATCGTCCAGCTCCTCCCACTCGTGTAGAACCTCAGCCCGTATGTCTGGAGAGCCCCCGCCTATGAGTCGCGACGTTCGACCCTTCCACTCATCGAGCCCAGCTCTCCGTGCCCACTCTTCGGCGTACCTGCGATATGTTGCGCGCGCGGTGCCGTCGACCCCGTGCTCCTTGACCTGCTCAACCGTTGCCTTCTCCATCAGTATCCTCACTTCGTCTAGATCGCCCGTTCCAGTTCCGTAGACTCCATCGGCGCCGCCTCAATCACGTGCTCGTTCTCACGGATCCACGTCCGTACCTCGCCGACCGCGAACACCAGCTCGCCGTCGAGCTTCCGGTGCGGGATGCGGTTCTCGGCCGAGGGTCCCGTATGTCTGTAGAGCCAGTGCTTCGAACGGCCAAGCGCCTCGCAGAGTTCGTTGGCGCCTACACGCGTTTCAGCGGGCACGAGCCACAGCTTCTCCCGCCAGGACAACTGCGCGTCGATTATGCGTCCAGACGGCTCACTGGGGCGTTCAAACGGCCCCGAGGAGTTGTCCCGGCCCTCGTTTGCGGACTCGATCGCGGCCAGCATGGCCTCTGCGGGAACGACCGTGCCCGGCGGCGCGCCAGCGAGCCAGTTTCGCACGTCCGACAGGCTCCTAGGCCGCCCGTTTGTTCCCATCGTGTTCCCACGCCCTTGTAACGTCAGTCATTACAGCACCTTTCGCTGGCCAGATAATTATCAATTTTGTGGTCAAGGTTTTCGGTTCGCATCGCTCATCGCTCACGGACCCGCAGCGTGCGGAAGTCCCATTCGATCGGGAACTCGCCTGGCGAACCGTGTCTGTTCTTGCCCAGGATCGCATACGTCTGCGCCCCGTGGTCGGTCTCCTTGTGCCGCTTGTGCTTGTGGTCGAGTAGCAGTACCTGGTCCGAATCGTTTTCGAGCGGCGACCCACCCAGCAGGCTCTGAGGAATGGGTGAGCGAGTGTAGTCCTTGCTCGTCTCCCGGTTGAACTGCGAGAGCCCGACCGTGATGACGTTGCGGCGTTTGGCGAACTCGCGTACGCGGCTCGACGCGTTCGTCACCTGCTTGAGCAGGGTATCGAAGTCGCGGGCGCCCACGAGCTGGATGTAGTCGATCACGAAGTACCGGCAGCCGTGCTCCTCGTGGAAGTAGCGCATCAGTGCATCCAAGCGGTCGAGGTCGTAGACAGGCTGCTCGTTCACGAAGAATGAGCCGCCTGTCCGCTCCCGGATCTCCGCTATCTGAAGGGCGACCTGGTTGGCCACGGTGGGCGAGAAAGTCTCTCCACGTTCCAGGGGTTCGACGGACGTCCGAGTGCAGATCGCATAGAGACGCGTAGCGATTTGGGCCTTCGACATCTCCAGTGAGAGGAACCCTATGCGTTCGCCGTGTTCGATCGCGGTCGCGGCCATGTTCAGCCCGAGCAGCGATTTCCCGTGGCCCGTGTTCGCACCCACCGTCACGTGCCAGCCGCGGGCGAGGCCGACGCCCCCGCCATCGTCGCGGCAATGGCGATTCCAGGTCGGTAGCGGTGTGGGTACGGCGTCGACGGGCTTCGCCTGCTCGATGAAGTGGCGTTCCGGTTCGCCGACACTCAGCAGATCGGCGACCCCGCAGGGCGCGGTTGATTCTGTCATAGGCATCCGGTGTGGAGCTTACGGGAGTGGTCATTTGAGTAGCTGGAACGTGCGCCCGCCCTGGGCGCCGCCTTTGTCGTCGGCGAATCCGAGGAACTGCTCGACTTTGGTCTGATCGCGGCAGATCAGCTCGACGTCGGTGTGATTGTTTCGGATGTGCCAGTCGCGTGTGAGGCAGCCGTCGATCGCCAGCTTGAGATCCTCGACCGTGTAGCCCTCGGCGAGCCGTCCGCGGATCGCCCTCTCGCGCTTCGGGATGAGCTTCATCGGTGCGCCCTTCGTCTTGCTGGTCACTTCGGCTCGGCGGGTGCGCCAGTATTCGAAGACAGCCTGGACGTCCGATTCGGCGACGACCGAACCGGTGATTTTGGGAGGACTTTCTTTTTGTATCTGTATAGGTACTACTTTGGTCTCGTTCGCGGTCTCGTTCGTGGTTGGCGGATTCTGGTAAAAGCAATAGTTGCATATTATCAGGGTGGTCGGTTCGCGGGGTCGTTCGTGGGGCTTACGCACGATCGCGCCTTCCCGTTCCAACTCGTCCAAAAACCGGCGCACCTTGTCGCGAGACCAGTTCCACCGCTTGGCCAGGAACCGTTCTGCGACTCGCACTTCTCCCCGATTGCGTCCGCCGTAGTCTCGCCACGCTGCCATTGCGAGGAGGTCGATCCAGGCAAGTGCCCGACAGGCTTTCTCTCCACGCGCCGCCGGATGCAACTTGTGTTGAGGGTTCAGTAGGCTGACGTCGACTGTGATCCATCTGCCCTTCCGTTTCATCCAATTGCCAGTCCCTCGAATCCGGTGCCCGGTATCTCCTCCAGCACGACCGCCATTCCGAACGCCACGGGGATGGTGAGGTAAGAGACCATCGGCTCCTGATCGCTCGCAGCGAGATCGGTGACGTCTGAGCCATCTCGCTCTTGGTCGCGCTCCTCATTCTGCTTCTTCGGCTTCATCGGTCCTCCCCTGTTGGTTGCCCAGTAGCTGTGAGACCCGCTCGCACGCGGCCGGAACCACGACGGAATGCAGGAACTCTGAGACGGGCACTCCTTCGGCCGTCGCAGCCGTCTCGATCAGCGCCTTTTCTTCGACCGTTACGCGGGTTGAGATCGTTTCTGGTTTACGCCTCATTCGCTCTCTCCGTGCTCCCACTCTTGTGTATAAACCGGAACAGCATTATCCTTGATTCGGCAGTTTAACATCTCGATAATCAATAGTCAAGGGTATCCTAGATAGTCCACTTTTCTTGGGTGCGGACATGTCGATCAGAGAACACCGACGCAAGAGAGCTGCGGAAATAGGCGGACGTCTTCGGAAGGCCCTAGAGCGCCAAGATCACCGCAGCATTCGCTCGTTTGCTTTCGCATTAGAAGAGACAGGGGTCAGAGGTCACACCTATTCGAGCGTCTACGACTACGTGGTCGGGAAAGTGCAGCCACGCCCAGAGTGGATCGCTACTGCGGCTAAGATCCTTGGCGTGCGCGCTGAGTGGCTAGCGTCGGGTGAAGGTGAGATGACTCAAATAGACCAAGAACTCACCGACAACGAAGCGTTGTGGGAATCGATAGAGGAGGAAAAAGAAGAATGGGAATCGCTGGACCGAGGCCAGGAAGTCTACGAGGTGTTCACTAGCAACCTCCGGACTTTCATCAGCGCTCATATAGACGACGAGTACTCACCATTCCTCTCGCTCCCAACAGAAATCCGCTCCTGCTTGAGGCAGTTCCTGTTTAGGTACTATCGATCTCTCTACACATCTCGGGCGACCGTCGGTACCAAACCGCCGGACGGTGACTTGCCGGCTCGTCTCTCGATCGATCCAGAAAAGCTAGAACCGGACTTCACTGAAATACGGGAGTTCGTGCGCGCGAACTTTGGCCAGGCGCTGGCCATCCGTCCGCAAGGTTCGGGCGAATTTGGTTCGGCCATTCTAGCTCAACTCTCGGTCCTGTATCTCAGATACTTTGGCCTTTCGGGGGAGTTCTCCAAGGAGGAAGATCATGAGTCGTAGAAAGAACCACCCCGGCCACATCGAGAAGCGTGCCGGCTCCTACCGCGTGCACCTGTGCGTTGCGGGCGAGCGGCACAAGTACACGCTCGCGTGCAGCAGACGGGACGCTGAGCGGTTTGCGCGCGAGAAGTACGCGGAGCTGGAACGGGAGGAGTCGCGGTACAGGGCGGGGCTCCCGACCGGTGTTCGGATGTCGGAGCTATTGTCGGAATTCGAGCAACATCATCTGCCGCTCCTGGCACCGCGCAGCCAGGCGTGCTACCGCGACGCGCTGAAGCCGATTCGGGTGTACTTCGTTGAGATGCGGCGCGACCCGCCTATTGAGCAGATCCACGCCGCGCATATCCGCCAGTATCTGACGTGGAGGCGGACGCACGGCCCCCACGGTGACGCCCTCGAGCGTCCGCTGCATGGCCGCACCCTGGAACGTGACAGGGCCGTTTTGCATAAGATGTTCCATATGGCGGACGCGCTCGAGTACCGGGAGGGAAACCCGGTGAGCCGGGTTGAGGCTCCGAAATACGACAGCCGCGATCCAGTAATCCTGTCGGATGAGCAATTCGAGCGGCTGCTGACCGAGTGCGAGCCCAAGCCGATGTTGTGGCTCTGGGTGCTACTGCTAGGCGAGACGGGGATGCGCTGCCACTCTGAGGCGCTCTGGCTCAAGTGGGAGGACGTTGACACCCAGGCCGGTTTCTTGTGGGTGGATAGCGGCAGCAACGGGCACCGGACTAAGAGCGGGAAGGGAAGATGGGTACCGCTCACCCCCAGGCTAGGGGAGGCGCTCAGCGATCACGCGGCCCGCTACCGGCTGGCTACCTACAACGGCCAGCGCTCGCCCTGGCTGCTCCACCACGAGCGGACCCGTGGAACCTACGTTGCCGGCCAGCGCATACGCACCATCCGGGATAGCTTGAAGAAGGCACGCGCAGCCGCTGAGTTGCCCGAGGGGTTCCGGGCGCACGACCTACGCCACCGCCGGGTGACAAGCTGGCTCGCAGAGGGCAAGCCGGTAACGATGGTCAAGGAAGCGGTAGGCCACTCGCAGCTAGCGACCACGATGCTGTACCAGCACCTTGCCCGCGAACACCTCAAGGCGCTAGTTGACAGCCCGGCAGAAGCGGCAAGGGCGGCGCGGTGAAGATGGGAACGATTTGGGAACGACGGCCGGTAAACGAGCGCAAAACGGCGCAACGCCCCGCAGGCGGGATTCTCAGATTGCCGCAGAAATACAACGAAAACCAGCCCAGCGTAGCCGGGCGCAAAACCGTCTGTCAAAGAGAGAGTTATGTGCGGCATCATAGGTTATATAGGATCGCGTGAAGTGCAGCCCCTGCTGCTGGAGGGGCTGCATCGCCTGGAGTACCGGGGTTACGACTCGGCGGGGATCGCGGTGCTGGAGAATGGTCGGATCGCGGTGCGAAAGTCGGCCGGAAAGATCACCGCGCTCGAGGAACGGTTGCGCGACGAACCCCTGAGCGGGACGGTCGGAATCGGTCACACCCGGTGGGCGACCCACGGCTCGCCGACAACGCGCAACGCGCATCCTCACGTCGACGGGTCCGGCCAGGTCGTTCTGGCGCACAACGGGATCATCGAGAACCATGACGTGCTCCGGGTGAAGCTGGTGGAGCTGGGCCACGAATTCGGCACCGAAACGGACACGGAGGTCCTTTGCCATTTGATCGAGGAGGCGTTCGAGGACAACCTCGAGAGTGCAGTCGCGGCGGCCCTGTCGAAAGTCGAAGGGGCCTTCGGCATAGCCGTGATGCACGCCCGGGACCCGGACAAGATCGTGGTAGCCCGCCGCGGCTCGCCTCTTCTCATAGGCCTGGGTGAGGAAGCCCAGCGTGAGGCGTTCGTGGCCTCGGATGTGGCTGCGGTGATCAGCCATACCCGTAAGGTAGTGTACCTGGACGACGGCGAGATGGCCGTGCTCCGCCGCGATGGGTTCGAAACCCTGAGAATCTCAGAGGTCGCCGGCAACGGAACCG
Source organism: Gemmatimonadota bacterium (assembly GCA_039589295.1). Taxonomy (GTDB): domain Bacteria; phylum Gemmatimonadota; class Gemmatimonadetes; order Palauibacterales; family Palauibacteraceae; genus JBDGYE01. Next base: position 4,598 of record JBDHHR010000060.1, on the reverse strand, counting down.
TGCGGCCGATACGGAAGGAGGTGAGCCACGTAGCATGGGACCTCCGCAAGATAGAGCGTGGCGGGTACGACCACTTCATGCTCAAGGAGATCTTCGAGCAGCCCGACACGGTCTTCGACGCGATGCGCGGCCGGCTACTGGAGGAGGAGGGTACGGCCAAGCTCGGCGGTCTGCTTCCGCTGGCCGACGTCCTGGACCGGCTGAAGCGGATCGTCATCACCGCCTGCGGCACCAGCTGGCACGCGGCCCTGGTGGGTGAGTACATGCTGGAGGAGTACGCACGCATCCCGGTCGAAGTGGAGTACGCCTCCGAGTACCGCTACAAGCACCCGGTGGTCACCGACGGCACTCTGGTCGTGGCGATCTCCCAGTCGGGGGAGACGGCGGATACCGCCGCTGCCATGCGCGAGGCCAAGAAGCGCGGCGCGCCGGTCATGGGCGTCGTCAACGTCGTGGGCTCGACGATTGCCCGCGAGACGGACGGCGGGGTGTTCATTCATGCCGGGCCGGAGATCGGAGTGGCATCCACCAAGGCCTTCACCGGACAGCTGGCCACGCTAGCGCTGTTTACGCTTTACCTGGCCCGGCGCCGAGGCGTGTCTCTTCTCCAGGGAAGGGAGATTGTCGCCGCCCTCCAGGCCCTTCCGGATAAGGTCCGGGAAGCCCTGGCCCAACAGGAGCTGGTCGACGAGATCGCCGAGGCCTACTACGGGCACGCGAACTTCCTGTACCTGGGGCGCGGGTACAACTTCCCCGTGGCGCTGGAGGGGGCGCTCAAGCTGAAGGAGATCAGCTACATTCACGCCGAAGGATATCCTGCGGCGGAGATGAAGCATGGCCCTATCGCCCTCATCGACAGGAACATGCCGGTCGTGTTCATCGCGCCGAGCGGAGGCGTGTACAAGAAGGTGGTCAGCAATATCGAGGAGGTGAGAGCGCGCGGTGGACGGGTAATAGCCATCGTCACGGAAGGTAACACGGATCTGGCGGCCAGAGTGGACCACGTGATCCCGGTGCCCTCGACCCTGGACATGCTCCAGCCGCTGCTCACGGTCATTCCACTGCAGCTGCTGGCGTACCGCATCGCCGTCCTCCGCGGGTGCGACGTCGACCAGCCCCGCAACCTCGCCAAGAGCGTAACCGTGGAGTGACCGATCGGGGAGCCGGCGGGAGGGTTCGAGCGTTTTAGAGATGCCGGTTAGAGGAGGGAAAGGGCTCGGTGGGTCGCCTGCGGCCGGCATCGCATCCGGGGTTCGGGTGCCCTAAGATATGGCCGTCGAGAAGGCACGGCGGGTCGATACGAGAGGACGAGCCAAATGTCGGCCGAGTATTTGAAGGTGTTGAAGGAGCAGATCGCCGGGTACGCGGGAACCTGGAAGGAAGTAGTAGCCCTGACCCCTTCCTATGCCAGGTTGATGTTTCACCTGCTGCGCAGTCCCCGGCTGGCGCCGCGGCACCGACTGTGGGTGGACGCCGCCATCGCCTACCTGGTCAGCCCCAACGACGTGATTCCCGAGGAAGAGGTCGGACCCTACGGCTATGTCGACGATATCTTCTGCTGTGCGTACGTGGCGAACCGTGTCGCCCGAGAGTTGGGCTGGGAAGCGATCGAGGAGGGATGGACCGGCGATGGTTCGGCCCGCGAGGCTTCCGAACGCGTCCTGGCGCGGGAGCAGGAGCTCCTCGGCGACAACGGCGATGATGTCCTCAAGTTCGCCGGTCTCTACGAGCCACCGGAGTCCCGGAGTCGATTCGCTGTCGCCCTGCGCACTGCCTAGCAGGGATACATCGTCGACTCCCGTACTCCGATGAAGAATCTCCTGCGGCCTGTCCGTATGTGCTCGGCCTGTTACCGGGCCGTGGCTTTCCTGCTGGCGGCATCCGCCGTGACGCCGCATGTCGCTGCGGGCCAGTATCGGATCATTGCGCCGTCAGGCGACACCATCGTCTTCACGGTGGACACCCTGCGCCGGATGCTCGATAGCACACGCGCACTGTACGCGGATCTGGAAGAGGATCCGCGGGTGGGCTACAGCCTGGGGTTCGGGGAGCCTGTCGATGCCGAGGAGCCCGAGCAGGCGTTTCCGTGGAACGCGGTCGATGTCGTGAGCGACTCATCGGCCGCCGTCGTCACGCCGGGCAACCTGCGCGAGGCGGCCCGAGCTTACTACAATTACGCTGTACGGCGGATGCGTGTAGTGCGCTATGAGGATCCCGACGTCAGCTGTGACTCCGTCATGAATCTGGAGCAGGGTGTGGTTTCATCCTTCATCGAAGGGTGGATCGTGGCCCGCACCCTGTTCGGAGGCCCGGCGTTCACCCCACTCGACGAGTTCGTGTTCGCGCGACAGGCAGGTCACTTGAGGCCGCTCATCGCTGTCAGGGGCTACCGGTCTCTGGGCGTGTGCACGGCCGAGTGGGCGGAGGCCAACGGCGAAGCGATGGCGGCGTACGGGGAGTGGCGGCGCACAGTGTTCCCCGACGCGTCCGAAGAGGCAGAAGGGGCCGCCACGGACATATCAGATGGGCGGTCGGCGACCCCGGAGGAACCCGGGGCCTAGAGAATCTGAATCCCATGGCCCTTCGCTTCTACAATACGCTCTCGCGCAGCCTGGAGGAATTCGAGCCGTCGGAGCCCGGGCAGGTGCGCATGTATACGTGTGGCCCGACGGTCTACGACCGGGCGCACATCGGCAACTTCCGCGCTTTCGTGTGGGAAGATCTTCTCAGGCGCTACCTCGCCTGGAAGGGCTACGGTGTGACCCAGGTCATGAACGTGACCGACGTGGACGATCGGACCATCAACGCTGCAATCGAGAGCGGGTCGACACTGGATGAGATCACCACGGCGGTGACCGAGACCTTCTTCGAGGACTGGGAGACGCTCGGTCTTCAGCCGGTGGAGCACAATCCGCGCGCCACTGAGCACATCCCGCAGATGATCGACCTGATCCGGCGACTTGAAGAACGCGGCGTCACTTACGAGCGGGACGGCTCGGTTTACTTCGCCATCGGCCGGTTTCCCGGGTACGGCCGTCTGGTCAACCTCGATCCGTCCGGTTTGCAGTCCGGCCGCCGCGTCGAGGGAGACGAGAACTACTCCAAGGACGATCCGCGCGACTTCGTTCTATGGAAAGGAGGGGCGCGAGAGGATGAGGGTGTGGTTGCAGTGTGGGACTCGCCCTGGGGTCCCGGCCGGCCGGGATGGCATGTGGAATGTTCAGCCATGGCCATGGAGTACCTGGGAGACACGCTGGACATCCATACGGGCGGGGTCGACAACATCTTCCCGCACCACGTAAACGAGATGGCGCAGTCCGAGGCCGCCACGGGCCGGCCGTTCGCCCGCTTCTGGCTGCACGCGGCCCATCTCCTGGCCGAAGGCGAGAAGATGTCCAAGTCCCTGGGCAACTACCACACGGTGGGCTCCGTGGTGGCGCAGGGATACCGCCCGTCGGCCATCCGCTACCTGCTGCTCAACGCACATTATCGCGCCCAGCTGAACTTCACCCTGGCGGGGCTGGCCGATGCGGACCGTGCGGTGGGGCGTCTGTTCTCCTTCCGGCGCCGCGTCGACGAGCTGGCATGTGCGGCGGAGAGTGGCCCGGCGGCCGGCGACCGGGAGGCGGCCGGCCGTCTCGCGGCGATCGCCGAAAGGTGGACGGCCGAGTTCACGGCAGCGCTGGATGACGACCTGAATGTGAGCGATGCCCTGGCGGCGACTTTCAATCTGGTCCGCGACGCCAATGCAGACCTCGACCGGGCCCCGGTAGGGGTGGCCGGCGACGTCGCTCCCTTGCTTCGAGTCATGGACAGTTTCGAGCGAGTATTCGGTGTGCTCGGCCTGCGCGAGAGGGAGGAAGAGGTTGGTGCTTCTGGGGAGCTTCGGGAGTGGATCGAGGAGCGCCTCGAGGCTCGGGCCGAGGCCCGGAAGGCGCGAGACTTCGGCCTGGCCGATGCCATTCGGGAAGAGCTGCTGGCCCGGGGCGTGGTGCTCGAGGACTCCCCGGCCGGCACGCGCTGGAAGTTGGCGGGAAACGGCGGCTGACGGTCGTGGGCGCTGCCTCCGTTCCGAGGGCGCGGGCTACGTCGATCATGTCGGACAAACAGCTGTTTGTCGGTGTTGACGGATTTGCTGGTCCCCCATATGTTAACGATCTATTATCGCTGACGTAGCTCAACTGGCAGAGCGTCGGATTTGTAATCCGGAGGTTGTGGGTTCGAGTCCCACCGTCAGCTCAGTGAGCGGGCGTTTTCGAAGTTGCCGCGCAGGCCACACCAGGGAAACGGAAGTCGATCGCAGCGGCCCGTCGCCGGGATCCGGCGAGGGCCGTATCAATGCGGGTGGGGTACCGAAGCGGCCAAACGGAGCAGACTGTAAATCTGCCGGCGTATGCCTACGGAGGTTCGAATCCTCCCCCCACCACTCGCCGGCCTTCGAGAACGTGTGGAGACAGGCGTACCGACTACACGTCGAGCGCAAATCAGGAGTCTAGTCGAGATGGCGAAGCAGAGGTTCGAGCGGACGAAGCTGCATGTAAACGTGGGCACGATTGGTCATGTAGACCATGGGAAGACGACGTTGACGGCGGCGATAA
>JBDHHR010000059.1:0-11128 GCA_039589295.1 Gemmatimonadota bacterium | reverse complement strand
CGCGCTCTCGACGGCCCCTCCTTCTTCGGCGGCCGTGTCCTCCTCTGCATCGACTGTCGCATCGGGCTGGCCGCCTCCGCAGGCAGCTGTCAGCCACAGCACGACGCCGACCATTACAGATAATCGAAGTCTCGTATCCACTGTTCGCTCCGTTGCGGCGGCTGTCGCTCGCTGGCGCCGGCCGCTCCGCCGGCAGACTCCAGGGCCGCCCCGAGGCCGCCGGCAGACTCCTCGGGAACGGTCGGAGGGGAGTCGCAGGCGCCGGTGACAACCGGGGCGGGAGGGGAGCTGGCCGCCCCGAGCAGCGGGGCGACCGGCCTCCAGAGGCTCAGCGAAGCGCCAGGCCGGCAGCCGGACGGAGAATCGCGGCCACGCCGAGGTGGTCGGAAGGCCAGAGCCCAGACGGTGTCTTGTCCCCCGGATCTCCACCCAGCAACTCAGCCACGACGGAGCCGAAGAACCTACCGCTGCTCATCGTCGGGCGATCGCGATAGAAGATGATGTCGAGACGACGGTCGGCGACGGAGATGGGATTCTGGAGCATGGTCTCCTGGCAGCACGTATAGCCCGGGCCGCGCCTGCTGCCGACCGTCCAAGTGTCCACGAAGCAGGCACCGCGGATCATCTCGTAGGTGGGCGTCGAGCTGCCGTCGGCGGCAGAGTTGAAGTCACCCACCACGATTACGGGAGCATCGGAGTCACCGAGCAGGCCGAGAAGCTCGAGAGCCTGCGCTTCCTGGATCCCGTAGCCGGTCTCGGCCGGCTGCAGGTGGGTGGAGACGAAGCGGAAGTCGCGGCCCTTGACAGTGATCTCCACCGACGCGAAGCCCCTGTAGAGTGGGATCTCGGCGTCACCTACGGGCGCCGGCAGATACACCTGAAAGTTTCTCCAGAAAGCGTTGTCCCAGGCCACGTCGCCACGCACCAGGATAGCCTCGCCGTCGGTCATCCTGATGTCGTCGTAGCTGGCCGGGTCGAAGGGGTCGGGGCCAACGTACATCGGTATCTCGACGTCGAAGCCGGTGGACTGCACTACGGCGTCGTAGTCCAGTCCTCTCTGACTCAGGGCCGCCGACAGGAGCTCCAGGAAGTCGAGCTCCACATGCTCCGCGTTGAACGGAATGAAGTCGGACGGACTCTGTGAGTAGAAGGTCGTTACCTCCTGCAGTCCCACCACGTGTGGCCGGTGCTCGGCGATCTCGTCTGCGAGTGCCTGGACACGCTCCGGGTAGTTCGTCTGACCGATTTCGGCCCAGACCGCGGCAACGGCGAACGGAATCTCGGCCGGCGGTACGAGCATTACACGCTCGATGTCGGTGCCTACATACAGGTTGCGGGTCATGACCCCGATAGCGCCGGGCCCGGCGCGATCCGTGCCGAAGGACGTCCCAGTATCGGGACCCGTGGTGCTGTCGTCGCATGCGAGCGCCGCGAGGACAGCGATGACTACCGCTGCGAGTTTCCTCATTTCGACCTCCCCGGGAAGCGTGGTCCGTGGTGCAGCTTCACGAATGCTCTCCCCTACGCTCCCGCAAGGAGGTCAAGTGACGGTCAAGCGGTACAGCCCGCCGATCAGACGAAGGTAAGAGGCACGGTAGTGGCAGCGGTGCGGAAATCAGAGGACATGGGAAGGTGATTACGGCCTGGCAGCTTCTACGATACGCTGGCGCTGGCCAGGCGTGAGCATATCCCTGGCAACGACGTCGCGGACGATTCGGGCGACGAAGGTGTAGCCCCTCTCCTCTGCGGTAAGCCACCGGTTCCATTCGAGCTCATCCAGCGCCTCGTCGAGGACCGGACCGGCCAGCCCGGTGGCCCGCCCCAGAAGGCTCGCGTCGGGCCGCTCCGGCAGGACGGATGCGGCCGTGAGCAGCTGTTGCGCGGGCCGGCCGAGGCGGCGGAATCCAATGCGGATGGCCGCGGTCACCGAGTCCGGCAGATCGCCGGGATAGGTCTGATCCATGGTCCTGAAGGGCTGCGGCCAGCCTCTCAGTTCTTCGAGCTCCAGCCCTAACCGCACGGCGTTGAGGAGCTCGACGGCGAACAATGGCAGGCCGGCCGAATCGACGGTGATTCGCCGGGCGAGGCGCTCGACGCTGCTCTCATCCAAGTCCGGCAGGATCAGCGCCGCGAGCGATCGCACATCCTCCTCGGAAAGCGGGCCCAGCCCGATCGTCCTACCCGGCACGTCCATGCCGACCCGGGCCCGGAGATCTTCGATGGTGTCGGTGGGCGGAAAGCTGGCTGCGGTTAGCAGCAGAGAGCACGGAACCTGAGCCAGATCGCGTAAGATCGCCGGGAGCGCCGTGGCGGACTCCGTATCCATGTGCTCCGCGCCATCGATCCACAGCAGCACCGGCTGGATCGTTGCGACCGCACGCACGACTTCCGCGAAGGCCCTGGCAAACGGAATCTGCTCGGCAGGCGCCCCCGGCCGCAAAAAGCTTTCGTCGGTCACGGGAGCGTAGGGCTGAATCGACGCCACAGCCTCCGGTGGAGTCCGTGTCGCTCCCTCGGCCTGCCACAGTCCTCCCGCGGCGAGCCCTGCGAGGGAACTCCAGGGGGAGTCGGCGTCGGTTGGAACGGCCCGTATCCGGGCCACTACGACACCGTCGAGCCGGGCGCGCAGCGTGGCTTCCTCCCCGAGTCGGGTCTTCCCCACCCCGGACTCGCCATGGACGATGAGCAGCGAGGCCTCACTCCGGGCGACGCTCCGGCGGAGAACGGCGACCAGGCTCGCCAGCTCGGCCTCCCTCCCCACGAGTGGCAGGCGGCGTGCCCACAGCTCCGACTCCGGAACCGTCTCCGGCAGCCGCCAGGTGCGCTCGTTGCGGATTCGCTCTGCCAGCTCGCCTGTCTCAGGCTCCGGTTCGATGCCCAGTTCCTCGGCCAGAGACAGGGCGTACTTGTCGAACACCGCCAGAGCCCCGGCTCGTTCTCCGCGAAGGGCAGCCGCGAGCATGGTCAGTCGGACGGCCTCGTCGGAATGGGCATCCAGGGACAGCGCCCGGGCGGCTGCTTCACGGGCACCACCGGTGTCGCCGCTCGCCAGACGCGCGTCCGCGTGCCGCCGCAGGGCTTCCCCGGCCAGCCCAGTCCAGTGGCGGCGCTCGGCCGCTAGCCAGTCCTCGAACGACGAGCTGTCCGGTACGGCGAAGCCCTCCAGAAACGGACCCCGCACCAGAGTCGCGGCCGCCTCCCAGTCTTCGGCGGCCATGTGCTCCGCCAGAAGGTCCGTGTCGACCGCCACGGATCCGGTCGACAGCAGCAGCTGGTCTCCCGCCGATTCCACCAGTTTCTCACCGCCCGCGCGCCGGATTACCCAGAGAGCCTCGTTCAGCGAGTGCCGGGCCGAGGAATCCGGCTTGTCGCCCCACAGAAGGCCGACGATATGTTCCCGCGAGCGACGGCGCTCGGGGGACCGGGCCAGATAGAGGAGGAGGGCGAGGTTCTTCTTCCACAGCAGCTCACTCGGGGCGGGTTCGCCGTCTACCAGGATCTCAGCCGGCCCCAGAGAGCGGACGACTATCATAACGGGCAGTCGTTCATGAGGGCCGTCTCCCTCATCTCCCGCGCGAGCGGTTCCAGGTCTTCATCCGGGTCCGGCCACAGTCGCACTACGTCCGCCGCCCACCTGCAGATGAGATCGATCGGCGGGGTGGACAATCGCCGCGCCGCCCGCACCAGGCGGACCCGAGCATGCACTCCAAGGGCAGCATCCACCTCAGTCGCCTGCACGAGATGCGGACCTGCCACCGCGACATCCGTGTTCTCATACCACAGCCAGGAGCCTACGGCGCGAGCAAGGTTGGCCTCGGCCGCCAGCCTGCCGGGTCGCACCTCGGCCAGCCGCTCGAACCATTCACCGCGCTTGAGGTGCAGAGCAGAGCGGGCGAAAGGGCGCGCGCCCCGGTCCTCTGCATCGTAGGACAAGTAGTCATCCTCGGTCCGCTCGAGGGCTTCCTCGTAGCGGCCCTCGGCCGCCAGCCCGCTCGCCGCCAGCAGCCGCTCCAGGCGCCCGGCATCGGCCTCCGCCGGAAGCGACTGGAGACTATCCGTCCACTGTGACCACGCAACGGTATCGCCTGCGGCCAAGGCGCTCAGAGCCAGCGCCCAGGCTGCCCTGGCCCTCAGCGGAGCGGGTGTCAGGGTATCCGCATACAGCATGGCCAGCGTCTGCGCCCCCGTCTGCGCCCCCGCCCGTGCCGCCACTCCCGGGAACCCCTCCAGGCCGAGGGCATGAGGAACGACCCTCCACTCCGCAGCCTGCAGTGTCGCCTCGGGCTGTCCCGCCGTGCGGGCGGTGATCGAGTCAAAGTGGGCGTAGCCGTCCCGGATCCTTCCCTGCCAGATCTGGCCGATCCCCTGGGCGAGGTGACCTGCGGAGGCATGCAGTGCGTCGCCGCCTGCAATTTCCACTAGCCGGCCTCCCAACCGCACCTGCGCCTGTGGCAGGTCCACGTAGCGGACGCCCCTTGCGGCGAGCTGTAGGATCTCTACAGGGTCCGGCACGAGCTCAAGCAGGTGGTCCAGCGCTGCCTCCGCTTCTTCCGAATGGAAGCGCTCCGTGTACGCCTGCGTCCACAGCGCCACGTTGGGCATGCCCACTTCCTCGGGAGACGCTGAGACCCGCTTCAGGTACTTCAGCAACCGTGCCGCTTCTGCTTCATCTCCCTGACGAATCCTGGCCTGTGTCAGGTGGTCGACCGCCGGGACGAGGAATGAGTCGCGTTCCACGGCCAGCCGGATGAGGGCGACGCCGCTGTCGAGCGGGATGCCCCACAGGCCGCCGCGATGGTACACCTCATCAGCATAGAGCAGTGTCGCGTAGGCCTCGTGTCTGTAGGCATCCTCCTCCAGGATGCCTTCGTAGGCGCGGTACTGCTCCGGTCCACTCTCCAGCAGCCGGGCGTTCAGGAGCAGGGAATCGAGACGGCTCAGTCCGCCCGCGCCCTGACGTTGAAGCTCGCTGAGGTCGACCTGGATCACGGTGCCGGGGATCCAGCGGCGGACCTCCGCAAGTCGCCAGCGAGCTACGGCCAGGCTGGAATCGATGGCAAGCGCGTCCCTGTAGTGCCCGGCGGCGACGCTGAGAGCGTACCTCCGGTAATCTTCCTCCCCCTGCAGGAAGGAGTTCACGGCGAAGAGATCGTAACCGGAGAGATGGGAGACCGCTTCTCGGGAAACGGCCGGGACGTCCATGTGGCGGAGAATCTCGAAGGTGACAGAGTCCGCCGCCGGCAGGGGCGACTTCAGTCCAGCGGCGTGAATCTGCACGCTCCGGGAGCGGCCGTCAGCATTGATGATGGAAAGGTCGACGACGTCCTGCTGTCCGGCCCGCCGGAGCCGGCACCTGGTAGCCTGCCCGGCATTGAGGCGAGACGTCCACTCCTCCGGGCTTACGTGTCCTCCTCTCGCGTCATAAAGACTGAAGGAAGTGTTGGGATCGACCAGCCTGATTCCCGGGATGTAGTCCAGGTTGGTAGCTACGGCCCACGCCAGGTTGCGCGCATCTTCCGGATTCGTCCCAATCTCTGCTTCGCACGGAAAGACTGCCAGATCCAGGAGCGGTGGTCCGGACCGGCTCCGAGCGACCAGCATACCCAGCCCGATCGCGATGAGCGCTAGGAAGAAGGCGGCAACGAGCGCCGGGGTGGCCCTCCGTCGCTTCCGCTCCGCCACACTGGCCTGCAGCGCAGCGGCGAAATCCCGAGCGTTCTGGTAGCGGTCCGCCGGATCCCTGGCCAGAGCCTTCCTCACGGTCGCGTCGATCCGATGGCTGATCCCTTCGCGGATCAGCTTCAGGCTCGGTACGGCCTCACTTGACTTTCGCCGCAGGATTGCTTGCGGCGTCGGACCTGTGAACGGCGGATTCCCTGCCAACATCTCATACAGGACGCAGCCGAGTGAGTAGATGTCGCTCCGCGCGTCCGGTTCCGATTCGCCACTTCCCTGCTCCGGACTCATGTAGGCGGGGGTGCCTAGCACCAGCCCGGTTGCGGTAAGCCTCTCCCCGCCTGCGGTGTCGATCGCCTTGGCGATTCCGAAGTCGGCGACTACGGCCTCTCCCGCCGACAGCAGGACGTTCTCCGGCTTGATGTCTCTGTGGATTACGCCTCGTTCGTGCGCGTACTCCAGCGCCGATGCCACCTCGCGGGCGATGCGGAACGAGTCCTCTATGGGAAGCTGCGGCTCGCGCTTCAGTCGATCCCGAACGGACTCTCCCTCGATGAAGGGCATGACGTAGTAGAGAAGGTCATCCGCTTCACCGGACTCGAAGAGCGGTAGGATATGGGGATGGTTGAGTCCGGCAGCTATCTCGGTCTCTCTGAGGAAGCGCTCGGCGCCCCGGGCCGTGGCCAACTGCGGCAGGAGGACCTTTACCGCAACGGTCCGATCGAGGGAGGTGTCCACGGCGCGGAACACGACGGCCATTCCGCCGGTGGCCACTTCCTCCTCGACCAGGTACCGGGGCGCGAGGGCCTGCTGCAAGCGCTCGAGCAAGGAAGGCACCGTCTCCCGCCAACCGAAGTGATCCGGAACGGGGGGTCGAAGTCGGGGACGCTCTAGTACTTTAGAACCGGCCACAGCCGGAGGCAAGCAGCGTTCCCCACCCTGAACGGCTCACTCAGGGACGAGTGGCAGTCGCCGGCGCGATTCTGTCAGAACCGACGGGCGCCCAGTACCTTCCGTGCCATGACGGTGCGAGCTGCGCTTCGGGCCCTGTTCACGATTGGTAAGGGCACTGTCGGCGGCCTGTCGAAAGAGACGGCCGGCACCGATCCCATAGCTCTTTTCGCCGCGTGGTACAAGGCGGCGCGAGATGCCGAACTCTACCTGCCCGAGTCGATGATGCTGGCCACGGCGACGCCTGACGGCCGGCCGTCGGCTCGCTCGGTCCTGCTCAAGGCGTTCGACGAGCGCGGGTTCGTCTTCTACACGAACTACGAGAGCCGGAAGGGCGTGGAGATCGCCGAGAATCCCCGTGCTGCCCTCGCCGTTCACTGGCCGATCCTCCAGCGCCAGGTACTGATCGCGGGAACGGTGGAGAAGACGACGCCGGAGGAGTCCACGGCGTACTTCGCCACTCGGTCGCGTGGCAGCAAGCTCGGTGCGTGGGCGTCCCGGCAGAGTGCGGTCCTGAGAGGCCGCCATGAGCTCGAAGCGCGGTTCGCCGAGTATAGAGAGCGCTTCGAAGGCCGCGACATTCCACTCCCTCCGTACTGGGGCGGCTACCGGCTGGTCCCTGAATCGGTGGAGTTCTGGCAGGGCCGCCTGAACAGGCTGCACGACCGTCTTCTGTTCACCCGGGCGGACGGGTCCTGGAAGGTGATCCGACTCTCGCCATGAGCGGGTGGAGTGCGCGGAGCGTATCTTCCGGAAGCGAACGAGATCCTGCGGCGCCCGGGAGACCGGCATCGCGCGCCATGTTGAAAGGCGATCACGCTCGCGGAGTTCGAACGCCGGTAACGCTCGCGGAGTTCGAATCGGGCGACTAAAACCCGTGATCCGGGTGTATTGTAAGGTAGCGGCGATCCGCCGCGCCGACATTCCATTGACGCCAACGGCCCCGAGCGGAGGAATAAGATGCGTATTCGAGCCTTAGTGATCCCGGCCCTGTGTGCGGCAGCCGCCGCGTGTGCCGGCGAGGCGGACAGCGCCGCCCAGTGGGGCGGCACGATGGAGGACAGCTCCGGCGTACAGCTGGTGATGAACACGAGCCGGGCCCTGTGGACGGAGAGCTCCCGCTGGGGGCTCGAGGAAGTCCTCACTATTGGGACTGCGGCCGGCGAGCCGGAGTACCAGTTCGGTCAGATCGCGGGCGTCGCGGTCACATCCGACGGCCGGATCCTGGTGGTCGACCAGCAGGCACAACACCTGAAAGTCTTCGCGCCGGACGGTACGTACGAGAGGACGATCGGACAGGCGGGGTCGGGGCCCGGAGAGTTCGGCCCGGGCATGGCGGGAGTGCTCGTAGGGCGGGCAGATACGATCATCGTGCCGGACATGGGCAACCAGAGGGTGAACGTCCTGCGGCTGGACGACTCTGATGCCTCGAGCTTCAGGATGAGCTTCGAGCGGGGCATTCCGGCACGCTGGGACATGACTGCGGCCGGCGACCTCGTGTATCAGCTGCGGGCCCTCAACCTCCCCAACACCGAACAGCGGGACACGCTGGACCTCATCGCACGGGTTACATACGGGGGAGAGCTAGTCGACACTTTGATGACTCCGGCGCGCGGCCGGTCATTCACCTTCTCGGACGAGGGGGCGCCCCAACGCCGCGTGTTCTCGCCGGAGCCCGTGTGGGCGCTGTTCGGAGATGACGGAATCTGCTTCGCGGTGAACGACGCCTTCCGCCTCAGTTTCTACGAGGACGGAAGACTGGTTCGGGTGGTCACCCTGCCGCACGAGCCGAAGCCGGTGACCGAGGCGGACATCGACTTCTTCATGGAGACTGTCCAGCGGCTGCTGGAAGAACAGGGGATACCGCCGGAGCAGATCGAGATCATCAAGGGAACGTTCGGATTCGCCGACTATTTCCCGGCGTTTCTCCAGTTCCTGCCGGGGCCGGACGGCAGCCTGTGGGTGCAGCGTGTCCAGGAGCCGACCGGCATGACGGAGGAGGAACGTGAGTCGTGGAACCCCCTCCTCGACCTGGGCGCCACGGTGTGGGACGTGTTCGATGAAGAGGGGCGGTATCTGGGCGAGCTGCCCATGCCGGGTCGCTTCCAGCCGGTGATCTTCGAGAATGACCTCATGTACGGCATCTCGCGGGACGAGTTCGACGTCCAGTACGTGAAGGTCCTCCGGGTGACGGGGCTGCCGGCGGAGACGGCGTAGAACGCTTTCCCGAGCGGGGCGGGCCGGTCACGGTCGAAGAGCGGACGGCGCCGGCGTCAGGCGCCGTCCACCCGGCGCGATCGCCTTCACGGTCGCGCTCCCGGGCGCACGCCATCAATCACGGAGACGGCGTAGTCGATCCCTGCCGGCGTGCGGGAGCCGTGCCAGCTCAGGAGCTCGCCGTCAACCACGCGGAATACCTCCGGCGCCAGAGCGGTCGCTCGGCTGATCTCGTCGACGTGCCGCTCGTCGAACGGGAAAGGCTCGGTGGACAGCAGCACCACATCGGCGGCGGCTCGAACCAGATCTTCAGGATCGATGATCGGATAACGCTTCGGTCGGTCGGCGAAGACGTTTTGTCCGCCCGGCAGGGACAGTAGGGCGCTGATGTAGGTGTCGCCACTCACGGCCATGAGAGGATCGCGCCAGATGAGATACGCGAAGCGTACCGGCAGCCGGCCGAGGGCCGTCTCCCGCGCCCGCCGACTCCGCTCCTCGATGTCGCGGGCGAGAGCCTCGGCGGCCTCCTGCCGGTCGAGCGCGGCACCGATGGAGCGAACCATCTCCGCGGTCTCCGCCGTGTCCTTCGGCAGGCTCGCGTGGCACGGAATGCCGGCCATCGCGAGGGCCTCGGCATCCTCGGCGCGGTTCTCCTCACGGTTCAGGAGTACGATGTCCGGATGCAGCTCCACAATCCGCTCGATCTTCGGGGTCTTCGTGCCGCCGACTTTCTCGATGGCCCGCACCTCGTCCGCAGGGTGCACGCAGAATCGCGTCACGCCGACGAGATCCGACCCGCGGTCCAGATCGAAGACCAGCTCGGTCAGGCTGGGACACAGGGAAACGATGCGCATGACCCAGCATACTCGTGAGCAGGCCGTTAGCGCACGGGACGGAGCGTCGGCTCAGCATCCATGCCTTCGGGGGTCGGCAATGGGAGGAGGGACCGGCACCGGCGTCTCCGGTCCGGAAAGTGAATGGGAGGATGTACTCAACCTGCATATTCTGTAACCGACCCCTCGGTACGAACGAGGTCCTCGAGATCTTTCCGGTGGGAAGACGTCTCTCGTTCGACGCCGCCAAGGGCCGCCTGTGGGTGATCTGCCGACGCTGCGAGCGGTGGAATCTCTCTCCCCTGGAGACCCGCTGGGATGTGATCGAGGCGTGCGAGCGCCTGTTCCGAGAAACCCGTCTGCGCGTTTCTACAGACAACATAGGCCTTGCCCGACTGTCGGAGGGCCTGGAGCTGGTGCGCTTGGGCAAGCCGCTGCGGGGAGAGTTCGCGGCATGGCGGTACGGCGACCAGTTCGGGCGACGTCGGCGACGGTCCATCGCCTATGGAGTGGCGGGAGGCGTCGGTGTCACCCTGATCATAGCCGGGGGGGCCGCGGCCGGTGCCTCCATCGGCGGAGGCTGGTACGGCTATACGCAGCTCATCCGCTGGATATCAGGCGAGAGGATGGCCGCGCGCCTGAGGGATCCCGATGGCGAGAAGATCAAGGTACAGCTCAAGCATCTGCAGAAGTCACGGCTCGTTCCGGCGGACGGGGGTAACGGCTGGGAGCTTCATATCCGTTACGCAAAAGGCTGGGGAAGCGGATTCTCGAGCGGCTGGGGGGAGCCGCTCGTCTTCACCGGAGACGAAGCAATGGAGGTAGCCGGCAAGCTGATGGCCCGGGCCAACCGCTCCGGCGGCTCGAAGCAGGTTGTTCAGCAGGCCGTCAGTCGCATCGAGGACGTGGGGCACCCCGAGCGCTTCCTGGTCGAGGCGACCAGGGAGTCGGAGCGGCTGCGCAGGGAGAAGGCGGGCGACGACCCCCGCAAGCTGGAGAAGGCCACGGCAGGCCCTGGCAGTGGAGATGGCAACACAGGAGGAGTCGGAGCGGCGCGCCATGGAGGGTGAGCTGGAGGTCCTGGAGGAAGCGTGGCGCCAGGCCGAGGTGATCGCCGGGATCGCCGATAGCCTGCTTCTCCCGAAAGAAGTGGAGGAGTTCGTGCAGGAAGAGAAGAGAAAGCTGGCCGGCGAGCCGAAGGCAGCGGCAAGCGGCGGGCGTGGGTCTGAGCCGGCGGTGGATGGCGATCCCGCCCAGGCCGAGGCGCGGGCAGACTCCTCTCCGGACATGGTTATTCGCCACATCCGGCCGGAGGACGACGTGGCGCTGAGCCGCATTATTCGGGAGGTCATGAGCGAATTCGAGGCGGTGGGCGAGGGATTCTCGGTAGACGATCCGGAAGTCTCCGCGATGTACGACGCGTATGCCGGCCCAAGGCACGCGTACTTCGT
>JBDHHR010000058.1:0-11291 GCA_039589295.1 Gemmatimonadota bacterium | reverse complement strand
CAGTCGGGCTGCTTGTCTTCTTCCTGGCTGTGCTCGGTCCGCTGCCCGGGTGCGTCGATGAGGAGTCCGTGTTCGGGGGCCGGCCCTTCTCGGACGATCCGGCGCCTGTGGCCGGCGGCTTCCTGGGTTACGCGCAGGGCCAGGCAGCCGAGCCCGTCTGTGCCGGTTGTCACGCGGTGCCGGCCGCCCAGTGGCGAGAGACTGGCCACGCTGGCGCTTGGGAAGCGCTGCAGGCAAGCGGCGCCGCGCAGGCGTTCTGCGAGAACTGCCACACGGTCAGCCAACTGGGCAGCGCGGAAACCGCGGACGCGGGCTGGGCCACGACGGGAGACGCCCGCTACCACGATGTGCAGTGCGAGAGCTGTCATGGGCCGGGGGAAACTCACGTGTCCAACCCGCAGGCGTCGCAGCCGATTCCGTCCCTGGCCGTAGGAGTGGGACTTCAGAACGGGTGCGGCGAGTGCCACCAGGACACGCACCATCCGTTCGTGGAGGAGTGGTCGCTCTCGCCGCACTCTCAGGTTGTCGGGTTCGCGGCCGCCCGCGAGGAGTGCGAGGGGTGCCACCGTGGCCAGGGAACCTTGAAGCGGTGGGGCGTGAACTCGCAGTATCTCGAGAAGGACTCGCCGGAACACCTGGCGGTCGTGTGTGGCGTTTGCCACGATCCGCATGACGCGACGAACGAGCACCAGCTCCGGTTCCCGGTCGCGACTACGTCGATCGAGTCGCACCTGTGCGCCCAGTGCCACAATCGGCGGTCTGCACCGGACGCGAACTCGACCCACGGGCTGGAGCCGCATGCGCCGGAAGCGGCTCTGCTGGTGGGCGACGCGGGGTGGTTCCCCCCAGGCTCGATCATCGACCAGGGAGAGATCTTCGGAACCCACGGATCCGGCGCGAACGAGGAACTCTGTGCGACGTGTCACGTGAGCTCATTCACAGTTAGGGACGCTGCGACAGGCGACTTCGCCTTCAGCGCCACGGGACACCTCTTCCGGCCCATTCCCTGTCTCGACCCGCAAGGCATTCCGTTGCCGTTCGGGGAGACGTGCGAGCTGTCGGTGGAGGCCCGGTCGTGGAGCGGCTGCACCGAGGCTGGATGTCACAGCTCTGCGGACGCGGCCCTCTTCGCCGTCACCGAAGCCACCAACCGCATTCAGGAACTGTCGGACGACCTGGTGGCCCTGCTGCTGCAGGTGGACCCGAACTTGGCGGACGCAGAGGGCGAGATCGACGGCACCGACCCGACCTTCAATGTCGCCGAGGGAGCGTTCTTCAACTACAGCCTGTCTATCCACGGGAACTCGGAATTCGGCACGAACAGCGTGGTAGGTTCGACCGTCCACAACCCGTTCCTCATGCAGGCGCTCCTCGCGGCCAGTATTCAGGCGGTGGAGGATGAGTACGGGGTCATGCTCCCCCAGGTGGTGGACTGGGACGCCATGCTGCTGGAGATCCTGCGAGCAACTCAGCGGTAGGCTCCCCCGCGGAGCCTGACGCGCGGGAACCCTGTGACACGAAGCGAACGTCATGGCATCGAGCCCGGACGATAGTCGGCAGAGCAGGGACTTCGGGACCGTCCTGCTCAGCGGGCTCGTCCTTCTGATACTCGTTGTGACGGGTCTCATCGTGGCGCTGTACGCGGTTCCGCCGGAACATCTCATCATCTCCGAGCATGAGGCCTCGGTGCGGATCGAGCGAGTCGAGGACTTCCCGCTGGGCGCGAGCCGCGTTCAGACCTGGGGTGACCACGTGGTCCTCATCGTCAGGAGCGGAGAGCGCTCGTACAACGCGCTTGAGGGAGTCTCACCGGCCGACGGATGCCTCCTGCGTTGGGACGCCGAGTCGATGCGGGTCGTCTCGCCCTGCGCACATCAGGTGTACGATCTCCTCGGTCGCCCGGTAGAGGGACTCACGACCGAGCCCTTGCGGCGGTACGCCGTCTTCGTGCGTGAGGGTGTGGTGTACGTGACCCGGGGCTGAGGAGGGCGCATGGCGAAGCGAAGCCTCTCCGGGTGGTGGAGTCAAGCCTGGTCGGACCTGAAGGCCAGCACGGATGCCAGCGTTCTGGCCGTTCTGCGGACCTTCGGCCTGCTGTACGGGCGAATCGACCGGCGCCTGCCCGTCGATCAGGCCCTTCGCAAGGCGTGGGGCACGCGGCTTCCCCCGTATGTCGGCTGGCGCCATGCCTTCGGGGGCATCGCCTACCTGCTCTTCATGGTGCTTGTAGTCACGGGGGTCCTGCTCGCGTTCTACTACCGACCGTCGGTGGACGAGGCCTACCCCAGCATTCAGTACATCACGTCGCGGGTGCCGTTCGGCTGGTTGATCCGGGACATGCACGTATGGTCAGCCAATTTGATAGTGGTCGCCGTCCTGGCTCACATGGCGCGTGTATTCTTCGCCGGCGCCTACAAGCCGCCTCGAGAGACGAGCTGGCTCATCGGTCTCCTCCTGCTCTTCGTCGTGCTGGCTTTCGGCGCGACCGGCTACCTGCTTCCGTGGGACCAGTGGGCCTATTGGACGACCACGGAGGCGCTCGGCGCGGTGGGAGAGATCCCGGTGATCGGTGCCGCGCTCTCCGGGGCGTTGACGGGAGACGTATTCGTTTCCGGAGCCACGCTGAGCCGCTTCTTCGCGATCCACGCGATCCTGCTGCCGTGGCTGGCATTCGCCCTCCTCTCGCTGCATTTCGTCGTGGTGCGGAAGCACGGGATCGCCCCTCCGCCTGGCGAGCAGTCCGGGGGCCGTGGCGTTCCGTTCTTTCCCAACCACCTTCTCCGCTCGTTCATCGTGGCGACGTTCGTTCTGGCGGTGGTTGTCTCGCTAGCTGCCCTGTACCCTCGACCGGTCGGGGAGCCGGCGAACCCGTTCAAGCTTCCCGGAGAGCTGGTGTCGACATGGGTAGTGGTGGATGTGTCGCTCGCCCTGATCCGGTACCTCGGGGTATGGGGATTCGCCGGGTTTACCCTGCTGGGGGTCGTTCTGATTCTGCTGCCTGTCTTCGACCGACGGCCTGAGACCCGCCTCCGGCGACGCCCCGTCATCCTGGCGCTGGGCCTCCTGTTCTTTCTGGGCTACCTGGTGGCCTGGGGAGTGGGGCGACAGATCAGGTCCATCCCTCCGAGCGCCAGCGTGGAGGCAGAGGTCCTCGAGCGGCGGGCCGTTCCCCGGCCCGAGAGTTCAGGAGATGTTCCAGGCGAGGCGCCGGGGATTCCCGACGACGCCGGGAGGGGAGGCAATCCGTAATGCGCGCCGGTGCACTGGCTGTCCTGGGGCTCGTCTTGCCGGTTCTGTTGCCCGGCTGCACGCAGGTCGGGGAGCTTGCGGCACAGCAGGCCACAAGCTCCATAGACCCGGCTTATGGGTGTCTGGTCTGTCACGCCGACAAGCGGCAAGCGTTTCTGCTGGGTGTCCATTCGGATCGCTCCGTTGAATGCCACGACTGCCACGGCGGTTATCCTGAGGCCATGGAGGCGACGGAGGCGCACAGCGGAGACTTCCGCGGTCCTCCGAACCGGATCAGCACCCTGGAGATCTGCTCCTCCTGCCACGCGGACCCGGACGAGATGCGCCAGTACGGACTCCCGGCGGACCAGGTCGCCGAGCTTCGGGCCAGCAAGCACGGGGAGCTCCTCCTCGAGAGGGAAGACCTGAACGCTCCCACATGCTCGGACTGTCACGACCCGCACACGACGCTCAGAGCCGACGACGCCAGGAGCAGCGTGTATCCCCCCAACATCCCGAGCACCTGCGCACGCTGCCACGAGGACCGCGACCTGATGGAAGCCTATGAGCTGCCCACAGGGCAGGTGCAACAGTACCGTGAGGGTGCGCACGGGGTAGCGCTGTTCGAGAGGCAGAACTTCGCGGCGCCGAGCTGCATCGGGTGCCACGGATCGCACGCAGCTCTCCCACCGGACGTCGGAGAGATCACCAACGTGTGCGGGCGATGCCACGTCCGGGTGCGCCAGGTATTCGATCGGGGGCCGCACGGCCAAGCGGTGCGCGATGGCAACCTCGCCGGCTGCACCGCCTGCCACGGCAGCCACGGTACGGAGCGTGTACCCGCAGGACGGATCGCCGGGACGTGCACAGGGTGCCATGAACCCGGGAGCGCGCCGGCCTTGCTCGGCCTCGACCTGCAGCGGTTGCTATTGAGAGTCGAGGAAGAGATTGCAGGTGGTGAAGAGGCCATACGGGAGCTGGTCCGCGCCGGGCACGAGGTAGGAGACATCCGTTTCAGGTATGTCACCGCCTGGACAGCCTTCCGCCAGCTCGAGCAAGACCAGCACGCCGTCGACATGGATGCGCTCGAGGATCTCGGGCGACGAGTGGGGTCGATCAGCCGCGACATTCGATCGGCCGCCGAGGTCGCCATGGAGGAGAGATGGGAGCACAAGCTGATCCTCATCCCCGTCTGGTTCCTCGCGCTCTCGGCCGTGGTCCTGGCGGCCTTCAGATTGCGCCGAGCGGATTCGGTGCCCGAGTCGTACGGGCTCGCGGAAGGGGATGAGTGAAGCTACCAGCGGACCCGGCCAGGCGCAGAAAGTGGCTTAGAGCAGCCGTCCAGATCCTGATCCTGCTCGTGCTCCTGCTCGCCGTCGGCACGGTGGGCTTCATCGAGTACAGTGGCCACCCCAGCTTCTGCAAGAACTGCCACAACATGCGGCCGTATTACGACTCTTGGGCGACCTCCACCCATAATCAGGTACCGTGCATACGCTGCCACTATGCACCGGGCATCAAGGCCGAGGCCATGGGCAAGCTCCAGGCGGCGAACCAGGTCGTGAAGTACGTGACCGGTGCGTACGGAACCAAGCCCTGGGCCGAGATCGAGGATGCGGCTTGCCTGCGCTCGGGCTGCCACTCGGAGCGCAAGCTCGAGGGTGAGCTCAGCTTCGGTGGAATACGCTTCGACCACGAGCATCACCTTACAGACCTGCGTCGGGGAAAGCAGCTCCGCTGTACGAGCTGCCATTCCCAGATCGTCCAGGGAGAGCACTTGGCGGTCACCAAGGAGACTTGCTACCTGTGCCACTTTCGGGGCCAGCCGCCGGGTGAGCCGATCGCCGGGTGCACGGGTTGCCACCAGTCGCCGCCCCTCCTTGTCTCCGACGCTGGGTTCGTTGTCGACCACCCGCAGTATGTGGAGGAGCTCACCTCCTGCGTCTCGTGTCACGAGCAGGTGACCGACGGCTCCGGAGAGGCTGACCGCACCCGCTGCTTCAGCTGCCACAACGAGCCTGAGAGGCTCGAGCAGTACGAGAACATACACCTCATTCACCAGGTGCACCTTGCCGTCCACAACGTGGAGTGCGCCCAGTGTCACACCGCCATCGAGCACCGGATCGTCTCCCTCACTGCTACTTACGAGCTGGACTGCGCGGCCTGTCATCAACGGGTGCACGAGCCCCAGCAGCGCCTGTTTACGGGGATCGGTGGGCACGGGACTGACGACTTACCCAGCTCGATGTACCTGGCCAGGGTCTCGTGCCAGAGTTGTCACGGGATCCCGCGCGAGGTTGAAGGGCACCACGAGGTGATGGAGGCCGGAGAGGCTTCATGCCTTTCCTGCCACGGGATCCGCTATGCCAACATCCTCCCTGCGTGGCAGGAGGAGATGGAGCGGAAGCTGGAAGCCGTGGCGGCCGTAGTCGAAGGGGCCCTAGCGAGCCGAGGTCGGGCTGCGGGCGCCCGGCGAGTAGCCGCGGACAGCCTCCTGCGGCTGGCGGAGGAAAACGTGGATCTGGTGCGCACCGGGCGCGGGGCGCACAACATAGTCTTTTCCGACGAACTACTGCGCGCCGCGCTCAAGTTCGTGGAGGGGGCGGCCCGGCTGGGGCAACTGGACTATCGGATTCCGGAGCTGGACCTTGGCGAGCCCGTGCGAGGAAGTGTGTGCCTTAGATGTCACCTGGGGGTCGAGCGTCAGCGGGGGACTTTCGACGGAGCCACCTTTGACCACCGCCCGCACGTCCAGAGAGCGAGCCTGCCCTGCTCGAGCTGCCATACCTCCCTCGAAGAGCACGGCGGAATCAACCTCGCGTCTGCCTCCCAGTGCCAGGCCTGCCACCACAGCGGCGCCATCCTGTGCGAGCGCTGCCACAGCGGCGGGCGGGGCGCTCCCCAGCGGACGCTGGCGCTTGCCAGCGGAGACTTCTCGCACCCGATCCACCTTTTGCGGGAGCTCACGTGCTCCGAGTGCCATGGAGCGGACTTCGTGACGGCGCGGGTCGACTGCAGCGCATGCCATGACACTCACCATCAGCCCCGGGTCGCGTGCGCCGGTTGCCACCGCGAGGGATTGAGCGACAAGCACGCGGGCTTCCCGCATATCGCCTGCCGGACGTGTCACGGGGACGACGTCGCCGGCATCACCGAGTGGAGCAGGCAGGTCTGCACAGCCTGCCACACCGACCGGGCGGAGCACTTCGCCCCCACCGAGTGTCATAGCTGCCACCAGATCCCGGCGATGAGCGAGCAGTAGTATGCGCCCCTCGGGTCGCCCTGGGCCCGGTCACGCTGGGAGCGGTGGCCCAATTCTTCCAGAAGAATCAAGGCGATCGAGGGTGTGGCCGGTTGCCGCAACCAGCGCACCGGGTGGCGTAGATCGCAAGACACGGAGGTACACGATGCGTCCGCTTGGTAAGGGAGTCATCCCAGCTCTCTTCGTTGCGGCTTTCGCGTTAGTCCAGCCCGCGGTCGCCCAGAACGGTCCGAACTGTCCCATCTGCCACTCGAACGCCTCCATGTTCCGGGGCCAGGCGGACTCCGCCCGGCTCGTCGTCCCGGCGGAGGCGTATGCCGTCTCCGTGCATGGATCCCTCGAGATGTCCTGTGAGGATTGCCACCAGGGCCTGACAGAGTTCCCACATCCGGCGGAGGCCAGGCCCGTTGCCTGCGCAGCCTGTCACGCGTCCGAGGGGGAGGAATACGACTCGAGCCTGCACGGCTACGCCGTGGCGCGCGGTAACGAGAGGGCGCCGACTTGCGGAGACTGCCATGGAGTGCACGACATCCGCCGCTCGTCCGACCCGGACTCCCGCACGCACCATGCACGCATGGCCGCCACCTGCACCGGGTGTCACGGCACAGGCGGTCTGCTCACGGATGAGTACTTGAAGCTGCCGGCGGCCTTCGTGCAGTACGCACAGTCGGTACACGGCCGGGCGGCGGAGCGTGGGGTGGAGGAAGCGGCCTCGTGCACGGACTGCCACGGGATACACGATCTCCGGGGCAACGTCGACCCGGCCTCCCGCATCAACCGTATGAACGTCTCGTCCACCTGCGGCCGGTGCCACGTGGAGGTGCGGTCCGAGTATGAGCGTTCGATCCACGGGAGGGCACTGGCTGCGGGGATCACGGACAGCCCGACGTGCAACGACTGCCATGGTGAGCACCTGATCCTGTCGCCGGACGACCGGGAGGCAAGAACGTACGACGCTCATCAGGCAACCGAGCTGTGCGGAGACTGCCACAACGACCCGGTGATCATCGCCAAGTACAGCCTGCAGGACGAGGTGGTCGGCTCATACGTTGACAGCTACCACGGCTGGGTCACGCGCGGCGGGAACGGTCTGGCTGCGACCTGCGTGAGCTGCCACTCGGCACATCTGGTTCTGCCGAAGGCCGATCCGGCCTCGACGGTGCACCGCGACAACGTGGTGGCCACCTGTGGCCGGTGCCACGAGAGCGCGGACCTCGACTTCGCACGAAGCTACGACCACCTCGCCAGCTCCATTACCAGAAACCCGATCAATCGGATCATCAGGACTATCTACATCGTCCTCATCACAGTAGTCATCGGCGGCATGGCGCTGCACAATCTGGTGATCATCAACTATTACCTGGTGGAGAAAAGGCGGGCGGAGAAGCGTGAAGGAGGGCTGGTATTCTTTAGCCGGAGTGAGCTCATCCAGCACATAGTCCTGGCCGTGGCTTTCATAGTACTGGTGATCAGCGGCTTCGCACTCCGCTATCCGGAGGCGGCGTGGGCCAGGTTCGCGACCGGGCTCGGGCTCACCGAAGCCGCGCGCTCCACCGTTCACCGCGCGGCCGGCGTCGCCCTCATTCTGGTCTCGGTGTGGCACGGCCTTTACCTGCTGTCCGTGCGCCGCGGCCGGCTCGCGCTCCGGGGAATGCTGCCCCAATACAAGGACTTCCGTGACTTCGCCGTCAATCTCAGGTTCCACACGTGGCGCAGTCGGGAAAGGGCTCGCTTCGGTCGCTTCGGGTACCCGGCGAAGGCCGAATACTGGGCGCTGATCTGGGGAACGGTTCTCATGGTCTTCACGGGCCTGGTGTTGTGGTTTCCTCCGACTGCGGTCGATCTCTTTCCGAGGTGGATCGTCTCCGCGTCCCAGACCGTGCACTTCTACGAAGCCTGGCTGGCGACCCTCGCCATCCTGGTGTGGCACTTCTTCTTCGTCATCTTCCACCCCGACGTGTATCCCATGAGTTGGACGTGGCTGACCGGGTCGATGCCGGAGCACGAGGCGCGCGAGCATCACTCGGAGTGGTACGAGGAGGAAACGGGAGCTGGTCTCCAGGAGGGCCAGGACGCACGCAAAGTGTGACGCACTGACCCGGCACCGGGTGCTCGTAGCGGCCCCACGCCGGCAGACGGAGGCCTACAGACGAAGGAGAGTGAACGACGTTCCGCTCAGCATGCAACGTGGCCAGGTCCGAATCCGGGACACCGGCGGATCGTCAACTGAAGGCGATCGGTCGAGTCCGGCGGGTGATGGAGATCGGCCTGCTCGCGATATGCGCTGCCGCGGCTCCGGCCGTTGGGCAGGAGAACGCCGCCTGCCTCATGTGCCACGAGAATGCAGAGTTCTGGCAGACGCGGGAGGACGGCGGTCGTTTCGTGGTGACACAGAAACTCCTCGACGGCTCGGCGCACGCGCGGCTGCGGTGCGCGGACTGCCACGAGGGACTCACTTTCCCGCACCCGGAGGACCGCGCTCCGGTGAACTGCGGGCGCTGCCATTCCACGCAGGGCAGGCAGCACCGCGCCTCGCTGCACGGCCAGGCGGCCGCCCGGGGTGATCCCGACGCCCCGACCTGCGCGGACTGTCACGAGGAGCACGACGTCCTTCCGAGCTCGGACCCACGCTCTCCCACCGCCGTGATGAACGTCCCCGTTCTCTGCGGGGAATGTCACCACGAGGGTACGGAGGTATCCCGCACGCACGACATGTCGCAGGACCGGATCCTGGAGAACTACTCGCTATCCATACACGGAAGGGGCCTCTATGAGCAGGGTCTGACGGTCACCGCGGTGTGCACGTCGTGTCACACTTCTCACTTCATCCTGCCGCATACGGACCCGCGCTCCAGCATCCACGTGGACAACGTCGCGAGCACCTGTACGCAGTGCCACGGACGGATCGAGGAAGTACACCTCCAGGTAATCGAGGGCCGTCTGTGGGAGGAGGAGCCGCACAAGATCCCCGCCTGTGTCGACTGTCATTCGCCACACAAGATCCGCCAGGTGTTCTACGAGGCGGGTGTCGCCAACCAGGACTGCCTGCGATGCCACGCCGACTCGAGCGTGGTCGCCGAACGAGGCGGACTCCAACACGTGTCCATGTACGTGGACGAGCAGGCGTTCAACGAGGCGGCCCATTCCGGGACCTCCTGTGCCCAGTGCCACACCGAGGTAACCGCGATATTCGCGGAGCGCCCGTGCGAGACGGTGGAGTCCCCGGTGGACTGCAGCATCTGCCACGCGGAGATCGTCCAGGAGTACAGCGACAGCCGGCACGGCACGCTGGCCGCCAGGGGCGAGTACGACGCTCCAACCTGCCTGGACTGCCACGAAAAGCACGCCACGACCAGGAAGGTCGTCCCGACTTCTCCGACCTACCCTCGCAACGTGCCGGAGCTGTGCGGCCGCTGCCACCGGCTTGGCGAGGTGGCCGCGACCCGGATTCCGAGCCGCTTCGGCGATATCGTCGGCTCTTACGAGATGAGCATCCACGGCAAAGGGCTCATCGAGAGCGGCCTCGTGGTCACGGCGACGTGCAGCAACTGCCACGGGGCGCACAGCGAGCTACCCGCGGAGGACCCTCGCTCGAAGGTCAACCGTGACAACATCGCTGATACCTGCGGCGAATGCCATCACGGGATCGAGGAGACGTTCCGGAAGAGCATCCACTGGCCCGGCAACGGGGCGCCGGAAGGGGAACATGAGCTGCCGACCTGTGAGGACTGTCACACGTCTCACACCATAAGCCGGACGGACCGCGACGACTTCCGTCTCCTCATGATGGACCAGTGCGGGCGATGCCACGAGCCGGAGTCGGAGACGTTTTTCGAAACGTACCACGGCAAAGTGTCGCGCCTCGGAGGCGCGAGGGCCGCCAAGTGCTACGACTGTCACGGAACGCACGGTATCCTCCCGCCCGCGGACCCCGCATCGACCCTGAGCCGGAGCAACATCGTCGAGACCTGCGCGCAGTGCCATGCGGGCGCCAACCGCCGCTTCACGGGGTATCTGACGCACGCCACCCACCACGACCCGAGTAAGTATCCGTTTCTCTTCTGGGCCTTCTGGGGGATGACCAGTCTGCTGGTCGGCACCCTGAGCTTCGCCATGGCGCATACCGCCGCCTGGCTATGGAGACTGTGGCGCTCGCCCGAGCAGTGGAAACTGGAGGAGCCCGTCGCTGTGCGGCCGCGGAAGCTCTACCGTAGGTTCACTTCTTTCCAGCGCAGCCTGCACCTGGTGATCCAACATGGGCTGGGCACAGGTTTTCGCCGCCGCGGTGGGAGGCTTCGAGGCGATGGGCGTGCTACATCGGCTTGGTGCGGTGGCGCTGATAGCCGTCTTCATCATCCATCTGGTCGACGTGCGCAAGCAGGTCCTGCGCTCCGGTAGGACCTGGAAAGAGTACATCCTCTCGCGTGATTCCCTGGTCTTCAGCATGAAGGACGTTCGGGAGCTGGCAGCGTCCGTCAGGTGGTTCCTGGGAAGGGGCCCACGGCCGCGTTACGGACGATACACGTACTGGGAGAAGTTCGACTACTTCGCCGTATTCTGGGGGATGTTGATCATCGGCTCCACGGGGCTGTTCCTGTGGTTCCCGGAGTTCTTCACGCACGTCATACCGGGTCGGCTGGTAAACGTGGCGACCATCATCCACAGCGATGAGGCGCTGCTGGCAGTAGCGTTCATATTCACCATCCACTTCTTCAACACCCACTTCCGTCTCGACAAGTTCCCCATGGATGAGGTGATCTTCACCGGCCGGGTGGAGGTGGACGAGCTGAAGAGGGACAAG
>JBDHHR010000057.1:0-12330 GCA_039589295.1 Gemmatimonadota bacterium | reverse complement strand
CGTGACGGCGCACACGGACGCGGGCCTGGCTCCGGAGACGCAGTACTGCTACCGGGTGCTGGCATACAACGGGGACGGCAGCTCGGACTACTCCACCGAACAGTGCGCAACCACCCTGACGGCACCGCCACTTCCGCCGTCAGTGAACGTGCCGCCAGAGGGTCTGCGGGTGAGGCTGGTGGCGAACGATCTGGTGAGCAGCCTGGGGAATGGTGGTGAAGTAAGCGTGTGGCCGAACCGGGGGAGCGAGGCGGACGCGGTCCAGGCGGACGCGGTACGGCTGCCTACCTATCACACGGGCGGCGGGCCGGAGTTCGGCGGACAAGCTCGGGTAGGGTTCAACGAAGGTCTCGACGACGACGAGGTGCTAGAGATTCCGGGAGTGGCGGCGCACGAGTCCGGGACGCTGATCGCGGTCATGCGGCAGGACGACGTGGCCAGTCATAACTACGGGATCTTCGCGACTTACGCGAATTCCGCGGATCGGGGCGGATTCGTCACGTACCGGTGGGAGGGATCGAATCCGCTGGGCTACTGGGATCCGACGAACGGGTGGCTGGACGCGACGTACACCGTGGCAGCCGGGGATGAGCATGTGGTGGTGTGGCGGCTGGAGGGCTTGGTTAACGCCGACTTCCAGGTGGACGGTGTCATGCGCGGGAGCCTTCCGATGGCATCGAGTATCCACAGTCCTTTTGACCGATACCTGATCGGAATGACGCAGCCGAGCACGACCACCCGGTTCGACGGCCAGATCGCGGAACTGCTGTTCTATGACCGGGCACTGCTGGACTGCGAGCGAGACCAGATCGTGACCAATCTGGGGTCGCAGTACGGGATTGGCGTGTCGGTCTCGGCGGGTCCGTGCAGTCCGCCCTTGGCGCCTTCGGGGCTTGTGGCGTTGGCGATAGACTACCAGCGGATCGACCTGACGTGGTTTGACAACGCGAGTAACGAGGACGGGTTCCGGGTGGAGCGGCGCGTGACGGCGCACACGGACGCGGGCCTGGCTCCGGAGACGCAGTACTGCTACCGGGTGCTGGCATACAACGGGGACGGCAGCTCGGACTACTCCACCGAACAGTGCGCAACCACGGCAGTCGTACCGCCGGGGGTGTGCGTGGATACCGGCAACCATGATGACCTTTCCCAGCTTTGGAACATCTCGAAGATCGGTGCAGATCAGAACGCTCACTGGACGGCCACACAGCTACCGGGATGCCAGATCTCGCCCTGGTACTTTGGCCTGGACTCGGGAGTCGACGGCGACCATCCGGACCTGAACATAGCCGCGGTGAGGAACTTCGTGGCGGCCGAGCCGGGTCACTCCGGCGAGGACGGTCATGGACACGGTACACACACGGCGGGTACCGCGGCAGCCATCGATGGCAACGCCGGTGTGGTTGGCGTCGCCCCGGGGGCGCGGGTCCACTCGTTCCGGGTCTGCGACGATTCCGGCTCGTGCGCCGTAGACGATATCATCGCGGCCATGGACGAAGTCACCGCGACAAGGCTGGCGAACCTCGACCAGCCGATCGTAGCAAACATGAGCCTGGGCGGGCCGGTGAGCGAAGCCATCGACCTCGCTCTCAGGCAATCCGCAAACACCGGAGTGGTCTACGCGCTCGCGGCCGGTAACGGAATACTGGGCGTGTGCGTGTTTGCTGACAACGCGGCAAACGTCACACCGGCCCGCACGGGTGACGACGACATCAACGCCACAGGCGGGAGCAACGGAGACACGCGCAGGGCCAACGGTCTGATCACCACTACCTCAAGCACTGCGACCGACGGGGACGCCGGCTGTAACTACGGGAACCCCGTAACGGTCGCGGCGCCCGGAGTGGACATCAAGTCGACCGATCTGAACGGAGGATACTCGACGAAATCGGGGACGTCGATGGCGACTCCGCACGTGGCGGGCGCGGCGATTCTCTATCTGCAAGGCAATCCGAATGCAACGCCTTCGGAGGTCGAAGCGGCCATCATCAGCCGCCTGAGCCCCTGGAGCTCCGCCAATCAGCCGAGCGCCTCGGGGCGTCTGAACGTGGAGGGTCTGTAGACCAGAGCCCAGCGACTGTGGCCTGCTCGCCCGCTGCGCGTTTCGGCAGAAGCCGTATATTGAAGGTAGGACCCTCGCGCGTTCCGCGCGGCTGATAGCCGCCTGGCCAGGAGGTTCGCATGGTGCAGTTACTCGGCCTTCCGTTGATCCTGGCGGCGTGGACCCTGCCGGCTCTGTTCCTGCTCATCCTCGCAGGGTTATTCACGTACGCCATCATGCGTCCGCTGTACCTGCTATGGGCGGCGTTTGTGGACGCTTCGGTGCACCGATTCCGCGCCCGCGTGCTGGCACTGGCCGAATCGATGGCCGCCCGCTCCTACGCTTACGCGGAGCGACACTCGCGGGACAACAGGTAGGCGGCAGAAACCCGGGGTGAATCGGCCGTAGCGATCCCCTCGCCGCGGCGCTCGCCGCCGGCCAATCAGCCTTTATCCTAGCATACGCGGAGAGACGGGCACGCCCCCCACGGATCCCCGACCGACCCCGAGGTGTTTCCAGGACATCGACTGTGCAGATGCGGTGCGCCGTCCCCCGGAGCGCCGTCCCCACACTACCGGAGGAACCATGCCAATCGCCGAACTGCTGCTTCCGGAGATCGAGGAGGAAGTCCAGGCTACGCGTACACTGCTGGAGCGCGTTCCTGACGGTCACTGGAGCTGGAAGCCGCACGAAAAATCAATGTCGCTCAGCCGACTGGCTACCCACGTTGCTGAGATTGCGAGCTGGACGGCCGCGATACTGGAGCAGGACGAGATGGATTTCATGTCCCCGGTGATGCAGGAGTGGGCGCCGCGGGAGATGGAGTCGGTGTCCGAGATCCTGAATGAGCTCGAGTCGGCCGTGGGTAAGTGCAGGGAGATCGTCACGGCCACGAGCGACGAGGAGTTCCGGAAGCCGTGGTCGATGAAGATGGGGGATCAGGTCCTCATGACGGCACCCACGTACATCGTCTTCCGGCGACAGGTCCTGAATCACCTGGTCCACCACCGGGCGCAGCTCGGCGTCTTCCTGCGGATGCTCGACGTACCGCTGCCGATGATTTACGGGCCGACGGCGGATGAGGCAGGGGGTATGACCGGCTGAGGGGCCTGCGCCTGGCCGATCAGCCTTTCGCCGTGATCTTCGCCCAGGTGTCGCGCAGGGTGACCGTGCGGTTGAAGACCAGAGCCTCCGGCCCCGAGTCCACCGGGTCGCTGATGAAATAGCCCTGGCGCTCGAACTGGTAGCGGGTGCCCGCCGGATCGTCCGCCACGCTGGGCTCCACCAGGGCGCCACGCAGGACCACCAGCGATTCGGGATTCAGGTTGGCGATGAAGTCCCCTCCCTCCGGGGCGACATCGGGGTCGGGCACCGAGAAGAGCCTGTCGTACAACCGGACCTCGCAGGGCAGGGCGTGAGCCGCCGACACCCAGTGAATTGTGCCACGCACCCTGCGTCCGTCTGGCGGGTGGGCTCCAAGCGTGGCGGGATCGTGCGTGCAGCGGAGCTCCACCACCTCGCCGGTCGCCGGATCCTTCACCACTTCCTCGCACCTCACGATGTACGAATGTCTGAGGCGTACTTCCCGGCCTGGCGCGAGACGGAAGTACTTCTTCGGCGGATTTTCCATGAAATCCGCCCGCTCGATCCAGATCTCTCTTGAGAATGGCAGCCGCCGCGTACCTTCCCTGTCCACGTCGCGTGGGAAGAACGCCGCGTCGATCCACTCGACTCTGTCTTGGGGATAGTCTATGATAACTAGCTTGAGCGGCCGCAGAACGCACAGCCGCCGGGGCGAGCGCCAGTTGAGATCGTCGCGGATCGCGTACTCCAGCTTCCCGTAGTCGATGCGGCTGTCCACCTCCGCGACACCCACCATGTCGTTGAAGCTGCGGATCGCCTCCGGGGTGACACCGCGGCGCCTGAGGCCGGCGACCGTCGGCATGCGCGGGTCGTCCCACCCGGCCACATGCCCGCCCTCCACGAGCTGGATGAGCTTCCGCTTGCTCAGGACCGTGTAGTCGATGTTCAGCCTGGCGAACTCCGTCTGCTCGGTGCGCGGGTGCTCGAAGCCGACCGCGTCCAGCACCCAGTCGTAGATGGCCCGGTTGACCTTGAACTCGAGCGTGCACAGGGAGTGGGTGATGTCCTCGATGGCGTCCTCGAGGCAGTGCGCGTAGTCGTACATAGGGTAGATGCACCACTCGTCGCCCTGCCGGTAATGATGCGCGTGGCGGATGCGGAACAGCAGCGGATCGCGCATCAGCATGTTGGGCTGCGCCATGTTGATCTTCGCCCGCAGCACGTGCGTTCCGTCCTCGAACTCGCCCGCCCGCATGCGCCGGAACAGATCCAGGCTCTCCTCCGTCGGCCGGTCGCGGTACTGGCTGTTCCGGCCCGGCTCGGTGACCGTGCCGCGGTGTTCGCGGATCTCGTCCTCGCTCAGGCTGTCCACGTAGGCACTGCCGTCGCGGATCAGCTTCTCGCCCCACTCGTACATCTGCTCGAAGTAGTCGGAGGCGAAGTGCAGCCGGTCCTCCCAGTCGAAGCCCATCCAGCGGATGTCCTCGATGATGGCGTCGACGTACTTCTGCTCCTCGTTGAGGGGGTTTGTGTCATCGAAGCGGAGGTTGCATGTGCCGCCGTACTCTTCGGCCAGTCCGAAGTTGAGGCACAGCGACTTCGTGTGGCCTATGTGCAGGTAGCCGTTGGGCTCCGGGGGGAAGCGTGTCGCCACGCGGCCGCCGTACTTCCCGGTCCGCATGTCGTCCGCCACCATGGCGCGGATGAAGTCCCTGGGCGCCTTCGCTTCTCTGTTTCGGCTGTCGTCAGGCAAAGTGGCTCTCGTCGCTCTATGTGGCACGGACCTCCGGCCTGGCGTCTTTCGCCTCGCCGCATTCACCGTTCGCCGCGTTTCGGCCCCTCACCTTCCGGGTCGCCGCATAACCTGGCCGGCCCACGCCGGAAAGCCAAGAGCCCTCCACGGCGCCACGCGCCTAGCGCGGCACCAGAGCAATCGCCCTCAGTGGACCGCCGGAGCCACCCTCTATCTTCATGGGCAGGGCCACGATCAGCGAACCGGTGGCCGGGAGCCGGTCCAGGCCAGTCAGGTTCTCGAGTCCCGGGACCTCGGCCGCGCCGGCGATCCGGTGCACCGGGAAATCCGTCGATTGCCCGTAGTCGATGGATGCCACATCGGCACCCAGGACTGCAACTTCCCGTTCCTCGATCAGCAATCGGGCCGCTTCGGCGCCGAAACTCGGGAAGTGCAGCCGCGACGCGTCGCCTGGCGTGTCATCTCCGAGGTAGGATTTCCTGTCCGGCCAGCGTGCGCTCCAGCCGGTGCGCAGCAGGACGATGGCGTCGGCCGGGATACGACCGTGGTGGCTCTCGAACTCCAGGACATCGTCGCGCGTGAGCCGGTAGTCGGCGTCCGCCGAGGCCTTCCGCGAGATGTCGATGATGATTCCCGGCCCGACCAGCCGCTCCACCGGGATGGAGGCCGCGTCCTGCTTCCCCTCCGCGAAGTGGACGGGCGCGTCCAGGTGCGTCCCGCCGTGTTCCGGGGTGGCGAAGGCGTTGGCCGAGTAGAAGAAGCCGCCTTCTGTCACGCCGTGGCTGAGCACCCGCAGCTGGAAGCCGGAGGGTGACGTGGGCCAGTACACGGTCTGTCCATTGAACGGATGGGTGAGATCAACGACCCGGTACGCGGCCGGGTCGAGCTCCTGCGCTGTGGCAGCCTCGGGGCGCGCCGGCAGCAGGACCATCAGTATCAGGCTTGCCAGACCCGCTGAACGAATGGGCTTCATGGGTGACCTCCGGGCAAGCATCGGGTTCACTCTCGCATGGAATGATTCGGGCGCGCGCCTTTTCGGGCAATCCCAAGCGCGATGTGATTTCCGGGGCACGGGCCGCTGGCACCGCGCGTAAGGGGGGCTTCCCACCTGTCACGCGTTCCGCCCGCTCCTTACCTTAACGCACTCCCGAATCCAGACAATCGACACGTGGGCGGGTGACCATGAAACACTCCGTCTTCCTGCATAAAGCCTCCACCACCCCTACTCCGGGGGCCGGGATCTTCACCACGGCCGGGACGGCTCTGCCGCCGGATGTCCTCCAGGAGGCCTCCCGGCGTCTGGGGTACGCGGGCCTGGTTTACTCGGCGACGTTCTTTCTGGCCTACTTCGGTTCCAATCTCCTCACCCCCTGGATGACCCTGAGCACGTTCGTTCGCCAGTTCGCCACGGCGGTTGCCACCGTCGCGATTCTGGTTGGTCTGGCTGTGTTTCTGCTGTCGCGGTACGCGCGAATCCGGCCTCAACTCCTCCTTGACCTCGGGCTCATCTTCGAGGTAGTGGGAGCGTTCGGCATCGCCGTGGTCAACATGTGGGGCGTGTTTCCCGAGCCGGGTGCGTTTGGCACGTGGCTGGAGATCGCTACCAGCAAGAACTCGGTGATCGGGATCCCGTGGGAATGCGTGTGGATCATCATCTTCCCGCTGATAGCCCCGAATACGCCTGGCAAGACCTTCCTCGCCTCGATCGCGGCGGCTTCCGTCGGGCCGCTTACGCTGGCCCTCTCTAAGGCGGCTGGCGCGACTAGTCCGGATGTACCGCTGGGTACCTTCATGGCATTCTACCTCACCTCAACCTACCTGTGCGCCGGGCTCGCGTTCGTGATCTCGAGGGGAGTGCACAAGTTCGGCAGGCGCCTGACTAAGGCCCGGGAAGTGGGAAGCTACCGCCTCGCTGAGCGCCTCGGTCTGGGGGGGATGGGCGAGGTGTGGCTTGCCGAGCATCGCATGCTGGCGCGCCCGGCGGCCATCAAGCTGATCCGCCCCGAGGCCCTGGGAGAGGACGATGCGAGCAGGCGCTCGGTCATGCGCAGATTCGAGAGGGAGGCGCAGGCGACGGCCGCCCTTCGCTCGACCCACACGATAGAGCTGTACGACTTCGGGGTCACGGACGAGGGCGCGTTCTACTACGTCATGGAACTCTTGGACGGGCTCAATCTGAAGGAGCTCGTGCAACGTTTCGGTCCCGTTCCCGCCTCGCGAGCCGTCCACCTCCTGCGTCAGGTGTGCCACTCCCTGGGCGAGGCACACGACCGCGGCATGATCCATCGCGACATAAAGCCGGCCAACATCTTCGTGTGCCGCTTGGGGCCGGACCTGGACTTCGTCAAGGTGCTCGACTTCGGTCTGGTCAAGGCGCGACACGACCTCGGACCCGCCGCCACGGAGTTGACCATGGAGGGCGTGGTAGCCGGAACCCCCACTTTCATGGCGCCGGAGATGGCTGCGGGCCCGGAGATCGATGGCCGGGCCGACATCTACGCGCTGGGCTGCGTAGGATACTGGCTTCTGACCGGGCAGCCGGTGTTCGAAGGAGACACGGCGCTGGCAACCGTCCTGCAGCACGTGCAGTCCGAGCCGGTGCCTCCTTCCGTCAGGACCGAGCTTGAGGTCCCCGAGGCGCTGGAGAAGGTGATCCTCGCGTGCCTCGCCAAGGATCCGGCCGGCCGGCCCCAGACGGCCGGAGATCTCGATGACGCGCTGGCCGCATGCGACGCCGGCTGGGGCCGCGAGCGGGCCGAGGACTGGTGGCAGCTGCACCTGGCACAGAACGGAGCCTCGGAAGGTCTCCAGGTGAGACCTGGCCGGCCCTGAAGGCGATGCCGGGGTCGGCCACCTGTCTCGACGCCCGTGCCTCGGCCGGTTTCGTATGGCCGGTCCACCGCCTAGAATCCCCAGAGCCCGTCCCGGGTAGCAAGAAGCGCACGTCGGGTAGGGCGTACGCTGTGTTTTCAGCCGAGGCAGACATTCATGAGCGAGCAGGGTCCTTCGACTGTGTCCCGCAGCGGGGCCGCGGGGCTGCGAGGCGGCAACAGCGGCCGATCGCGTGAGGTCCGTGATTCCGTAGTGGTCCGCTTCGCCGGCGACTCCGGCGACGGAATGCAGCTCGCCGGCACCCAGTTCACCATGGAAACGGCCCTCGCGGGGAGCGATCTGGCGACCTTTCCCGACTATCCTGCCGAGATCAGGGCGCCGGCGGGAACGACTTATGGCGTGTCTTCCTTCCAGATTCACTTCGGCTCGGTCGACGTGAAGACCGCCGGAGACGAGCTGGACGTGCTGGTGGCCCTGAACCCTGCGGCCCTGAAGGTGAACGTTTCTCATCTTCGGATTGGCGGGACGATCCTGGTGGACACCGGCGCCTTCACCGCCCGCAATCTGGCCAAGGCCGATTACGAAGTGAGCCCGCTGGAAGACAACAGTCTCGCGCCGTACCAGGTCATACCGCTGGACATAAGCCAGCTTACGCGCAACGCGGTGGCGGAGTTCGGACTGTCGGCCAAGGACGCCACCCGCAGCCGGAACATGTGGGCGCTGGGTCTCATGCTGTGGATGTTCGACCGCGACAAGCTGGCCACGGTGGAGTGGCTCGGGGGGAAGTTCGCGGGCAAGGAAGGTGTGGGAGAGGCGAACATCGCGTCGCTCAACGCGGGACACGCCTTCGGAGAGACGGTGGAAATGCCGGCGAGCATCCCGGGCTATACGGTGTCGAAGGCCAGTCTGGAGCCCGGCCTGTACCGGACGGTCAGCGGGACCGAGTCGCTGGCGTGGGGTCTCGTCTCGGGTCTCAGGTCGTCCGGTCTGAAGAAGCTGGTCTTCGCGTCGTACCCGATCACCCCGGCCTCACCGCTGCTGCACACCATGGCGAGAATGAAGGAGCTGGGGGTGGTGACCTTCCAGGCGGAGGACGAGATTGCCGCGGCTTGCGCCGCCATCGGCGCCTCGTACGCAGGGTCCCTCGGGGTTACCTCGAGTTCCGGACCCGGCATCGCGCTCAAGACAGAGGCCATAGGGCTGGCCGTGGCGACCGAGCTGCCGCTGGTGGTAGTCAGCTCCCAGCGTGCGGGCCCGTCGACCGGCATGCCGACCAAGACGGAGCAGGCCGACCTATTCCAGGCGGTATACGGCCGAAACTCGGACACCCCCGTGGCGGTGATCGCTCCCGCGACGCCTGCGGACTGCTTCCACATTGCACGGGAAGCGGTTCGCCTGGCCACGCGGTACATGACGCCGGTCTTTCTTCTCAGCGACGCCTACCTGGCCAACGCCGCTGAGCCGTGGCACGTGCCCGATGTGGACAGCCTGGAAGAGTTCCCGGTCTCGTTCCGCACCGAGCCCGATGGATTCCAGCCGTTTCTCCGCGACCCGGAGACGCTGGCCCGGCCGTGGGCGGTTCCGGGCACCCCCGGCCTCGAGCACCGCATAGGTGGTATCGAGCGGGACGTGCACACCGGCCACATTTCCTACGATCCCGAGAACCACGCCGAGATGACGCGGCTGCGGTTGGACAAGATAGAGGGGATCGCGAGAGACCTGCCGCTCCAGGGAGTCGAGCTTGGGGAGGACGGAGGCAGTCTGGCGGTGGTGGGCTGGGGTTCGACGTACGGATCCCTGTACAAGGCGGTGGAGCGAGCCCGGACGAAGGGGCTCGATGTCTCGCATATCCACATACGCTACCTTTCGCCGTTCCCGCGCAACCTGGGCGAGCTTCTGGGACGCTTCGAGCGGGTTCTGGTGCCCGAGCTCAACGCGGGCCAGCTGGTGACGATGCTCCGCAGCAGCTACCTGATCCCGGCGGAGGGCCTGAACCGGGTCGCGGGGCAGCCGTTCCGGATCATAGACGTGGAACTGGCGATCGCCAACGCACTGTGAGAGAGCGGAAGAGAAAGCCAGGCCCCGGCCAGGGGTCCTGAGGAGGCGGACATGGAAGACTCGCAGACCACGGCGCTGAAGGCGAAGGACTTCGCCTCCGATCAAGAGGTGCGCTGGTGCCCCGGGTGTGGGGACTACGCCATCCTCAAGGCGATCCAGAAGACTCTGGCCGATCTCGAGGTTCGGCGGGAGAACACCGTGTTCGTGTCCGGCATCGGCTGCTCGTCGCGCTTTCCGTACTACATGGCTACGTACGGCTTCCACACGATTCACGGGCGGGCCCCGGCCATCGCCACCGGAGTAAAGCTGGCCAGTCCAGAGCTGGATGTATGGGTGATCACCGGCGACGGTGACGGTCTGAGCATTGGAGGCAACCACCTGATGCACACCCTGCGCCGGAACGTGGACCTCAACATCATCCTGTTCAACAACGAGACCTACGGACTCACCAAGGGGCAGGTCTCACCCACTTCCCGGAAGGGGACCCTGTCCCCGACCACGCCGCGCGGATCGGTCTCCAACCCCATCAGCCCGGCGGCGGTGGCGCTGGGCTCCGGCGGTCGATTCGTCGCGCGCTCGATCGACATTACCCAGGCTCACCTCACCGAGATGCTCAAGCAGGCACACCGCCACCGGGGAACCTCGTTCGTGGAGATCTTCCAGAACTGCATCGTCTTCAACGACGCCGTGTTCTCCGAGTTCACCGACCGGGCCGTCGCGCCTGAGGCGCAGGTCCAGGTGGAACACGGCAAGCCCTTGCTGTTCGGGGCGGACAGGAAGAAGGGTCTGCGGATCATCCACGGCGCGTGGGAGCTGGAGGTGGTGGAAGTAGGCCTCAGCGGGGTGACCGAGGACGACGTCCTGGTACACGACGAAACGAATCGCACGCTGGCCATGCTACTCGCCTCGCTGGAGCCGCCGGAGTATCCGATGGCCGTGGGAGTGCTGTATCGCGATCCGGCGCCGACCTTCGACAGCCAGGTGCTGGCGCAGGTGGAGTCCGAGTCGGAGGGCCGGGGCCTGGAGGATCTCCTGTACGGCGGGCGAACCTGGACGGTGGCCGGCTGACCCGAGACGGCGACCGACCGCTGCGCCTAACCGGCGCCCACCGTTCTCATCGGCTGTCCGGCGACGGCAGCGCCCACGCCGCGAGCCGGCCTTTCCCGGCCCTCAGCCCAGCAGCGACCTCACCAGCGAGACCAGGATCGCCACGATGGCGATCGGGCAGACGAAGCGGATCAGGAACGACCACGTGCGTCCGAGCGGGAACTTACCGTCGTTCTCCCTCACCTCCTCGCCGGCCGCCCGAACGCCCCAGACCCAGCCGATGAACACGCTGATCAGCAGCGCGCCGATGACCAGCGAGTACTGCCCGAACAGCATGAACAGCAGGCTCAGGAAGTCCATCCCGGCGCCCGGGACGGACGACAGCCACCCCACCGCCCCGTTTGCCAGCGCACTGGGGATTCCCACCACGAACGCCACTCCGCCCAGGGTAATGGCGGCCTTGCGCCGGGAGACGCGTTTCTCGTCTACCGCCCAGGCGGTAGCCACCTCGAGGAGAGAAACGCTGGAAGTGAGCGCCGCGATTGCCAGGAGCAGGAAGAACCCGGTGCCGAAGATGACCCCACCGTACGGGGCCGGTGGAATTGACGAGAGAAGCGACGTCAGCACCACGAACACCATGCCGGGACCGCCGGCGCCGGGTTCCAGCCCCGCATGGAAGAGCGTGGGGAAGATTATCAGTCCCGCCAGGATAGCTATGAGCGTATCGGCGCCGGTGACCCAGGCCGCCGACGAGACGAGGTCGTCCTTCCTGGACACGTAAGAGCCGTAGGTGATCATCGCCCCCATGCCGAGGCTGAGGCTGAAGAACGCCTGCCCGATGGCGGCCAGAACCACGCTGCCCGTGACCTTGCTGAAATCGGGCTTGAAGTAGAACTCTAGCCCGGCTTGCGCCCCGGACAGGGTGACGGCGCGCATCGCCAGCATGGCCAGAAGCACGAACAGAACCGGCATGAGGACCTTCGTCCAGCGTTCGATCCCGTCCCGCACCCCGCCCAGCACGACGGTGATCGTTATGGCCATGAACAGCAGGTGCCAGCCGATGGCCGGAACGGGGCCGCCGGCGAGGTGGTGGAAGATCGCCTCGGTATCGGCCCCGGGTCCGAAGGTTCCGGCGAGCGTCTTGAAGATATAGGCCAGGGTCCAGCCGGCGATCACCGAGTAGAAGCTGAGGATCACGATGCCGGTGAAGACCCCCAGTCCACCCACGACCACCCACGCGCGTCCTGGAGCCAGCGCCTTGAACGCTCCCACCGGGTTCCGCCGGGTGCGCCGGCCCATGATTAACTCGGAGAGCATTACCGGCGCACCGATGAACGCCACCGCGAGGAGGTAGATGAGAAGGAAGGCCGCCCCGCCGTTCTGGCCGGCCACGGTGGGAAATCCCCAGATGTTGCCCAGGCCGATCGCGCTCCCGGCGGCGGCCAGGATGAACGCGGCTTTCGAACCCCAGGTAGCCCGTGGCTGGCCGGCGGATCGCTGCATCGAGTGCCTCCTG
>JBDHHR010000056.1:0-12500 GCA_039589295.1 Gemmatimonadota bacterium | reverse complement strand
CTGATAGGCCGCGAGCTCATCCGATGGCACCAGCTTCCATGGAGAGGCCAGCTTTCACGCCAGGCTTCCAAGCCAGGCGCGGTATGCGGTATTAGCTCAGGTTTCCCTGAGTTATCCCCCACCTCCGGGTAGATCGCTCACGTGTTACTCACCCGTCCGCCGCTTTACTCACCCCCGAAGGGGTTTTCTCGCTCGACTTGCATGTGTTAGGCACGCCGCCAGCGTTCGTCCTGAGCCAGGATCAAACTCTCCATAGTCTTAAAAAGAGCTTGCGGGTAGATGGCCAGGACGAACCTGGACCATCCGCCACATGACTCTGGAACGCTGTTGCTCGGCCTCGCGGCCGAGATGCGTTCGGAGATTCACTTTGGTTCCTCATGAAAGCACGGGAAGTGACACCCGCGCTTCGAGGCCCACACGTCACTCACACTATCTTGTCAAAAAGCGACCGCACGGACGCGGGGAAAACTGCATTCCACGTCGCGCGCGGAAAAATCAATCTATTCGGGACTTGTTCGCCTGTCAAGCGCCTGCCAACGCTGTCTCGTGGCAAGCCCCAGCTTTCAGTTCGAGCCTACCTTATGCCCGTCCCGGAGTGCACATGAGGTACGACGGTACGGTGGCTGGCCGAGCCGTTTCGGCGGACAGGGTGAGCGACGGGATTCGAACCCGCGACCTCCAGGGCCACAACCTGGCGCTCTAACCGACTGAGCTACGCCCACCGCGTTCGCTCGTGCTTGACAATGTAGCCGCGGTGCCGGCCGCGGCAAGATAGCATTGGCCAGAGCCGGGTTTCGCGTATCTTGTCCTTGCAGCACATGACGGCGACCTCAGATCGATGGCTCGAACCGACCCGGCAGCGTACCATGTCCCGACTCTCGATAGGCATCGTCGGACTTCCCAATGTCGGCAAGTCCACCGTCTTCCATGCCCTCACCGCGGTCGCCGTGCCCACCGAGAACTATCCGTTCTGCACCATCGATCCCAACGTCGGGACAGTGGAGGTACCGGACGACCGCCTGCAGCGTCTCGGCGAACTCGCGCCGCGCGAGCGCCGGGTCCCAGCCGTAGTGGAGTTCGTTGACATCGCAGGTCTCGTCGAGGGCGCCAGCAGGGGCGAGGGCTTGGGGAATCAGTTCCTTGAGAACATCCGCGGGGTAGACGCTATCGCCCACGTGGTGCGATTCTTCGAGGACCCTTCGGTCGCCCGAGTCGGAGACGGGGTGGTCGGAGCCGCTAACCCGATGCGGGACCGGGAAGTCGTAGATCTCGAGCTTGCCCTCGCCGACCTGGAAGCTATCGCTCGGGCCTTGGACCGCACGGTGCGTAAGGCACGTAGCGGCGACACAGATGCGGCGGCCGTCGCCGGAGTCCTCGACCGGCTCCGGCAATGCTTGGACGCCGGCCAGCCCGCGTGCGCCGAGGAGCTGTCGACTGAGGAGGCGAGATCCATTCGCTTCCTCAACCTCCTGACGCTGAAGCCCGTGATGTACGTGGCCAACGTCTCGGAGGAGCAGCTAGCGCCGCAAGTCTCGGTCGTGGAAGACTTCAGAACGGCGCTACAAGCGGCTCATCCCCAGGCGGTAGTAGTCGAGATATGCGCCCGCCTGGAAGCGGACCTTCTCACGCTGGACCCCGTGGAACGGGCCGAGTACCAGGCAGCCCTGGGTCTCGCGGAAGGTGGCCTGATCCGCATGATCCGGGCTGGCTATCACCTCCTGGAGCTGCACACCTTCTTTACTATTGGCGACGAAGAGGTCCGCGCGTGGACGGTACGTGCAGGAGCCCGTGCCCCGGAGGCTGCCGGCCGGGTCCACAGCGATTTTCAACGAGGGTTCATTCGAGCCGAGACGATTCATTTCTCCGAGTTCGAGCGGATCGGCTCCCTGAGGCAGGCCAGAGAGCTGGGAAGGATCAGGTCCGAGGGCAAGGACTACGTGGTCAGGGACGGCGACATCCTGTTCTTCCGAGCCGCCGGGTGACTTCGTGTAGCCGCGGCGCATGCAGCCGATTAACTTCCGCATGCGCGGGTCGGACGACGACGATGTTCCCGCCCGGGGCGCGCAGAGCCCGGCCGGGTGAGTGTGCGACGGCTGCGCCGAAACCCGTGACCCGGGGCTGCCGTATAAGGACTCGACGGAGGCCGCCGTGGCACTGCTGCCCATCTCGCCAGCGGAATGCAGGAAGTGAACGACCTGGTGACCCAAGACGAGCGCGGCATGTATCGCGAAGGGCTCGGGTACGCCCTGTGGTGCCTGTTCTTCGTCGGCCTGGGAGGGATCCACCGCATCTACCTCGGAAAGTACGGCACGGGGATCCTGTGGTTGCTCACCGGAGGCCTGTTGGGGATCGGCCAGTTCATCGACCTGTTTCGCATGAAGTCGCTGGTTCACGAGGCCAACGTGCGAGAAGGTTACCTGCCGCACCCCCGTCTGGTGCGTCAGATAGCGCACATGGCTCCCCCGCCGATCGAGGCGAAGTCACTGCGGCACCGCCTGCTCGACGCAGCCGTCGCGCACGGCGGGGCGATTTCCGTGACGGAAGGGGTCGCGGCCACCGGCGGGAGCTTCAAGGAGGTCGAACAGGAGCTGATGAGTCTGGTGGAGACTGGGTACGTCGACGTGGACAACGCCCCGGGCACTGGCGTCATCGTCTACCGGTTCACCGAATTGAGCTGACCTGTTCTGGCTCGGCCGCCGGCTTCTGCCGGTCAGGCGCAGCGTCGGTCCCCTACCGCACCGATCCCTGTATGTAGTCACGCAGGTAGCGGTTCTCCACGTCCGCCTGCTGCTTCATCGCGTTCACCACGTCCCCGATGGAAACGATCCCGACCAAACCATCCTCTGCCACTATCGGAAAGTGCCGGATCCTGTTGTTGGTCATCACGCCCGCCGCATACTCGACCGAATCATCGGCCACTCCTACCATCAGCTCGACCGTCATGACATCTGATACGCGAGTCGATGAGAGCAGCGAGGGATCCTCCGCCCCCAGGCGCAGGACGTCACGCTCCGTCAGGATTCCCATGATGTCGCCGCTATCGACGATCACGACCGAGCCGATGTTGTGCTCGACCAGTACTCTCATCGCTTCGAGGACGCTTATTCCGGACCTGACGGTGACTACCTCGTGCCCCTTTCCGAGCAGGACGTCGCGTATTCTCATGGAGTCTCCCGTCTCAGTCCTCGGCGCGAAGCAGGTCCTGAATGTAGTGAGCGGCCGCATCCACGTCACGATAGCTCAATCCGCGCGGACCCCAGCTCAGCATCTCGCTCTCATGCCCGACGAAAATGCGGTGCCGCGTGCCGGAGATGTCGTCCCTGAATCGCCATTCTGGGACTGTCAGGTCCGGTACGGCCATGCCGTGCTCGGTTGCCACAGCACCGTGTCCTTTGCCCTCCACTCCGTGGCAGCCCTGGCAGCTGAAAGACCAGACCACGCCACCGCGCTCCCAGCGGGCGCCGTCGCTCTCCCAGGAGACGGTGTCAAAGACCGTCGCGTCGTACATCGCCTCGGCCATGGCCACTGAATCTGCCCGGGCGGCGCGAAGCACTTCTTCTCTGTCGACAATAGCTTCCTCCTCACCCCCGGCGCCGCAACCCGTCGCCAACACCGCCGCCAGGAACAGAAGGATGAACCCCTTGTCCATGACCTACCTCTCAGCTGAGGTTCTCGAATCCAATCTATCGTACTTGCGCTCGAGCCTGGCGTCTCTAGCGAGGCCCTGCTCGAAACCGTACAGAGAGCCTTCCCAGGAGCCGTAGGTGGGATTGGGCAGGATCACCCAGCGGCGACCCCAGCGCTCCCGGTACCTTTCGACCAGCGTCGCCCGCTCCGCCGGCGAGACTCTGGCCCCCGACACGAAGTCGTTGAGGTCGTCACCGATCAGCAGAAGGATGCGGTACCGAGCCGCCACGTATGCCCTCCGAGACGACTTGTCAGATCCCCAGCTCTCCCGCTCTCCCCGGGTGAGCACCGTGTGCTCCTCACCGAGCGGGAAGCCCCATTTCTCGAGGTTCAGTCGGGTCGCCTCTTCCAGCTCGTGTACCCTGCCTGTCACGTAGAATACGGCTACGCCTAGGTTGTGCGCCGTGCGCGTAAACTCCAGTGCTCCGGGGACCGGCTCGGCAGAAACCTCTCTGACCCAGCGGCTCCAGCTGGTTTGCTCGAAGGCGTCACCGCTCCATACCAGACGTGCCTGGTAGGGAGAATTGTCCAGCACCGTCTCGTCCACGTCCAGGATCACCGCCGGAGGCAGCGACTCGTATCCGGTCGTTTGCTCCACTGCCGCGGTCCACGTGGAGTCGATCAGGGCCTCCTGCAGATGCTGGCCGGCCGCAGCGTAGGCTTGCAGCGCCGACATGCGATACTCGGCAGCCGTCTGCACCCAGAGAGTGGCATCCAGGCCTTCGCTTTCCCTCGGAGCGGAAGCACACCCGCTCAGAGCCACGATCGCCGCTAGAGACGCAGCCGACAGGAGGGGGGCGGTTGCCTTATTCACACGCGGTTCCTGATTCTCATCGCCGACGGATGACGCCGATCTCGCTCCCGAGCTGGAACCTGTTAACGCCACCGACGGTGGGCAAGTGCGGCTCAGCCTTGACGCACTCCGCGGCGTCTGTTTGATTTGCTGCGTACGATTCCTCCGAGAGATGCGCGATGTGCCGGACGAAGCAGGGGTCTCCCTCCATCGGCTAGGATTCCAGCCCGGGGTCATCGTTGAGGGGTCAGATGCAACTGTTACGTTGGCTGACGGTCTTCGCTGTGGCGGCCGGAGGTGGATGGCTCGCCTACTCACTGGCCGAGCTGGCGCTTGGCCGGGTGAGTTCGGGCTCCGCCGACTGGCGTCTGCTCCTGCTGCTGGGTTACGGATTCCTGATCCTGGGCTACGTCTTCGCTGCCCTCGGAACCAGCCTCGCGCCGAGCGGCCGGTATTCGGTCGCCGTGTCGCTGGTTTTCGTGACCGTGCTGGTTGCGGCACTCCTGGTTCTTGGCAACGACGCGAGCTTCTTCCCCGCCACCCTGCTGGCGATCGCATTGGTTGCAGGCGCGGTCGGCCACGCCATGCGTCTTCGCGGGTTCACCGAACGGATCTCAATCTCCGAAGCATAAACCGCCGCCGCCCTGCTCAAGAATCGGCTTCTCAGCACGCTCGATCAGCGCCCGAGGCACTCCTTTATGGACGCCCTCGGGCGCAGTAGGCCCCTGGCGATCGGGTGGAGCTTGAGACGTGTTCCCGACGTCCGTCATGACCGGTTGCTCTCCAGGAACAGATCCTCGATTTCCGGTGCCGGGATGAAGCACTCCGGCCGCCTGCCGAACCAGCGGTAGCGGTTGTTCGCGACGGCCATGTAGACTCGGTCCCGTATGAACCGTGGCACGAGCGCCAGCAC
Organism: Gemmatimonadota bacterium; assembly: GCA_039589295.1. Taxonomy (GTDB): domain Bacteria; phylum Gemmatimonadota; class Gemmatimonadetes; order Palauibacterales; family Palauibacteraceae; genus JBDGYE01. Next base: position 7,107 of record JBDHHR010000056.1, on the reverse strand, counting down.
GCACAGCGCTGGCCACGGCCATCTGAGACCGGCGGCGATGCGCAAGGCGGCATCGCTTCGCGTATGGAAACTCGCGTCAACTACCAACACGATGGATCCGCCCTCAGCCTGCTCCTGCCCCAGCTCCTCGAGGATTCGCCTCGCGGCCGGCGACTGCAGGGGGGCGAAGCGGAACCGGCGAGCCGGGTCCCGCCTGACGATAAAGTGGACTCCGCGGCAGCACAGGTTGCACACACCGTCGAAGAGCACGACGCGCGTTTCGTCCTCCTGTCCTCCGCTCACGTCCGGCTCAGTCTCTCGTCGCCTGCGAACTTCCGCTCAGCGTCGGCGAGCGTCCAGGTCCCAGGCCGTAGTTATCTCCCCGCCCGACCGGCCGGCAGCATCCATCGGAGTGTAGGTCCACTCGATCTGCGAGAAGTTGAGGGTCACCTGTTCCGAGAGCTCCGCTCCCGAGCCCGACCCGCCGGTCGAGACGGAGGAAACCCGAACCCCCTGCATGCGAATCCGATAGTACGGCATCGCCGATCCGCTCCCCACCCTGCGCACCTCGAGCACCGCTTCCGGGTAGGCCCGGCCGCTCGCCGCGGCCTGGTAGATGTACGGACTCGACTTGTCCACACGTTTGGTGACAGCGAGACCGCTGAACTCGGATTGGCTCCTCACTCTGGTCGCGCCGCCGCCGGCAGCCGGCACACTCACTCCCCACTGCATGGACTCGACCTCGATCCATCCCCTGTAGGCAGCATCGGCCGACTCGCCCTCGATCCCCTCGATCTTGATGAACATGTCTGCTGCCAGCGCGTCCGCCTCTTCTGCTTCCCCCGGTGGCCCGGCAGCGGCAAAGAGCACCACCGTGCTAATACCGATGGCGATTGCGAGCAGGCGTTTCATGGTCCCTCCTCCTCGAAGTGATGGAAAGCATTGGTCGTGTGCGACGCCGCGGGATCCACCTCCAATGTAGATGCGTGCGCCGTCAGGTACAGGTCGCGCTCACTTCTGAGCGTTTGACGCGACCCCGGGCACCCGCCAGCTTCGGTGCCGAACCGCGGCCCTTCCGCCGCCCGCCACATCGCGTCGCCCAGGGAACGTGCATGGTCTCGAGGAAACTGCCGCCGACGGCCTACGTGATAGAAGACGGCCAGGAATACGTCCCGCTCACGCACGGCGAGTTCCTCTCCGAGTTCACGCTGAAGGCGGTAGTCGCTGGAGTCTTACTCGGAATCGTCTTCGGCGCCGCCAACACGTACCTCGGTCTCAAGGCGGGCTTGACGATCAGCACCTCGATTCCGGTTGCAGTACTCACTGTAGTGGCGTTTCGCCTCTTCGGGGCTCTCGGGCTTAGACACACGATACTCGAAACCAATACGTCACAAACGGTCGGTTCCGCCAGCTCGTCGGTGGCGTCGGGCGTCCTGTTCACCATTCCGGCTCTCTTCATCTGGGGAATGAGTCCGGCGTGGGCCCAGATCACGCTGCTCTCCATGTGCGGCGGCCTGATCGGCGTACTGTTCATGATTCCGCTCCGCCGGTATCTCATCAAGCGAGAGCACGGTCGCCTGCCCTACCCGGAGGGAATGGCCTGTGCGGAGGTACTCGTAGCGGCAGAGGAAGGCGGGCGGCAAGCCTCCGGCGTCTTCTGGGGACTCGGCATCGGGATGCTGTTCCAACTCCTTACTGACGGCCTGAAGCTCGTGCGCAGCGAGTTCGAGATGGGGCTTCTCTTCCGTGCCAAGCTCTCGGCAGCAGTGTCCCCGCCCCTGATAGGCGTCGGCTATATCCTCGGTATGCGGATCGCCACGGTCATGGTCGCCGGAGCGGCACTCTCCGCTCTGGTCATCATACCGGCCATATACCTGTGGGGATCGGGACTCTCCGAACCGCTGTTTCCAGAGACACGCCTGCTTGTTCGGGAGATGTCATCCGGGGAGATCTGGAATCGGTACGTCCGCTACATCGGGGCGGGGGCCGTGGCCACGGGCGGCTTGATCACCCTCATCCGCTCGATTCCGACGATGATCGAGTCTTTCCGCCTCGGCGTCCAGCAGATCTCGCGTCGCACGGGCAGCTTGGCGACGGAAGAGGATCGTATCAACCGTGACCTCTCGCCGAGTACCGTTGGCTGGGTACTCCTCGTCGTCCTGGCGATCCTTACCTTTGTCCCCGGAATCCTGGGTGTCCTGGATTCAATCCCGGTGCGCGCCCTGGCATCTCTCCTCATAGCCGTCTTCGCCTTCTTCTTCGTGACGGTGAGCTCGCGAATCGTAGGCCTCGTGGGAGTGACGTCGAACCCGACCTCGGGCATGACCATCGCCACCCTGCTAGGGACGAGCTTGATCTTTCTGGCGTTCGGCTGGACTGACTTGGCCGGCAAGGCGACAGCCCTGATGGTAGGAACCGCTGTCTGCATCGCGGCGTCGATAGCAGGCGACACATCGCAGGACCTCAAGACGGGCTTCATCCTGGGAGCCACACCCCGGCATCAGCAGATTGGGGAGCTCGTCGGGGTCATCACTTCGGCGGGGGTGGTGTGCCTCGTAGTCATGCTTCTGCACGCGAGCGTGGAAGGGGGACTCGGGGGCGCCGAGCTTCCGGCACCGCAGGCCGTGCTGATGAAGCTGGTCATCGATGGAGTCCTGGAGCAGAATCTTCCTTGGCTGCTGATTTTCACCGGGATCGGAATAGGATTGGCCGCCTCTTTGCTGCGTATGCCAGTCCTCGCGTTCGCCGTGGGGGTCTACCTGCCCCTCGATACGATGGCGGCCGTGTTCCTCGGTGGCCTGTTACGGCATGCAGCCACCCGCAGAGCAGCCCCAGACGAAGCCGAAGCGCGCCGTGAACGAGGCGTATTGTTCGGTTCCGGCCTGGTCGGCGGAGGCGGATTGACAGGAGTCATGCTGGCGTTGTGGGTCGCCCTCCGCGGCGGACGTCGGATCGAAGGACTTCCGCTGCACCTGTCTGAGGCGGCCGAACAGTTCCTTGCCCTGTTGACGCTCGCATCCATCCTGGGCGTCATGGTGTGGTTCGTGTGGCGCCGGCGACCGGACGAAGGTCGCAGGATCGGAGCGGGGGCGATTAGGTAAGGGCCACGGCGGAAGCCATGCACGCATCGGCGCGCGTCTGATCAGGCCGCGGCCAACACCAGCGCCCCGCAGGCAAGTCTGCGAAACGCCCCGGGGCGCATCCGGTATGGGGCGGGTCGGACCCCGCCGCCGCCCGCGTTTCCTGCCGGCGAAAGCTGGGCCTCAGACTATCTGCAGTACCAGGATGATCAGAAGAACGACAATCAGAATCAGGTAGATCTTCTTCCTCTTGGCACTTCCCTCAGCCATGGAGTCCTCCTTGCAAGGCAGTGAACAGGTAACGACCCCGGTACCCGCTGCACCATAATGCTATGACGGACTACCGTTGGTCGTCAACGCAGCGTGCAATCCGGCCGGCGCGGTCGGTCGCTCTGGCGAGGAACACGGAGATTGGCTAAGGGGGCTCTGTGATCCAAACGCCCGAGTCCCAGGTCCCGTGCGCTGGCCAGCGCTTCGAGGTATTCGCCCGATCGAAGTGGCCGGTCGATTGCCTCGTAGCCGCCTCCGCCGACCCTGCCGGCCGGCCGGTACTGGTCCATTAGATTGACGTACGTGTCTGCCCCAAGTTCTCCGGCGATCCATCCCAGAATCGCGCGTGTGTCCTCGAGACAGCCTGGCATCACTAGGTGGCGGACCAGGAGGCCGCGGCGTGCGATCCCCTCGGAGTTACTCACCAGCTGACCAACCTGACGGTGCATCTCCCGTATGGAGGCGCGCGCCACTTCCGGATAGTCCGCGGCCTTCAGGTACCGCCGGCTCCGTTCCTTCGACCAGAACTTGAAATCCGGCATGTAGATATCTACGACTCCGTCCATCAACTGGATGCTTCGTGGCGAGTCGTAGGCGCTGGTATTGTACACGATGGGAAGGCGAAGGCCTCCCTCAACCGCTATCACGAGAGCCTCGAGCACTTGCGGCACCACGTGCTCCGGAGTGACGAGGTTCACGTTGTGGCACCCGCTTGCCTGGAGTTCGAGCATCATCGCGGCAATCTCGTCCGGCCGAGAAGGGCGACCGAAACCCGGGCGGACCCCTTGACTGATGTCGAAGTTCTGGCAGAAGACGCAGCGCAAGTTGCAGTGGGCGAAGAAGATGGTGCCCGAGCCGTTCCAGCCGCGCAGACAATCCTCCTCGCCATGATGCGGGAAGCAGCTGCTTACCACAGCGTATCGCCCCGTCTTGCAGGCAGACCACCTGTCCGAGAGCCTGTCCACGCCGCAGTCGCGTGGGCACAGGCGGCAATCGGCCAGGGCCTCGACCGCTTGGGCGGCCCGCTCGCGAAGCGCGATTCGCGACATTCGCATGTATGCCGGCCGATCCGCAGCGTTCAACACTCACCTCCCGTCCGGGCTGGCGGCTCTTCCGGTGCTCGCGACGGACCTGTGACGGCGACCGCCGATGGCAGGGGCCTATCCCATCACCTGGAGGGTGACCCGCCTGCGGCGAGGGCGGTTGTCGAAGTCGCAGAGCACTATCTGTTGCCAGGTTCCGATCTCCGGCGAACCGTCGCGTATCGGAATCGACAGCGACGGTCCGAGCAGCGCCGCCCTGACGTGCGAGTACCCGTTCCCGTCTCCCCAACGGAGGTTGTGAGCGTACTCGGCGTCACGCGGCACGAGTCGGTTCAACGCCCGCTTGAGGTCCGAGATCGCCCCTTCCTCGTACTCGATCGTGGTGACCCCCGCGGTGGATCCGGGTACGAAGACGAGGAGTGTGCCCTGCTCGACACCGCTCTCCCGAACGAACCGGCCTACCGGCTCCGAAAGGTCTATCACGTCCGTGTCCCGGCTGGTTGCCAGCTCGAGGGTGTGTTGGTATAGACGCATAATGGCAAGAGCTAGAACACTTGGCGAAACAGCGGTCGGAACCACCAGAAGTCGTGGAAGACCCACACCAGGATCAGCCACACCACGACGGCCCACAGCCAGAAGCCGGCGACCTCTCCCTTCTTCAATAGGCGCATCTAACTCTCCTGTTCACCTGGCCTGGATCGTCTGAGGCCGGCCGTCGCCCGGAGAGGCGGCGGCGGTGCCCCGAGTTCCCCCACGCCTCACATATTAACTGTAGGGGCTGTAAGTCGCAGGGGACGTCGAATCGTGTGGCGCGGTCGATGCTGCGATCGTGGGCCCGTGCACCTTACGCCAGTGCCTCGAGGGTGCCCAGCAGAACCCGGTAGAACGCGGCTACCGAGGGGATCTTGACTTTCTCGTCTGGCGAGTGCGGGAAGTCGATCTGCGGCCCGAAGGAGACCATGTCGATTCCGGGGTACTTCTCAGCCACAATGCTGCACTCGAGGCCGGCATGGACGGCTCCGACTTCGGGCTCGCCGGCTATCCGGCGGTGGACACCCCGGACCACCTCGAGTATCTCGGAATCCACGATCGGCTGCCAGGCCGGATAACCTCCGTGCTCCTCCACATCGGCTCCTGCCAGCGAGGCGATCGCACGGACGCGGTGTCTCAGGGCTGCCAGGGCCGACATCACCGAACTGCGGTTGCTCAGAAGGATGGAAAGGCGGCCGTCTGTCTCACCGACCACCGCCAGGTTGGTGCTCGTCTCCACCAGGCCCGGCATGTCATGGCTTATGCTCATGACGCCGTGAGGGAGGGCGGTGAGCAAGCCGAGGACGTCGGCTGTGCACCGTGCACTCCATGTCGCTTCCGGTGAAGGTGAGGCAACGATCTCCCAGGTCATTCCGGGATCGGCATGCCGGAATTCACCCCTTATCGCCTCGAACTCCGACTCGATAGCCGAGCTCACGTCTGATACCTCATCGGCGCCCGGCACGAAAACGGCGGCGGATGCCTCGCGCGGGATGGCGTTGTGCGCGTTTCCTCCCTCCAGGCAGATCAGGCGCACGGGCCTGTCCAGCGAGACGGCATACAGCGCTCTCGCCAGCAGCTTGATGGCATTGCCGCGCTGAAGATGAATGTCGACTCCGGAGTGCCCGCCCTTCAGGCCAGCCAGGTTTATGTCCAGGGCCGTGCCCGCCCCCGGGACGGACTCGGTCGTCAGCGACAGGTGCAGGTGCGAGTCAGCTCCACCTGCGCAGCCGATCGTTACGACGCCCTCCTCTTCCGAGTCCAGATTGATGAGCTTGCGGCCTGTGAGCATGTCTTCGCCAAGCCCTGAGGCGCCTGTCATCCCCGTTTCCTCGTCGATGGTGAACAGGAGCTCGAGGGGCCCGTGCACCAGGTCGCGGCTCTCCATGATCGCCAGCATCGCAGCCACGCCAATGCCGTTGTCCGAGCCCAGCGTGGTGCCGCTCGCGGTCAGGTACTCACCGTCTTGCACCGGCTGGATAGGGTCGACCTCGAAGTCGTGATCCACGTCGGAGTTCTTTTCCTGCACCATGTCCAGGTGGGCCTGGAGGATCGTGGCGGGAGCCTAGCCATTCTTCTCGGCAATCTGGATCACGTACGCGCGGGCGAGGTCCTCCTTCTTGGAGCCTCGCGGGATGGTGAGAATGTGGTCGAAGTGCCGCCACAGCACCTGCGGCTCGAAGTCGGAAACGAATGTCATGAAACCCTCCTGATATGATGTCCGCACCAGCCTGCGCAGCTCGACCGGCGCCCGAGCCGATCTGCACCCTCCCGACTCGGTTTCGCTGGCGGTCCATGAGTCATGGGTGAATCTTGGGGCACGATATCGTCCAGCGTCGCGCGCGTCTATAAGTTGTGCGCACTCTCGCCGTTCCTGAGCTGGATCACGACTGACCCCGGAGGCGTGAATGGGCGACCGGAAGGATTCCCCTTACATACAGGCCTCCACCGAGATGGCCGAGCTGACGTTCAAGGCTGTCCTGCTCGGAGTGATCATGGCAATCGTTCTCGGAGCGGCCAATGCCTATGTGGGAATGAAAGCTGGCCTCACGGTGGCGGCTGCCTTCCCTGCGGCGGTCGTCGCGATGGCTGTACTTAGGCCCTTCCGCGGTACGATCCTGGAGGAGAACATCGCCCGGACCACGGCCTCCGTTGGAGAGTCGCTCATGGCGGGCGCCATATTCACCATCCCGGCCTTCGTCATC
>JBDHHR010000055.1:0-12460 GCA_039589295.1 Gemmatimonadota bacterium | reverse complement strand
GCTCCTAGTACGAGAGGACCGGAGTGGACTGACCGCTGGTGTACCTGTTGTCCCGCCAGGGGCATCGCAGGGTAGCTACGTCGGGAAGGGATAACCGCTGAAAGCATCTAAGTGGGAAGCCCCCCCCAAGATGAGATCTCCCGCACTTATCGGGGCGCAAGCACCGAGAAGTGCCTGAAGGCCCGCAGGAGACGACTGCGTTGATAGGCGGCAGGTGTAAGCGTGGCGACACGTTCAGCCGAGCCGTACTAATCGGCCGTGCGGCTTGATCCTCTTCTTACGCATACAGGACTCTGCCCACACGCCCTCAGCAGCTCACCTTCACCTCGCCCCGTTTGAATTACCAGGCATCTCGGCCAGGCGACGTGACCGACGCCGAGATGCGGCTGTTTGAAGCACCTTTCACAATTATCGCACTGGAGGCCGGCGGTTCTCGCGAGGGGGGTACACCTGGTCCCATCCCGAACCCAGCAGTTAAGCCCCTCAGCGCCGATGGTACTGCGGCCGCGAGGCTGTGGGAGAGTAGGTCGCCGCCGGCTCATTTGACAGAGCGCCCCGCCCGGAGCATTGCTCTTGGCGGGGCGCTCTGGTTACAGTACCCCACACGCGCCACCGCTCACCGGGTCCGCTGTTGAGCCGTGGCTCGAGGTCCGCCAACTTCCTTGCATGATTAACCGATCGCCGTACGGATGCATGGTGGACGGCTCTGCACCCGGGAGCCTCGCCACCACTCACCCTCGACGGTCCGCCGCCCGGACAGTGACCCGTGCGGTGATCCTCGCGGTATCCCTCTGCCTCACCATTCAGGCATTCCCAGTGGCCGCTCAGGAGCGCGACGGCTATCGGGAGGAACGTCTCCGGATGGTCCGGGAGCAGATCGAATCGACTCGGGGTGGGCGCACACCGGTGACCGACAGCTCAGTCCTCCACGCTATGCGGACCATCCCCCGGCACTCGTTCGTCCGAAGCGAAGACCTCCGGCTGGCCTACAGCGATCGCCCCCTGCCGATAGGGTACGGACAGACGATCTCCCAGCCCTACATCGTAGCGGCCATGACTCAGGAGCTCGGCGTTGGTCCGGACGACTCGGTGCTGGAGATCGGTACCGGATCCGGGTACCAGGCGGCGGTCCTGGCCGAGCTCGTACGCGAGGTGTACAGCGTGGAGATCGTCAAGCCGTTGGCGGAGGCGGCCACCGAGAGGCTCTCGAACCTTGGATACCACAACGTGCAGGTGCACAACGGCGACGGTTATTATGGGTGGCCGGAGGAGGCCCCCTTCGACGCCATCATCGTGACCGCCGCCGCGAGTCACATACCCCCTCCCCTGCTCGAGCAGCTGCGACCCGGAGCCCGCATGATCATACCTGTGGGAGCACCGTTTCAGGTCCAGTCATTGTTGTTCGTGGAAAGACGAAGGGACGGCAGCGTCTGGCAACGCAACCTGGGGGCCGTGCGGTTCGTCCCGCTGACCGGCGGTGAGTAGGATGGTATCCGCGAAGCGAGAGGCCGGTACGCGAGTCTTCGCCGAGCCGCCCGTACGACTGCTGCTAACGGCAGTGGCACTCATCGGGGCGGTGGGAATCGCCTTCGAGATAGTACTTGTCCGCATCCTCTCGATCGCCCAGTGGCATCACTTCGCGTACATGATCATCAGTCTGGCGCTGCTCGGCTTCGCGGTCGCCGGGACCGTCCTCGGTATCGCTCGGGCGAAGATCCGTGGACGGGAGGCATTCTGGTTCCGCGCGGCTGCCCTTGCCCTGCCGCTCGGTCTCGTCGCGAGCTACGAACTCAGCCATAGAATCCCTTTCGAGACGCTGCAGCTGGCCACCCAACCGAAGCAGGGGCCTATGCTCCTGGCGCTGTATGCGGCTCTGGCCGTCCCCTTCGCGATCGTGTCCGGGTGTATCGCGCTGGCCTTCCTGCTGCGGCCGACGTCGGTCGCCAGGGTGTACTCCGCCAACCTGCTCGGTTCTGGGCTGGGTGCTGCCGGTGTCGTGGCGGCGCTGTTCGTGGTGCCGACATCGGCCGTACCTCTGGTGCTCGCGGCCATGTCGCTGGCTGCATTCCTGCTCGTGAGCTTCGACCGGCCACGCTGGATCGCCGCCGGAGTCGCCGTCGGCATGGCTCTCGCGGCCACCTCGGGTCTGGAGCCGAGTCCGATCCGCATCTCGGAGTACAAAGGCCTCTCCTACGCGATGAGGCTGCCGGGGGCCAGGATCGTGGCCGAAAGGGAGAGCCCGCACTCTCGCCTCACGGCCGTTCGGTCGCCTCTGCTCCGTGAGACTCCGGGACAGGTAGCGGGATACTCGTTCCGCCAGGCCGGTCCGCTGCCCGAACAGGTCGGTCTGTACTTCGATGCCGGGAGCGTCTCACCCGCGCATCGGTTCGACGGTTCGTTCGCGCCGTTTCGCTTTCTGGATCACGTTACCTCGGCCCTGGTCTACCAGCTCACGGAGGAACCGTACGTACTCGTGATAGGCGCCGGCGGGGGGACCGAGGTCCTCGCGGGGCTGGCTCACGGAGCCCGCCATGTGACGGCAGTTGAGCTGGACCCGGGCGTTCGCGAGCTCATGCTCGGCCCGTTGGCGGCATTCACGGGCGATCTGTATCGGCGTCCGGACGTCGAGCTGGTGCTGGCGGAAGGCCGCGGCTTCCTGCAGTCGCGGCGACAGGCGCTCTTCGACGTGATCCAGATCTCGCTCATCGACTCCTTCGTAGCGTCAGCCGCCGGCGTACACGCGTTGAGCGAGAGCCACCTGTACACGACTGAGGCCGTCGCTCTCTATTTGCGCCATCTGGAGCCGGACGGGGTCCTCTCGATCACGCGGTGGCTGAAGTCTCCGCCGAGGGACGCGATCAAACTGTTCGCAACGGTGGTGGCAGGCTGCCGCGCGGCCGGGCTCGAGGAGCCGGGCGAGCACATCGCATTCATCCGGTCCTGGAACACCGGCACGATAGTGGTCTCCCGCTCGCCCCTTTCCGAGACTCGGCTGGCAGCGATCCGCGGTTTCTCCGACCGTCGCGGGTTCGATCGAGCATACCACCCCGGCCTGACGGAGGACGAGGTGAACCGTTACACCGTCCTGGAACGGCCCGTCTATTACCGGAGCGCCCTCCGGCTTCTGTCCGCCGACCCCGAGTCGTTCTTGCGCGAGTATCCGTTTTACGTCCGGCCGGCCACCGATGACCGGCCACATTTCTTCCGCTTCTTCCGCTGGCGGAGCCTTCCGGCCATCCTGGGGGCCGGACGTGATTGGGTGAACTACGTCGAGTGGGGGTACCTGGTCCTCGTCGCTACCCTAGCTCAGGCGGTCATCGCCGCCCTGGCACTGGTGCTGCTTCCTCTGTGGATCACTACTCGGAGGGCGGCGATGTCCGGGCCTCGCATCCGACTGACGGGGTATTTCGGCGGTCTGGGGCTCGCTTTCATGTTTCTTGAAATCGGGTTCATCCAGAAGCTGATGCTGTTCCTCAATCGGCCGGTCTACGCGGTCTCCGTGGTCCTGGCGGCTTTCCTCGTTTTTTCGGGCCTCGGAAGTCTGCTGGCGGGTCGCACACGTCGCGACCGAATTCGCCTCATCCGGTTGGCCGTGCTTGCTATCGCCGTTATCAGCATGGCGTACCTCGTGGCGCTTCCGCCGCTGTTCGCCCAGGCGGCGGGATGGCCGGACGCAGCCAAGGTGGGAATGAGCCTGCTCCTGCTCGCTCCGCTGGCGGTCCCGATGGGAATCCCGTTCCCGTGTGGCCTGCAGGCGGTCGCGGAGCGGGCCGAGCGGCTTGTTCCATGGGCGTGGGGAATCAACGGGGCGGCCTCCGTGGTGGGAGCCGGCGGTGCCACCCTGGTGGCCGTGCACGCCGGCTTCGGAGTGGTAGTGGTCGTGGCGCTGGCCTTTTACGGCGGATCGGTGCTCGCCTTTCGGGCCCTTGCCTCGGTGTGAGAGAGTGGCGCGGAGCCGGCATGCGGATCGTCCGATACAGGTGCCGATAGCCATCAACGGTTGTCGCAGCCGCTGACGAACTGCAACTTTGCCGCCCATGACCGATCAAACGCTTGACGCGTCTTCGTCCAATCAGTTCCGATCGGGGTTCTGTGCCATCGTGGGTCTGCCCAATGTCGGTAAGTCGACGCTCCTCAACTCCCTGGTCGGCGAGAGACTGAGCATCGTGACCCACAAGGCTCAGACGACGCGCCGACGGCTCGTCGGCATCTACTCGGACGACTCTCACCAGGCAGTCTTCATCGACACCCCGGGTCTCCTGGAACCCCGTTATCTGCTGCAGGAAGCCATGCAGGTCGAGGCGAAGCAGGCTGTCACCGACGCGGACGTTCTTACCTACGTGATGGATGCCGGCTTCGCCCCCAGCGTCGATCATGCCCGAGCATTCGAGACGCCACCGTTCCTACCCGCGCTGCTCTGCATCAACAAGGCCGACCGCTGTGAACCGCGCGAAATAAAGGCACTTCAGAGCGAGTTCGGGTCACGAGGATCTTGGGCCGAGGTCCTGGTGTCCACGGCAACGGCAGGGCGTGGCACAACCGAACTTCGGGAGGCGATCCTATCACGGTTGCCTCACGGCCCGCCTCTGTATCCCGGCGACGAGCTCGCGACGGCGCCGGTCCGATTCTTCGCCGCCGAGTTCATACGCGAGACTTGCTTCGAGGAGCTGGATGAAGAGGTACCATACAGCGTAGCGGTCGAGGTCGAGCAGTTCCTGGAGGACCGGGAGCCGGTGCTCATCGCCGCCCTGCTCCACGTCGAAAGGAACTCGCAGAAGGGTATCGTGATTGGCAGATCAGGCCGGATGATCCGCACCATCGGGGAGCGGTCGCGCCAGAAGATAGAGAATTTCATTGGGCGTCCGGTCTACCTCGATCTGAGGGTCAAGGTCCTTCCGAACTGGCGGCGCCGTCGGGGGCGGCTTAAGCTACTCGGGTACCACCTGCCAGCGAAGAGAGGGTGAGTGATGGCACTCGATCAGACACTTCTCGAGATTCTCGTCTGCCCGAAGTGCAAGGGAGATCTCGAGTACCGCGAAGAGGAACAGACCCTGGACTGTCATGTCTGCCGGCTTCGCTACCGGATCGAGGACGACATCCCGGTGATGCTGATCGATGAGGCAGAGCCTTTCTAGAGGCGGCCTCTTCGCGCTTCTGATTCTTGTGTTCGCCTCACCGGCGCTCGCGCAATCCGGCGCCGGACAGGATCTGCGCTCGAGTTCATCAACCGCTGAATCGGCCCGTTTCCTGCTCGTCCCCATCGGTGCCCGCATGGTAGGCATGGGTGGAACTTTCGCCGCTTCACGAGCGGACATGGAGGGCGTGCTGTGGAACCCTGCTTCAATAGCATCGCTGGGGCACAGTGCGGTCTTCTTTCATGCCTCGAACGACTTCGGCACCGCCAGCCAGGTGCTCGGTGCTCTGGGGATGTGGAAGGGGGCGCAGCTGGGCGTTACCTACTATCACTTTGACCCGGGTTCCGTCGACGCCCGGGACGCTGCAAACCGGGATATCGGGATCCTGGATCTGGACAATGACGCGTTCATCCTTTCGGTGGCGTACCCGCTCAGCGGCATGCTGGACATAGGGTTGAACTACAAGCTCCTACGGCTGCTTTCCGACTGCAGCGGACCGTGTGAGGCGTTCGACCAGCGATCGACCGGGCACGTGTTCGATCTGGGCTTCGTTCTGACCCCTCCACGGCTCGCTGGTCTCACCGTCGGGGCGGTGCTGCGCAACTTGGGCCCGGGAATCGCGTACGCTGACGACGGTCCTTCCGATCCACTTCCAGCACGTCTGAGAGTCGGAGCTGCCATCGACCTGTTGCGGGTGGCCGGCGAGCTGAGGTCGGACGAGCCGGAGATGACTCTCCTGCTTCAGGCCGACCTGCAGCAGACCTTCTCCGAGTTCGACGATCTGGACGGAACGCTTGGGGCCGAGCTCGGGTATCGCGGCCTCGTGTTCGTGCGCGGCGGCTTCATGTGGGCCGGCGAAGGGAGAAGAGGCCCTACGCTTGGTATCGGGCTGCGGTACGATCGAATCAGGCTCGATGTAGGACGAGCGTTCGACGACTTCTCCGGATTCGATACCGACACCCCTTTTCAGGTATCGCTCGGATTTCGGCTGTGAGTCCGCCTCGGGAATATACTCTAAGTAACTTCATATAATTGTTGTGGCCACTGACAGTTCTGCGCCATCGTCAAAGGCGATCCTGCACTTCCTGCGCACTTCGGCCGAGCGCCCACTTCGAGCCAAGGAGCTTGCTCGCCGAATGTCTGTCGGGCCGGAGCACTACCGTGCGTTCCGTCGCCGGCTACGGGATCTGGAAGAGAGCGGCCAGGTCTATCGCCAGCGTAAGGGGCGCTACGGACTGCCCGAGAGCTTCGCCCTCGTGGTCGGCAGGCTGGAGATTATCCGCTCGGGGGACGGCTTCGCAGTTCCAGAGGAAGCTGGAGCCGAGGACGTATTCGTGCCGGCTCGGAGTCTCGGCACGGCAGTCGAGGACGATCAGGTGGTGGTCCAGGTCGTCCGACGCAGGCGCGGCCGTAACCCGGAGGGACGGGTCGTCAGGGTTCTTCATCGTGCCTGGACCCAAGTAGTGGGACTGTACCACACAAAGCGCGGGTATGGCCTTGTCACTCCGCAGGAACCTCGGCTTCGATCAGAAGTGTTCGTGCCGTCCGGCATGGCGGGACAGGCAGCCGACGGCTGTGTGGTTCTCGTCGAGGTCCGGGACTGGGGCGACGACGATCTCAGGCCCGTGGGGGAGATCACTAGAGTCCTCGGTCGTCCCGGCGATCCGGGAGTCGACGTCCTATCGGTTCTCCTCGGACACCAGCTTCCACTCGACTTTCCGGAAGAGGTCCTGAAAGCGGCCCGGCGGCTCGCTCGACGCGGTGTGCGCCCCGAGGACCTCACCGGCCGGGAGGACTTCCGTGATCTAATGGTGTTCACGGTGGACCCGGCCGACGCCAGAGACCACGACGATGCAGTGTCAGTGCGGGTTCTCCCGGAAGGAATACTTGAGGTCGGTATCCACATTGCAGATGTCTCTTATTACGTCAAGCCGGGCAGCGAGCTGGACCGCGAAGCTCTGGAGCGCGGAACGAGCGTCTATCTGGTGGACAGGGCCATTCCTATGTTGCCTGAACAGCTGTCCGGTGACCTCTGCTCTCTGGTAGTCGGGGCCGACCGTCTGACGATCTCGGTCATCTTCCACTTCGACGGAGATGGAACGGTCGAGGAACACCGGGTCGTGCGAGGAGTGATCCGGTCCCGGCGTGGGCTGTCTTACGAGGAAGCCCAGGAGCTGCTCGTGCGCGCCGAGTCAGAGGAGCGGACGGCCGGATCCGGGTTGGATGCGACAGCCGGCAGCCCCTCCGGCGAGCGGGATCTCGGGAACGCGCTAGTGCGCCTGGCGGCCGTGAGCCGTTCACTGCGCCAGAAGCGATCGGCCGCGGGAGCGATAGACTTCGCGGTCCCCGAGCCCCAGGTGCTGCTGGACGAGGTGGGAAGGCCTACAGCCATCCGGAAGCGCCAGCGGCTCGAAACGCACCGGATCATAGAGGATCTGATGATCCTCACTAACGAGGCTGTGGCCTGCCATGGAATCGAACAGGGGCTCACGCTCGTCTTCAGGAACCACGAGGAGCCGGACGAGGACAAGATCGAGAACCTGCGTGATCTAGCTACCGTCTTCGGATACTCCCTTCCCGGGGGCAGGGTGCGCCCGGCGGACCTGGCACGCCTGATCCGTGATGCGGAGGGAACGCCGCAAGAATACCTCATCTCGACGGTGGCCCTGAGGAGCATGAAGCAGGCGCGATACTCGACCCGTAACGTGGGACACTTCGGACTCGCATCATCGGCATACCTTCACTTCACCTCGCCGATAAGGCGCTATCCCGACCTGGCTGTGCACCGGGAGGTGGTTCGCTGGATGGGAGGCAGGACAGGGCAATCCCTGAAGGCAGAAGAAACGCTGGAGGCGACCGCCCGGCACTCCTCGGAGCGGGAACGTCGGGCCGAGGCGGCCGAGCGGGAGTCTGTCGAACTGAAGCAGATCGAGTATATGCAGCGACATGTGGGAGACGATTTCGAGGGGACTATCAGCGGAGTGACGACCTTCGGTCTGTTCGTGCTACTGGACGGGTGCATGGTCGAGGGCCTGATTCGCATGAGCTCGTTGCTCGATGATTACTACACGTTCGACGCCGAGAAGCACGCTCTCCTTGGTCGGCGCACGCGCCGTCGTCTCCGGCTTGGCGATCGAGTGGCGGCTCAGGTCGTGCGGGTGGACACCGAGAAACGCCACGTCGACCTGGAGTTGCGGCCACTGACGCTTGACCGGCAGGGTAGGGAGGGCTAGACTCGCCCGGAGACGGGGTTTTCCGCGCCGCGGGAGGCCCCGTCTTCATTCACGCGTGCAACGACAGTAGGGAGCGGGACCCAAATGCCAGTGTCCGAGGCGAGCTTCGAGCGACTCAAGGATCAGCGACGGCGGCTGGACGAGCTTCGGGGGTTTCTTTGAGATCGCCGGGAAGCAGTCCGAAATCGAAGAACTTGAAGAGCAGATGGCCAGTCCGGGCTTCTGGGACAACCCGGAGGAGGCCCGTAAGGTCATCGACCGTTCCAACCGGCTGAAATCCTGGAGTGAGCCATGGAACCGTCTGTCGACCAAGGTCGACGAGCTGCAGGAGCTCGCCGAACTCCTGACGCGCGGCGAGGACGAGGATCTCACCGCTGAGATCGAGGACGAGGTCTCGGCGCTTACCGCCGAACTGGACGACCTCGAGCTTCGAAACATGCTCCGGGGGCGTGATGCGCGTCGCGACGCTCTCCTGACCGTACATCCGGGAGCCGGCGGCACCGAATCCCAAGACTGGGCGGCGATGCTCATCCGCATGTATACGCGGTACGCCGAGCGGCGAGGATACGGCGTGGAAGTCCTGGACCTGCTGCCGGCGGAAGAAGCGGGTATCAAGTCCGCCACGCTGGAGATCAGGGGCGAACACGCGTATGGGTACCTGGCCGCAGAGAACGGCATTCACCGACTGGTGCGGATTTCTCCTTTTGACGCCCAAGGCCGGCGCCATACCTCCTTCGCCTCTGTGTTCGTGTATCCGGTCGTCGACGAGGACATCGAGATCGATATCGACGAGTCCGAGCTACGCACCGACACTTACCGTGCTTCAGGCGCCGGCGGCCAGCACGTCAACAAGACTGATTCGGCTGTCCGCATCACTCATCTGCCTACCGGCATCGTCGTCTCCTGCCAGCAGGAGCGCAGCCAGCACAAGAACAAGGCCAAGGCCATGAAGATGCTTCGGGCAGCTCTATACCAGCGGGCAATGGACGAGAAGGAGGCCGAGCGGAAGGCTTTGGAGGAGTCGAAGACGGATATCGCCTGGGGAAACCAGATCAGATCGTACGTTCTCCAGCCGTACACCATGGTGAAAGACCACCGCACGAACGTCGAGATGGGAAACGCGGATGCCGTATTGGACGGCGACATCCACAGATTCGTCGAAGCCTACCTGCGGCAGAAAGGGGCATCGGGATAGTGACGCACGAGGAAACGGGCGAAGCTGATCCCCGGCGGGAGGAGCTCACCGACGAGATCGGCTTGCGGGATGGGCTGCCGATCACCGAGTGGTATGCCTCCGAGAGTCGTCCGAAGCCCATCCGAGATCGCTACGCCAAACTGGAACGCCTGCGCGAGTTAGGAGTGGAGCCGTACGCGTACGCCTACGACCCGACCCACGACTTGGCCGCAGCGCTGGCCCTCCACCGGGCCGATGAGGAGGGACCGGTGGTCAGGGTCGCCGGCCGCGTCCTCTCGTTCCGAGACATGGGAAAGACAGCCTTTGCCCACCTCGGTGACCGGTCCGGCAGGCTGCAGGTGTACGTGAAGCGCGGCGGTCTTTCGGACCAAGCCTCGGCGGTCCTGAATCTCCTCGACCTGGGCGACTGGATCGGCGTGCAGGGTCCCCTCTTCAAGACGCGGACCGGAGAGGTGACGGTCCGCGTTGAACAGCTGATGCTGCTCAGCAAGGCACTGCGCCCGCTGCCGCTGGGCAAGACCGAGATCGACGAAGCGGGTGAGCGGACCGTGCACGGTGCGTTCTCCGACGTGGAATCGCGCTACCGGCAGCGGTACGCCGACCTGGCGGTGAATCCGGACGTACGGGAGGTGTTCATCGCCCGAGCCCGGATCGTGGCCTGTCTCAGATCTCTGCTGGATGAACAGGGGTTCGTCGAGGTGGAGACGCCCATCTTGCAGCCTATGTACGGCGGTGCCTTCGCCCGTCCGTTCACCACCCATCACGCCACCCTGGATCGGACTCTGTACCTGCGCATAGCGGACGAGCTGTATCTCAAGCGTCTGATCGTCGGGCAACTCGATCGCGTGTATGAAGTGGGCAAGAACTTCCGTAATGAGGGAATCGACCGCACACACAATCCGGAATTCTCCATGCTTGAGCTGTACCAGGCGTTTGCCGATTACGGGGTGATGATGGAACTGGCCGAGCGCCTGGTCTGCGAGACGGCGGAGCGGGTCGTAGGCTCGACACAGCTCGAGTACGAAGGGCATAAGGTGGATCTCTCCTGCCCCTGGAGGCGAGTCACGTTCTTCGAGGCGCTGGAAATGCATGCCGGCTTCGACGTGCGAAGGGCCGGCACGGAAGAACTCCGCCAGAGGGTAAGAGAACAGGGGAGGGACGAGGCAGATACCCTGGGCCGTATCAAGCTCCTGGATCTGATCTTCTCCGACTGGGTGGAGCCGGAGCTGGTCAACCCGACCATCGTCTGTGACTACCCGATCGAGATGAGTCCGCTGGCCAAGCCCAAGCGGGGAGATCCGGAGCTGGCCGAGCGGTTCGAGGTCATCGTCGCGGGAACCGAGCTCGTGAACGCGTTCAGCGAGCTGAACGACCCCATCGACCAGTGGCAGCGCTTCAGCGAGCAGGCAAGGGCTAGGGCGGCGGGGGACCTCGAGGCCGAGGGACTGGACGAGGACTATGTGCGCGCGCTGGAGTACGGCCTGCCCCCCACCGGCGGCCTGGGCCTCGGGATCGATCGGCTGGTCATGCTCCTGACGGGACGCTCGACCATACGGGACGTGATTCTGTATCCGTTGCTGAGAGAGGATGAAGGAACCTAGCGGACCGCCGCGAACCGAGCCGCGGGAGACGAATCGCTCGTTGCACTGGTTTGTCGCCCGTCGTTACCTCTCCAGCCGGCGCGGTCGAGGGTTGCTTTCTCTGATAACCCTGATCGCCGTCGGCGGTGTCTCGGTTGGTGTCATGGCCCTCATCGTGGTCATCGGGGTGATGTCGGGCCTGCAGACCGACCTGCGTGAGAAGATCCTGGGAGCCAATGCGCACGGAATAGTCCTCGAGCTGGGCGAGGCGGTGCGTATGGAGAGTTGGGAATCGGTGCTGCGGCACGTTCAGGAGGACCCTGCGGTGACGGCCGCCGCTCCCTTCATCTACACCGAAGTCGGCCTCAACGTCCCCGGAGGCAGCTACTCCGAGGGAGCGGTGCTGCGGGGCATTCCGATGGACTCGGGTGCCCTTGCCGTGACCGAAGTGGACGACCATCTGGTGGCCGGTCGGATGCCGTTCGGCGAAACGGAGACCGGGCGCCCAGGAATAGTCCTTGGAGTCAGCCTCGCCGACCGTCTGAATCTCTTCCCGGGGAAGAGCGTCACCGTCGTATCGTTCCAGGGCGCCGAGCTGACGCCCACCGGCATTCAACCGCAACTGAGGCTGTACGAAGTGACGGGGCTGTTTGAGACGGGGCTGTATCAGTACGACACCAAATTCGCATATGTCGAACTGGAATCGTCGCAGAGTCTGCTGCGCATGGGCCGGGCGGTCACCGGGATCGAGTTTAATGTCAGGGATCCATGGGAGTCGGGCGAAGTGGCCGACCGCATGGAGAGATCTCTGGGCTTTCCGTACCGCGTGGACGACTGGCAGAGGCAGAATGCGAGCCTCTTCTCGGCACTCAAACTGGAAAAGTTCGCCATGGGCGTGATTCTGCTGCTGATCGTCCTGGTAGCTTCCTTCAACATCGTCTCTACCCTGATCATGGTCGTGACCGACAAGACCCGGGAGATAGGGATCCTCCGCGCGATGGGTCTGACCGCCTCGGACATTACCCGAGTGTTTGTGCAGCAGGGGGTAGTGATCGGGCTGGTGGGAACCACAGTCGGCTTGGGCCTCGGGCTCAGCCTGTCATGGCTTCTTGACCGCTACGAGTTCATCACGCTTCCCGGTGACGTCTACTTCATCGACCGGTTACCGGTCGATGTGAACCCGCTGGACGTGGTCCTGATCGTCACTGCTTCCCTGGCCATCTCCTTCCTCGCAACCCTGTACCCGGCACGGCGGGCCGCCGACCATACACCGGTGGAGGCGATCCGCCATGAATGAAGTTTTTCGCAGCCCCGGAG
>JBDHHR010000054.1:0-12939 GCA_039589295.1 Gemmatimonadota bacterium | reverse complement strand
TCGAACTCCACGAGGTCCCCCTCGTCAAGGCTCTCGACGCCCTCGATCTGGATGGCGGAATGGTGGACGAAACAGTCCTTCCCACCGCCCTCAGGGGTGATGAAGCCGAAGCCCCTCGGAGTGCTGAACCACTTCACGACTCCTCTGGTACCCATCATTCTGCTCCTGTGGGTGGTTATCGTCGGAGTCCGGGCTGATCCGCACTCTCCAACTCCAGTCAACGTACCGTCCCGCCCGCCGCCGTGCGAGCACGAAGCGGAAAACGCCCGGCGGTGAACCGGGCGCTGGTAGGGCTTCCGCCGAGCCTGCTTCCCTTAGCTGGTCCCTATTCATGAGCTCTTTGCAGTAGTCCCAGAGTCTGGCCGACAGACCCGGATCGTCCCGGAGGGTTCTCGGATCATTGGACTTCAGCCCAGGCCCGTAGAAACCAGCAGGGTAGTCTCCAGAAAGTAGGGCCATGACATCGGCGGCGGCCTGGTCGGGGGAGCGGCTGAAGAAGCGGCCGTGAACCGTTGAGAGGTCCGCCGAGAGCAAACGCCCCGAGCCACCAGCAGCGTGAAGTTCCCTCTCCATGGCTTCGCCGCGACCCGGCGTGAGACGGTACACGGTCTACGGGTCACTCCGAACGGCGGTCGTCTGCCCTGCGGCTGTAATAGAAGACGGTCAGGCCCGCAGCCAGAATGATCGTGTACAGGACAACTAGCACGACAAGCATAGCTATCCCTCCGACAGGACGCGGATGGCGGTCCCGCGGGCCAGACGGTACTCCGAGTCTTCGTCGATCATGGCCGCCTCGACGAGACCCATCTTATCGTAGCCGAGGAAGATGATCGCGTTGGCTCCGACTTCCGCCGCCTCGCGCTGCAGGGCCTCGATAAGACCCGTCCTCGAGTTCAGCAGCGTTCCCTTGCCCTCGAGGTGCGCGATCTCGACGTACTCGCCTGGTACAGAGTCCGGGTGTGTGTAAACCTGGACGGTCGTCCAATCCTCAATCGGCTCAAACTGAGGCGCGCCGGGGATAAGGAATTTGTTGGCCGAAGCGCAAGCGACCAGCGCCAGGAGTACCGCAAGAAGAGCAGTTCTAGTCCACCTCATCTGCCACCTCCCTTCCCGCTGGGTCGGGGCGACCCCGCTGCTCTCTAGTCAAGTACTCCCATGGCACTCTATTTGGTCCAATGGTGCCTGAAAGCATCCCGCCCGCTGACCGTGCGAGCGGGCGGAAGCGTAGAGCCTACGTGAGCACGAGGGCAGCGGCGGGGACCAGCGCGCCTGCCGCTCAGCCGCACGGTCGGGCCCTTGAGTGGCCGGTCAGTCGAAGGCCCAGCTCCCGCCCAGTCCCACCGAGAGATACTGATAGTCGGACGAGCCGCTCGAGAAGCTATTCAGGCCGGTGCTGGAGTAGCGAGCGTCGAGACCGACCTCCCGTCCGGGGCCGAGGCCGAACGCGATGCGGCCGGCAGCGCGCGCCGTGGCTGAGAACGCGCCAGCTCCAGGCGTTGTCAGCGGCTATGAGTGGCGGAAGCGACCGGTCCGAGGCTCTCTGCCAGATACTGATGGAGCAACTGGACGGCGATAGTGCCCTCACCCACCGCCGACGCGACGCGCTTGACGGACCCGTGCCGGACGTCGCCGGCGGCGAACACGCCGGGAAGGCTGGTCTCGAGAAGCAACGGAGAGCGCCGCAGCGGCCAGTCGGCGGGCGGCTGTCCGTTACGCATGAGGTCGTGGCCAGTCAGGATATATCCTTTCCGATCACGCTCGACGCGGCCCCGCAGCCACCCCGTGCGCGGCTCGCCCCCGATTAGGACGAAGAGGGCGGAGGTGGGCATCCGCTCGGTCGTTCCGGCGGACCTGTCCCGTAGCGTGATCGCTTCCACATGCCCGTCACCTTCCCCGTCGATCACCTCGACGCCCAGACGCACCGAGACGTTTGACGTCTGCTCGAGCTCCGTGATCAGATACTCCGACATGCCGGTGGCCAGCGAACCGCCGCGAACCAGCATCGTCACGGACGCGGCGTACTTGGCGAGGTGCATGGTCGTCTGGCCGGCGGAGTTGCCGGCCCCAACGACGCATACGTGCTGGCCCTGCATGGCCCGCGCCTCGCTTCCTGCGGCTCCATAGAACACTCCGGCACCGAGGAGCGCCTCGAGGTGCGGGATGCCGAGGCGGCGCCACGAGACGCCGGGCGCGAGAACGACGGTGCGGGCAACGACTTCCCGGCCATCAGCCACCCGCACGAGGCGCTCGGATCCGGAGGTCCGAAGCTCGACCGCTTCCTGGGCAAAGACCATGTTCGCCCCGAACAGCCATGCCTGCTCGCACGCCCGGTAGGCGAAGTCCTGACCACCGATCCCCCACGTGAAGCCGGGAAAGTTGCGGATATGCGAGCTCGTTCCTGCCTGCCCCCCGGAGATGTCCTTCTCCAGGACCACCGTACTGAGCCCCTCCGACGCAGCATGGACCGCCGCAGCGAGCCCTGCCGGTCCCGCACCAACGATCACGACGTCGTGGACGCCGGTTTCGAGGCGGGTTCCCCCGCCGAACGCCTCGATGAGGTCTACATCGGTGGGTTCGACCAGCACCCGTCCGTCGTGGCGCACGACCACGGGCAAACGCGTGCCATCCTGGCCGGCCTCGCGCAGGAGCTGCAGGCCCGCCTTAGAGTCCTCGGCGTAGAACCCGTAGGGCATGTTCATGCGCGTGAGCAGGTCCCGGATCTCGTGAGCGCGTGCGCTCTGCTTCCGGCCGACGATGCGGAACATCTTGAAGTCGGGCTCCTGCGAGGAGGCCCAGGCCGTGAGGAACTCGCTGACCGCAGGGTAGAGGCCCTGCACCGGAAACCACGGCTTGACCAGATGGTAGTCGATCTGACCGAGCGTCATGGCCGGCACGATGGGGTTCGCCGCCGTGTAGTCCCGCTCGACGAGAAGGATCCGCTTGGCTGACGGGTGCAGCGCGTGTGCCTGAACAAGGAAGTCTACTCCCGACATATCGGACATCTGCTGGTCAGCGATGAGGAGGGCTACCGGCGCTGAACTCGCCGCCAGTCTCTCGAGCGACGCCAACCCCTCTGCAGGCTCGTGCTCGCTGAGTATCCGGCAGTCGTTTCCGAAGCGCCGAGCGAGGTCGGTTTCGAGGGCCTCCAGGAGGGAGCGCTCCTCGGCGGTGAGAAAGAGGATCGGCTTTTCCATGGCCCGGGTCTAAGTCCCTGTGAGTTCGCCTAGCGGGCAACAGTTCGGGCAACACGGGTGAAGGGGGACTCCACCAACGCGAAGCGCCCGGCGTGCCGCCCCATGCATTCGAGCGGGCGAAGCCTGCGAGACAACCGGGCGCTGGGGTCTTCTCCGTGCGTCAAATGAGTCGCTACCGTCTACTCCATCTCGACATCAACTGAGACCGGCACCGGATTCGAGAAGATGTCGAAGACGGGGGAAAACTTCGCCAGTTCCGCCAGCTGCTCTGGTGTAGCATCCGCCTTCACCTTGAACGAAACCCGCACGTCCTTGTAGCCCTTCCGCACATCGTCTTTCAGACCCAAGAATCCATGTAGGTCCAGGTCTCCCTCCAGCCGTGACTCGACCGACTCGACCCGAATACCCTGGGCAGCCGCGTGGTACACCATCGCCGTGGTCATGCACGAGGCGAGAGCCGTCAGTGCGTACTCGACCGGGTTTGGACCGTTGTCCCTTCCCAGCAGAACAGGTGGCTCGTCCGCGTCAAGATCAAACGACCTCTCCCGCTCGACTTCTTCGCATGCTCCGAAGAAGCCGCTGATCTTCGTTTGGTTCAGTCCCCCATCGACCCAGCTGTTCGTGACCCGGAACTTGAAATCGGCGATCTCCGGCTGTTGACGGATCGCCTGTATCGTCTCGACTAGCTTCGCCACGTTTACGCCGTTGATGGTCTCGGTGGTATGCATCGCTCTGGCTCCTGATGGGCTACGGGCGCGGCCTATCAAGCTGACGGGGTCTCCGCCAGACACAAACGCCAATCAGCCCTGCTCCTGTCAAGCTTCCCGCCCGCCGCCGTGCGAGCAGACGAAAGCGCCCGGCGTGGATCCGAGTGCGGCGTCAGCTACAGGCGCATGCTAGAACGCTCTGTCCTGCAATCGATCATTTCCCATCCGGCTTCTTGGCGGTAATCATGACCGCCTTCACACCGTAGGCTTCAGCCGAATTCTGCGTCGATTCCTTGCGGAACCGAAACCTGGGCACGGCGGCCTTCGTGGCATTCCATCGAACTGCCGGTTGCCGCCGCGTGCGCTTGGGCCTTCAGGCACAGAGCAGCGGATCACCCGCGTCGAGATCCTGAACGGGGAGTTCTTGTACGCGATCCGGGTACCAGTGCCAGCCGAGGGCTTCAATCTGTGCCCGGCAGATCTGTGTCACCCGGGAGACGGTGCTGACACTCCAGCCGTCGAGGCTTGGCGGCCGTCCACACAGGTGATCGCAGATGTGCTGCGAATCACGGCGGCAGCAGGAATCGAGGTCGGCGGGGTCGAGTATCTGGTAGACGACCGAGACGGCCAGATCTTCTACTACGATATCAACGCACTCTCAAACTTCGTGGCGGACGCTCCTCGGGTCATCGGGTTTGACCCCTTCGAGCATCTCGCCGACTTCTTACGTCGGGAAGCGGGGCGATTGCCTGGCTGAGGAACCCCGCCCCGGCGTCCGTGGATCAGAGACCGGCTACAGCGTTTGGTAGCTCCACTCGGTGATCTGCTCTCTGACTGCCTCTCGCGCAGCCTCGATGTCGTCGACGCCCAAGGCGACGAGAAAGTTCTGCGGGCTGGTGTCGACCGGCAGCCAGATCTCGATGTTGACACCCGCGTCTGCTAATCGCCTGCTGATGCTGGCCGCCTGGCCTGGTCTGTCCTCCATCCGGACAGCCACCACGGAGACTTCGCGGAACGCGACGCCCAAATCCTCGAAGGTAGAGCGGGTGGCCTCCTCGTCGCTGACAACGAGGCCGAGGACCAGCCCAAGATCGTAGATCAGGATGTTGATTCCCCGAGCAGCCAGCGCTTCCGTAACCCTGGCCATCTCACCAGGACGGTTTGGTAGGTCAAATACGAACGCGTTCACGAGTGCCTCCTTCTGTCCGGCCGACGCCGTGCAAGCGCTCTAGAATCGTGAAGCCGCGAGCTCAACGTCCGCGTCCTTCCAGGCATCGCGGAACGCGTCCCACGCTGCGCGAGCCTTCTCGTCTTTTCCCTGCGCCTCCAGACTGCGGGCGAGACCGAACAGCGACCATCCGTTGTCCGGAAAACGCAGGAGATCCTCCCGGTACCGGCGCTCCGCCTCCGCCGGTCGTGCGGCTTCGAGCAGCGCCCTACCCAGGGAGTGGCGGACCGGATAGTACCACAGGGGCGGCTCCTCGTAGAGCATCTCGTCCTCGATCCGGGTAGCGGCCTCGAAGTACCCGACCGCGGCGTGGGGGTCCCCGGTTCGCAGGGCGATCTCGCCAGCCAGCATGTGGACGGCGATCTCGGTTAGGGTCGACGCTGGCGACGTGCTGGGCACGGCGTCTGGCCACTCGGCGCGTACCTGCTCCGCGATCTGGCGCACCTCCGTAAGTGCCGTGCGGGCCTCGCCGAAGCGGCCGGTGGCGGCGAGCGCTACGCCACGTGCGTACTCGTGCATGGCGGTTCCGAGGTGGAGTTCGGTGGGCGGAGGCGCCGCGGCGAGCACCTCGTCCCAGCGACTAAAGGTGACCGCCGTGAGCTGCGGGAGCACGGTCACGGTCTGCACCCAGTAGATCTCCTTGGCCACCTCGACGGGCACCTTGGGGGCCACGATCCGCGCGGCCTCCAGCGCCTTGTTTCCCATCCCGGCCATCGAGGCAGCGAAGTTCATGAAATGGTAGTTGTGCGGGTAATAGGCAGCCGGATACAAACCGCCCGGCCGCTGGTCCTGGATGTAGGTCTCGTCAGCGTGGACGGCGTGTTCGTTCGCTTTGACGGCGTCGGCGTAGCGTCCGACGCGGATATAGATGTGGCCCGGCATGTGGACTATATGGCCGGCGCCCGGCATCAACCGCGCAAGCCTGTCGGCGCAGGCCACAGCCTTCTGCGGGTAAGCAGCCTCGACGGCGTGGATGTAGTAGTGACATGCGCCAGGATGGTCCGGGTTCCCCTCCAGCGCCCGCTCCAGGTGAGCCAGGATGGTCGGCGTATCCGGACGGGGCTCCCGGTTATTGTAATCGCCCGTCCAGTAGAACCACGGGCTGAGATTCATGAGCGACGCCGCGTAGAGGGTCAGCGCGTCCGTGTCGTCCGGGTATCTCTGGACGACTTGCGCCATGGCCCGAGCGTAAGCCGAGTCGAGCGGCGCGCGCTTGGCCGACGGGTCCGCGCCGAGGCGGGCCGCCAGCGCCTCGATGAGAGCCCGCTCTTCGGGCGCCTCCTCCTGCGCAAGATCCACCGCTCGCGTGATGGCTTTCCAGGCTTCGGCACCTGATTCGGGGCTCATCGGAGCATTGATGTTGGGCCCTGCGGCGAGCGCGATGCCCCACCAGCACATGGCGCACGACGGGTCGTGGCGCACGGCCTCTCTGTACGACCGGATGGCCTCGGCGTGGTTGAAGGCGTACTGGAGACGGATTCCCTGGTCGAAGTAGGCCTGCGCCGCTTTCGCGTCAGTGTCGACTTCGCGGTGGTAGGAGCCGAGGTTGTCGTACAGAGGAACGGTGTCCGCGGCGATCGAATGGCTCGGCGGCGCGGCCGCTCTGGCCGGCGAGCCAGCGCCGAGCGTCAGCACGAACCCCGCGGCGACAACAATGTGCAACGTCACGAGCGAAGGGATTCTGCATGTCATCTTGTCATGCTCCTGCCATAAGGCTTGCATCGTCGGCGGCATGATGAGAGTGGCCGGCCCGGCCCGCCGAGCCATTCCAACCTACTTTACTCAGGAATGCGAAATCGGGGGAAGGGACCGGACATGCCGCGGAGGTCGACGTCAAGGGTCGGTCGCCTCTTTCCTCAAGCCCGAGGAGATGGAAGCCGGCGACGACGGCGCTCTCACTCGATGGTCCTCCACGGCTATTCTTGGGAGTGAGCCGTTCTCGGCTCTACGGGTCCGGTGTTGAGGAGCAACTCGGGTCCAACGCTGTGCGACTCTCAACTGTCTCGTGCCTCGGCAAACGTGGCGCTATCGGGAATCTGGTCTGGAGGCAGACCCGAGGCTGCTTCCAGCCGGCCGCTGAAGTTAAAGAAGGCCGTGAGAGCCGTGATCTCCCAGATTTCCCGCTCGTTCCAGCCGCACTCCCTTAACAACCCGATATCGGCCTTGCTCACAAGGCTCGGCGTCTCCGTTAGCTTGCTGGCGTAACGGAGCAATGCTCGGGTCTTGGCATCCAACTTGTACTCGGGCCACGTGGTCGCGAATTCATGGCCAAGATGCTCATCGCCGGTCAGGCGGCGAACCGCCGCCGTGTGGAGACCCAGTCAAGGAGCCCCGCCCACCTTGCCATTGACTACCGTTGCCAGCATCTCGCGCTGGAGTCGGCTGAGAGATGACGACCTGCGAAGATGAAGGTGGCGATACATCGCACCCGCCGGTCGTGCGACTCGGAGGTCGACCGCAAGAACTTGAAACACACCCGGCACGACACCGCCATACTGGCCACGAACCCAGCGAAAGAAGAGCTTCCGCAGTCCTCTTACCTGTTCCGGCACGATCGTCATGATGTTCGCCATTTGTTCCCCCTTCACAAGAACTGGACTACGGGCGCGGCACTGCCGCATAGCACCTGAGCTGCGCGCTCCCCAGTCTACAGCCGCAATGCTCCTATGGGC
The DNA here is from genome assembly GCA_039589295.1 of Gemmatimonadota bacterium. Classification (GTDB taxonomy): domain Bacteria; phylum Gemmatimonadota; class Gemmatimonadetes; order Palauibacterales; family Palauibacteraceae; genus JBDGYE01. The sequence goes on along the minus strand of JBDHHR010000054.1, from coordinate 5,138 downwards.
GAGAGTCGAAGATGCCCCGTTGACGCCCGCCGCCGTGCGCGCTAGCGAGAGGGGCGGCCCCGTGGCCTTCCTGACGCAAGCGTTCAGTGAGGGTACGAGCCGTCCTTCGACCTCGACTATTAGGTAGCGTCCCGTCGGACAAATGCTTCCAGCGAGACTGTGTACGCTTCTTCATCCGGCAGGTAGCGGATGCAGTATCGCGTTGGATACGGCCCCGCGACCTCCCACGCTGCCGGCAGATTGATGTCGTAACATTCGCTGGTGCGGCTGCTGAAGAATGATGCCGCGATCATCGGCTCGTAGAAGATGATGTGCCCGTCATAGGAGCCGAAGATGAACGTGTGCGTGAAGTCGGCTGGCGGATCGCCCAGCTCAGGCGACGTCGAAAGCAGAAGGTGATTGCCCTCCTCCCCAGCCGCCGCTCCCACTTCGATATAGTCTGGCGGCATATACTTCTCGGGAACGGGAACACGCGCTCGCTCGAACACCTCGCAGTCGATGAAGAAACCGCAAGTGCCGGTACGGATCTGCTCCACATCTTCCAGGCCGACGAGATAGAAGTGGAAATCGAAGTGCGGCACTCCGTACACAGGAGGTGCAGGCGGAGGATGGCCCTCGGGATTGAAGTTGAACTGGACGTATCCGAACGGAGCAGTCGCTTGCGATGCTGTAGCCGGTAAAAAGAGATCGCGGCGTAGCATTATGAAGCATTCCGTCCGCGGATCTGCAGTCCCGTCTCCGTCAGCGTCGAAGCAGGGAGCCGTTCCATCCGGTTCCAGCGGCAGGTCCTCTAGGGTGGACGCAGAGAGACGCACTCCAATCGACAGTGGGGCTCCCGCTGCGTCCATCTCGACATAGGTGCGGACGGTGCCGTTGCCTAGCTCGGCGGAATCGCCGTCGTACAGCTCCGACTCGGCGACCTGCTCAGGGTAGCACGATCCTAGGACGACCGTCAGAGCGACCGAGCACAGCACGGAAAGCGATAGGGGAATACGGTAGAGCATACGGCCTCCAATTCGGACACACGGCCCCACGCAGTCGGCGGACTTGAGCCTCACTTGGATGGTACGGTACGGGTGGGGCCTTCATCAGCAAGTATACCATCCCGCCCCGCCGCCGTGCGAGCACGCGAAAGCGCCGGCGTGAACGAGGATGCAAAGACCCCACCCCCGGCGTGCGTGGACCGGGGACGGTGCTGCAAGACGGACAGTTGTATGCCCTACTCCAGCCCCACGTTCCTGAGCAGCTCTTCGAAGCGCGGATCAGTTCGAAGGGGGTCCGCCGTGGGATCCGCCTTCATGCCGTGCAGGCTTGCCCGCTCCTCTTCGAAGGCCCGGTCCAAGTACTCGAACGCCTGGTCGAGCTCGCCGAGCGCCGCATACACCAGGGCGATCTCCTTCAGCGGTATGCTCTGCTCCTGTCTCTCGTGGAGGATTCGTAACGCCTCCTCATACGCTCCCGCCCGCGCGTGGATGTATGCTAGTCCAGCTCGATAGTACGGATCGCCCGGGGTAAGCTCGATCGCCTTCTCGAGTGCGGCGATCCCCTCCCGGTGCTCGTCCTTCATCGAGTGGGACAGTCCCAGGAAGTAGAGCGCATCCGTTCTGTCCGGGGCCATATCGAGGATTCTCTCGGCCTCGACGATAGCTTCATCGTAGGCACGTGCGAAGAGGAGCTTGTTCGCCAGGTATATCCGGTTGTCCACTGAGAGCGGATCGAGCTCCACGGCACGTCGGGCCTCCCAGACTGCCTCCTCAAACCGGCCCAGATCCTGTAGCAGGCCGCCGTACCAAGTGTGCGCCTTCGCGTTCCCCGGGTTCAGCTCGAGTGCCCGCAGGTACTCGCGCTCCGCCGCCTCAAACTGTCGCTCGGCCTGGAGAAGCCATCCACGGGACACGTGGCCGTCAGCTAGCGTCTCGTCCAGCTCCAGCGCCCTCTCCACCGCCGCCTTCGCCAGAGGCAGGGCCTCGGCCTCGGGTAGGTAGCCACGTACATGCAGCCTTAGATACGCATCTGCCAGCCCGGCGTGCGCCGGCGCGTATCCCGGGTCGGCTTCGATCGCCTGCCGGAACAGCTCCGCTGCTCCCTCGAGATTCTCCTGGAAGGGCCCCTTGTGGTAGAGGTAGAGTCCCCGGACGTACAGGTCGTACGCCTCCAGGCTCTGGGTCGGCGGTTGCTGCAGCCGTCTCTCTTCCTCAGGGGTCAGCGTCGCCTCGAGGGCGTCAGCGACCCTCCTTGCCAGGTCGCTCTGGATGGCGAAGATGTTCGCCGCCGTCAGCCTATTGTCATACGTCTCCGCCCAGAGGTGGTCGTCCGTCCTCGCGTCGATAAGCTGCAGGTTGATCCTCACCCGGTCGCCCGAGCGCTGCACGCTCCCCTCGAGCACCGTGTTCACGCCCAGCTCCTCTGCTATCTCCCCTATGCTCAGGTCCGTGTCCCCGTACTTCAGAACAGAGGTGCGGGAGATCAGCCGCAGGTCGGCGATCTTGGAAAGCTGTGTGAGGATGTCATCGTGAATCCCGGCGACGAAGAAGGCGGTCTCCTCGCCGCCGATGTTGGCGAACGGGAGCACGGCCACGGACTCCAGCTTGCCGCCTGCCTCGGTCGAGGGTGACCGTGAGCGGCTCCAGCCCGAGTAGGCGAGAACGGCGAGCAGCGGGATCAGGATCGCCGCGGCAGGGATCACGGCCCGCCGCGTCCACCACGGCAGGCGCGCCGCGACCAGCGCCCGGCGGAACGCCGCCGCGTCCTGCCACCGGCCTTTTGGCTGCGGTTGCAGCGCCTTCTGCAGCGCGCGCCTCAGCGCAGGCCCGACGCTCGACCAGTAGGCCGTCAGCGGATCGGCACCGACCTTCCACTTCCGACCCGTCAGCGACTCATACATCACGGCGCCGACTGCATACAGGTCGCTGCGGGGCGTCGCCCCGCCCAAGAACTGCTCCGGCGCCATGTAGGCGGGTGTACCTATGGCATGCCCGGTTTGCGTTAGCGCTTCACCATTGTCCCCGTCCGCGATCGCTTTCGCGATACCAAAATCCATGACCAGCGCGTGATCTTCGCCCAGAAGGATGTTCTCCGGCTTGATGTCCCGGTGCACCACTCCCTGTCGGTGCGCATGTTCCAGCGCCTCCAGGACATCCAACCCGATGCTCACCGCCTCCTCTTCTCCCAGCGAACCATGCTCCTGCATTCGGTGACGTATCGACTCCCCGGGCACATACGGCATTATGTAGTAGAGGAAGGGACCGGCGACTCCCGAGTCCAGCAGGGGAAGGATGTGCGGGTGCTGCAGGCCGGCCGTTACCTGGATCTCACGCTCGAACCGCTGCGGCCCGATGCCTGTCGTCAGGTTGGGGTGCAGTGTCTTGATCGCTACCTGGCGACCGTGCTTGCGGTCACGGGCCAGGAAGACAGTCGCCATGCCGCCCTCGGCCAGCACCTCCTCCAGCTCGTAGCGATCCCCGAGCTCGGCGTGCAGCGCCTCGTGCGGGTCCGCGTCCGGTTGGCCACTCGCCCGCGAACCCTCCGCCGCCATATCCGCCGGCGAGGCCGACAGGATCCCGCCACCACGCTCGTGCGCCTCGAGCAGCGACTCCACCTCGGCCTGGAGCGCCGCGTCCCCGCCGCACGCTTCGGCGAGCCACGCCTCACGCTCCGCGTGGTCGTGCTCCAGCGCGGCCTCGAACAGAGCCTCGATCTGGCGGCGAGGGTTATCCATTTCCGTTTCCCACACAAAGACGTCGCCGAGCTCGCTGCAGACGGCGAGAGGAGACAGTGCTACCTCCGCCGGAAATCTAGGCTTGCGCAGCGCTATCAGCTAACGAGGGGTCCTCGCATCCGAGGCGCGACAACACGCCAAGAGCCTCAACCGACCGCTCTACTGACTAGTGCGCGTCAAGGGCAATCGCACCGCCCGCCGAAGATCGGGCACGCGGGTGTGGAAGCAGAGCGCCCGGCGGGAACCGGGCGCTGGAACGTCCGGGAGAGTCTGCTGACGGCGCTCTCACTCGAGGTCTGCGGCGCGGTCGGCCAGCAGTTCACGGAGCAGGGACCTGTGACATCGAGACTCTTCCGCGCAGTAGCAGCCCACGGAGAAGTGGGCCCCGTGCGATAGGACCGCGAGGAGATCAAGAACCCGACTCTTCTCTGGAACGGCCATCTCGGCGCGGTACTTCTTCGTGAAGACGCCCCAATCCTCGTCGCTGGCGACCGCCTGACCCAGCTTCATGAGCTCCGGGCTCGGTGCCAGGTTGGGGAGCCAGACATCGTAGTAGTCTCGCGACGCGTACTCTGTCTTCGGGACACCGCGGGGCGGACGTCTAACGGTGCCAACTCGCACTCCCTCTTCACTATTCCGCGGAGTTCCCAGGCGCACTATTCGGATTGTCATCTGGTGCTTGGTTCCTGTCTTGTGTGTCGCTGCATGCTGACGGGGCGCGGTCGCAACGCCGACCGCGATCCACGATGGCCTCTCTAACCCCTTCCTGCTAAGTCGTGGCAGATGGCTCCGGCCCCTTAGGCGCCAGAATCAGCAGCACGATCCCGACAATCGCCAGGGCCGGCACATCACCGATGAGATGTCCCCGCTCGGCGGTATCGCTGAGCGCTTGTACACCCATGATTCCGGCATGCACGAGGCTGGACCAGGCGGTGAACAGGATCAGGCTCCGGTGCTTGTGAGGCTCCCGCGCGGCCAGTATGAGGAATACGCCCAACGTCGCGTACACGCCTATGAACATGTGCTCATACTCGGGCTGATTCGGCTGCCACTGCCAGCCCGCCGGCCAGATACGCATGAGCAGCCACACCCCGAAGATGAATACCAGCCCGACAGCGATGAGCACCGGGCGCAGTGCCTGCGAGTGTTGTCCTTCACTCATCAGTGATTCCTCCTGGAGGAAGGTGATGGTCTTTGCCTCACCACTCTAGGCGGCGGGTCGCCTCAGGAGGGGTAAAGCGGGCTCGCCTCGGAGTGTCCCAAGCATAGCATCCTGCCCGCCGCCGTGCGAGCGAGCGAAAGCGCCCGGCGTTCGCCTTTTCTGCGATCTTCTCCTTTCCGCCGGTCTGTGTCCGAACGGCGATCTCGCCCGCTGCGTCGTTCGCTACCTGACCGTTAGAGTTCGACGCAGGCAAATACC
>JBDHHR010000053.1:0-17818 GCA_039589295.1 Gemmatimonadota bacterium | reverse complement strand
GCGCTGGGCTAAAATCGTCCCCCGGCTGTGCTGCATCCGCCAGGCACTTTAGCTCATCTACAAGATCCAGGGGATCAACGTGGATCGTCATGGTCTCCCCTTCCGCTCCTGCCTCTTCGCCTACAGCACCGCGCGTTCTGCCTCCCGCTCGATCTCGGTCGCGAAGGTCTGGAGCGTTGCAGCACGCTCCCAAGCCAGGCGCGCGAGTATCTGTCTCCAGTTGGGCGGAGGTGGAAGGTAGAAGTCGCTAGAAGGATCCAGGTGGGTTCGTCTGATTGTCTCTTCGGAGACGCCGGCTTCTTGAGCGATGTATTCCAGGGGTATGCAGCCGGAAACCTGCTCTATCGCTTCTCGGTAATCCACGGGGCGCATCCGGTTGTCACTAGCCGGTCAGGGACACTCTCCCAAGTAGTAGAATGCCGCCCATTGCCAGAATCTTACGAACGCGCCCGTCTACGCCCCGTTTATGCCTGCCCGAAGCATCATGGTCGCGTCTACATCAACTCCTTTGCACCTGCATTTAGTGTGATAGACCGCAATTCTGCCATATCAGGGCGCCTCTCATCTATATGTAACTACCACGGACAAGGCACTTACAGTGTGGCACGGAACTGGAGTGTAAATGCCACCAATAATTCCAAGTGCTCGGAGAGCAGCATCGCTACTGCCCCGAACACAGACGTGCCAAGGAGGAACCGATGCGAGTCCAATGGCTTTACCCCCTCGTGGCCGTGGCCCTGACCGCCGCCTGCTCAAGCGCGACGTGGAAGGCTGGCCCCTCCGAGAACGCCAGCACCGCGGCGAGATTCGGAATACCCCCAGGCCACCTGCCGCCGCCCGGACAGTGCAAGGTATGGATCCCGGGCGAGCCCCCGGGCCAGCAGAAGAAGAGGTACAAGGCCGGAAACTGCGGGAGCGTGGCAAGGTACGTTCCCCCCGGCGGTTGGCTGGTCTATCGGCCCAGCGGGGACAAGAAGGAGGTCGTGGTGCGCGAGTACGGGAGAAGCGGAGTCGTGATTTCCATCAGAGCCTTCGACATAGTAACCGGCGCCCTTCTCTGGCAGGAGAAGCCGGGTCACCAAGGCTGATCGCGTAGCGACGGAGCTAGGGCGCCCGATTGCGCCACCCCCAAGGGGCGCGTGAAGGGAAGCAACGACCGATGAAGCTCAAGTTCGTGTGGCTGGAGTACCGCCGGAAGTCTCCACACTCCCAGTGGATTCTTATGCCGGTCGTGGTGCCCGTACCCGAGGGACGGCTGGAAGAGTACCTGGAGGCACTCCACGAGGAGTTCGCCGACACAGAGTGGAGGAGGGCCGAGATCCAGCCGTCCAGTGTGAGTCTGAGCGGGTTCCTGAACTGGCAGGGATTTCGAGAGGAAACACACTAGTCCCATCAGAGTCCGGCTATAGGCAGCTACACCGGCCACAATCGCCTTGGGAGTTCGAGCGCGCCTTCGCCCCCTGCCCCACGTCCCCGCCCCACCGGACGCGCTATTCGGGGGTGGCTAATTCGATGAGGCGGGCCGCCCAGGCCCTCAGCCCTCTCCGCCTCCAGCTTCCTGCCCGCCGCCGTGCGAGCGAGCGAAAGCGCCCGGCGTGGACCGGGCGCTGGTGAGAGGCCGTGGTGTGAGGCTAGTGACCTCTACTTTCAAGCGGAATCATGATGTGGGCATATGGGGTCTCCGGCCACATGACCCACGGCCCGCCGTTCAGGTGATCCGTCGGGATACCTTCCAGCAGGCTCTTGTCCGGCATGAGCATCATCAGGTGCGGCCCGAGGTCCGTGACCCAGTCCTCTGGTCCGGTGGCCTCGGTCGCATACGGATCGCTGTTGCTGACAGGGGTGTCGCCCTGGAGCATGTAAGCGAAGCCGATCTCCTCGTACGTGGGGTCCGTCTTGTTCACGTAGGCGCTCAAGAAGTCCGCCCACGCGGCGGTGATACACCACGGATCGTCGCCGGGTGTATCAGGCCTATCCGGCAGGCATGTCCACTCGTTTGTGCCCGGACGAAGCTCGTTCATGTCCCAATCCAGGATTGTCGCATCGCCGGAGATCGAGGCTGGAGCCGCGCTCATGGCGCTGGTGATCGGGTCCTCTTGGGTCACGGGCGTTTCCAGCTCCTCGACAGTCGCAGTCTCCTGTGGTTGGCAGGAAGCAATCACCAGCAGCAAGCTCAACAGTGTCGGAGCAGCAATCCGAGGGTTCATCGGGTACCTCCTGGAACGAGGGAACACGACTGCCTGTAGGAGGCACTGGCAGGAGTATTCCCGTATGGGCTTTCTACAGCCAGCACTATACCATCCCGCCCGCCGCCGTGCGAGAAAGCGAAAGCGGCCGGCAGCTAACTTCAGGGTCTTAGCGACCCTTCCGCTTTAGGTGAACCCGCCCTGGTATACAGATTCACCGGCCGAGGAACTGCCGCGCCTCCTCTATCGCAGGCCGAGCGGGGTACGCCTCCGACGCGACATCGAGTAGCGCCCGCGAGTGCTCACGTGCCTGCTCGTCCAGACCGGCGCCGCGTGCCGCGCGTGCCGCCCCCACGAGGCTGTTGAATCGACCTGGCCAGATGACCAGCGAGGACTCGTACGCCGCCAGGGCTTCCTGGGGCCGTTCGAGCTCAAGCAGCAAGTCGCCGAGGGCCTCTTGAGGCGGATACAGTGCGCCCGGTGTTACCGGGTGCTTCTGAGTCGTGGCTTCCAGACGCGCCGCCTGGCCGGCCAGCTCCAGGGCGCGCTCGCCCTGCCCATCGACGCTTGCCCGCCAGGCTGCCAGCACGAGGCGGTCGACCTCAATGTAGGTCGCGAACGCCTCCTCTCCAGCAGCCATTGCTGCGTCCCGCAGCTCGATCATGCGGCTCTCGGCACGGTCCGCTTCGTCGGCCTCGCCCTTGTGCAGGGCTCCCAGCCCCCGTGCGAACCAGCTCAGCGACTCGGCCCACCGGAACCGTTCCCACGCCACGGACGCAGGCGTGCCGGGGGTGACCCCCCGCGCCTCGTCCCAGGCACGGCGCTCGACGGCGTAGCGGGCCGGCATGGCAGCCAGATGAAAGGCGCTGATAAAGCTGCCCTGGAACGGCTGCACTTGTTCCGAGACCTCGTTGAGGATCGTGAGCGCCTGCTCGTCTTCCCCCCGCTGCAGGTAGGCGTAGACGAGGTAGTCGAGCGCGTGAGGGTAGTGATGCGAGATCCGGTCGCCAGCCGGGAACCGGAGCGCAGCGTCCGCCGACTTCCTGTTCCACTCGATCACGCTCGGCCATTCCCCGAGACGCACGAAGATGTGCGTAGGCATGTGGAGCGCGTGGGGCACGTCCGGCGCGATGTCGTCGTAACTCCGGACCACATCGAGCGACTCGGTCGCCCGGCTGTCGACGTCGTTGGCGTGGATCGTGTAGTGGATAGCCCCTGGGTGTGTCGGCTCGCGTTCGTAGATGCCGAGGAGGATCTCGGCGGCGCGACCCTGGTACGCCATGCGGTCCGCCGCGACCTGCCCCGCCGCCAGCTGCGACAGCGCGTAGAGTGCCGCCGTCTCGATGTCGTCCGGCCTGGCCTCGTACGCTTGCTCCATCGCCTCGCTCCAGCGACGGATCCGCGTCCACCAATCAGCCGAGTCAGGCTCGCGGAAGAAGGCTCCGGCTGCAGCCACCAGATCCGCCTCCCGATCGGTCCCGGGGACGAGTTCCTCCGCCTTGCCGACCTCGGTCCACCCCCGCTGGAGCGCGTCCGGCCTCGGGCGTTCCGGCCACAACGGCTGGAAGTGAGTCATCGCGATGCCCCAGTGGGCCATTGCGCAGTTGGGATCAGCGTCCGCGATCCGCTCGAATGCCGCCCGTGACTCCTCGTACTGCATGTGGTGCAGGAAGGCTACAGCGCGGTCGAACTCGGCAGTCACCTCATCCGAGCAGGAGACGCCGAAGTGCACCGCACCTAGCGCGGCCTCGTCGTGCCCGTGATCAGCTTGCTCGGCCGCCGGACCGCCGCAGGCCACCACCGCGACCATGCTCACTGGGAAGAGGATGGCACTCAGCATTCTCATGACTTGCATTGGACCTCCTGGCTTCGTCTACTCGTCGGAAATGACGATATTTGCCTCGGTGCTCAAGATTGCCGCTTCATTCAGCCACAACGATACCCGAATCGCCTGCTGACCCAAAGGGCATTCCGCCTTCGTGGCGAGCAAGCGAAAGCGCCCGGCGTGAGTATAGCGCCCGGCGTGATTACCGCGGGGTTCAGAAGTCGCGCGGATACGGGAACCGCCTAAGCTTCCGGTCGGCACAGTTCACGGTGCCTCGCCGTACCGCCAGCGTTCGACCAAATGGTTCTCGCTGCGCTCGACCAACTCATCAAGTCTCGCCGAGATTTCCCCAGCCCTCTCTTCACCGTCCAGCTTAACGAACGCCGTCCACCACCGCTCCCATGTCGGGCTGGTACGCTGCTCCAGCTCTGCTGGTCCCTCGATCGGGAAGTAGATGACGAAATCCCATTCACCGGTCCTGTGCTCAACGATGACTGGCTCTCGCCCGATCGCTAGCTCCACCGGCAGGAGGTGCGCACGGAGAATCCCTTCCGCCTCGTAGAACGCCCCGTGCTTGAATTTCACGTACCAGGCTTCGTACCAGTCGACCTCCGGGTGCTTCGCCTGTTCAGACGCTTCCTGTCCTCGAGCGGCAGCTGGCCAAAACACCGCCAACAGGAGTGCGGCAAGTGCGATGTGCCTCATAGCAACCTCCCGCGGACGCCCGTGCAGCCGGACCGAAAAGCACAGCAAGTTAGGCTCCCCAACAGCACGACGCGAGCAGGAGCCTAGAGCGATTAGCGCAAGAACGATTGCTGCGGACTCTCCGGCAGAGTGAGAGCAAGCGCGAAAGGGCGGCCCCGACGGAACCGCATCTCAGGTGACGGTCCCGCCCGCCGCCGTGCGAGCAAAGCGAGCGGTTGGATGTGCGAAGGGGCGGCCCGCGCAGGAACCGCCCCGGCGGCGCAGTTTTTTTAAGGCTTTCTGGATTTCGTAAGGCCCGACAGGCTCGGCAGAGACGCAACGGGATCGACTCCGCGGCTGTTTGTGTAGACTGAACCTCGGCTGGTAGTTTCCCGGCCGCCAATTCATCTGGGGGTACAGACCGCACGTGACGCGAGTACGAATACGGCAGGGATATGGCGGCCGAGCCGCGTGGCTCCTTACTGGACTGCTCTTCCTCGGAGGAAGCGCGGGTCAGGCCCTGCGTTCCTGTCCGCATCACGATCCGTCCCCCCCCGGTGTCGTGCACGGTGTCGTGCACGGTGTTGCACACGAGGTCCCATCCGGTCCCGGAGCTGAGCGCCGCGCCGTCCACGCACACCAGGGTCACGCCCCCGAAAGCGACAGCGGGCAGAGCGGCTGTTCGTGTCTCGGGAATTGCCTCGCGTCCTCCGGGCCGTCGCTCGCCGGCCGCGGGCCCGAGCTCCTACCGGTAGCTCCCGGGCGGTTCGTCGGAGCCATCAACCGCGAGCCGCGGACGCCGTCTCGCGCACGGACCCCATTCCTCATTCCCTTTGCGACACCTCCGCCCATCCTCGGCTGACCTTCGATAATCGCGGCTGCACGGAAGTCTCCGGGCGAATCATGACTCGGGGCCGGGTAGCCCCAATCATCGATCGACATCGCCGAGGATGAAGCAACATGCATGTGCAATTACACAGTGGGGGTAGGACCGGCGTGGCGACGGCAGGGCTCGCTCTCGGGCTCATCGCGCTTGCTGCCGCATCGCCCGCCCGAGCTCAGGACGCTCACAAACAAGCCAACGACCACGCGGAACACGGCACTGAACAGCCCGGCCACCAGCCCCACGAGCACGGACTCCACTTCGCCCACCCCCTGTTCGCGGAGTCTGTCTCGCCAGACAGGAAGCTACGGACGGATTTCGCGCGCGCCTGGGAGAACGAGGGCAGCGAATCCGAGATCGAACTGGAGGCGGAGTATGCCTTCCATAGGTCGTTCAGCATCGAGGCCGTCATTCCATATGTGTTTCTGAGTCCCGACGAGGGCGCCTCCGAATCGCATCTGGGGAACGTGGAACTTGCCCTGAAGTTCGCCAACTTCGCGTTCGAAGAGCAGGGTGTCCTCCTGGGCTACGGCGTCGAATTCGGTCTTCCGACCGGGAATGAAGACAAGGGGATCGGGAGCGATCACATCTGGGAGATCGAACCGTTTCTGAACATCGGGGTCAAGCGCGGGCGTCTCGAGATGCAGGCGTTCTCGATCTTCGGCATCCCGACCAACCAGGAAGAGGGCGAGGAGATCGAGACGGAATTCAAGTACGATGTGACCAGTCTGTATCACGTGTCAGACCGGGTTCAGGCGCTGCTCGAGCTGAATGGACTGGTCGGGCTGAGTGGAGAAGAGGCCGGCGAGGGAATCGTCAGCCTCTCGCCGGGGATAAAAGTGGCCCCCACGTCGGACCGGCACCTGTTCTTCGGTCTTGGTGTCAGCGTCCCGCTGGGCGATGAAGAACTCGACCCCACCATGAGAGTGTCAGCCTTCTATCACTTCTAGTAGAAGTCGCGTTGTCACCGCCCTTGTAACCACGCCGTCTCAATCGATTGAGACAACCCACCCCCCCAGATGCACGAAAGCCCCGTCCGGCGGGGCTTCCCGCGTATGGGCCCGGGTGGATTTGAACTACCGACCTCACGCTTATCAGGCGCCAGGTCACAGCATGAAGACGGCGGAGATACCTCCCAGGGCCAAGTCCGGGCCGCGCTCTCAGGTCCAAACATGTAAACAAACATGTACACCCGTGACCGGGTGCGGGAGGTGAGTAGCGCTAGAAGCTCAATGAGAACAAGTGCTTACAAGGATGGAGCCGAGCGGACTCGAACCGCCGACCTCCTGGTTGCAAAGCAACGCCTCATCCGCTGGCTCACGACAACTGGCGCTTGCTGACGCTGATTCTGGCGTGCTCAACGCTCGCTCACGCCCGCTGACGCGTGCTCGCGCTGGGACAGTTTTGTGTCACTTTTCGGCGGCATCGGGAACCAGGCCAAGTAAAGCCGACCGGCGGGCGTACCAGGTGCCGCCGATCTTTGCCCGCCGGCATCTCTCCGGTCTGCCTTAGGGAGCTACCCCGTCAGGGAGCCTCGGCCGTTTCCGTCCAGTAGTAGTCGGCGCTGAATGACGTGATCCGGTATCGGACCGCGCCCGCCTCCATCGCGGTGGCCTCGGCCTCACCAGGGCTCTCGACGATCCCGCTCACGGACCTCACGTACACGGAGATACGAACGAGTTCGTTCTCGGCCGAAACATGGAAGACGTCCTGCGGGATGTGGGGGGCGCCCACTGCGGTGCGGCGGTACTCTCGCGCTCGTCGGATGACGGGGTCGAGCGGGACCTCGATGAGTGGCTCCCCTCGACGACGCATCGAGATCGTCGACCGTTCCTCATCCAACTCGAAGACGTACGACCGGCCGTCGATCTCCACCGAGTCCGGAGTCGCTCCCCAATCGCGGAGACCGAGGTCGAACCCGGCGACCGAGATGACAGCACCGTCCGGTTGCACGAAGAAACTGAACGCGTCCTCGCTGCCGCCGGCCCAGCGGCCCACGTACTCAACGTCCAGAGAACCGAGGATGAGTTCGGCCCGTAGGTCAGCGTCGCCTCTGTCCGACGGGCCGAGTCCAGGGGCTACCGTGTCGATCTGTGCCAGCCGGCCGCCGAACAGGGGATCGAGAGTCGTCGTACCGTGCGTCTCGGCGAGATACCGGACGACTGCGCTCAATTCCTTGCGGTCCGCGAACGAGAGCGCAGCCGGCGCCGGCCGGACCTGCCCGTCGGAGAGCATTTCGTTTGCCGCGAGCAGTCGCTCCAGGCGAGCAGTCTGACTTCGGCGGGACACGGAGAAGGCCCCCCACGGTCCGACGAAGGTCACGAACGCGACCAGGCACAGCGTGACGGGAATGACCTTGATGTTCCGACTGCGCCGGAGGATGAAGAACAGGGCGATGCCCGCCAGCCACACCGAGAGGACGACGAGGAAGTACCGTTTCTCCGTGATCCCGTACTGCGCGATCCGCTTCCATATGGCGAGAAGAAGCATCACGATCGACGGAACGAGGGCCATGTAGAACCATCTTCCGTACGTGCGGATCCAACGATTCTCCTCCCGCTCCTCGATCGGGTGGACGAGGAGGAGCGACAGGATCCCCAGCGCAGCCACGCTCGAGACCAGATACCCGATCCACCCGCTGGGCCACACCCGGGTCACGATGATCTTGCCCAGGTAGACAGTGAGTATGACGAGGTAGATGGTGACGATCGGCGTGAGGATGAACTGGCTGAAGACCTTGATGATCGCCGGGTAGTCCGTCCTCGTCTCCAGCTCCGCTAGATCCTCCGGCACGCCGCCGAGGAAGAACCAGGTGCTGAAGACGAAGGCGATGAGGAACCACAGGCGACCGTACGTCGAATCCTCCACGTCGACCCCGAGGAGGTTATCTACAGCCGCCAGGGCCCCTGCCAAACCGGCGAAGAGCACGACGGCGAACACGGCCGTTGTCAGAGCACGGAGAAAGAGAGTCCGGTTGTACTGCCAGAAGCCGTTAAGCTCTCCGACTCCCAGGTACGGCGCGAAGGCGACGAACAGGTGAAAGCCGACACTTAGCTGGACGTAGCGCAGGAACGCTACGGGATCGGACCATGCCGGTCGCACGAAGAACAGCGTTACCAGGAGGAGGACGCCCCCCAGCCGCGCAAGCAGGAGCGGCCCGCCGGGCCACCTTCGCCGCTCGGCCAGGACCGTGATACCCACGAAGAGCGGCAGGCCCAGCGAGCTGACGTACAGGAAGCGCTCGAGCAGGTCGTCGTCAACGGAGGAATCGACGAGCAATACCCCGGCGCCCGCGGCGACGACGGCACAGAGCAGAACGAGCGGAAAGCGCCGGGCGGCGTGGCCCGCAGTGGCCATGACCCGGTCGAGCGATGGAAGGCGCATGTTCGCAATATACACCGGTTGCTCCGCCGTCACCCAGGCCGGCTAGACACCATCCCAGGGTCGTCAGCCCCGGATTCGCCGTCGACGCGCTAAGCGCTGAGACAGCGCGAGCGGACGTACCGACGACCGGCGTAAGGGGGACCAGTGGAGCCGAGCGGACTCGAACCGCCGACCTCCTGGTTGCAAACTCGGTCGTAAGTGCGGCTATTTCAGCATGTTATGCGGAATGCTGGCTGTTCATCCGCATTCATTGCGGGTCTCTCTCGCCGAATCTGCATCCGTTGCGGGTCCAAACATGTAGAGAAACATGGACACTGTCGTCAGTGTGTGGCGGGCCACAGTGAGAAACCTGCCTTCCGGCCGATTTGCGCAGGCTAGAGGCCGATGAGAATCAAGTTGAACTCGAACGAAGACGTCGGAAGGTTGTACGCTACTCCCTCCTCAGCCCTACCCCACTCGCCAAACGGAACGAACTCGAGAACGGCTAGATTCGCCGGTCCGGAGAGCTCCGCGTCGTCAGTGTACGCACATACGGAGACTGAGAGCGGTGATCTCAAGCTTCCGTGACGCTTGCCGCGGTATATTGTGACCGACCCCCGCCGAACACCCTGAGGACGGCTATGGAGATCTATCTCGTCCAGCACGCACAGGCGGAATCGAAGGAAAGGCACCCGGAGCGACCGCTGACGCCAACGGGACGCAGCGAGGCGATCTGCGTGGCCGACCGGATGTCCAAGCTGGACATGGGAGTAGGCGCCATCTGGCACTCGGGGAAGCTGCGGGCGAAACAGACGGCGGAGATCTTCGCGGTGCGGCTGTACCCCATGGAAGGTGTGCTCGAGCACGAGGGCTTGGCACCCAACGACGACCCGGCTCTGGCGGCCAATGCCCTCGCCGGGACCGAGGCCACCGTAATGCTGGTGGGACACCTTCCCCACCTCAGTCGCCTCACCTCCCTGCTCGTCACTGGTGATCCAACGCGGGAGATCGTCGCCTTCCGAAACGCCGGCGTCGTGTGCCTCGGCAAGGAAGGGCAAGGCTGGCGGGTGCGGTGGATGATCACTCCGGATCAGGTATAGCCGGCTTGCTCGAGATCGACGGGCCGCTGCGAGACGGAGGCAGCCAGGTTTCTGAGGACGGCCAAGGCTTACGGCGTTGTTTCTTTCTTCTCCTCTGAGATCCCTGGGTTTCGAGAAGAGTAGAAAAGATGAGCAACGGTGGAAGGAGGGACGAGGAGATGGATTCACGGAAGGAGGTTGCCATGACTAGGCAGGCTGCAATTGTCCTCGCCCTATTTGCGGTTCCTCCGGTCGCTCTGCCGGCGCAGGAGCCAGCTCCGCATTCTACTCTTCTAACCAGGGTAACCAATGCCTATCCAGCCTTCTCGCCCGACGGAAAGAGTATCGCCTACATGTCCAACGCAGACGGCGACTTCGACATCTATGTTATTGAGCCGGAGCAGGGCAACCGCGTGCGGCTCACGGATGCCCCGGCGCGAGACGGCACGCCGGTGTGGTCACCGGACGGCCTACGGATTGCCTTCCAGTCGTTTCGTGACGGCCATTCGCAGATCTACGTCATGGATGCGGACGGTGCGAATCAGAGGAACATCTCGAACAGCTCCTCGAATGACGAGCACCCCTTTTGGTCTGCAGACGGCTCGCGGATCCTCTTCTCTTCGGACAGGCCCGGGGAAGGGAACATCGACATCTATGAGATGAGCGCGGGTGGAACCGATGTGCGGCGGATAACTCGAACGCCGGAGGTCGAGACATACGCCTCCTGGTCGCCGAGCGGGTCCCGAATCGTGTGCCGCCGAGTGCTCCAAGATGGGAACTGGGAAGTGGTCATCATGGACGGCAATGGAGGGAACGCCCGGACTGTGTCCAACCACCCGGCTGAGGACGCCTGGCCTGTATGGTCACCTGACGGCTCCAGAATCGCCTTCGCCTCGTACCGCAGCGGCTCATCGCATATCTATACGATGGATGCGGATGGGTCTAACATGAGAAGGCTAACAGCCAAGCAGGGTGTAGACGACCGCCAGCCCTGGTGGTCGCCCGACGGGTCGAGGATTGTCTTCGCTCGGTATCGTTGGTTTCCCGACGAGCCATTCTACGAGTCATCCGAAATCTATTGGATACGGGTCCAAGAGTAGCCCCTCGTAGGGAAAGCGCGCCGGTTCTCCGGCTTCGCGGATGACCGATCAGGAAGCGGGAGGTAGCCGAGCCTCACGCCGGGGTCGACGTGATGGAGTACCACATGGAGGACCACGCAAAGGCCCTCGCTGAACGGTTCGTGGCCCTGCGAGCCAAAGCCAGCTAGGAGGCTTCAGATGCCAATGAGGGTTCACGTCTACCACGGCAAGAAGCGGCAGCTTCAGCTATGCGAGGAATGCGCAGGTGAAAAGCCCGTCACCGAGATGGAGGCCATGCTGGCAGAGGTCGGGGCGGCGGAGCCGCATGAAGGCCCCTACACTACGAGCGTGGGCGAGGTGACGTGTGAAATATGCGGCTATGACGAGAGGCTCGCGTGGGCCAGCGAGGCGTCCAAATGGAGGAAACGGTGCGTCGTAGCCATGTTCTTGACTGCCTCGCTTCTATTGCTGCTGTTGATAACCGCCGGCTAAGCCGTTTGTCATCGCTGTTGTCACTACGAAGGGGAGCAGCGAAAGGACAGCCGGCCCGACTGCACCCGCAACTCCAACCCGAGACCGGGCGTGTGAAGCGCTCTCGCGGCGTCTCTTGCATGGGAACAGGTGGGTGCTGGTGGAAGGTGGGGGGTGGTGCGGAGTCTGGTGACGGAAGCTGAGGGCCGCAGGATCACACATCCGGGCTACGAGGGGTGTCAACCGGATTCCGCGGCGGCACGCTCGCCGCTCTCCACGTATACCACCTGGGTCGGGTACGCGAACTCCATTCCCTGGTCCGACAGGCGGCTCATCAGCTCCAGGTTCACCGCCTGCTGTACGCTCATGAACTCGTCGTAATCCGGGACGGTCATGTAGTAGACGGTCTCGAACTCCAGGCTGAAATCTCCGAATTGCTTGAAGTGGCAGCGATCGAACCGGCTCATCGGCTGTGCCTCTATGATCTCGCGCACGAGGCTCGGGACCAGAGCCACCTTTTCAGGCTCCGTTTCGTACTTCAGGCCGAAGCTGAAGACGGCCCGGCGCTCCTCCATGCGGCCGTAGTTCCGGATCCGGCTGCCGAGCAGATCGCCGTTGGAGAATATGAGCTGCTCGCCCGACAGACTGCGCAGCCGGGTCGTTCTTATGCCGATCGCCTCCACGGTGCCCATGTGCTCGCCCACCAGGAGGAAATCGCCAACCACGAAGGGCTTATCGAAGATGATCGAGAGCGATGCGAACAGATCGGTCAGGACGTTCTGCACCGCAAGCGCCACCGCCACGCCGCCGATCCCGAGGCCCGTGATCAGAGCGGTCACGTCGACGCCCCAGGTCTGGAGCACGAAGAGGCCGATCATCACCCAAAGGATTCCCTTGCCGATGTAAAGGAAAAGGTTGAACGACGTAAGCGCCTGGGCATCATCGGCGTACCTTTCCGTTTTGTACAGATCCAGCCACTTGGCAAAGCCCGCGCTGGCGGACAGCCCGATTTGGACCAGCACCACGGTGATGATCGCCCGGAGGAGGAACCAGTCCAGCCGATCCGGCAGATCTAGAAAACGGGTGGCGATATACGCCGCCACAGCGAGCAAGGAGACGGACTTGGCCGTCCTACCCGCCGCCAGCAGGACGTCGTCCACGTGGGTCCTCGTCGCGCGGGTCAGACGGCCGCCGTGAGCAGCCGCGAGATGCACCGTGTACCTGAGCGCGAAGTAGCTCACCACTACAACGCCCAGGGCGAGGAGCCACTCCCGTACCTCGTTGCCGAGGAAGGTGTAGCCGAGGAACTCCATGCCTTCCCTCCCGAGAGGTCGTTCTGCCGCCGTACCTGGAAGCTGCCGCGATCACGGCGCCGGGAAACTGAACAATCTTCACCGGTCGCCGGCTCGCGCAACCCGACCGGCCGGACCTCTTTTGCCGGGAAAATATGTGACTAGTCAACTAGTGATCGGTCACACTGATTGCCTGCAAGCTGAAGGGCGTCAAGCAAATCTTTGAGCCGGTTGTCCACGTCGATGAGCGGGCTCTTCAAATCGTCGATGTAGAACCGAACTCATACCTGGAGCCCATCAGTCCCTGAATAGACGATCCCTCTTCGCTCTTGCTCTTCGAGCACGACCCGGTGGATGTCGCTCCGCCATGCGTTAGGCGGTGCGCGATAGGGCGGGAGCCTCACCTGGATGGTCGATCTCGGTTTCGCCACAAGTTTAGCGTCTTGGCTCGAGTATGATGGGCGCTCTCGCTGCGAGACGCAGCCTCTCAGGCGCGCGTGGTGCGTTGCCCCGGTGACAGGTGGACTAACCGCCTCAACGGCGGGAGACGCTGCGAGAACCAGCCGGCCTGCCCAGCGGCTCAGAGCCCATTACTCCGCCTCGGCGAACGGGTCAGCCAAGGCTTCAAGTTCGGACGGCAAAACCCTGCTGGGCAGGATCCGCAAGCGGACAGGTTCCTTAGCCCACTATGTTCACCGCGTCTGCTCCAGTCGCATGTTAGGGGGCGGGCGGTCCGATCTGGACTTGGCTGTCAGCTCGAGAATCCTCACTCCTCGCAAGGTACTGGGCCTTGTATCGATCATATGGCTCCGGATACACGCCAAGGAGGCGCACTAGCACGCCCGTCGCTGCAACATCGATGAGGAGAATGGCTCCGTATGACCAACCGATGCTGTCCAGATAGATGCTTCCGCCGACCCACCAAGCGATAGCAGCAACGGCTCCAAAGACCAATCGGAAGTAGAACTCCCGGCGCGTTAGCATTCTTGCTTTCCCCGCTGCCTAACGGTCAGCACCTGAGCTGCGCGCCGGCCAAGCACGTGTTCTCCCCCCAAATTACCTCGTCGGCTCCAACCGCGTGTTAAGTGATACGGCGCGCCTCGGCCTATTCCTTCTCGTCGATGAGTCGGGTGCCGAGGACTCTGGTAAACGTCCTTCCAATGTCCGGCTCAAAGTACGGTTCTGTAATCAGCTCTGCCGTCGATTCCGCAGTTACCCGCAACCAAGCCACGGGAACGGGAAGCCGGAGAACTCTGGCGCGCACCCGCACTGTGACACGCAACGAGTCCAACTCCACGGCAACATCCTCTGGCTTGAGCTCCAACGGGTGGCCGCGCACCGGATTGAGCCGGACATATCTGAGTGCGGTCTGTCGCGCCGCAACAGCATCGGCGGGGTCAATGACTAGGCGGCCTGCGCCCGCTAACGCTGCCGCATCCGCAACGCTCTGGGATTCCGCTCGAACGGACCCTGCGACGGTCATCTCAATTCCGAGGGCGGCGACCGCCAGTACTGCCAACGTCGCGAACCTGGCCTTCATGCGCCTCCGTCGCGCGCTTTCCCGTGAAGGCGCGGTACCGTGGTTTCCCTGTCTGGTCACCAAGACGGATTAGACTCTCGCAGGAATCTTTCGTAGCGCCGCAATCCGTTCAGGCGGAACAGCGGCTGGTCACTTCGTGGCTCGGCCGCTCCCTAATCCGTTAGGATAACTGGATGTCGCCCTAGGTACTCAGATAAGTCCCTATGAGTTCGCCCCCTTCTGTGCTGGGGAAGTAGACAAGAAAGACAGTTGGCCCGTCTATTGTACTTACCTTCGGATTCCGGTTCAGTACGGCAATAGAGAGCGTAACAACGACGGGTCCAGGAAACGTGCAATCAACCTGGAAGTAGTTGACTAGGAACTCAGGTTGATTCCCGGTGATGGCATAATTCGGGTCGATCAGTTTCTCAAGTTTCTTACAATCTCCGGATTCTGTCAGCGGCCGGAGGCTGCTGGGGTCAGAGTTCTGAAGCGACCCACCGATTCCATGTTTGACTGCGTTGTCTACAAGGTCTTGGGCGGAGGCTTGGAAGTGCGGTCTGAGAGCTGGGCACTGCGTTTCGGCCTCTCGGCGGGTAGCCGAAGCCTCGACGAGTTTTAGTATCTTAGGTGGTCTCCCCTCCCGCGGCGCTCGCGCCTCCGCTGCCGCCTCCGCCGATACGCTTACCGCGTCCACCCCCAGAATCCACGACAACAGCGTCGGGAGTCCGTGTACGGTGGCGTGGACCCGTACGCTGACCAGCCCCAAGTCCAGGTTCACTACCACATCCTCGGGCCGCACCTCCGGCGTGCGACCGCGCACCGTATTCAGCCTGGCGAACGTTTGCGCTTCGGCCCGCGCTCCGAACTCGTCGTCGGGTTGAAAGATGAGAAAGGCTGCGCCGGCGAGGGCTCCAGCGTCGGCGGCCCGCTGTGCCTCGGTCCGTGCAACCGCAAATGTCGCAACCTCCACGGTCACTGCCAGCGCCGACACGAGTGCAAACAGGGCAACCGCCAGGACGATGCGAGTAGTCCCCCGCCAAGTGCTCATCCCTATCACTTCGACGAGTGCGCCACGTTACTACTCTTTCGGTGGGCGCTTCTGTGGTTGGAGCACGCCCGCCCGGAACACGCGGCCAGCCCAAGGCAGCAAAGGACACCCACGGGGAAGGCATCCTTCGCGGCTGCGGCCGGGTTCACCAAGGACCCAGTAAGGCGGCCTTCCTCCAGAAGCGACGGATCACACGCCAGAAGGCTCTCAGCATCGGCTTGCTCTCCAGGGATGGAGACGGTGGGGCGCGCCGAGAAATGTACCGCCCGGCAGGTGGGGCTACAACGTCTTCACCAAATGTGTGCAGCACATCCACACTGACCGAACAGCCCCCCAACTCCGACCGCTGACCGGGCGTGCCAGCGCAACGTCATCCCGCATCCTGTAAGCCCCGGATGTGGTCAGCCAAGAGCCGCATCGCGAGACAGTCATCTTCGTTGTACTCGAGGATACGGCGGCGGACGTCGGGTTCCCCGGTTTCCACCCATCGGTGATACCACTCGACCGAAGCTGTGCCGGACGGTTCCGGGTCGCGCCAACTGAAGCCCAGGAATGTGGCGAGAGTCTTTATGGAGAGATCCCGGGTGGGCCACTCCATTTTGGAGCGGATAACGTCGTGGTACAAATCCACAGCGGCCTCGGCCTCGAATAGCCCCAGTACGTCCTCTTCCGTTGCCACCCCAGGGTAGAGAGCTCCGAGCTGTCGCCAGACGGTTCTCTCGTATGGCGAGTAGAAGTAGATGGCCGTCGGCTTCAACGTCTGCACGTATGTCCAGGCCTGGGCGAAGGCAGTTTCCTCAGCCTCCTTGGTAGGCTTCTCGGTGAAGAAGTGGACGTAGCTCTCCGATGCCACGTCTCCGCCACTCCGCTCGACGAAGCCGTGCAGGTAGCAGATGTCCCTCATGGGATCGGTCTCGACGTCGAAGAACAGCTCGACTGTGTCGGGGGGCAGGGTGATCTCCTC
The DNA here is from genome assembly GCA_039589295.1 of Gemmatimonadota bacterium. Lineage (GTDB taxonomy): Bacteria > Gemmatimonadota > Gemmatimonadetes > Palauibacterales > Palauibacteraceae > JBDGYE01. The sequence continues at coordinate 1,422 of JBDHHR010000053.1, read as the reverse complement.
GCGAATGTATGGCTTCGCTCCAGGCCGCTTCTGGAGTCTCGCGCGCGCTTGGAACCTCTGGAGTACCTCGGCCCCGATTCCGGGAATGAGTGTCCTCTTTCCCCGCATTAGCGTCGAGACATCGAGATCAGCTAGCGCCGTCACGCTGTCGACATGATCCAGAAGTTTGGCCCGCCGAGCACGCCCAAGTTCAGGGATCAGTGTGAGGTCGTCGCCTTCCTTTAACTGGCATGTGCACACGGTCACCCAGTAGCACAACTTACATTCGGCTCCGTGTGCGGGAAGCGTCTCTAACCGCCCTTCGGCAATGGATCTGACGCCCTCCAGCGCGGACTCGTACTCCTCCCACATCGATACCGGAGTCCTTGGGCCCCGTGGCGAGTCAAGCTCGTAGGGGACCTCTTGGCCGTGTATGTCCCAGACGAATGGAGGACCACTACCTAGGATACCCTTGCGCCGAAGAATGTCGGTGTAAAGCGCGAGCTGGACGGCGTAGTGCTTCTTCGGTTTCCCGTCTGTGTCCTCGCTTTGGCCCTCGAGACCCGCCCCGCTCTTGATGTCGCCAGCAACGTATCCCTGCCCCTGTCTCCTCATGAGGTCCGGCTCTCCGACGAGGTCATCGGCAGCAATACGGCCTCCATAGATCAGGTCCTCTTCGGCTTCGATGGCCTGGAGGGTGAACAGGTCACGGTCTGGCTTAGGAACGGTCCGAAGGTTTACAAAAGGGATTTGAAGTTGGCTTATTACCTCCTCCTCGAACGCGTGTCCCCTATCCCACAGCAGCTGGACGAACGGGCTCACCCTGTCTCGCAGGTCCGGGTCCTCGTAGTGATCCAGCGCGACTCTGTGAGGGCACCGAACGAAATCGTAGAGCATCGACGCTGTGACCTTCGGACCTTCCACGGCATACCTTCCTGTGCTTGCCGCTGGCCTCAGGTACACGCCCGCCCACCGGAGACACACTGCGGCGACGTCCGCACCCACTGCGCGGATCGATGGGAGGGGGGTCATCAGTGAAATGCTTTAAGTAAGTTACAACTTACGCGCCGCCGCACAGGTTGGCGAGCTGCTCCAACAGGCTGGTCACTGCATGGTCGCCTGAGCTTCGGTCAGGTGGCTTGGCTGGCTTCTAGGCTGAATGGATAGCGTCCCCTTGCACGACCAACCGAACATTCCCCCCAACTCCAGACCGCAACCGAGCCAATGAAGCGCTCTCGCGGCGGCTCTCGCTTTGGACGGAGCGGGGGCTGGTGGACGCTAGGCGAGTATGAAGGCGAGTGCAGCGAGCATGCCGGCGAGGAAGAATGTGATGACTGCGTAGAATACTTTTCTCCGTGGGTCTCGTAGATAGTGGGCACCACAGGTGGGGCACGCTGGCGCGTGTCTGCTGACCTCTCCGCACACACCGCAGGGACGGACTAT
>JBDHHR010000052.1:0-13647 GCA_039589295.1 Gemmatimonadota bacterium | reverse complement strand
GTCGACGAACAGGAACGGTCCTCGCAGCAGATCCTGGCGCAGCAGCCAGGACACCAGGGACCCGGAGGTTCTCTCCGGCGGCGGCACTGGTGCTCCCGGACTCGACATCGGCTCCCGGCGGGCTGTGGATCGGACGACCGGAGCTTCCGGTCGCGCGTTGTGCTCCCCCCGTACTCTTCTCACATTCCGCGCGGAACACAAGAGAGGACTGGATGACCGAACGATACTGGAGATGCCCGATCCCCCGATTCCGGGGGCGCTCGATGTCACGGCTTCGGAGACGCGGCATGCCCGAACGCCGGGCCGTGACAGCGGTGACAGGGGTGCTTGCAGCCTTCGCGATGGCCGGCATCGTCCCGCCTGCTGCATGGGCGCAGAGCGAGTCGGATGCTGCGGGGGCGGATTGGTTTCCGGGCTCGTTCGTCGTCGCGCCGCTCAGGGCCTCGCCCCGCGAGGTGAAGATGCGGCCCGGTCTCATCCTGGCGGATCGCGACAGGGTAAACGACTTCGAAGGCAGGAATCTGGAGGCGCAGGTGGCCATAGGCTACCGGCTTCCCGTAGTCCGGCTGCAACGGGAGGCTCCCGGCACGCCGGCGATCGACATCGGCTTCGAGGCGGGTGTCGTCTCCCGTTTCTTCCTGGAGACCAACCAGGGAGACCTGATCAACGTCGACTATCGGGTTGGAGCGCCGGTGTCGCTGCGCTCCGGCCGGTGGGACGTGCGGCTCGAGCTGGTGCACGTCAGCTCGCATCTCGGGGACGACTATCTCAGCAGGTTTCCCCAGTCGGTCCCGCAGGTGTCGCGCGAGGGCCTCGAGCTGCTGGTGGGGGCTCGCCCAGGGGGCCCGTTTCGACTGTACGCCGGGGGGGACCTCAGCCTGAACCGAAGCCATGGCTTCGAGATCACCGACGATGCCGCCGAGCCGGTAGTGGAGTTCGACACGGTGGAGAAGTGGACCGTGCGCCTGGGCGCCGAATGGGATCCTTCCCAGTGGGGCGAAAGGCGAATAGCCCCGTTCGCCGCCGCCGACTTCGAGGTGACCGAGCTCACGGAGCGCGTCGCGACCAGCGCCGTGGCCGGTGTCGCATTCAGGATCGAGTCGATCCGCATCCTGCTGGACGCCGAGTTCCACGACGGCCCTTCGCCGATGGGACAGTTCCGGTCGGTGGACGAGACCTTCTGGGGCATCAACGCGACCTTCGAGCTGTAGGCGGCCAGCCCGCCACGCTTCCACCACCGAGGAGGAGATCCCGATGAAGGAATCCGCTATGGAAGCCGCGGACTCAATCGACACTCTGGGCCGGCGCCTGGCCGACCTGGAAAGGGCACGCCGCCGCGATCGGCGGATGTATCTGGCAACGGCCGCTGTCGCCGCGGCCCTCTTGCTGTCGGGCTCTGGACCGGTGCCGGAAACGGGGCAACAGGCCAGGCCGGTTGCGGTCGCGGCGGGCGCGAATCACACCTGCGCGCTGCTGTCCAACGGCACCGTATACTGCTGGGGAAGCAACGAATACGGGCAGCTCGGCAACGGCACGACCCGCTTCAACGACCCCACGGGTCGTGGCCGCTGCCTGTCGCCGGACATCGAGCCCGGGGTCTACGCGCCCGCCGAGAACAGTCCGCTGATCGACTGTGCGGGGCGTCCGTCCAGGGTGCTTCTGCCGTAGGGCGGCTAGCGCGTACGCGGCCTGGCGGCGCCGGGTCCGGCCAGGCCGTTACTGTTCGAGAATCTCCAGCAGGACGTCCTGGGCCCGTGGGTCCTCGGACTGTCCGATCCAGAAGACGGCCGCCTTCTTGAGCTCCAGGTCCGTCTCGGTACGCGCGATGTCGAGCATCTTGTCGAAGGCCGCGGGATCGTCCACCTGGGTAAGGGTCCACAGGACCTGCTCCTTCATGTCCCGATCGACCGCGCCGTCGTACATGGCGGCCAGTGCGCCGACATCGATCGCTCCGCTCTGCCCGGCCGAGAAGAGGGCCATCTGGCGGACTTCCGGGTCCTCGGACTCGTCAGTGGCGATATTGACGAGCCAGTCTCCCTCCGCCGCCTCGGGCATCTGCATGATGGCGAACAGGATCTGCTCCCGTACCTCCCGCTCGTCCACCTCGTCGAAAAGCTGCTTGAGGAATTCGGCGTTCTCGGGCGACGGGTTCTGCGCCAAGCCGTGGACCGCCATGGCCCGCACCTCGGACGACACGTCGGACCGGCCGGCATAGTCCTTCAGGAGTTGCCTGGCTCTCGGGTCGTCGCTCTGGCCCAGGGCGAAGATGGCCTGGCCGTGGACTTCCTCGTCGAGCGACGTGTCGCCGAGCACCTCGACCACCGCCTCCAGCGCCCGCGGATCATCCGCCTGCGACAGCCAGAAGGCGGCGTGCGACTTCACCTCCGGATCCGGGTCGTTCCGCACGACGTCCAGCATGATGTCGAGCGCTTCCTCCGACTCTTGCTGCCCGAGGATGAAGATCGCCTGGCCGCGCAGCTCGGCTGTCTCCGGAGATCGATCCAGGAGTACTCTCTTCAGGGCCGGCATCGCCCTGTCCGAGTCCACCATGAGCAGCGCCTGCAAGGCTGCCGCCTTGATCTCGGACTCCTGGTCCTCCCGGGTTTCCTGGGCCTCCCGGGCCAGTCGCTCGGCCGCATCGCGATCGCCTCGGCGTGCCAGCTCACCTTCGACGCGAATCATCAGCTCGTCGGCGTCGCCGCGAGTCGCTGCGTCGGGATAGGCATCCCTCTGATAACTGAGCGCGTCGAGCGCTTCCCTGTAGTTCGAGCGCCCGCCGAGCTTGTACAGGGCGAAGGCCTGGTAATACAATGCGTCCGCTGCGTACTGGGGCTGCTCCTCCCGCGCCAGTCGGAAGAGATCCACGGCCGTGCGGTACCGGGCCTCGTTGAGGGCCCTCCGGGCCGCCCGGTAGATGGTGTCCTCTTGGCCGGCGATCCGTGTGGCGTAAGCCACCGCATGCGCCGCGGCCAGATAACTGGCCTGAGCGCTCGCGTAGGCCACCTGTTCCTCTTCGGTCTGACCTGTGGCCGGCCCCGGCAGCAGGAGAACCGCCGTCAGCGCAAACCCCGTCGCGATCGTCATATGTCCCATCGCTCTGCCACCCTTTCGCAATCAATCGATTCCCGCTATATGCCCGCCGTGACCGGCGCCGCAGCCGAGGCGGCTCTCAACCGGAACATGAGCTGGCGTCGGTCCATCCCTTCGTCCACGAACTGCAGTCCTTCGGGGTCCTCGCCCCGCAGCTGAACTATCTGCACGAGTACCAGCTCCAGATCCTCCAGCAGCCGCGACATCTGCGGATCGCGCGCGGCCGGGGAGTCCAGGAGAAGTCGCGTGCGGGTCAGCAGCGAGCGCGCCCAGGTACCGATCTCCTCGTCGAGCTGCTCCTGGCGGCTGTCCGCCCGGAACATGGTGAGGAAGGCCTCACTCCGCGTGAGGTGATCGGCCGCCGCCAGGCGGTACGGAAGAGCCCGCCTGGCATCCGCCGACTCTTCCGCCGCCGGACCGGAATGCTCGGCGATCGCCGCCGACCCCGGGTCCGTCACCTGCGGCGCCCGTGGCCCGCTCTCGAACAGGGTTGATCTCCCTATGGCGACGCCGATCACCAGCGCCGCGGCGATCCCGATCCACCACTGCCGCGGTCGGAAACGCGAGATCGGGACGATGCTGGAGTCCGCACGCGAGGCATGTTCGGCGCGGGCGGCCTGAATCACCGCCCACATCTCGTCCCGCGGAGACTCCGGCGCCGGGTTGTAGTGTTCCCTGGCCGCCCGGGCCACGAGCTCGTCGACCCGGTCCGGATCACCGTCCCCGAAACGATCATGCTGGGTCATGCCACCCACTCCTCCGCGAACTCCGCGAGCTCCGCCCGCAACCTCGCCCGGGCCCGTGACAGCTGGGCCTTCGAGGTGCCCGTAGCCACTCCGAGCGAGCGAGCGATCTCCTCGTGCGTGTAGCCCTCCACGTCATGCATCACGAACACGGTCCGATATCCTGTGGGCAGTCCGTCGATCGCCGCTGTAAGTCTCTGCTTCAGGTCCGGTTCCGCTCGCCGCTCCTGGTGGGCGACCCGGCGGGCTTCGTCGAGATCTGCCTCCGACCGGTGGAACCGTTTCACCTTTCTCAGCCCGTTCAGCACCACCGAGGTCGTCACCGTATGCAGCCAGGTTGACAGCGACGACTCCCCCCGGAAGCTGTCCAGCTTCTGGAATGCCCGGATGAACGCGTCCTGCGTAAGATCCTGGGCCAGCGCCGGATCGCCCGTCATGCGGCACGCGAGCCGGTAGACCCGGTCTACGTGGGCGTCGTACAGGGCGCGCTCCGCCGCGCGGTCACCGGCCCTGATTCTCGCCAGGAGCTCTGTATCGTCCACGTGGTTCCCGGTCTTGCGGTCCTCGTCGGGCCGTCGTGTTCCGGCTCTCATCGCGTCGGACACGACCCGGGTGGAAACGGTTGCGTCACAGGTATTGCTGAAACAGGACCATGGCGACCGCGGTGGCGCTCACGATGAGCGCGGTGATGGGTCTCTTCCCCTGCTCGTAGGCCTCGGGAAGAAGCTCCACCAGTACCATGAACACCATGGCACCGGCGGCGAAGCCGATCCCGTACGGAAGCGAGGGCCGGAGGGTTTCCACCAAGAGGTAGGCCGGCACGGCCATGAGGGGCTGCGGAAGCGACGATACGACGCTCCACGCAGCGCAGGCGCTCACGCTCGACCCGCGCGGCCGGAGCACGGCGCTTATGGCCAGGCCTTCCGGGACGTTGTGAACGGCGATGGCCACCGTGATGACGAAGGCCAGGGTCATCCCGCCCGCGAACGAGGCGCCGATGGCCACCCCCTCCGCGATGGAATGCACCGTCATCACCAGGACGATCATGAGCATCTGCCGCGCGCCGGCGCCCCTCGCAGCACCGAACTCCACCTCCCGGTCGCCGAGCAGTCGCTGCAGGAAGAGAACGAATAGGACGCCGAGCACCGCGCCGACCAGGGTCTGCCACCTCCCGAACTCGGTGCCCTCCGCCAGGATGCCGAAGCTGGCCCCCAGCATCAGGCCCGACGCGACGCTGTTGGCGTAAGCGATGGCCCTCGGAGAGATGGAACGGACGAAGGCGAACGGTACGGCCCCCAACCCGGTGGCCAGAGCCGTGATCGCTCCGAACAGGAAGACGTGGATAACCGGGTGCATGTCGGCTGCCCGTCAGCCGCTTGGAAGCCGAACGAGCGCGCCGGCCGCACCCGGCCGCCTGCTCGAGCCGGCTCTCACCCTACGAACCCCTTCAGCACGACCACGAACCCCATGGCGACGAGTGTGACAAAGGCGATCCCGACCTTTCCGCCCTGGTCGTAGGCCTGCGGCAGAAGCTCCGACATGGCCAGGTACGTCAGCGCCCCGACCGCGAAGCCCAGGGCGACCGGAAACGAACCCGCCAGTGCCGGGACCACGGCGAAGGTGCCTACGGCCAGCAGCACCTGGCTCACGTTGGTGGCAACCGACAGTCCCGCGGCGTGACTGAGCCTGACACCGGTTCCCCGTAGGACGGAGCCCAGGATCGTAGCCTCGGGCACATTGTGCACGGCCATGGCCACGGCTACAAGAATCCCGAACGGGATGCTCTCCAGCATGGCCACCCCGATAGCGACGCCTTCGGAGGCGCCGTGCAGCCCGCTGACGAGGAGAACCCGGTATCCGTAGGCGGGTTCGGCTGACTCGAGGGCGTTCAGGTCCAGCTCCGCGGCACCCGACACGCGGTGTGTCCAGTAGATGAACGCGATCCCGGCGATGCCGCCCGCCGCCGCCCACGACGGATCGTACCCCAGGGCCGTCTCGCCGATGACGAAGGCGGCTCCGAGCATGAAGCCCGCCGCGAGGGCGTTGGACCAGCCGATCCAGCGCACGGGCGTGATCTCTCGGCCTGTCAGGGGAAGTACGCCCAGCGGTGCGGTCAGGGCGGCGAGCGTCGAGAAGGCGAGAACGATCAGTATCGGATCCATGGGTGGCCCGAAACATAGCGCTAACCAGGGCGGATTGCGTGAGTAACACCAACTTTACCCGGCTCGCACGGTGACCTACGTTGGGGGAGCGCCACTGGCCGCGGTCTCCTGCAACCCGATTGCGCCATGAGCCTGATCCACGAACTCGAGAAGCTGCAGACCGAGCGAGGGTACCTCAGCAGTGACTCGCTGCGCGAGCTGAGTCACGGCCTGCGCGTTCCCCTGTACCGGCTGCAGGAGCTGGTCTCGTTCTACCCTCACTTCAGGTCACAACCGCCAGCATCTGTGACCGTCTCGGTCTGCCGCGACATGAGCTGTCACCTGAACGGGGCGGACGGCCTGGCGGAGCGAATCCGGTCGGCGCTGGGAAGCGGTGTGGACGTGAGGGTGGAGGAGGCATCCTGTCTCGGGTGCTGCGAGCTGGCTCCCGCGGTGAGAGTGAACGGGATCCCGGCGCGGGCCGACGACCCGGAAGCGCTGGCCGAGGCGGTCTCGTCCGCGGCGCCGGAAGCGGCGGAGTACCAGCCGGAGCGAGAGCGCCGAGAGGCGGAGCGGGCGGGCCGTGGGCCCGGGTGCTGGGAATGCGATCCTTACGGCGGGAGCGGAGGAGGAGGAGGTGGCGGCAGCGGTGGCGGCAGCGGCGGCGGCAGCGGCGGCGGCGGCGGCAGTGGCGGCGGCGAGTACGAGGCCTTCCGACGCCTGCTGGCCCAGGACGATTCTTCGGCGATCGACAGACTGATCGTGGAGCTGAAGGCGAGCGGCCTGCTTGGCATGGGGGGCGCCGGTTTTCCGACAGGCCTCAAGTGGGAGATCGTTCGCGGTGAGGAAGCCACGCCGAAGTTCGTCGTATGCAACGCGGATGAGAGCGAGCCCGGCACTTTCGTGGACCGGGTGATCATGGAGGAATTGCCGCATCTCGTGGTCGAGGGGATGATGCTGGCCGGCTACGCTATCGGGGCACAGAAGGGCATCATCTATCTCAGGCACGAGTACCGGAAGGCACGCGCGGCCCTGGAGCGAACGCTGGAGGGGGCGCGCGAGGTCGGCTGGTTGAGCACTGACATCCTGGGGTCCGGCTTCGATTTCGACATCGAGGTGTTCCTCTCGCCCGGGGGCTACATCCTGGGCGAGGAGACGGCGCTGCTGGAGGCCCTCGAGGACCGGCGGGGCGAGCCGCGCAACAAGCCGCCGTTCCCCGGTCAGCGCGGCCTGTGGGGCAAGCCGACCCTCATCAACAACGTGGAGACCTTCGCCTACGCCGCGGCCATCGCCCTGCGCGGCGCCGAGTGGTGGGAGTCGAAGGGAAGGGACGGCCACAGCGGCCTGAAGCTCATGGCGGTCTCCGGACACGTGGAGAGGCCCGGCGTCTACGAGATTCCGATGGGCGCCACGGTGGCCGAGCTCATCGACATGGCCGGGGGCGTAAGCGCTGGCCGTGCCCTGAAGGGGTTCGCTCCCGGGGGTGCGTCCTCGAACTTCCTGCCCGGAGACAGGGCGGACACCCCAATCGACTTCGACACCCTGGCCGAGGCCGGTAGCATGCTGGGCTCCGGCGCCCTGGTGGTAGTGGCGGAGGGCACTCCGATGCTGCCTCTGGCCGCCAATGTCGTGCGCTTCTTCCGCAACGAGTCATGCGGGAAGTGCGTCCCCTGCCGCGACGGTACCCAGAAGTCGGTGCGCATGCTGGAGCGGGCGGTGGAGAAGGGCGAGCCGCTGGATTGGAGCGCCATCGAGAAGCTGGACTTCCTTCTCTCGGAGACGTCCATCTGCGGGCTCGGATACGTGGCCCTCAATCCGCTGACCTCGGTGCGAGAGCACTGGCCGGACGAGGTGCCGACGGGAGGTGAAGCGTGAGCGACATGGCCGCCGGCAACGGGACGATCGGCCTCACGATCGACGGGCGCGCGGTCGAGGTCCCGCCGGGAGCCACGATCTGGGAGGCGGCCCGCGAGGTGGGCATCGACATCCCGGTGCTGTGTCACGACCCGCGACTCCCGCCCGTCGGTGTGTGCCGTGTATGCCTGGTGGACACGGGAGAGAAGAAGCTGACCGCGTCATGTATGCGTGAGGCGGCAGAAGGAATGGACGTCCGCACCCGATCGGACAGGATCGACGCGGCGCGGAAGGGGCTGGTCGAGCTGCTCCTGTCGGACTACCCGACGGCCTGCACCGGAGCGAAGACCCGCGACGACGAACTCCTGGCGCTGGCCCGCGAGTACGGGGCGGTGGCCATGGCCGGCATCCCGGCGGGCAACGGTCGGCCCATCGACAGTTCCTCCCCCGTCATCCGGGTGGACCACCAGGCGTGCATCCTGTGTGACCGCTGCATCCGGGCCTGCGACGACGTGCAGGTAAACAACGTCATCGGGCGCACCGGCAAGGGATACGAGACGCGCATCGGCTTCGACCTCGACGACCCGATGGGCGCCAGCACCTGCGTCTCGTGCGGCGAGTGCGAGAAGGTGTGTCCCACCGGCGCCCTGACGCTCGTGGACCAGTCGCAGGCGGCGGGCGCCGGCACGGCAGCCGGCGTGGGCTCGAGTCTCATGGCCGGGACAGGCACGCGAAGCGCGCTCAAGCAGGTCGACTCGGTGTGTCCGTACTGCGGGGTGGGGTGCGCCCTCACCTACTGGGTGGACGAGGCCAGCAACCGGGTGGTGTGCGCCGACGGTCGGGAGAGCGTGGTCAACGAGGAGCGCCTGTGCGTGAAGGGGCGCTACGGCTTCGACTACGCCTACCATCCCCAGCGTTTAACCGTGCCGCTTATCCGAAAGGAGACGGCCTACCCGAAGGGTCCGCTGTCGCCGGAGGTTGAGGAGTCGGACCGGCGTCGGCGCAAGCCCGGCGGGCTGGTGGACTATGACGACGTTCTCCCCCACTTCCGGGAGGCGAGCTGGGAGGAGGCCATCGAGCTGGCCGGGCGCCGGCTCCGGGAGATCAAGGATCGGAACGGGCCCGCAGCGATGGCCGGCTTCGGCAGCGCCAAGTGCAGCAACGAAGAGGCATACCTGTTCCAGAAGCTCATCCGCGCGGGCTTCGGGACGAACAACATCGACCACTGCACGCGCCTTTGCCACGCCTCATCGGTGGCCGCTCTCCTGGAGACCATCGGATCCGGAGCGGTGACCAACGTGTTCGGCGACGTGAAGAACGCCGACGTGGCGCTGATCATCGGCTCCAACACGACCGAAAACCATCCCGTCGCCGCGACCTTCATGAAGCAGGCCGCCAAGTCGGGCAGGACGAAGCTCATCGTCGTGGAGCCGAGGCACATAGAAATGGCCGACCACGCCGAGGTGTTCCTCCGGATCCGCCCGGGCACCGACGTGGCCATGTACAACGCGTGGATGCACGTCCTCATCGAGGAAGACCTCATCGACCACGACTTCATAGCGGACCGCACTGAGGGATTCGCCGCGCTCGAGGAGCTGGTCGCCGCGTATCCACCGGAAGTGGCAGCCGAGATTTGCGGGATTGACGCGGACGAGATCCGGCGAGCGGCCAGGCTGTTCGGAGGTGCGGACGCGGCGATGGTCTTCTGGGGTATGGGGATCGCCCAGAGCACGCACGGCACGGACAACGCCCGCTGTCTCATCTCGCTGATGCTGATGACAGGAAACGTCGGGAGACCAGGCACGGGCCTCCACCCGCTGCGAGGCCAGAACAACGTGCAGGGAGCCTCCGACGCCGGCCTCATTCCGATCGTGTACCCGGACTACCAGAAGGTGGGCGATCCGGAGGTGCGGGCCAAGTTCGAGGCGGCGTGGGACACGGAGCTCGACCCGGAAGCGGGACTCACCGTAGTGGAGATCATGGACGGGGCGCTGAAAGGGGAGATCCTGGGGATGTACATGATGGGCGAGAACCCTTTCCTCTCAGACCCCAACGTCAACAAGGTGAGGAAGGCGCTGGCCAACCTCGAGTTCCTGGTCGTCCAGGACATCTTCCTTACCGAGACGGCCGAATTCGCCGACGTGATCCTGCCCGCCACCACCCATCTGGAGAAGACGGGCACCTACACGAACTCCGACCGCCGGGTGCAGGTGGGCCGCAAGACCCTGAATCCTCCCGGCCAGGCGAGGGAGGACTGGCGTATCGTGTGCGACCTCTCGACCGCGCTCGGATACCCCATGAGCTACGAGTCGCCGGCGGACGTGTTCGCCGAGTTCACATCGCTGGCGCCTTCCTACGGCGGGCTGACGCACGACAACCTGGGTCTGACGGGCAAGCTGTGGCCGTGCCCCGACCTGGAAAGCGATGGCACCCAGGTCCTGTTCGGGGACCGGTTCCCGACGCCGAGCGGCCGGGGCAGATTCGTGCCTGCGGAGTACACTCCGGCCAAGGAGAGCCCCGACGACGAGTATCCCTTCATCCTGAACACCGGCCGCCTGTTGGAGCACTGGCACACGGGCACCATGACCAGGCGGGCCCGCGCGCTCCACGCCATCCAGCCGGAACCGAGGGTCGAGATTCACCCGGCCGACATGGACCGGTTGGGACTGGTCGACGGCGCCTGGGTGAGGGTCGAGTCGAGGCGGGGCTCGATCGCCCTCACGGCCGAGAGCTCAGAGCGCGTTAACCAGGGAAGCGTGTTCATCCCGTTTCACTTCCGCGAGGCCGCCGCCAACGTCCTGACTCTCGACGCGCTGGACCCGTACGGGAAGATCCCGGGCTTCAAGTTCTGCGCGGTACGGGTTTCGGCGGCTGCCGATTCGTAGCCACCCGCCGACGTGCGGTCGGGAGGTCGGAGTGGGAACGGCTTCGTCGAGTCGGTTGACACGCCGCCAGGAGAACCAGTACAGTTAGGCCCCCCAAAAAAGGGCGGCAGAGCATTCCAGGATTGCGATACGCCGGTGCCGAGAGGTACCGATCTCCGGAGAATACGAAGAATAACCAGTGTCCCGAGCGCCGGTACAGGCGCTCACGCGTACGCCACCTTCGCGTCCGCGTCGTCCATCCGTTTCCCAAGGAGGAGCGTATGATCCGCCGAATCCTTACCCTCACCCTCGTCGCTTGCTTCGCCCTGCCCGCCATGGCCTTCGCCCAGGAGGAAGAGGCCGCGGCCGATGACGACGGCAACGGCGACGGAGTCTTCGTCGTCAGCTCGTTCAAATGTGATTTCACCAAGATCGGTGATATCAACGATTCCTGGGAGGCCGAGGGGCTCCCGATCTCCCAAGAGCTGGTGGACGAGGGAATGATCGGGGCCGCGGGCGTCTTCTATCACTTGTGGGGCGACGACTGGAACGTCCATTTCTGGACGGTGGCCGATGATGTTTCGACCTTCATGGCCGCTTTCGCGGAGGCAAACGCACGCGGAGCGGAGCGGTACCCGGAAGGGCTGAACATCTTCGACGTCTGCACCGAGCACAAGGACAACATCTACCAGCTCGGGGAGAGCACGGAACATGGGGAGGATGACGACTAGGGTGGGGTCGACGTAGGGGCGAGTCTATTCGCTCCCAGAAGACGAAGGGCCGGTCCGGGCAGACGGAAGAGCGCGGACCGGCCTTCTTGTCGGGTCAGGGAATCGGGGCTACTCCTCGCTACCTTCGCTTCCCCGGTAGCTCATTTCCTTCTGGTATGAAGCGTCCCCGTGATCCCAGCGCTTGACGACATCGGTGAAAGTCGTTTGGATGGCCTCCCACTTGTCTCCGGCGCCGGCCGCCTCGATGAGGTTCTCCCAGGTGTCTTCGCTGTAGTAGTTGGAGAGGTTGTCGGCGAAGAACACCCAGGTCATACGTCCGTCGCTGAACATCGACCGGTGGCCCTGAACGGCGTAGGGATACTCGATCTCCTCGAGGAAAGCGACGAACTCCTTTGCCAGCTCGTCGTAGGCGTCGTTCGCTCCCGCCTTCGGCCAGTCGTTGTGCACGTGGGCCACGTTTATGTCTCCCCAGCCGCCCTCAGGCGCATAGCCCCAGTCGGGAACCGACACCGAGATCGAGCCGCTGGCCTCCCTCGGGATCTCGGCGAGAGCGGCGAAGAAGTCTTCCCGGGCGGTCGTGCCGTCGAACTGATCCCAGAACGCTCCCTGGTCATCGAAATACGCCATGTTCTCGACCGGGAAGACCAGAACGTACCCCGCGTCGGTCGACCAGAAGTGCCACTGGTTTTCGATTCCGATCTCACCGGCCGCGGCGGCCAGCTTCTTCACCGCGGTGGAGTACGCTTCGCGGAACGCCGGTGCCATCTCGATGCCTGAGATGTAGGCGTAGCTGGGGCTCTCCTCCTCTTCTTCCTGGGCCTGCAGTGCGGCCGGCCCGGGCAGCATGAATGCTCCCGCGAGCGACAGCGAGAGTACGGCGGTAAGTCTGCGCATCATCGAACCTCCGTGTGATGGAAAGAACGCGAGCGATGCAAGGGGAAGGAGCTCCACGCCGGTCATTCGCGACCTGCTCGCTGACCACGCTGCCCCCGAATCGTACCCCCAGACTACACCACACGAGCGGTTTTGCAAGGGCAAAAAGAGAAAAGGGGCCGGCAAGGGCCGGCCCCGGGGGGCTCCCGTTGCGTGTTCGGTAAGCGCGCTGCAGCCCTACTCGCCCTTGATCTTGATCCGGCGAGCCTTGGCCTCGGCCGCTTTGGGCAGCTTCACCGTCAGCACGCCCCTCTTGAAGTCGGCCGCCACTGAACTCGCGTCTATGCTGTGCGGGATGGTGAAACTGCGGGAGAAAGTATCCCGCGAGCGCTCACGCAGGTGGTACGTGCCCTTCGTCTCTTCCCGCTCCTCTGATCTCTCGCCCGTGATCGAGAGCACTCCGTCTTCGACCGTTACGTCGACATCGTCCGCGCCGAACCCCGGCAAGTCGAGCTCCAGGACGAACTCTTCCTCGGTCTCGTAGAAGTCGGCCTCGGGACCGCTTGTCGTCAGGTGGAACGTGGGCCGGTGAAAGAACTCGTCGAACAGTCGGTCCACGTCAGACCGCAGCTCGGGGAACGGCCGGAAAACACTCGTCGATCGCCTTCTCGTTGGTAGCATCATCGTTGTGCCTCCTTGCAATCCTTGGATTTAATATGTGCGGCTACCGTAGCTCATGAACGGACATCGCTGTCGGTCTGTGAAAATGCAATGCTCGTGCCCGTTTCTCGGCCTATTTTTCTGCCAAAATTGCGTTTTGCGAAGGTTGGGTTGGCGGAGGACGAAGCGGGTCCGCCAATTTGGCAGCCGGGTGGCCTCAAACGGGTGTCGCCAGGGTACTGCGCTGTCGGGGTGAATGCGAGCACCGGCGGTGGCGAAGCTGACGTCGTGCGGCGTATTATCTCACTCCCGACGCGGGGGATGCGGGCTCTCCGCGCACGACGTGGCCCCGTAGCTCAGGCGGATAGAGCGCGGGATTCCTAATCGGACCCGAAAGAGCCGCGTTTCGGAGCCGGCGCTGACTTCTGCGGCTTTCAAACGAATGGGGGAGGACACCGTGCCTCCCCTTTCGCCCTTCCTGCCAACCCTTCCTTGCACAGTTTCTTGCACACGCGCTGGGTACCCATTCCATCGAAGCGAAAGCGCCCGGCGTGAACCGGGCGCTGGCAAGGTAACGGGGCGGCGGTGAAATCGTACCGCCGACCCGCCGGTCACCTCGACCTGCCTAGGTAGTGCAGGAATTCGCTGTCAGTGCTCAGCACAAGCACGGTAGTGGAATCCAGGGTCTGTC
>JBDHHR010000051.1:0-19296 GCA_039589295.1 Gemmatimonadota bacterium | reverse complement strand
CTTTCGCGCCTCACCCGGATCGGCGCTCGGCACCGCCGAGAGCAATGCCTGCGTGTAGGGGTGAAGCGGATTCGCGATGACCGTATCCGTTGCCGCCTCTTCCACGATGATCCCACGATACATCACGGCGATGCGGTCGGCGATTCGCTCGACGACGCCCACGTCGTGCGAAATGAAGAGCATCGCGATGCCGTCGCGATACTTGAGCTCCAAGAAGATGTTGAGGATCTGGGCCTGCACCGAGACGTCGAGCGCCGAGACCGGCTCGTCGGCCACAATCAGCTCGGGCTCGAGCGACAGCGCGCGGGCGATCGCGATACGCTGGCGCTGCCCGCCGCTCATCTCGTGCGGGTAGCGATAGAGGAAGTACGGCTCGATGCCCACCCGGGTGAGCAACTCGAGCACGCGATCCTTAGTCTCGCCACGAGGTACGATGTGATGGAGTCTCAACGGCTCGGCCACGATCTGGCCGATCTGCATGCGCGGACTGAGTGACGCATAGGGATCCTGAAACACGACCTGTAATCGGCGGCGTACCTGCCTCAGCGCTTTGCCCTTGAGCGCTAGGAAGTCCACACCGTCCAAGCGGACGCTTCCGTCGGTGGGCTCGACGAGCCGCAGCACGGTGCGGCCCAGCGTGGTCTTGCCGCTTCCCGACTCGCCGACCAAGCCCAGCACCTCGCCCCGGCGGAGATCGAAATCGACGCCGTCCACGGCCCGCACCCAGTCGCGCTTGCCCAGCCATCCCTTGCCGAGCGGCAAGTACGTCTTCAGGTCGCGGACGGCGAGCAGCACGTCGTCATCCAGGTCGTCCGGCGGAGTCCGCACCGCGTCCCGCGCGGTCACCTTCGCATCCCAGTCTTGTAGCACGCGCACTCTCGGCGGTAGCCCATATTCTTCAAGGGCGGCGGGCGTTCGATGCAGTCGTCGTCAGACAGCGTACAACGTGGGTGGAAGGTGCAGCCGTCCGGCAGCGCCAGGAGGTCCGGCACTGCTCCGGGAATGCCCATGAGCGGCGTGCGGGACCCTGCTCCCAGCTGCGGGATCGAGGCCAGCAGCCCCTGGGTGTACGGATGCTTCGGGTCGTTGGTCAGGTCGTGCGTGTCAGCGATCTCCACGATGCGCCCCGTGTACATGACCATCATGCGGTGCGCCATGCCGGCCACCATCTCCAGGTCATGCGAGATGATGAGGATGGCCATGTCGTACTGTTGCTGGATGTACAACAGCAGGTCGATGATCTCGGCCTGGACTGTCAGGTCGAGCGCAGTGGTGGGCTCGTCGGCGACCAGGAGTTGCGGCCGTCCCGCCATGGCGATGGCGATCATCGCGCGCTGCTTCATCCCACCTGAGAGCTCGAACGGGTAGCTGCGCGCGCGCTTCTCCGGCTCGGGGATCCCCATCTGCCCCAGGATCCTCACCGCCTCGCGATCGGCCGCGTGCTTGTCCAGCCCTTGATGGAGCCGCAGCACGTCGGCGATCTGATCGCCGATTCGATAGACCGGGTTGAGTGCCGCGGACGCTTCCTGGAAGATCATCCCGATCCCGGCGCCGCGGACGCGACGCAGCGGTTCCTGCTGGAGCAGCAATATGTCGGTGCCGTCGAACATCACGCGCCCGCTCACCACGCGTCCCGGGTGCGGCACGAGCCTGAGGAGCGAGAGTGCCACGATCGTCTTGCCGCAGCCCGACTCGCCCACCAGCCCAACGGTCTCGCCGGCGTCCACGTCGAACGACACCCCGTCCACCGCCCACAGCTCTCCCTCGTCGAGGAAGAACGCGCTTCTGAGGTCGCGCACCGAGAGCAGCATTAGACGTATCTCTGCATGAGGGCCTTGGGATCGAGCGCGTCGCGTAGACCGTCCGCTAGCAGGCTGAACGAGATCAGGGTGAGCGTGAGCAACGCGCCCGGGAAGAACGCCACCCACCAAGCGTTGAGCAGGTTGTCCTTCCCGGCGGAGACCATGTTGCCCCACGACGGCGTGGGTGGCCGGATGCCCAACCCCAAGAACGAAAGCCCGGCCTCGGCACCGATCATTCCGGCCACGGCGAGTGCCGCGGTCACCAGCACCGGCGAGAGCGCGCTCGGGATCAGGTGCCGCGCAATGATCTGGCGCGCCGGCAAGCCGATGGCCCGCGCGGACTCGGTGAACGCCTGGTTCTTGAGCGAGAGGATCTCGCCGCGAATGAACCGCGCTGTGCCCGGCCACGAGGTGAGGCCGAGAATCATGACCAGCACCACGATGTCCGCCTCGAACACGCCCACCAGCATGAGCATGAGATAGAACGTCGGGAACGCGATCCACACGTCGACGATCCGCATGAGCACGCCGTCGACAATGCCGCCGAAGTAGGCGGCCACGGCACCGTAGATCGTGCCGATGCTCTTGGCAATGATCATCGCGAGCAATCCGATGGAAAGCGATACGCGCGCCCCGTAGAGTGCCCGGCTGAACAAGTCGCGGCCAAACTCGTCGGTGCCGAAGAGATGGGCCCACGAGGGCGTCAGGTAGCGGTTGGTCATGACGTCCGGGATCGCCGCGGGATCGTATGGCGCGAAGATGGGCGCCAGGATCGCCACTGCGTAGAAGCACGCGATCACGTAGATCGACCACACGGCCAGGCGGTTTTCGTTGAACCGCCTGAACGCCACCTTCCACGGGCCCTTACTGCGGGAGCGATCCGCTTCTTCGCGGAAGAGCCGGCTCACGTCCCAATGCGAGAACCAGATAGCGACCGGCACCACCAGGAGCAGGAAGATCGATGCGAGCCAGCGGTCAATGAAGGGTGTTGAGAACGCGCCGAACACCTGGCCCCAGCGCCACGCGATCACAAGGAGCGTCAGCGTCGTGATCCCCATGAGGCGCCAGCCGCGGCCCGCGCGCCCCAGCGCGAGGTGGCCCAGTCCTGGAAACCAGGCCCGGGAGCGGATGTCTTCGCGCTCAGCGTCGCTGCGGGGCATCGTAGGAGACGCGTGGGTCCACGGCGGCATACGTGATGTCGGCCAAGAGGTTGCCGAATACGGTGAGCACCGCGGCGATGGAAGTGGCGGCCATGATGAGGGGGTAGTCGCGCCCACTCACGGCGGCGACCGTGAGTCGGCCCAAGCCCGGCCACGCGAAGATGGTCTCGATCACAGTGGCCCCACCCAGGAGGAACGGGAGGCTCATGCCGTAGATGGTGATGATCGGGATGAGCGCGTTCCGGAGCGCGTGCTTCACGATCACGGTCTTCTCATGGAAGCCCTGGGCACGCGCGGCGACGATATACTCCTCGTTCAGCACCTCGAGCAGCCGGCTTCGCATGTAGCGCGCCGTGCCCGCGGCGCCGGCGATCCCCATCACGAACACCGGCAAGGCGAGATGCCACATACGGTCGAGGACCTTCCCGACGGCCGCGAGGTCCTGGTAGTTCATCGAGCGGGTCTGCGAGGTCGGGAACCAGCCCAGGTTCACCGAGAAGACCATGATGAGCATCAGGGCCAGCCAGAAGCTGGGCATGGCATAGATGACGAGGGACCCTACGGTGAGCGATTTGTCGAGCTTCGAGTACTGCTTGACCGCCGAGATGATGCCCAGCGTGATCCCGAACAGCGCGTCCAGGATGATGGCCAGGACCGTGAGCTGCAGCGTGTAAGGGACGGCCTCGACCAGCATGTCCTTGACCGGGCGGCGGTGTCGGAACGACTCCCCGAAGTCGCCCTTCGCGACGTTCTTGAGCCAGGTCACGTACTGGATGTGAATGGGCTGGTCCAGCCCATACTTCTTCCGCAGGAGCTCGATGACCTCGGGATCCACCTGCCGCTGGCGCTGCGGCTCCAGGTACATGTCCATCGGGTCGCCGGGCGCCAGGCGCGTAATGAAGAATGTCGCCGTGACGATGCCGAGGACGAGCGGTACCGAGAGGAGCAGGCGTTTGAGGATGTACTTGAGCATCGCGTTAGGTCAAATGATGCGTGCTGCTATGCCACGGTGCAAGCACAGTGACGGGGGTGGTGAGTAGTGCGTGGTGAGTGGGAACAGCACAACGGTAGGCCACAGCCCACATCGACAAGCCACTCACCACGCCCCACTCACTCACTTCTCCTCCTCGATCCACAGGTCGTCCATGTGCCCTACCGGTTCCACGCGCCACGGGCTGCTCAGGCCTCGAAGCCGCTCGTGGGCCACGGTCAGGCCGACGTTGAGGTAGAGGAACGTGACGGGGACATCCGCCCGGAAGATTTCCACCATCTTGGAGTACAGGCTGTCCTCCTCGGCGGGCACCCACGTCCGACTCGCTTGCTCGATGAGCTCCTGAAGCTGTGGGTTCCGGTAGCCGATGGGATCTCCTTCTCCGAGGCCGAACCGCCGCAGCCAGGGCGTCTCGTAGCTGCGGAACCACGCGAAGACCGCCTCGAAGTCACCCGACTCCAGCCGCGGCATCACGACCCCGGGGTCGAGCGGCTGGAGTGTCATCTCCACCCCTATCTTCCGCAGCTGCGACTGGACGTACACACCGGCGGAAACGTTGCCGGGGGTATCCTCGTCAGACATAGTTCGCACGAGGGCGGTGAATCGGAACGGCCGTCCATCCTTCTCCAAGATCCCGTCGCCGTCCATGTCCCGCCAGCCGGCCTTGTCGAGCAGAGCCCGGGCCCGCTCCGGGTCGTGCGGCAGAGGTTCCGGCAGCTGCCTCCGGACCCACTGGTCCGGGGTGATCGGTCCGTCGATGATCGGGACCTCATCCGGGATATTGAGGGCACGAAGAAGCTCCCGCCGGTCAATCGCCATCGTGAGCGCCCGCCGGACACTCGGCTCGCTAAACAGGACGTGATCGTTCTTCCAGTAGATCACCTGCTGGCTGCCGCCCCACACCTGGTAGTAGAGCCGGAACCTGGGATCGGCCGCCACGGTCGCCCGGTCCGCCGTGGAGATGTCGGAGCTCACATCCACCTGACCACTGAGCAGGTCCGCGATCGCCGCGTCACCCGAGAACTTGAGGACCACGCGGGCAATGGAAGGCGCCCCAGCGTAGAAGTCGAGGTTCGCCTCGAACTCCATCATCGTCTCCGGCACGGCGCGCACGTATCGGTACGGCCCGTTTCCTATCGGTCGCGCCCAGAAACCCCACTCACCGAGCCGATCCGGATCCAGTCCCTCGAGCAGGTGCATCGGATAGAAGACCATATGTATCTGGTAGAGCCGCCGCCCGTGACCCGATCGGATCGTTATCGTGGAGTCATCGTGTACCGTGACCGCCTCGAAGGCGCCCGATCCATAGTCGGGGTCCCAGAAGTCGTCCATGAGGCCGATTGTGAACTCGATGTCCCGGGCCGTGAACGGTGCCCCGTCGTGCCACCGGACGTCGGTGCGCAGCCGATACGTCCACTCGCGATATCCCAGCTCGTCGCCAGACGCCCCACCCGGTTGCCAAGGCTGTCCAGTTCCATCAGGGTCAGGAACACGAGCTTCTTGGCTTCCATGTCGTGGATCGGGTTCAGGGCCTCGTCGCCGCAGCAGTAGGCCACGGTCACCGTCGAACTCGCTCCGTCCGGTTGGTCGACGTCGGGCGTCCGGCAGGCGGCGAGGAAGGTAGCCGAGAGCATGGCTCCGGCGATCGCGGGAACGAGGTCGTGTTTCACTCGTCCGGGTCGATCTCGCCCGAGAGCCAGCGGAGAGTGTTGAGAAACAGCTGCGGGTTCTGCAGCTGCCAGCCGTTCCAGGGAGGCTCCTGGACCGCTACCTCGTCGTGCGTCGCGAGAATTCCCGCATCGCTGAAGACCGCGAGACGGCCGCGTCCCACTCGCAGTACGCCTCCCTGCCACCACCCGCCGATCGGCTGCCGCGGCGTATCCTCTCGAAAGCGGAACGGGATCTTCGGCAGCGACGAAACGAACGACGTGCCAAGCGTAAGGAGTGGCCGGCCCTCGGGCGGTGGGCGAAGAGCCGCCCCCCCACCCAGCGCCACCGAGTCGATGCGCTCGGCCACACTGCGGCCGTCGGTTATCGGATGCGCGGCCAGCGTACCATCGGTCCTCCGGAATACGGCCGCCCCGGCTTCCTTCCTGCTGAGGGAATCGCCCTCCCAGCGCAGCATGCGCTCGTCATAGGCGTGCCCGTTGGCGACTTCGACGCCGAACGCGGCGGCGAGCTCCTCGACCGCGTTGGAAACCGGGATGTGATCGAAGATGGTAACGAGCCCACCGCCGTCCTCGACCCACGTGCGAAGGATGGCGATCTCCTCGGCGGAGAACGCCGATGGAAACGGCGGCTGCCAGGCAGCCGCGAACTTCTCCTCGGTCCAGGGCCTGGTCACCGCGTTCCGTGGAGCTGACGGAAGGCTGATGATGACGGTCTCAACGCCGTCGAGTGATTCGTGGTCGAACGGTTGCCGTAGGATGCGGACCGTGAAGCCTTCCTCCTCCAGCCATCCGGCGTGGCTCTCGACGATGTCGACGAGGTTGTGGTGGGCCGCGTCGATGAGGACAGTCCGAGCCGCGCCGCCGACCGGGGCAGGGTCCTGCGCGATCGCAGCACTGCTCAATAACAGCCAGGCCGTGATACTTCCGGCAACGGCGAACGGCCTCATTGTTCTCCCTCCACCCATAGCTCCTCCATGTAGGTGTCCGGCTCCGCTCGGAAAGGAGTTCTCATCCCCCGGACCCGCCGGTGGACGAACCAGTCACTCGACCACGGAATGAGCCGAGTGAACGGCATGTCGGCGCGGTAGATCATCGTCAGCCGGCGGTAGAGGTGGTCAATCTTCTCGGGGTCCGCCGCGGTCTGGAGGCGGTCGATGACAGTGTATGCCTCCGGGTTGTAGTACCCTATGTGATTCCCCCTTCCGAAATCCCGCTTCTGGGCCGCCACGGGCGACTGCACAATCATGAACATGGCCTCGAAGTCGCCGGTACTTAGCTTCTCCCACACCAAGGCCCTCTCCAATACCACCATCTCCATGTGGACACCCACCCGACGGAGGAACGCCTGGACGTACACCGCGAGCTCCGGTATCCCATTGCCTTGCCGGACGGTGGCGGTAAAGCGAAACGGTTGGCCATCTTTCTCCCGCACCCCGTCGCCGTCCCGATCCACCCAGCCAGCAACGTTCAACAGCGCCCGCGCCTGCTCGGGGTCATACGGCAGCGGCTCGGGCCACTCGCCGCGCCGGAACTGCCTTACGGTGAACACTCCGTCGGTGATCGGCAGCTCGTCCGGAAGGTTGAGGAGCCGGAGTAGCTCCCGGCGGTCCAGCGCCAGGGTGAGTGCCCGCCGCACCCGCGGGTCGGAGAAGACCGGGTGATCCGCCTTCCAGTAGATCCCCCGGGCGCCCGGATAGCTGGCGACGTAAAGGCGAAAGCGGGGATCTCTCGCGATCCGGGGCATCTGCGTGAGGTTGCCAGGGGTGATGTCCACATTCCCGGCGAGGAGCTCGGTGAGCCCGGCTTCGCCCACGAACTTCAGGATTATCCGTTCGATCCGTGGCTGGGTCCCGTAGTAGTCGGGGTTGGCCTCCAGTTCCATCAGCGTCTGGGGCACGTACCGCACAAAGCGATAGGGGCCGTCACCCACGGGGTGCGTCCAGAAGTCCCACTCCCAGAATCGCTTCGGATCGAGCCTCTCCAGTAGATGCCGGGGGAAGTAGCTGATATCGTCTATGTAGCCTGGGTTGCGGGCTCGGATTCGCACCGTGGAGTCGTCCACCACGGTGGCCTCGATCCCGGTGTACTCGGCGACATCCGGGTGGCCGAGCAAATCCAGAGTGAACTTCACGTCGTGGGCGGTAACCGGGACCCCGTCATCCCAGCGGAGGCCGGTGCGGAGGTGGTAGGTGTACTCTCGGTGGTCGGGCGAGTGCTCCCAGCTTCGGGCCAGACGCCCCTCCAGCTCTCCGCGCTCGCTCTGCTTCGCCAGCGGGAGGAAGGTCAGAAAGTCGAGGTCCCAGTTGTCCGGCTTCACGGCCTCGACGTCCGGAACAGCCATGACCACTGTCGAGCCCCGGGCGTATGCCGGATCGTCGTTGCGGCCACACCCGAAACAGGTCAGCGTGAGGCAGCAGGCGCACGCGAGCAGCGAACGACGGTGGGCCTCGTGGATGAGCTTCTTCAAGCTATCGGAGCGCCTCGGAAGAGGAGGGAGACTCGCTTTCGTGACTGCTCTATTCTCGACGTGAGGAGGGTCACGGTCTCCACTCCACACAAGCCGTCAGGGCGATGGCCGTGGTCGCGCGCAGAACCAGAAGCCCGAGGCGCCGTCGCCCCCACAAGGCCCTCACGACCCCTCCTCCCACCGCAGCTCGCCCATGTAGCGCACCGCCTCTCCCCGATACGGGCTGCTCAGGCCCTTGAGCCGCCGGTCGCTGGCCCACATTCGGACCGCGGGATGGAGGAACGTGACGGGGACATCCGCCTGGAAATCGGGCCACATCTCCCGGTACAGCGAGTCGATGGCGGACGGATCGGATGTGGCGTTGATCGCTTCGAGACACTCGATCACGTGGGCGTTGCGGTATCCGAGAAACGAGTCGGGACCGAAGGTCTTATCGCGACCGGGAGCCCACCAGAAGACCGCCGCATCGAAGTTCCCGGGTTTCAGGTGCTGGCCCCAAATGATCGCCGCCCCGGGACGGGACTCGATCACCATGCGCA
Source organism: Gemmatimonadota bacterium (assembly GCA_039589295.1). Classification (GTDB taxonomy): domain Bacteria; phylum Gemmatimonadota; class Gemmatimonadetes; order Palauibacterales; family Palauibacteraceae; genus JBDGYE01. The sequence continues at coordinate 10,667 of JBDHHR010000051.1, read as the reverse complement.
TTCCCACCTTGCGCAGCCGGTCCTGGACGATGACGGCGATCCGGTTGCTCGCTCCGGCGTCGACGATGGCCGTGAAGGCGAGATCCTCCCCGTCCTTCTCCCGGATTCCGTTCCCGTCGGTGTCGCGCCAACCTGCCTCCTCCAGCAACCTGCGGGCCTGGTCAGGGTCGTAAGGGATGGGAGGGGGCAGCTCGCCCACCTGGCGCCAAGAGAGGATGACGTCGGACACCGGAAGCTCGGGCGGCAGGTCCAGGAGCGGAAACAGACCTGCCCGGTCGATCGCCAGGGTGGCTGCGCGGCGTACCCGGGAATCTTTGAAGATCGGGTGCCGGTGGTTCCAGAAGATGGTCATGCGCCAGTAATCGTCCGCGTAGTCGCTCCCATAGGTGAGCTGGAAGCGGTCTTCGCCCTCCAGGGTAGGGACATCGATCGGATTGATGGGGATGGCCTGGACGTTTCCGGCTAGGAGCTCCGGGATCGTCGCTCCCTCGGGCGCTCCGTACTTCAGGATCACCCGGTCGATGGCCGGCGGCCCCGCGAAATAGTCGGGGTTCGCCTCCAGCTCCGTGAACAAGTCGTTCACGTGCTTCACGTAGCGATACGGACCGTTCCCAACCGGGGCGGCCCAGAAGTCCCACTCCCAAAAGCCCTCCGGATCCAGCTTCTCGAGAATGTGCTTCGGGTAGAATGTGGCGTAGCCCTCTGCTGGACCGCTCTGCGAGGATCGCCAGATAAACGTGGAGTCATCGACGATCTCGATCTCGACGCCAAAGTAATTGAAGAAACCCACGTTCGGGTTGGTCATCAGCTCCACTGTGAACGCGATGTCGCCGGACGTCACGGGGACTCCGTCGTGCCAGCGCACCTCCGGGTTCAGGTGAACGGTCCACTCCGTGAAGTCCGTCGACAGCTCCCAGCGGTCGGCCAGCCGTCCTTCCAACGAGCCGTCCGAGGCGAATTCCGCCATCGGGAGGAACATCAGGAACTTGGCCGGGCCGTCGGAGTTGGGACTCATGGAGAGCTCCGCGGCCCGGTCGGGCATGAGGACGGTGATGGTGACGGGGTCGTCAGGGTTCGCAGCTTCTCCCTGGTCGGCGGGCGAACAACCTGTTGCGGTCAGGGCCACTCCCGTGAGGGCCGAGAAGATGACCCTGCTCACCCTCAGCCAGCGGAAACGCTTCATCATTCGTCCTCAGTGGGGTTCAGTTCAAAGGGGCTCACACCGGCACGCAGGGCATCCAACCGCTCCCGCCACACGGCCCGTGATGCGTCCATCACGGGCCACGAGCGGGCGATGGGTCCCTCGGACCAGGTCAGGAAAGCCTCGGCATCGTCCGCGGCGCCCTCACGGTCGCCAGCGTGCGCCCGGGCAAACGCCCGCGTGCTTCGGAACCACCCCCAGTCGGGATCGGCTTCGGCGCCTCGATCGCACAGGGGCAGCGCCTCGGCCGCAGCGCCGGCTTCGGCCAGGTCCCAGCACAGAGCGCTCCACACGTGCAGCGGGACAACCCACCTCGACGGGACCGCCTCGGCCTCGGCCACGCTGGCCAGGGCGGCGACGCTGTTCCCGGCGGCAGCGAGGTCGCTCGCCTCCAGAAGCAATGTGGCCACTCGCCCGATGGACTCCAGGTCAGCAGCGTCATACCAGTCCCCGCGAACCATCACGCCGGTCTGTTGCCGGATGTTGGTCACATCCTCGAGAGGGTTCGCCTCCAGGAGCAGGAGGTCCGCCCGGCTTCCCACGGCGATGGTCCCCCACTCGTAGATCTCGCCCAGGAACTCGGCCGGACTCCGAGTCGCCGTGGCCAGGGCTTCGAATGGTGACAGACCCGCCTTCTGGAGGGTCTCGAGCTCCGCCAGCACCGTGAAGGTCGGCCGGTCCGTGCCGGCCAGAAGCCGCACACCGGCTTCGTGAAGCCTCAGGACGTGTTCCCGGTTGAGCTGCGCCCAGATCTCACCGGCCTCGCCCCACTCGGGATTGTCCTCGAAGCCCGCATGCAGCGTGGGCGTAACCCAGGTACCGGCACCGGCCGTAGCCCGGGCCAGCTCTTCGAACCGGCCCTCATCGACCACATCGGCCATGGCAACGCTGCCGCTCGCCACCTCCTCACCCACCGAGAGCAGCCACTGCAGCTTCTTCAGCCGGCGTGTCGTCACGGGCGGTTCCCGAGCCCGGTACGTGTCGGTCAGCTCCGTATACCAAGTGATATGCTCGATCGACGCCTGGCCGGCGCGAACGGCGTGCTCGACTCCCACGGAGCCCGGCACGTGGCCCGCGACGGGCATCCCCGCCTGGCTCGCCGTGGCCAGCGCTGCGGCGTACGCGTCTGCCGACAGGTAACTGTACACCTTGATGAAGTCATAACCGGCTTCACTCTGAAGCCTTACGGCGCGCACGGCATCGGCGGCGTCCGCCACCGGGAAGAGGTAGTCCGGCATCTTCTCTGGGGCGGGCCCGAAGAGCGCATCGTCGTGGGTCCCGAAGACAGTCGGACCGGCCGCATAGATCCTCGGCCCTAACATCTCGCCGCGCTCGATCTTCTCTCTCCAGTAGAGCTGGTGCGGGCCGCCCCAGGCAAGGCGCAACGTGGTCACGCCGTGGGTCAGGTGGGGGATGAGGTGCTGGGGGAGGGAGACGTGGACGTGCATGTCCGCAAGACCGGGCATGAGGTACCTGCCGCTCCCGTCGATACGGAGAGCGTCCCGCGGCACCTCGAGCACGCCTGCGGCTCCGATCTCCGCGATCCGGTCCCCGTGGACGAGTACCGTCTGGCCCGGGATCGCATCGGCCTCCTCCATGGTCACGAGGCTGACATTCACGAAGGCTGTGGTCGACTGGCCTGCGAGTACTCCACTTCCCTGGAGTCCGGAAGCAACCATGAGCGCTGCGACCCTGAATCTCGTGCGCGCCATCATTCCTCCTCGATCCACAGCTCGTCCATGTACCGGGAAGGGTCAGCCCGCCACGGGCTGCTGAGTCCGCGGATCCTCCGGTGTACGTAGATCTGTGCCGCCATGGGGTGGAGGAATACGACCGGTACGTCCTCAAACAGGAACGGCCACGCAGCCCGGATCAGGCTGTCCTGAACCGCAGGGTTCGGGCTCGCCCGGGCCTGGCGAACCAGAGACTTGTACGCCTCGTTGTCGTAGCCCGTAACGGTCTCGCGACTCGAGAGAAGCACTAGGCTGTAGGGTGTCGCATACCCGATTATGGCTTCGAAGTCACCGCTCCGATAGCGCTGCAGGTTGACGGCGTTGTCCGCGACGAGCACTTCGGCTTTGATTCCCACGGCCGCGAGTTGAGCACTGACCACGATCGCCGACCGCTCCCACCACCCTGGCGCCTGGATCTCGAATCGGGCTACCACGCCGTCCCGCTCGCGGACTCCATCTCCGTTCCGATCCATCCATCCGGCCTTCGCGAGAAGTCGGCGGGCCTGCTCAGGATCGTATTCGAAGGCACGTGGAAGCTCGCCCCGGACGAGCTGCTCGAATGTGAACAGGCCATCCACGATAGGCAGGTCGGCCGACAGGCCAATCGCTTCAGTGAGCTGCCTCCGATCGAGCGCCAACACCAGCGCCTTCCGGACGCGGGGATCTGCGAAGAGAGGCAGGTGGGGTTCACAAAGCTGACGGCGGTCGCGCCGCTGTAGCGCACGTAGCGCGTGAATCGGAAGTCCACCGACAGCATGTCCCGCGTCGCCAGGTTGCGGCTGTGCGCCTCGTCCACGTTGCCGGCGAGCAGCTCCGTGAGACCCGCGTCGATGCTCCCGAGAAACCGAACGATGACCCGCCCTATGGCTGGCTTTCCGGCATAGAAGTCCGGGTTTGCCTCCAGCTCCATCAGCGTCGCTGGCTCGTAGCGTACGAACCGGTAGGGGCCGTTGCCCACGGGCTGTCGCCAGAAGTCCCAGTCGTAGAAGTCGCCCGGCTCCAGGTCCCGAATCCGGTGCTGCGGATAGAAGACGATGTCATCGATGTAGGTGTGCTGACGGTTCCGGATCAGCACGGTGGAGTCGTTCACGACCGCGACCGAGTCGAACGCGTACTCAGCCAAGTCCGGGTGCGCGAGCACGTCGAGGGTGTACTTCACATCCTGAGCCGTTACCGGAACGCCGTCGTGCCAGCGGACGTCTGTCCGCAGGTGATACGTGACCTCGCTCCAGTCCGCGGACGGCTCCCAGCTTCGGGCGAGCCGGGGCACCAGCACTCCGTCGGGACTCCGGGTGGCGAGGGGAAGAAAGACCAGGAAGTCCGCGTCGGTATGATCCGGCAGCATGTAGTCGATGCCGGAGGCCGCGAGGATGACGGTGGAGGTCCGCTCGCTCGCGGGATCGCCGTTCGGAGCGCACCCGAGGAGTAGTCCCTCGAAGAGGCATGCCAGCGTCACCGCTCTCGAGAGGATTCCCGCCATCAATCCTCCTCCGCATGCGTGAACGCGTATGCACGGGACGGACTGCTCAGTCCCTGCACTCGGCGGTGCGCCACCGTCATCGCCATACCGGGCGCAAGGTAGGTCGCCGGAACGTCCTCCCTGAAGATGGACATCACCTCGAATACGCGCAATCGATTCGCAGCGGGATCCACGGTCGAACGAGTGGAGTCGCCTGGGAGAGCGGTGTCCACACCGCTGCCGCGCACCGGGTCAGCGAACCACGATCCAATCCCAGATTCCCCGGTGACCCCTCGCCGAGCCAATCGTTCTGAAAGGGCGACTGCGGCAACACGTCACCGCTCATCGTCGATCCACAGATGCTCAACGTCCCAATACACGCTGGCGCGAAATGGTGTGCTGAGGCCCTTGACCTTTCGGTGTGCCACGTAGGTCTCCACCGCGAGGGTCAGGTAGGTGTAGGGCACGTCCCGTAGGAAGTGTGGCTGGAGCTGTGCAAACACCGCGTCGATCTCCCGCGGATCGGTGAGCGTGGCGAGGCGGCTGGTCAAACGTATCACCTCGGGATTCCGCCACCCGAGAACCGACTCACGCCCGAAGAGGTGGATCAGACCGAGCTCAGGCGTTGGTTTCATTCCCCATACCAACGAAATCGCCGCTTCGAACTCTCCTCCGCGGACCCGTTGGAGCGCGACCGAGGATGCCATCAGCTCGATCTCCATCCGCGCCCCGATGCGGGCGTATTGGTTCTGTAGCCACACCGCCGCCCTACCCCACTCATCCCAGACAAGCACGGTGAACGCAAGTTCCTGACCGTCGCGCTCACGCACGCCGTCTCCATCGCCGTCGTGCCAGCCGGCGTCATCGAGGAGTCGAACGGCCTCGTCGGGATCGTACGGAATCGGGTCCGGCAGCTCGCCTCTCCAATACTGACCCTCGCTGTACGGCGCATCGATGATCGGCACGTCTGGGGAGCGGTACAAGAGAGCGGGGAGCGCGTTCCGATCCGCAGCAAGTGTGAGGGCGCGCCGAACACGCGCATCCGCGAAGGGTGGATGGCGCTGGTTCCACAGCACGGCCTGGATGGCCCCCACGTCGATCCAGATCTCGTAGTAGACGCGGAAGCGAGGATCGTTCTCGATCAGCCTGACGTCAGCCTTCCGATCCAGGTTCAGTGCGTCGACTTCACCTGCCAGCAACTCGGTCATGGAATAGGGACCGTACTTGAACACCACCTCGTCGATCCGGGGCTTTCCCCGGTAGTAGTCGGGGTTCGCCTCGAGCAACGTCATCGTCCTGGGCACATGTCTTCCGAATCGGTACGGACCGTTTCCCACGGGATGGTCCCAGAACTCCCACTCATAGAACTCGCTCCGGTCGAGGTCCTCCAGCAAGTGCTTCGGATAGAACCACGTTCCGTAGAATGGTAGTCCGTACGACACCCCGCGCGACACATGACTGTAGACGATCGTCAGCGTGCTGTCGTCGATGACCGTCACATCCTCCACGCCCCCACCGTTTTCGTACAGCACCTCCGGATCCCGCCACAGGTCATAGGTGAACTCGATGTCGTGGGCGGTGACCGAAACCCCGTCGTGCCACCGGACATCCGTACGGAGGTGGATCGTCCACGTTCGGTAATCCGGTGAGTGTTCCCAACTTCGGGCCAGCCGGCCCTCGAGGTCTCCGTTCTCGTTTGGCCACGCCAGGTTGAGGAACAAGAGTGGGTGGCACATCATTTCGACGGGGTTAGTGCATGACTCCTGACCAAACCAGTAGGAAACCGTGAACCGCTTGGGAGTGGACGTCTCCGTCACATTGCCTCGATCAACACCGCGGCCACCGCTCCCCCCGCACCCGACGGCCAGTATCGCGGCGGCAGGCAGGAGAAACGTCGAGCAGATTACTGCCCGAACGCGATCGTTACGCTTCGAACCGCGCACTTCGCCCCGAATCAGCGCGCAACGTCGATCCACAGCTCCTCCATGTGCCGCGTGGGTTCCGCTCGATACGGCGGGCTCAACCCACGTAGGCGCCGGTGCGCCACCGTACTCCGGACATCCGGAGACAGATATGTCATGGGCAGATCCGTTTGAAGCAGTGGCATGAGCTCGGCATAAAGCCTGTCGATTTTGGCCGGATCGAAGCTGCTACCCACTTGCTCGAGGAGGCGAACGACATCGGGATTGGCGTCGCTCGCTTGCGGCCCTAACGTGGATTGGACTGCCCAAAATGAGGTAAAGCTTCGAGAATCGCCACTCGTGAGTCTGAGGGCACTAGGCTACAGATCTGGGTCCTAGGAGGACGTTCTATCCCTTTGGCGAAACCATGTGATTGTCGCTCGCCGCAGCGATCCAAACCCATCGGGGGAGAAACACCACACCACGTGCCGAACGCGCGCCTCATGCCCCTCAAGTTCGGTCGAACCTGTGCCCCAGTTGTGCCCCAAATGTCCTTCGCTTTTGGCCCGAGTGGCGAGTTGGTGGTCCCTACTCTAGCCCGATGCCCCGCGGGGGCCTATCGTATTGCATCCCACTGAAGGACCGCCATGCCCGACGCCTTGACCCCTTGCGGCCTTCGTGGGATAGCCTGCATTCTCTTATTGGGAGAGGGCTTCATTCGGAAGCCTAATTCCCGTTAGGCCGCGCGAGCGACTGGTGTGGAGATGGAGACACGCGGAAAGCCTGAGATCAATGATGCCTTCGCCTCGCAATTCCTGCGAGGTGTTTCCGAACAGTTGACCGCCGCGGAGTTGGAGCGATGGAAGGCCGCCCAGTTATCTGTTAGCTCGGATGCGTCCTGCATCGCTGAAGAGAACGCTCAGCTCGCCGTGGACCCCGCAGGGGCGGATTTCATCGAGTTCTCTTCGATGCTCCTTGCAACGTATAGGTCACTCCGCTCATCCTTGGGGGACGAGGAGCGAACCCTCAAGCTTCTTGGTGAAGCCTTGATGCGCCCCCTCCGGGAGCAGATCACCTCGTACATCGAGACTCGGTTTGGGATCTCCCAGGACGCGCCGGAGGAGACGTTTCGTCGCGTATCGCAGAACTTCAAGTCGCGCGGTGAGGTGAACGCCGGTCGGGGCTTCCGGTACGTGGACGACGTCCGGGATGACCGTCGAGCGTTCGTCAACATCGAGAGGTGCCTATTCAACGATTTCTTTCGTCAGAACGGGGCACCCGAGGTCACGCCTATCCTGTGCGCGCTCGACAACGTATGGGCGGACGAGCTGAGCAAGCCGAGGTACGGCGTTCGCTTCGAACGTCCGACAACGCTCGCAAGAGGCGACGATGCGTGCCGATTCCATTTCACGAAGACTGAAGCGCTCGAGTAGCGCGCGGCCTAACAAGAGGCTGAAGCTGAGGTACCACAGCTCCCTTAACTGTGCACCAAACTCCCCGATACGCGACCTCACAGGGCAGGTGAGACTCCCGCCGGAAGTGCCCAACTCAAGTCAACTTGAGCACACTCCGCCGCACTCCCCGGAAGTCGACTCCGTTAATTCCTAAACTGAAGGCCGCGTGTTGAGCTGCGCGCAAGCTGCTCGCTCGCCTTCGGCTCGAGTCACGCCGGGGGCGCTGAATGGGCGGACGGGCGGTTAGGCGGTTAGGCGGTTCGGCGGATGGGCCGAGCGACGACCATCGCAACTTCCCCGACCACTCACGAAGACCGAGTGATGGCCGATAGCGGGGCGGGGGACGGGATTGGGTGGCCCGACTCTGGCCAGTATTCCATGGATGAGCATGTGGTAAGGGGTCCGACTGAAGGACCGTGCGGGGGCTATTAGCGCAGGGACGGACTGAGAAGATATACTTCCAAATGTCCAAAGCGTCGGCTGAGGCCCGCGTATACCACCTCGCCCGCCGGCAGGCCGCACTGCTGCGCCTGTCGACGGGCATCGCTGCGGCGCATGACGAAGCGGGAATCTTCGATGCGGTCGTCCGCGGCCTCCACGACGAGGCGCTCGGCTACAAGTTCCTCGGCCTGTTTCTGGTCGATCCCGCCACGGGCGAGCGCGTGCTGCGATCGTCGGTCGGCTGGCCCGGCGTGCACGACGGCTTCCGCGTGGCGCCGGGCGCCGGCCTCTCCGCACGCGCCGTGGCCGACGGCCGCCTCAACTACACACCCGACGTACGGAGCGACAAGAACTACATCGCCAGCCTCGCCAGCGGCTCCGAGGTGGACGTGCCGCTCAAGGTGAACGACGCCACGATCGGCGTGCTGGTGGTCGAGAGCAGCACGCCCGACGCGTTCGGCCCGGAGGACTTCGAGATCCTCACCGCCGCGGCCGACCAGGCGGGCATCGCCCTCGCCCGGGTGCGGCTGCTCGCCGAGGAGCGCCGCCGCGCCGACGAGCACGCGGCCCTCCTCGATTCGATGGCCGCGCTCGCCGGCGACCTCGAGCTCAACCGCGTGCTTCAGGTGGTGCTGGAGCGCGCCGTGGCGCTGCTCGGGGTCACCGGCGGCGAGGTCGCATTCTTCGAGGAGCCGGCCGGTGAGCTGGTGGTCCTGGCGAGCGCCAATATCGGGAAAGATTCCACTGGTACCCGCCTCCGGATCGGGGAGGGAGCCATGGGCCACGTGGCGCACACCCTCGAACCGATCATCATACCCAGCTACCACGAGTGGCTCGGCCAGTCAGCCAAGTACGGCGATATCCGGGTCCACTCGGTGATGGCTGCGCCGCTCTTGATCGGCCGGCGGCTGGTCGGCGCCATCGCCACCATCCACTCGGACCCGCACCGGGTGTTTGGTCCCGAGGACCTGCGGCTGCTCAACCTGTTCGCGCCGCAGGTCGCCGTCGCCATCGAGAACGCCCGCCTGTTCACCGACGTGCAGCGCCAGCAGGCCTACTTCGAGTCCCTGGTACGCGAGAGCCCGGTGGCCATCGTGACGCTTGATCCCCAGGCCCGTATAACAATGTGCAACCCGGCGTTCGAGTCGCTGTTCGGCTATACCGCCGACGAGGTGCGGGGCCGCAACCTGGACCCACTTATCACGACCGAGGCCACGCGCGAGGAGGCGGTGGCCTACACCCAGGCCGCCACCGACCGCGCGATTCATGGCACCGGGCGGCGGGTCCGCAAGGACGGCACCCTGGTGGACCTCGAGATCCTCGCCGTGCCTGTGGTGGTGCGCGGCGAACGGGTCGGCCTCATGGCGCTGTACCACGACATCACCGAGCTAGTCAAGGCCCGCCACGAGGCCGAGGCCGCCAACCGCGCCAAGACCCAGTTCCTCGCTAGCATGAGCCACGAGCTGCGCACTCCGCTCAATGCCATCATCGGCTACAGCGAGCTGTTGCGCGAAGAAGCCGAGGACCGAGAGGTTGACGGGTTCGTGCCCGACCTCAAACGGATCCACGTCGCCGGCCGCCACCTGCTACTGATGATCAACGACGTCCTCGACCTCTCCAAGGTCGAGGCCGGCAAGGTCGAACTCCAGCCGGCCCCCTTCCCGGTGCGGCGCGTGATTGACGAGGTGACCGCCACCGTCGAGCCGCTGGTGGCGCACAAGTCCAATCGCCTCGTGGTGCGCTGCCCAGACGACCCCGGCACGATGCACTCCGATGAGACCCGCATCCGCCAAGTGCTCTTCAACCTCTTGTCCAACGCCTCGAAGTTCACCGAGCAGGGAACCATCGTCCTCGACGTCGCGCGGGATACCGACTGGATCGCGTTTGCCGTGTCCGATACCGGCATCGGCATGACGCCGGAGCAGGCGGGCCGCCTCTTCGAGTCGTTCGTGCAGGCGGACGCATCCATCGCGGCGCGCTACGGCGGGACGGGTCTCGGCCTCGCCATCTCGCGCCGCCTGTGCCGGCTCATGGGCGGCGACATCGAGGTGGCGAGCGAGCCGGACAAGGGCAGCACCTTCACCGTCAGGCTTCCCGTCGCGGCACCGGCATGAGCGGCGAGACTTCGGCCGCCCAGATGCGCTCGGCGCTGCTCCGCCTCAGCACCCGGATCGCCGAGGCGCAGAGCGAAGACGAGGTGTGCCGCGGCGTCGCCGAGGGACTGCTGCACGACGCGTTCGGCTTCGACGGCGTGGGGGTATTTCTCGCGGGCACTGAGCGCTTCGAGCCGGCTCTCAGGGCAAGCGCGGGCGCCTTTGGCGCCGCCAGCGGCTCGCCGGCCGAACTCCGGATCCCGCTGCTCATCAACCAGAGCGCGATCGGCGAGCTGGTGGTGCAGCGTGAGCAGGCCCACGCCTTCGCCCAGGGCGATCTCGAGATCCTGGGTGCCGCCGCCAACCAGGCCAGCATCGCGATCGC
>JBDHHR010000050.1:0-14405 GCA_039589295.1 Gemmatimonadota bacterium | reverse complement strand
GGAGAATGCGGGTCCTGGCCCCTACGGGAAGCGCGTCGTTAACCACCCCGTGCTCCTGAGTGAGAGAGACGATCCGGGCATTTTGCCGCAGCCTGCTCTTGCCGTAGTCGTCGTAGAGTCTCCCGAAGGAGCGCCGGCCGATATGGGCCGGGCCCGGGTCTAGCGACAGGGCCAGCGCTCCTGCGTCGATAACCGAGGTTTCGGCGGCCGGTCGCGATGAGACGACGCCGGCGAGCACAGTGGCGGCGCAGTCCCGTACGCGGCAGGAGCCCAGGGCCACCTGGGTGTAGTCGTACAGCGCGTAGTTGCCCGGTCTCGCCTCGGTGACGCCGTCGAGGTGGGTCGCCAGCCTCACGGACGGCGAACATGCGGGCCTCGTAGAGGGTCGATACTGTCATGCCGGACACGCCCAACGCCCGCTGCCCTGACGCCACCTCCAGACACTTGTGCGTCTTGACATGGGGTCTGAGGTCTGAGGGCTACGCCGAGCTGATCCGCCCGCTCCGACATGTTCCGGAGGTTGCGCTCCAGAACGTCCAGATCCAGGAGCAGGGCCGGCGTCGGCAGGTCGTCGACTGTCCGCATGCGGCCAACTTACCGGCGGGAATTCCCGATGTCACCACACGGAGTTCGCGCAGCGGCAAGCCTGTGTCTGGCCATGCGGCGGGGCGTACATCATTCTTCAGCGAACAGCCGGAGGGTCGCTCGAGGGTCCATTATTCCAGGCGACAGATATGCCCAGCGATAGTGCCAGGAGTCGGTGGAGGCCATCAGGAGGACGCGGCTGGATTCGAACGGAGACGCTCTTCGGACTCCTGGCCGCTGTGCTGCTCCTGGTCGTCGGTCTCCCCATCCTCTCTCTACTTCCGGGGATCTCGCTGGACAGTCTCGCGGCGCAGATCTCCGAACGGGGGCTGCTGCGGGCGGTGGGAGTCTCCCTCGGCAGCGCCACCCTGGCGACCGCCCTGGCGGCGGTCCTAGGGATACCAACGGCCTATCTGCTGGCTCACAGCGAGTCGCGGGTCTCCTGGCTGACGCGCGGCCTCCTCGTCCTTCCCACTGTCCTCCCGCCGGTGGCCGCTGGTGTTCTCCTGCTCAACGTCTTCGGGCCGGCCGGCCCCGTGGGCGCGCTTCTCTCCGCCGGGGGCTGGACCTTCGTGAACGCGTTTGGAGGGATAGTCATCGCCCAGCTGTTCGTGACGACCCCGTTCGTCGTCCTCACCGCCGAGGCGGCCTTCCGCTCGCTGGACCCTGTGCTGGAGGAGGCGTCGCAGACGCTGGGTCAGGGCACCGGGAGGACCTTCCGCCGGGTGGCCCTGCCGCTCGCCCGATACGGAATCTTGGCGGGTCTGGCTCTGGGCTGGATGCGCGCGCTGGGCGAGTTCGGGGCCACCGTGGTCATGGCGTACCATCCGCACTCGCTTCCGGTATACCTGTGGCTGGAGCTTACCGGGAGGGGATTGCAGAGCGCCCTTCCGGTTGCCCTGGTGGCCCTGGTTATCGCGGTGCTGACCCTGGTCATGGCCGAACCACTCGCCCGCAGTGGCATGGCGCGCAGTCGTGGAGCTTCGCCGGGGTTGCGGGGTCCGACGCGGCCTGCCGCGGCGGAAGCCCACGCCCCGCGAGGTCTGCCTTCCGAGACCCCATCTTCGGCCGGGATGGAGCCGCTGGCGGAGAGTGTGGCCGTAGCCGGCCACCGAGCCGTAGCCGGCTCGGCTCGCGAGACACGGAGCGCATCCGAAACGCTGCTCGCAGCGGACATCGGCTACGTGATCGGCGGCTTCCGAATGCAGCTCGAGCTGACCGCCGGGCGTGAGATCGTCTCGCTGTTCGGCCCGTCCGGAGCCGGTAAGAGCACCCTCCTGCGCCTCCTGGCGGGTCTCGGCCGGCCCGAGCGCGGAAGGATCGTCCTCGGCGGAGTCGTGTGCTTCGCGGGCGAGGCCGGCAGGACAGACGGGGACGCGGTAGCGGCCGACCGCCGGCCGGCGGGGATGGTGTTCCAGGAGCCGGCCCTGTTTCCGCATCTGGACGTAGCGCGAAACGTGCTGTACGGCGTCGAACGGGTCGTGCAGGATCCGGAGGGTCTGCTGGCCGAGCTGACGGCCACCACGCGCCTCCAGGGGCTGGAGCGGCGTTTTCCGCACGAGCTCTCGGGCGGACAGCAGCAGCGCGTGGCCCTCGCCAGGGCGCTGGCCAGGCGTCCGCGCGTTCTCCTGCTGGACGAACCGTTCTCCTCGCTGGACTTCAACATGAAGGAGCGCCTGCACCGCGACGTGAGGCGCATTCAGCGCACCTACGGCTTGTGCGTGCTCTACGTGACGCATGACCTGCGGGATGCATGCGCTCTCGGAGACCGCCTGGCGGTGATCTCCGACGGGCGGCTGCTGCAGACGGGCCCCCCCCTCGAGGTTCTCCGCCGCCCGGCGAACTTCGACGTCGCCCGGTTCGTAGCAGTGCGAAACCTGCTGCCGGGAGTCGTCGAGGCCTCGGGATCCCGAGGTGGCCTGGTCCGATGCGGAGGAATCAGCCTGGCCACGGGGCCGGTGCCCTTCATCACCGGAGATGCAGTGTACGCGTGCATTAGGCCGGAGGATGTGGTGCTCCTGAAGCCGGATCGGCCTCTGGCCCCGCCAGCGGACGAGAACGTCCTGGCCGGCGGGGTGCTGTCGGAGCAGCTGCGGGGTCCGACGTATTCGCTGACGCTCTGCGTAGAGTCGGCGGCCGAAGGGCAGGGGCCGATCCTGGAGATAGAGCTGCCTGTGCGCTCGTACGACTCGCTGGGGATCGGCGCCCGGAAGGAGTGGCGTGTGTCGCTGCGGAAGAGCGCCATCCACCTCGTCGCCCGCTGACCGCGGCATCGGGCGCCGGTGGCACAACGGCAGCCGGGTACGGATCTTGTAGGCCGTTGGCCTGCATCGGGGTGCCGGTCGAGAGACCGGTGTGACCCGCGCCGCCTGGCGATCGTCTAGTACCTGGAGCGTGATGGGAACCGCGGAACCACGGCACCGGAGCGACGGCGAACTGGTGAGCGAGGCCCTGAAGGGGTCGCAGCCCGCTTTCGGCGAGCTCGTCCGCCGCTATCAGGACTTGCTGTACCGTCACGCCGAGCGCATGACGGGCCGGGCCGACGACGCCGAGGATGTAGTGCAGGCGACGTTCATCAAGGCTCACCGAAGCCTGCGTACCTGTCGGAACCCGGACAGGGTCGGAGCCTGGCTCTTTCGCATCGGGTCGAACGCGTGCAAGGATTTCCTGAAGGGTCGAAAGCGAGCCAGCATTTCGCTCGACGAGGTGCCGGAGCTTCCGGCCGAACACGGCAACCCGGACGACTCGCTGGAACGGACGAGAATGAGGGGAGAGATCGACCGGGCGCTCCAGAGATTGGCTGCCGACCAGCGTGAGGCGTTTCTTCTGAAGCACGTGGAAGGAAGTTCATACGATGAGATGTCGCAGATCCTGGGCGTCTCGGTTCCGGCGCTCAAGATGCGAGTGCACAGAGCACGGGAGGAACTTCAGGTTCTGCTGAGGGCGTACGAGAGATGACCATGGACAGCCGCGTACAGGCCTACCTCGACGGGGAGATCCAGCTGGACGAATTGCCGCCCGAGCTCCGATCCCAGGCGGAGGCGTGGGACGATCTACTGGGCGAGGTCCGGCAGACAGCGCCCGCCGGGGCACCCTTGGGACTGCACAGCAGGATTCTGGCGGGCATCGAGGGCCGTACACCGGCTCGCAACCTGCCGGCCTGGCTGGAATGGCTGGTGCGCCCACGGCCCATAACTGTCTCGCCGCTGGCCGCCGCGGCCGCCGCAGCAGTCCTCCTGCTGGTCATCGCGAGACCCTGGTCGTGGAGCGGAGACGACGCCGGGGAGGTAGTCGGGGAAGTATATGTTCAGTTCGTGGTCGATGCCCCCACCGCCGAGACGGTGCACCTGGCGGGCGACTTCAACGACTGGCTGCCGACGGTGGCTCTGAACGATCCCGACGGAGATGGCGTCTGGTCGGGAAGAGTAGCCCTGGAGCCGGGCGTGCATGAGTACATGTTCATCATCGATGGGTCGGACTGGATCACCGACCCGAATGCCGCCAGCTTCCAGGACGACGGCTTCGGCCGGCGGAACGCGGTCCTGGCTGTGACTTCGCTGAACGGCACGTGACGTCGGGGCGACCAGGAGCCCGAGGCAGCCGCCCGCCCGCGTGGTGTGCGGCGCTCATCGGACCCGGTCTGTTCCTGAGCCTGGCGCTCGCTCCGCGCGCCACTGCGCAGGAGGGATCGCTGAGCTTCGACCTGGGGGCTTCACACTCCCGGCCGCCGGCGGGTGCCAGCGCTTCGGCGTCGTCGTACGCTCACTTCGGGATGCGCGCCGAGGCGCGCATCGGCGACGGTTTCTTCTTCGGGGCCGCGTACAGCGGGCTCAGTTTGGCGGCGGACGGTGCGAACTGGGCCTCCGCCCTCGCCGGGGGAGGCTTCCTGGCGCCGATCTCCGGAACGGTGGCGCTGGGACTCTCGGTCGCCGGCGAAGCCTTCAGGGTGGAAGAGCCGCTGTCCTACCAGGCCGCGACCGTACAGGCGGAGCCCGAGATCCGAGTCACGACGGGCGGCACCACCCTGCGCCTGAAAGGTTACGGGGGGATAGGCCGCTCCGAAGTGGCGGTCGTGGACAGCTTCTTCCGGCTCACCAGGCTCGGGCCCGTGCTGTTTCGCGCGGGCACAGTGGTCCAGACCGATCTGTGGGCGTGGGGAGGCGGGCTGGAACTGTCGAACTGGCTCGGCCAGGTGCAGCCGCGGGCATCGTTGGAGGTCTACGATGCTCGCCAGGGCCGATACGTGGCCGGCCGGGTCGGCCTGCTGGCGGTGCTGGCAAGAGTTGCCTGGAACATGGAGCTGGCCCTGTGGGACACGCCCGCCGGGCGCGAGCTGGTGCTGACAGCTACCCTGGAGGTTCCGCTGAGCGGTGGTTTCGGGGGGCTGCTCGGTGGCGGCCGTTTCGGGCCGGATCCTCTCCTAGACTCCCCTGCCGCCGAGAGCGCGGCAGCCACCATGAGCTGGGAAGCGGTTAGATTTGGTCATTTGGATGCGCCGCACTCCATGCGTTTCGACGGACGGACGTACGTCAGCTTCGAGATCGCAAGGCCGGACGCGGCGGTCGTCGCGGTAGCTGGAGAATTCACCGACTGGAAGGATGTCCCGATGCTGTCCCGGTCGGGCGTGTGGTCGGTCGAGATTCCGGTGGATCCGGGCGCCTACCGGTACGGCTTCCAGGTGGACGGCGAATGGTACGTGCCGTGTTACGCAGCCGGACTCGCGGAGGACGAGTGGGGCGAGATGCACCTGACGCTGGTGGTGCCGGAGCGCTGACCACGGCGCGGTGTGACCTTTGCGCGGCTCGAGTCGTCAAGAAGGTGAGAAAACGGGGGCAGGATCGCCCCGAGACGAGGCAAGCTGAGATGGACAGGACATCGATTGCCATACGAGCCCGGCGGAGACTGGCGTCGCTGGCGGGGGCCCTGGTGTGTGTCGGGCTCATTCTGGGGACCGCCGGCACGGCCGCTGCGCAGGGGCGCGATGCCGCGTTCCGGCGTTTGCAGGAGAATCTGCCGGCGGACGCTGCGGCGCGAGTGGGAGAGATCGGCGAAGCTCTCCGGAGAGCGGGAGTCCCGCCCGGTCTGGTTTACCGCAAGGCGCTGGAGGGGATTGCGAAGGGTATCCCGCCCGGACGGCTCCTTCCGGCTCTGCGCCAGTACGCCGGCCGGCTGCGCGAGGCGAGAGCGATCATGGGCCCCGGACACAACCCGGCCACCCTGGGGGCGGCCGCGGAGGCTATCCGGCGGGGAGTTCCAGCAGACGCCGTCCGCTCTCTCACGCGCACCGGCCACTCGGGCCGGGACCTCGCGGTGCCGCTCATCGTGCTGGGTGAGCTGACCGAAGCCGGTGTTCCCACCGATCGCGCGCTGGACATGGTGAGCGCCGCGCTCAACCGGGGCGCGAGGGCGGATCGCATGCTGGCCATGTCGGCAGCCATTCGGCGCCGCATACGCCGGGGCGACAGCTGGCAGAGGGCGGTGGAAGCCGTACGGCGCCGCGCCCTCGAAGGAAGTGACCGCCCTTCGCGGGCCCGCCCGGATGACGGTGGCGGTCAGGTCCGGCGCTACAGCCCGAACCACCGGCAGCTGGATGCCGCGCCGGTCCCACCCGGCTCGAATCCCCCCACTCGGCTCGGCGACCGACACCAGATGCCGGTCGACTCCGGCTGACTCCCGGGGGGGAGCGAGCGGCTTCGCCGACCCGGCGCTGGCGAAAACGCCCCCGCCTCCGTATACAATGAGCCCTCCGCGTCCCTGACGGGGCCTTTCTTCACCGCAACAACGCGAGCAGATGCTGTCTGCATATCGCCCGGGGCGGATTCAGGCCGGAGCACGATCCGCGACGCGGGCCCTGCTGGTAGCGGCAGTCTCGACTGCCTGCGGCTCGACCTCGGCGGCCTTCGACACGGAATACCCCGACAGGGTGATACTGCTGATCGGTGACGGGACCGGCGTGGCGCAGTGGAGCGCAGGACTCTACGCGGCCGGCGAGCTCGCGGTGGCAGGGTTCCCGGTGGTCGGTCTGGTGGACACGCGCAACATGTTCGGGAAGATCACGGATAGTGGAGCGGCGGCCACGGCGCTTGCCACGGGGGTTCCTACCTTCAACCGAGGAATCGGGGTGGGCCCGGACTCGGCGGCTCTGGAAAGCGTGTGCGACGCCGCCGAGCTGTTCGGGAAGGCCACGGGCCTGGTGGTCACATCGAGCGTGGTGCACGCCACGCCGGCCTCTTTCGTGGCCAAGGTCCCGGACCGGTACCGGTACGAGTCGATCGCGGAGCAGTTGGCCGGGAGCTCGCTGGAAGTACTGCTCGGGGGAGGCCTCCAGTTCTTCGACGCGGAGTGGCGGACGGATTCGTGGGACCTGCTGGGAGCGCTGCGGGCACGGCACGTCTTCGTGGAGAACGAAGAGGGGCTGCTGGCGCTGAATCCGGACACGGTAAGCTCTCTGGTGGGTCTCTTCGCGCTCGACGACATGTCGCCTGCATCGGAGCGCCACCCGAGTCTGGCTCTAATGACGCAAGTAGCCCTGGCCGTCCTCGATCACGACTCGGAGGGCTTCTTCCTGATGGTGGAGGGCTCACAGATCGACTGGCGGGGACACGAAAACGCTCCGATCGATGAACTGGCGGCCGAAGTCCTCGACTTCGACGCTGCCATCACGGTGGCCGTCGAATACGCCTCGCGAAGGCCCGGAACGCTGATCGTGGTGACCGGGGACCACGAGACCGGTGGACTGGCGCTCGTGAGCGACGGTGACGGCTTCGCCGCCTCGTACAGCCACACCAGTCACACGGCCGAGCTGGTGCCGCTGTTCGCGAGCGGTCCCGGCGCGGAACGGTTCACGGGCATCCAGACGAACGCCCAGGTCGGTCAGGCTCTGCTGGATCTGATCAGGTCAACGAACCCGCCGGCCGATTGAGTCCGGACGGGCGACGCTTTATGTTGCCGCCTCATTCGCGCCTGGAGGCCGGTGCCACCGGTGGTTTAGCCGTGCCTGTGCCGGCCGCCCCCGACCAGAGGGATTCCTTGAGCTCCAGCGAGCCACAGGTACGCATTGCCGGGGCGGGCAAGTACCTGCCCGCCCGCGCGGTGGACAACTACGCGCTGTACGAGCTCGACAGCATCCGTGACGCGTTCGATGTCGAGCGGGCTCGGGGGTCGCTGCGGGGCACGGACGAGGCGGAAGCCGCCGGCCTGGATTCCGCGGAGGTCTTCCATCGATGGGCGCTGCAGGTCACCGGCATCGCCAGGCGCCGCATCTTCGACGAGTCGCGGGACATCTCGACCGAGTGGATGTGCGCCGAGGCCTGCCGTACGGCACTGGGCGAAGCGGGAATGGTCGCGAGCGACGTCGATGTGATCGTGGCTGCCTCCATCACGGCTCGCGAGATCGTTCCCAACCTCGCCTGCACGGTGGCCGACTTCCTGGGGATTCCCACCGTCGGCGGGTATGTGCTGAACGCCGCCTGTGCCGGCTTCGTCCACGCCATGGCTGCCGGTTACGCCCTGGTGGGTTCCGGCAGCGCCGGGAACGTGCTGGTAGTCTCGGGTGACAGTCTGTGCAAGGTCACCAACTTCGCGGACCCGACGACGGCGGTACTGTTCGGCGACGGCGCCGGGGCGGTGGTCCTCTCCGCCGATCGGGGTCAGGGGCGAGTGCTCGGACCGCCGCTAATGGTGGCTGACTACTCCCCCACGCACCTCAACCTCCCGGGGCAGAACTGGCAACCGCCCGGCAGTCCCGACCCCACGATCAGCATGGCGGGCGGACCGCACGTGCTGCGCCAGGCGATCAAGGCCATGCTCGATGTCGCCGAGGGAGCGCTGGCAAGGGCCGGCACGACTTGGGAGGAGGTGGACTTCGCGATTCCTCACCAGGCCAACCGGCGCATCACCCAGGGAATCCAGAAGGCACTCACGAGCTCGGGGGTCAGAGTCATCGACACGATCGAGGAATACGGCAACGTCTCCGCCTCGACCGTGGCGATAACTCTGGCCGAGCTTCTCCGCGGTGACCACGGACCGTTGCCGGAGACCAGTCGAATCGTCCTCACGGCGGTGGGCGGTGGCTACGCCAGCAGCGCCGCCGTCCTGGAATGGCGCGCCGCGGGCGGAAGCGCCTGATCCCTACCCGGAGCTACCCCCGGCTTCCACCGACAACACCTTAGGAAGATGCTCGGCCAGCCGCTGCCAGCCGGTTCCGTCCCGGCTCGCGTACAAGTGGCCGGTCGAGGTGCCGAAGTAAACGCCGCACGGCTGTAGACCATCGGTTGCCATCGCCTCGCGCAGCACGGACACGTAGGCGTGCTCCTGCGGCAGCCCTTGCGTCCGCTCCGCCCAACTCCGGCCGCCGTCCCGCGTCTCGTACACGCGGAGTCGGCCGCCGCACACGCATCGCATATGGCTGCTCTCTTCCGGGATCACCCAGCAGCGGTCCGGGTCGGCCGGATCCAGTCCCACGACGTAGCCGAAGTCGCTGGGCAGCCCCTCCGATATCTCGACCCAGCTTTCGCCCGCGTCATCAGATCGGTACGTGCCGCAGTGGTTCTGTTGGTAGAACCGGTCAGGGAGCGCCGGGTGCAGGCGGAGGCTGTGGACGCAGTGGCCCGCTTCCGGATACGGGTCGGGAAGGAAGTCGGTGCGGACGCCGCGGTTCACGGCCGACCACGTGTCGCCTCCATCGTCCGACCGGTAGCAGCCGCCGGCCGACAGGGCGACGGCCAACCGACCGGGCCGCCTCGGATCCTGCTGTACCGAATGGAGCGCGAGCCCCCCTCTGGCGGGCTGCCACGCCTCTCGCGTGGGGTGCTCATGCAGGGACCGGATCCACCGCCAGCTTTCCCCCCGGTCGTCACTCACGAACAGGGCCGCCGGCTCCACGCCCGCGTACAGGCGGCCCGGCCGGTCCGCGACGCCGGGGGCGAGATGCCAGATCGCCCGTACTTCCAACCCGGTGTCCGCCGGAAAGGAAGGGCGCGCGGGAAGAGCCTGCCACGAGGCTCCGCCGTCTTCGCTGCGGTATATGTGCGTGCCCCATACGGTGTGGCGGGCCGCTGCGTAAGCCGTGCGGCCATCGCGAGGATCCAGCACGGCATGGTACACTTCGTATCCCTCGATGTACGGGCCTTCGAGACTCCACTCCAGTCGCTTCCGGGAGGACACCGACCGGAACAGGCCTCGCCCGGTGCCTATCAGGAGGACTACCCGATCCACGGTCGCAGGCCGTGCAGGGGGATGACCTCGAGCCGCTCGCCCGCCGCCACATCCTCGATCCCCTCCGGTATCACCGCCAGGCCATCGGCGGCCAGCATCGAGCTGAGGATACCCGATCCCTGAGGGCCCGTGAGCTCCGCCAGCGGCAGATCGCCGGGCACCGGGGTCAGACGCACCCGGTACAGGTGCGTGAGATCCGACTGCGACCGGATCGCCTTGCGGGCGCGGGCCGTCACCCGCGGCGCCTCAAGGACGCGGTGTCCCCCCATGCGTCGGATGGCCGGCCGCAGGAAGACCTCGAAGGTGACCATCGCCGAGACGGGATTCCCGGGCAGGCCCCAGAACGGCTTGTCGTTCAGGAGACCGAACGTAATGGGGCTTCCGGGCCGGATCCGCGCCCGCCAGAAGACCCGCTCCATGCCCAACTCTTCCAGCGCCGCCTTCACATGATCGTGGTCGCCGACGCTCACCCCGGCGGATGAGGCCACGGCATCCAGGCCTTCCGCGGCGGCCAGCCTGACCCGCACGCTTTCCGCGTCGTCTCGCGCGATGCCCAGCGATACCGGGTCCGCTCCGGTAGCCCGAACCTGGGCGGCCAGGGCGTAGCTGTTGGAATTCATGATCCTGCGACCGGCCCGGACCTCCTCGACCTGGTCGAAGTCGGCGAGCTCGTCGCCGTTGGCCAGGATTCCGATCCGCGGACGGCGACCCACGCGTACCTCGCCGGTGCCGGTCAATGCCAGCATGCCGATCGCCGCGGGGGTCACCTCGTCACCGGCCGAGAGCACCACCTCTCCCTCCGTCACGTCCTCGCCGCGCGGCCGGATGTTGCGGCGCCCGTCGGATTCCGCGAAGACTCTCACCCGGCCTCGGTGTCCACCGTCGGTGTGCTCCACGCGGATCACGCCCGTAGCCCCCTCGGGGACCGGCGCGCCCGTCATCACCCGCGCCGCGGTTCCCGGCCGCAGAGAGCCCTCCGGAAAGCCGCCGGCCGGGATGTCGTCGGACACGGGAAGAGACACCGGGTGTTCGGTTGACGCGCCCGCCACGTCCCCGGCACGAACCGCGAAGCCGTCCATGGCAGAGTTGTCCCACGGCGGATAGTTCAGGGTAGAGGTCACGTCGGCTGCCAGCGCACGGCCGAGGGCCTGCTCCGTCGCAACCGTCTCATGAGAGAGGGGCCGGCAGTGCCTCAGCACTGTCTCCCGCGCCTCCTCGAAGGTGAGCCAGTCGGCTTGCGAAGAAGGCGTCATGGTAATCCTGCCGCGGTCAACGGTTCCACCCGGTTACCGGCGTCGTCCTCTCGGGCTGCGCCATTATCGATCCGCCAGCCGCTTCTCGGCCCGCAGGCGATCGTTCATGCGGTTCACGTTAAGAAAAATATGGGACGGTTGCCCGTGTTCGCGCACCGATTCCAGGTCCAACACGCGCACCTCGACGTCCTGGAAGAAGGAAATCACCGCGCGATCTTCCCTCGCCAGCGCCGACTCGATGGCCGGCAGGCACCCCGTCCCGTAAGCGGCACACAGCGGCTCCAAGCCTCGGGGACCGTCGCTGGCCGGAACCACGGCGATGCCGGCGGCGCATGCCGACACGAGTTGCCGAAGCAGCGCCTCGGGCAGGAACGGCATGTCGCACGCGACAACCAGCGCCACCTCGAAGCCCTCGTCGACGGCCCAACGGACGGCGGCGTGGATCCCTCCCAACGGCCCCGCACCCGGAATGTGGTCCGCGCGCACGGGCCAGCCGAGAGGGGTGTAAAGCCGCGGCTCGTTCGCCACTATGGCCACGCGGGCCGTGCTCGCGCGGAGCGGCGTGATGACCCGGTCGATGATACGCACACCGCCCACCGTCTCGAAGGCCTTGTGCGATCCGTACCGACGATTGAGGCCGCCGGCCAGAATGACTCCCAGCGCTGCGGATCTCGCTGCCATCAGGGCCAGTGTATCTGGGGTCTCGTTCCCCGCGCCCGCCCTACCAGGATCATCCCCGAGCGGCGTGCGAGATCACAGGCCAGGGTCGTGGGGATGGAGATGGTGATCATCGCCGCGACCCTGGATCGACACCCCTTGGCGGCCGCTGGCCCTGAGATTCGGCCACTGAGCAGAAGGGCCGCTTCCTCCGGCCGTCGCCGCCGACGCAGCCCCCAGCCCACCAACTTGTCGACCACGTTGTGTCGACCGACGTCCTCCACCACCTGCATCAGGGTACCCGACTCCACCCAGCCTCCCGTGTGCACGCCTCCTCCGGCCGCACGCAGCGCCGCTCCATCGAACATCTGGCTGAACAGCGCCACCAACAGTTCCCTGTCCTCCAGCAGAGCGAGCAGCTCGGGGGTCGTCCGGGGAGAGCCTTCCGGAACGGAGTCCGGGTCGACGGCTGTGGGGGCCGGGCCGACCAGGCGATCGCCGTTACGCTCGAGCAGGGCCGCGCGCGCCCGATCCGCCAGGCAGACCCGGACTCTGTCGGCCTCGGGCTGAACCTCCATGGCAAGGATGTCCGCGGCCGTCGCCACTATCGCTTCGGAAAAAAGCCATCCCGCGGCCAGGTCCTCCAGCCTGTGTGGCGTGCACAACCACACCGCGACGACGCGACCATCGATTTCCAGGCACACCGGCGTTTCGTGAGCGGCATGCTGGGCGATGGAAGGGTCCGGGTCGGTGACGGACATGGTTCTCCCGGGCGCGAATCAGAAGTAGTAGAACAACCCGGCGGAGAACTCGAAGTTGTGGGCCCACGAGGACTCCTGTGGGGCGCCCACCTCCGCATCCTGGAAAAGCTGCAGGATGTCCAGGCCGAAGAAACCGTCGGGAGCCTTGAAACGCCACAGGAGGTCCCTGATCTCCAATCCGAGTCCCAGCCCATCGGAGATGTCCAACTCGGTACCCACTCCCAGGGTGAGGATCGGCGCCGTGCCCAGGTCGAATCGCAGGTCCGAATCCGGAGGATCGACGAAGATGTCGCTCTTCTCCTGGTCGAGCCCCAGCAGCAGGCCGGCGCCAAGCACTACATATGGCTGCAGGCGGTGCAGAGAGCGTGCACCGGTGAGGGCGAACTGGATGTTGAGCTGCAGGGCCAACCAGCCCAGACCGACCGTGTCCGCCACGCCCGGCCCTGTCTCCAGCCGGGGATCGATGACGAAGCGGTCCGAGCTCCCATACATCGCGTTCACTTCCAGGGAAAGAGGGCTGCTCACCCGGGTCCGAAGCCGCACGCCCACCGTGGCGGCCGGCCCCGGGCCCATCTCGAGATCACCGCGACTGGCGAACACGTACCCGCCGATGAGGCCCACCCTCGCCGAATGCTCGATCCAGCGATACGGCGTTTCGATGCGCTCCTCCTGGGCGGCGAGCGCCTCCGGCATGAGAATCGTGATGAACGGTGCGAGGAGCGCGACTCTAACGGCCCGCCGGGCGGCTCGTCGTTTCGCGGAAGGTCGAAACACGTTCATTGACACCTGTTCCAACGGCTTTCTATACTCGACACCATGAATGCGTCGCCCCGCCTAGGCAGCGGGGCGTGAATGACCCGGAGCCTCCGCACCGGAGGCCTCGGACGGCAAATGTAGAGGCACCGCCCCACCATTGCCAAATCGCGTGTCGCCGTGGGGCTTAGTCCCCAGGATGATGGTCACGACCGCCCTGCTGAGCGGGTGGACCGCTGTTGGCGTTGCCCAGTCCGTGCGGGTCAGCGTTCCCCAGGAGAATCTCCGCAAGGAAGCGGCCGTAACGTCGAACAACAAGCTCGCCACGGTGCTCGAAGGAACCCGGCTGACGGTTACCGGCCGGCAGGGCCGCTGGCGGCAGGTGACCCTGGAGGGGTGGATCTGGACGGCGTCGGTGGAGACTACCGACCGGGAAGGCTTCGACCTGGTGGTGTCGAAAACCGGGGGCGAGAACCTCCGCGAGTCGCCGAGCGGTTCCGCACGCCGAGCCGCCATGCTGCTGCGAGGAATGTTGCTCGATGGCCTGGAGCGGCGGGGAAGCTGGACGCGAGTGCGACGCACCGCCTGGATGTGGGCCGAGTCGCTGTCGCCCACCCAGGCTGCGGAGGCACGGCCGGCGGAGACCGAGCAGCCGGGAGGCGGCGAGGCAATCGACCGGACGCCCGCCCGTCCCGAGCGTGTGGTCGTATCGGAGACGCCGGTCCGTCTCCTCGTCTCGCCGGAGGGCGATACTCTCGCGTCACTTCTCCCGGGTACCGACCTCGAGGTGGTGGCCCGTCAGGGAAGCTGGGCCCGGGTCCGACTGGAGGGTTGGGTGTGGGTACCGGCGACTCTGCCTGCCGACTCCGCCGGCGCCTCGGGCACACTGTCGGCGGCCGACCTGCGAGCCAACCCGGAGCAGTACGTGGGACGTAGAGTCCGGTGGCAGGTGCAGTATGTTTCGCTGGAGCGGGCCGACGCCGTCCGAACCGATTTCTACGAGGGCGAGCCATTCATCCTCGCACGTCCTACTGACCGGTCGGAGGGCTTCGTGTACGTGGCCGTACCGCCGGAGATGGTTCCGCGGGTGGAAGGGCTGCGCCCGCTGGAGACGGTAGACGTACTGGCGCGCGTACGTACGGGCCGCTCCTCGTTGATGGGCGTGCCTATCCTCGACCTC
>JBDHHR010000049.1:0-17535 GCA_039589295.1 Gemmatimonadota bacterium | reverse complement strand
GCGAATGCTTTCCAGCGACTCGCCCAGGTATCGCACTTCCGCTTCGAGCTCCTGGACACGAGCGACGAGCTGCTTCTGATCTTCGCCCGCTTCTCCACGGGCGATGCGGTTGGCAAAGGCCTGTCCTACCTGAGAATCGAGGACGATCGCCAGGATCGGAATCATGAGAACCAGAATGATGACGAAAGCCCAGACCAAGACCCCACCTGCACCTGTTCGGACCTGAACTCCGCGCACGCCAGAGCTTCTTCCCGCTGGCTCAGGCTAACCTACTTCTGCGGATAGTCCCCAGCAACGCTGTTAGTCTGGCCGCTGCGCGCGGCGCCGGCGTCAGCCAGCAACGCACGCATTATCACCGGGCCGTAACGGATCAGAAACGAAAAAGGACTGACCACCCGCTCCTGCGGAAGGCCACCCGGGTAGAGGTGTTGCGCCGCCGTTCGTATCCGGCGGACCAGATCCTGTTCCCGTTCCCGGATCCCGCCGTCCACGGTCTTCTGAAGGGCGCGTAAGGTAGACTCGCTGCGGCTCCGAGCCTTGCCGACCGCGGATCGCACTCCGGGCAACTCGTCCGCGGTGGCCGAGTCGAGATCATCGAAGCCGCGGGCGAGCCCTCGCCTCAGCCGTTCCATCGCCGACTGCATTCGCTCGCCGCGGCCTGCCGTCACCAGGCGGGCGACAACGCCCTCCCCACCATCGGCCAGGTCGGATGCCTGAGCACCGGTTCGCTCCAACACGCGGCGTACTCGCGGTTCCACCACTTTCCAGGAACCTCGCGGGACAACACGCGGCATGTCGACTCCAAGGCGTGCGAAGAGGCCGCCGAGCTGTGCCCAGTAGCCAATCTCGCCCGGGCCCAGTACGGTGGCCACCACCGGCAGCAGCCAGGACTCGAGGACGGGCCGGAGCGCCGCGTTGGGACTGAAGCGTTCCGGCTCCCGTTCCAGGAGATCCAGTAGCTCGTCGACGCTCCGCTCGACGCCTTTCCTTCCCGGGCGCAGTCGCCCGCCGGCACTGTACAGTCGCTCCCGTCTCTGTCCCGTGTCTAAGAAGACCGGTGTCGCTCCCGGCAGGTGCTTGATCTGCGGAACGTAAGCGGCTTGGCTCACTGCCTCAGTGCTCGCCGCGAAAGCGCTCTCCACGTCCTGTCCTTCCTCAAGCACGCGCTGGATGAGCGGTCGAGCCGCAGTGCGCACCTCGGGGGAAGCTGAGTCGATGACTGCCAGGTCGAACTCGGCCAGAACGTGGCGAAGCACGGCCCCGAACGCCTCCGAAAAGGAGGCTCCCGGCCGATAGGCATCTCGAATGGCACTCAGGTAGTGTTCCGCATGTCCCGATGTACCGAGGTGCGTGGTGAACTCGGAGACGACTCCCGAGACCGACTCCGGCAAGGGGGCCGGTCCAACGGAGCGTCCACCCCATCCTGCCGGTGGCTCCACGGAGAACCGGGACACGGAGCCATCACGGTCAACAAGAGCAGTCGTGGCGACTTCGGCCCAGTCGTGGTCGTCAGCGGCGATCCAGAAGACCGGCAGCACTGGAACGCCCAGCTCTTGCTCCAGTTTCCGGGCCGTAGTCACCGCTGTGAGCGCCTTGTACAGAATGTATGACGGACCGAGGAACAAGACCGGCTGCTGCCCGGTCGCAACAATTACGCCGTCGCCCTCCAGAATTCGCCGGATGCGATCCGCAGCGGCCGGCGTGGTCGCTCGAAGCGCGTCGATCAGCGGGCGGGCATGCCCCGGAGAAGTGGAGCCGGCGGCGGCAGGCTGGCCTGCTCGGGCTCCGCCAGAGTCCGGGAACAGATCTGTCGCCCGGGGACTCCCCTTCACGAAGTCCGCGGCCAGACTGCCCGGCGCGGCGAGTCGTTCTCGCTCGACCCGAGGGTCTGCTAATTCAGCCAGGTTTTCGTTCCTTCCTTGCCCGCCAGCGGTTGTTCGTGCCGGTCAGACGGCCCTGCCGGCCAGAATCAGTCGAGGAGACTGTTCCTCGAGCCGGCCTCCATTGTAATCGCCGAATCTATGCGTGACGTGCAAACCCGACGAGTTGAGAAGCACCTCGAGTTCGCCGCCCTCATAGAGCCGGACCCGCTCGATGAACTGGTGGGTCGGTCCACGTCCGCCCGGCTCGATCAGAATCCGCTTCACCACGGCTCCCCCCTCGATGGATCTTCTCTGGGTTATCCGCTTACCGCAAATGGTCCGTTCGTCTTCTCGCACCAGATTACGGCGCACATGGCCCGCGTTCAGGAAATCCAGCACGAACGACGCGTTCGGCGACAGTACCCGGCGCATTTCGCGGAGTACCGCTCGGTCTTCCTGCCGGGTATCGAAGTATCCGAAGGAGGTGAAGAAGCTGGTCAGCCCTCCGAATGATCCCGAGGCGAGCGGGAGAGCCCGCATGTCACCGCACACGAGTGGCACGGAGCCCTTTTCCCGGGCGCGAAGGAGGAGAACGAGCGAGAGGTCGAGACCAACGGCTTGGAGACTCGCGCGGGTGAGGGCTCGCAGGTGACGCCCGGCGCCACAGGCCAGATCGATGACGCGCGCTTCCGGCTCCGGCGGCACTGTCGCCAGGAAGAGCTCAACGGCGGCAGCGGCTTCCCTCGCGTCTCTGTGCGGATATAGGGCGAGGTAATCCTCCCCGAACCAGTCACGGAACCACTCCCGGGTGACCGCCTCGGGGTCGCGATCCTGAGTCATCCTCCCTTGTGGTAAGGCTCGCCCCGGAGAATGGTGCCGGCACGGTACAGTTGTTCGACCAGTATGAGCCGCGCCAGCTCGTGGGGCAGAGTCATGCGGGAAAGCGAGAATCGACGATCGGCCCGGGCCAGGACCTCTGAGCTCAGGCCGTAGGCCCCCCCGACCAGGAAGGCCGCTCCAGGCATGCCGTAGGTGGCCATCTCTCCCAGGACCTCCGCCAGACCTCGAGAGGTTAATCCCTGCCCCGTCCTGGTCAACGCCAGCACCTCCAGACCCTCGGGGATCCGACGTAGCAGCTCGGTTCCCTCCTGACGCAACGCGCGCTCGGGCTGCCCTCCCCGCCCTGTCGCGGCGGACGTCTCTATCACCTGTAGAGGGAAGTACCTCGAGGCCCGCGACTCGTATTCCCGGATCGCATCAGCCTGCCTGCACGGGTCGGGCGGACCCGACCCGGCCGTGGACAAGACGCCGGCAGGCCCGCACCAGCGCGCTCTTCAGTCGAGGGGGTCTGCCTTCCCAGGTCAACGTCTCGGAGAGGTACCACAGCGGGATTCCACGCGGCACCTCGCTTTCCAGCTTCACCGCATCCTTGAGTGTACAGACGGCCCCCCGATTGCCGGCCATCTCCACGATTCGTCTCACCAGCGCCGGGCCGGCTCGGCCATGGTCGGGCAGCGCCAGCTCGGCGGGCGGTTCCTTCAACCGTTCCCGGATCTGGCGGAAGAACAGCTCCGGCCACATGACACCGGCCACGGCGACGGCGGGTCCCGGGCGCGCCGTTCGGGATGCTGCCGCGTTCGCCGGCACGAGTGCCCCGGGACCAAGGTGCACGCGCTCGATCTCGAGATCGGGGAAGCGCTTGCGCAGCTCCGTAATCTGAATCCCGTCGGCCGCTATGGACCGCGATCGACTGGCCACCACGATGACGTCGGCGCGACCGGCTTCGGATAGACGCTCGCGGAAGGGTCCTGCCGGCAGACAGGCGCGTTCACCCTCCAGTGAATGGGCGTCGAGGACCACGATATCGACGTCGCGCCGAAGGCGTCGATGCTGAAAACCGGAATCGACCAGGGCGATCTGCACCCCGCTGGAAGCTGCTTCGGCCAGCAGGCGAATGCGCTCCCGTCCGCCATAGACGACAATCGAAGGGTTCAGCCGCCGGTGGACCTCCATCTCGTCGGCAAAGCCGTGGGTGAGCACTGCCACCCGCCAGCCTTCCTGGCAAAGCCAGCGTCCCAGTTCCCCTGTGATGGGGGTCTTCCCGCTGCCGCCTACGGTCAGGCCGCCGACCGACACTACGGGGATGGGCGTCTGGGGGGCGCATATCACTCCGGCCTCGTAGGCCGCGTTGCGCGCGGTGGAGGCTGATCCATACGCGAGCTCGACCAGGCGCAGGGCGGATCCCGGACCCTCTCGCCAGGCGCGACGCAACCGACCCTCGAGACCTGATCGCACCGGGATTCCGGCTAGCTCGGCTGGAAGCGCGGTCACGGACTGCTCTCCAGTATCCGAATGCAGGCAGCGGCCACGCGCCGCGCCGCTCCCGGCTCGCCGAGCTTGCGCGTCACCTCTAAGAGACCTCGGACCACCCGTTCCCGTTCGGGATGGCCAGGATCCAGAAACGGAGCGACTGCTTCGGCCAGAGCCGGGGGAGTCATGTCCGCTTGCACGAGCTCGGGGACCAAGCGCCGGCCAGCCACCAGATTGGCCAGGGCGATATGGTCTACTTTCACCAGCCGCCGTGCGACTCGATAGCTGAGCGGGTGCATCCGGTAGCCGACAACCATTGGTACCCCGGCCATGGCCAGCTGAAGAGTGATCGTGCCGGACTTGGTTATCGCCGCCGTGGCCGCCGAGGCGACCTCCTCCGGCGGACCCGACTCCTCCGAGCCGCTCCCCGCGAAGACCTCATCGGGCAGGTCGCGGGCACGGGCCACCCAGACCTCCAGGGATGGGATCTGCCGGCGGAGGATATCGGCCGCGGCTCGGAACGAAGGGAGCATATATCTGATCTCCTGGGCTCTGGAACCCGGAAACAGACCCAGGACGGGGTCCGACCGAACGGGACCTTGAGGGCCACTCCCATCGCGGGGACCGCCACCGGACACGTGCGGGCGGTCCAGCAGGGGATGACCCACGAACTCGACGGTCGCCCCATGACGCAGTAACAGGTCCCTTTCGAAAGGAAGGACCACACAGACCAGTTCTGCATCCGCCGCGAGCCTCGTCGCCCTGGATTCGCGCCAGGCCCACACCTGTGGGGCAACGTAATAGAGCACGGGGATGCCACGCCGTCGCGCGAAGCGGGCGATGGGCAGGTTGAATCCCGGGTAGTCGATCGGTACCAGCAGATCCACCCCTCGACGGATCAGAAAGCGCTTCACCTCCATGCGCAGCCGGGCCAGGTCGGGTACATGCTTGAGGATCTCGGCGAAGCCGAGTACTGCCAACCGGTCCAGGTCCGCGAGCAGCTCGACACCGGCAGCGGCCATGCGGCTTCCACCGAGACCGTAGAGCCGCACGCCTGGTATCTGGCGGCGTAGCTCGGCCGCCAGCTCGGCTCCGTGCAGATCTCCGGACTGCTCTCCAGCCGAGAGGAATACAGTTGGCTGACTAGGCAAAGCGATCCAGGTAGACCATGATCAGCAGCACCAGGATCAGCAGCAGCACAAGCGTGATGGGCCGCGGTCCCCGCTTCGCGCCAAGGCCTAGTTTCTTTCGTTCCTCACGGATTCGATGAAGAGACATGGGCCGGTAGCTCTATTTGGCGTTCGATACGCAAGGCTATCTCAAGCGCCGCGCGTCCCTCGGCAGCAGAGACGCTTCTCGAATCACGGCCGCGAATTGAGTCAAGGAAAGCCTCGAGCTCGAGTCGCAGGGGCTCGACCTGGTCGCCGGTAATGGTAACCCGCTCGACCAGGTCTGCGAGCGAGATGCCGGACACGCCCTTGGCGCTCCACAGCTCGGTCGCGTCGACTCCCTGCTTACGTCGAAGAAACTCTCCCTGTCCGCTCACCAAGTCCAGGCTCATATAGCCGGAAGGCTGAAAAAGACGGAGAGTGCGGGCGCGCTCCAGGGAGACGCGGCTGGCGCTTATATCGGCCACTGCCCCGTTCTCGAAGATGATACGGGCGTTGGCCATGTCCACGGATTGCGTCAACACCGGCACTCCAAGGGCGTGCACACGCGCCACCTGACTTTCAACGAGTCCCAGGACCAAGTCTATGTCGTGGATCATCAGGTCCAGCATCACCGGTACATCTGTCCCACGAGGCTGATACCGGGCCAGGCGTTGTGAAGCGATGAAGCGAGGATTCTCCAGGAAGCGGCGCCCGGCACGGATGGCTGGATTAAACCGCTCAACGTGCCCCACGGCGAGAAACAACCCCTTGGACGCGGCCAGTTCAATCAGGTCATCGGCCTCTTCAAGAGTCGGGGTAAGGGGCT
The DNA here is from genome assembly GCA_039589295.1 of Gemmatimonadota bacterium. Taxonomy (GTDB): domain Bacteria; phylum Gemmatimonadota; class Gemmatimonadetes; order Palauibacterales; family Palauibacteraceae; genus JBDGYE01. The sequence continues at coordinate 11,386 of JBDHHR010000049.1, read as the reverse complement.
TTTCGACCAGCACATGACATCCTGCTGACAGCGCCTGCAGCGCCACATCGTGATGCGCCCGCGTCGGAACCGAGACCACGAGCGCATCTACGCGCACTGCCAGTTCCGACAGGTCATCCACCGCCTCGGTTGCGCATCTTGCGGCGACCGCGGCAGCTTGCTGCGGCCTGCTGTCGTGGACCCCTACGAGCTGACAGTCGTCCAGTTCAGAGAGTATGCGGGCGTGCTCGGCGCCGAGGCGTCCCACCCCTGCGACGCCGACGCGCATCTCGCTCACGTGGTGATGCCGCGCTCGCTGGCCCGAATGAACTCGATCATGTCCTGAACCTCGGTACTCAACGCACCCCGCGACTCCAGCTTATGCAGAGCCTGGCCGATGTTCATGCGGGACTGAAAGATGGTACGGTACGCCTCACGAAGGGCTCGGCATGTGTCGCGCGAGAAGCCACGGCGCCGGAGGCCGACGAGGTTGAGCCCGAACGCGGCACACGGGCTGCCTGCAACCATGGTGTAAGGAACGACATCCTGCGGCAGCCTCGAGCCACCCCCGGTGAAGCTGTGCCGTCCGATACGCACGAACTGGTGGATCGCGGTCAGCCCCCCGACGATGGCCCAGTCGTCGATCTCCACGTGGCCGCCCATATTGACCGCGTTGGCTAGTATCACACTGTTCCCGATGCGGGTGTCGTGCGAGACGTGTGCGTAGGCCATGATCAGGCAGTCACTGCCCACTCGTGTAGTACCGCTGGCTTCGGTTCCCCGGTTGAGGGTGGCGTACTCTCTGACGATGGTTCGAGACCCGACCTCGAGCGTCGTACGCTCGCCGGCGTACTTCAGGTCCTGCGGATCCGTGCCCAGCACGGCTCCTTTGGAGATACGGCAATCCTCGCCAATTCGAGTGTCCTTCTCAACCAGAACGTGCGAGGCCAGAACCGTCCCCTCCCCGATCTCGACTCCGGGGCCGACTATCGAGTACGGGCCCACCGCAACCGAATCTGCGATGACGGCATCGGGATGGAGGATCGCCGTCCCGTGTCGGCTTCCGGCCACTACCTGAAGCGCTCTGCCGCTCACCTGTCGACGATCCGGGCCAGCATCTTCGCCTCGGCCACGACCTTGCCATTCACGGTCGCGACACCGCTCATCCGGCACGTCCGGCCCCGAAACTGGAGCAGCCTCACCTCCGACACCAGCTGATCACCAGGAACCACCGTGTGGCGGAACTTCACATCGTCGAGTCCCAGGAAGTACATCACCGACGACTGCGGATTCTCCACTTCGTTCATGAGGAGCAGACCGCCTGCCTGCGCCATCGCTTCGACGATCAGGACACCTGGCATAATAGGGTGACCGGGGAAATGTCCCTCAAAGAACGGTTCGTTGACCGTCACGTTCTTGAGACCGACGATCCGCTTGCCGGGCTCGAACTCCAGCACCCGGTCTACCAGCAGGAACGGAAACCTGTGCGGGATGTACTCCAGGATTCCGTCGATATCGAGCACGGACCCGCCGTCGACCGGCCGCGCCAGCAGCCGTCTCAGACGCCGGGCCAGCGTCACGTTCCCCCGATGGCTGGGCCGCTCGGCGACGATATGTGCCTGTATGCGGGCTCCGACGAGAGCGAGATCACCGATGATGTCGAGGATCTTATGACGCACGAACTCGTCCGGATAGCGCAGCTCGGTACCCGGGGCGAGGCCTTCGTCAGTGATGACCAGCGTGTTCTCATACGTCGCTCCCAGGGCGAGTCCCTTCGCGTGCAGGGCGTCACGCCAGTTCTCGAGACCGAACGTGCGCGCGGGGGCCACTTCCCGGCAGAAGGACCCGCACTCGACCTCGGCCGAGGCAAACTGGCGCCCTATGGCGGGATTCTCGAAATCGATCTCCGCGGAGACTCTGAAGGCGGGATGCGGCCCGACCGTGTATCGGGCATCGCCCTCGGCCAGGCTGAACGCTTCCTGGACTACGACGGTCCTGGCAGCCGCATCCTGCTCCACCGTGCCGACCCGCCGGATCGCCTCGCACCAGCCAGCGGCGCTGCCGTCGAGTGCCGGTGGCTCCGCTCCGTCCAACTCGACATCCAGGTTGTCGATCCCGTGAACCGCGACCGCCGCCAGCAGATGCTCCACTGTACGCACCAGTCCGCCGTCGGCGCCGAGCGCTGTCTCCCATGCAACGCCCGATACCATTTCCACATCGGCGGGGACAACAGGAGCGCCGTCCAGGTCGATGCGCCGAAACACGATACCGGTGTCAGGCTCAGCGGGACCAAGTGTGGTGCGGACCGGCAAGCCACTGTGCAGCCCTATCCCCTCGAGAGTAAAAGTACCGTCGAGAGTTCGCTGCCGTGGCGTCGCGGAGTCAGGCCTTCCTCCGCTCATTCCTCCTCTTTCGCGCTGAGACGCTTCTCGAGCGCCGCAAGGCGCCTGACGAGTTGAGGAAGCTTGTAGAACGCCGATGAGGAGCGCAACCACATGCGATGAGGGCGGGCCGGATAGCCAGACCAGGTCTCCCCAGCCGGAATGTCACCCATCACTCCGCTCTGCGCCGCGATGCGAGCGGCAGCGCCTACCCGGAGGTGGCCAGCGAGACCAACCTGTCCGGCGAGCTGCACCCCGTCTTCCACTATCGATGATCCGGCCAGCCCCACCTGGGCCGCAATGAAACAATCATGCCCGATGCTGCAGTTGTGGCCGATATGCACCAGGTTATCGATCTTCGTGCTGTGACCTATCTCCGTATCACCGAGCGAACCCCTGTCGATCGTCGTGTTGGCACCGATCTCCACGTCGTCGCCGATCACGCATCGCCCCACCTGCGGGATCTTGACCGTGCCTGAAGGGCCCTTCGTGTATCCGAACCCATCGACAGAGATGCGGGCCCCGGAGTGCAAGCGCACGCGGTCCCCGAGAACGGCCCCCTCCAGGATGCTGCACGAAGAATCGATGCCGCACCGACTTCCGATGATCACCCCCGGGCCAAGATACGAGTAGGCGCCGATCGTCGTGCCGTCGCCAATCCGGGCAGCCTCCTCGATCGTTACGTATGGCCCTATGGAAACGCCTGTGCCCAGCCGAACGCCGGGCCCGACGGTCGCCGTGGAATGTACGCCTGCCAGCGGCTCCGCCGAGGGGAAGAGAACGGCCAGAAGCTGGCCGAACGCCAGTTCCGGATTCTCGACTCTGATGAACGCCGTTCCGTCGGCCTCCGGCTCCAGGTCGAAGGGAATGAGAGCCGCCGCCGGCGGGTTGGCTTCCAGGCGCCGGGCATAAGTCGCGCTCACCACATAAGTGAGGTCGGCAGACCCCGCCAAATCGACCGGAGCCACGCCGGTGACGACCTTGGTGCCGTCGCCTTCCACCGACCCTCCGACGAAGTGGGCGAGTTGTTCCACCGTGAACTTTTCCATCTCTGCCTTATCCCCGGAGAAGCCCTACGCGCAGGCAGGAAGACGAAGCGTCGATGAACCCTTCACTCCTCCGTCCCGCCATCGGCCCGCGCGCTCTAGGCGCCTCTGTCCGAGCTACCTTACTGGCTGGCCGAGTCCGGTGGCGCGACCTGTCCAAGCCTCGAGAGCACCATCGCGGTGATATCGAGCGTGCTGTCCGCGGCCACGACCCCCTCGGTGGACGCGTCGAGGACGATGGAGTAGCCTCTCTCCAACCGGATTTCCTCGATGACTCCGCTCACCCGCTGCAGGATAGGCTGCAGAAGCTCCTGCTGGCGCTGCTGTGCCCGGGTCTCGAGCTCTCGCTGACGGGTCGTCAGCTCCTGCTGCTTGTCGCGGATCTCCTGCTGCTTTTCATCCTTGGCCTGCGGGCTCAGCAGGACTTCCTGGCGCTGGTAGTACTGCAGCAGAGAGTCGACCACCTGGGCCTGAATCTGCAGCTCGGCTCGCATCTCCGTGAGCTCGCTCTCGAACGTGCGCTGCGCCTCCGCGGACCCCGGTGCCTGCTGCACGATGTCCGCCGACCGGAGGTAGACCACGTGGGTTCCGGAGGGCGGTCCATTCTGGCCGGAAGCCCCGTTCGTAAGAACCAGCAGACCACTCAGAGCGATAAGAAGTGTACGAAATACAAACATGTTGACTATCTCCTCGAGCTTGTCCGACTTGTCTCGATTCCCTCAGAACAACCTTCCGAACCGGAAATGCAATTGCCAGCCCGGGTCCGGCCGCCCGAGCACGTCGCGTCGATCGAACCCGTAAGCATAATCTATCCCGATAGGACCGAATGGCGTAAGAAGGCTCACTCCTAACCCCGTTCCTACCAGAAGGTCCGCTGGATTGAACTGTGACGATTTCTCCCACAGGTTCCCCCCATCGATGAAGGCGCTGGCGAAGATATTGTCCGTCAGCTTCACACCGAAGGTGGCTGTGGTCGTGAAGAACGACTCTCCGACGCGCGCGAGACTGTTGACCGGAGCGTTACGCGGCACATGGCCCAGAGGCGTGATCGTCGCCTCCTCGTACCCCCGCACCTGCTGACCGACCTGAGTTCCGCCGACGAAGAACCGCTCGACGAAGAACGGATTGTCTCCGAATACGAACCCCGCCCGGAACGACAGTCCCGCAACCAGCTCTATCGGAACACTTCCCGGACCGCCTCCTATTCGGCCCACGTTGGTGAACCACTCGCTCTGGAAATCGACCTTGCTGTAATCGCCATCGCCGCCCAGAAAGCCTCCCGTCTTCCGGAGGGCTATCGAATTCCGGTTCCCCGAGGTGGGAAAGAGCCCACCGCTGCGGGTATCCCGGACCAGCCGCAGAGAGATCGTGCTCCTGGTTCCCTGGGTGATGAGCTCCTCCTGTGCCGGGCCGATCCCGAACGCCTCCAGGTCGTCTATCTGGTCGTTGAAGATCGAGTATCCGGCGAAGAAGCGCGTCGAGCGGATGTGAAGCACCGGGATTCCGGCCTCGAAGAACCCGCCGGTCTGCCTTCGCGTGCCAAGATCGAAAGTCTGGAATCTGTCGCGCGAGCTCTGGACACCCACCGTCAAGCTGTTCCGCGAGCCCAAGATCTCGGGGTCGGTATAGCTCAGCTCGATGTCCTGCGTGCGGCGGCCGAACAGCCAGCGGAAGTGACCGTTCTTGGCCTGCCCAAACAAGTTCGGCTGGTCGTAGCCGATGAACCCCGCGAACCCGGTAGCGGCCGCTGCCGAGAGGCCGAAGTTGACGTTGCCGGTCTGCCTCTCCTTGACCCGGAACACGAGGTCGATGTCGCCATCGTCTCGTGGCCTGATCTCGATCGCCTCATCTGGCGGAAGCGTCTCGAAGAACCCCAGCGACTGTATGTTGCGAATGCTCTGGATGAGCAGTTGCTGCGAGTAGACGTCACCGGGCAGAGTAAGAATCAGACGCCTTATCACTCGGTCGTGGGTGTAATCGTTTCCAACGATTTCCACGGTCCGTACATATGCTGGTTGTCCCTCGTTGACGAACCAGCGTGCATCGACCGTTGGCGGTGCCCCCGCACTGTCCGGCCGGTTTCTCTCTATCTCCGGCACGACCCGCACCCGAAGATACCCTGCATCGCGATACAGATCCGCGACCTTCCCTGTCGCTTCCTCGAAAGCCGCTTGGTCAAACGGCGGTAACTCGCCCTGATCCGACTCCAGGAGTCCTTCCCGTGCCGGCGCGAAGTACTCCGCGAGCTGAGAAGTCGGAAAACGTCGGTTCCCATCGATGTCGAACGACCGCAGACGGTACTGGGCCCCTTCACGGACACGAATGTCGATGCGTCCCTTACCGGTCAGCGTATCCACGACGATCGTATCGCCGAGCACTTCGAGGTCGATATAACCTTGGCTGGCATACAGATCGGGTATCCGCTCGGTCAGGTCCAGACGGTACTCGTCCCGGTGGAGCTCGCCTGGCTTGAACCAGAAGAAACCCTCCTCCACCGTATTCATCGAGCTGCGAACTTGGGAATCGGTGAGGGCCTCGTTGCCACTGAACTCCACTCGTGCGAGCGCCAGTCTGGGGCCCTCGTCTACCTGGAATGTGAGATCATAGTGATCGAGTCCGTCAGGGTCCGGGACGAGCGTCGTGTCGACCTCGGGCTGCGGGAATCCTTCCTCTCCCAGCAGCCTGCTGATCATGGCTCGCGCCCGAGCTATTCTTGCCGGGTCCAGGGCCGTTCCGGCGACGAGTCCGACCGTGTCAATGACAGTCTGCTTCTTCACGTGCTCGAGGCCGACGAACTCGTATCTGCCCACGATCGGCCTCTCCGCCACATCGATATAGAATATCGCGGGCTGTCGCCGGGTAACGCTGATACGTACGTCCGAGAACTCTCCCGTGGCGAAGAGCCGGCGCAGCGCCTCCTGGACGTCCGGTCCATTGATGACCTCTCCGACCCGAAGCTGGGCGATGCGACGAACGCCTGCTTCCGAGAAGCGCCTGGCACCGCGCACTACGATGCTGTCGATGGTAACGGCGAGGAGCGGCTGCTCCTGCACGGAGGGGATCCGGTCCTGTCCCCATAGTGGAGCGACCCCCGCCGCTGGGAGCGCGGCGAGGGTCAGCAACATTCCTGTGAGTGCGCTGCGCTTCACTTGGCGGATGAGTGGGATACCGCCCGGAAGTCGAGCGATTCGGCGTCCTTCGCCACGTCCACTGCAATCTCCTCTCCGGGCGCGAACTCGGCCATCAGTATCTTCTCGGACAGGGCGTCTTCCACGTATCTCTGGATCGTCCTCTTGAGAGGGCGGGCGCCGAACCGAGTATCATACCCCCGCTCGACGATGAACTCCACGGCCGCGTCACTGAGGCGAAGACCGAGATACTCCTCGGCCAGGCGTGCCTGGACTTCGCGGAGCATGATGTGCACGATATTCCCTATCTGCTCCCTCGAAAGGGGGTGGAAAACGATTACATCGTCCAGCCGATTGAGGAACTCTGGAGTGAAGGTCCGATCGATCTCGTCCTTCACCCGCTCGGCCATCTTCTCGTAGTCGGCCCCGGCGTCACCCGCGGTGAATCCCAGCTTGGAGCTGGTTGCTATGTCGCGGCCCCCGACGTTGGAGGTCATTATGAGAACGGTGTTCTTGAAGTCTATTACCCGCCCATAGTTGTCAGTGAGCCTGCCCTCATCCAGGACCTGCAGCAGGATATTGAAGACATCTGGATGCGCCTTCTCGATCTCGTCCAGGAGGACGACTGAGTATGGCCGCCGGCGAACCGCCTTGGTGAGTGCGCCGCTGTCTTCGTAGCCCACATAGCCCGGGGGTGCGCCGATGAGCCTGCTGACCGAGAACTTCTCCATGTACTCGGACATATCGACGCGTATGAGTGCCTGCTCGTCGGCGAACAGGAACTTGGCGAGCTGACGGGCGAGCTCGGTCTTCCCCACTCCCGTCGGACCGCAGAAGACGAACGAGCCGATCGGGCGGTTCGGGTCCTTGAGTCCCGCCCGGGTGCGCCGTATGGCCTTGCTGATCGCAGTTATCGCCTCGTCCTGCCCTACTATGCTCTCATGCAGTTCCTCCTCCATGCGGAGGAGCCGCTCCGTCTCCTCTTCCCGCAGTCGCTGGACGGGGATCCCCGTCCAGCGAGAGACGATGAACGCCACCGCCTCTTCGTCCACGACGGGTCGGTACTCGCGTTGCTTCTTCTCCCACTCTTCCTGCGTGCGGCGGATCTCACCCTGAAGCTCCTTCTCCCGGTCACGCAGCGTAGCAGCCCGTTCGAAGTCCTGATTTCGAATCGACTCATCCTTGCGCGCGCCGAGTTCGTCGAGCTCGTCTCGCAGGCGCTGTACCTCCGGAGGTGGAACCTGAGCTCCAAGTCGAGAGCGAGCACCGGCTTCGTCCACCACGTCGATCGCCTTGTCGGGCAGGAAGCGATCGGTGATGTAACGGTCGGCAAGCTTGATGGCGGCCACCAGCGACTCGTCCGGCACGGTGACGCTGTGATGGTCCTCGTACTGCTTCCGCAGCCCCTTGAGGATCTCGATCGTTTCCTCGATGGTGGGCGGCTCGACGATCACCGTCTGAAAGCGCCTCTCGAGCGCTCCGTCCTTCTCGATGTGTTTCCGGTATTCGTTAAGGGTAGACGCGCCTACGCACTGAAGCTCGCCCCTCGCCAGGGCCGGCTTGAGCATATTGGATGCGTCGATCGCTCCCTCCGCGGCGCCCGCCCCCACGAGCGTGTGCAGCTCGTCTATGAAAAGGATGACCCCCTTGTTCTGCGATATCTCGTTGACTATAGCCTTCAAGCGCTCCTCGAACTGCCCCCGGTACTTGGTGCCGGCGATCACCGCCGCCATGTCGAGCGCCAGAACCCTGTGCTCCTTAAGGCTCTCGGGAACGTCCGCCCGGACGATCTTCGAAGCGAGCCCCTCGACGATCGCCGTCTTTCCCACCCCGGGCTCACCTATGAGGACCGGGTTGTTCTTCTTGCGCCGTGAGAGGACCTCCATGACCCGTTCGATCTCCGTCACCCGTCCGATCGTCGGATCCAGCTTGCCCTCGCGGGCCAACTCGGTGAGATCGCGGCAGAAGTGATCGAGGGCGGGCGTCTTGGACTTTGATTCCGCCTTGGCGCCGCCCGGCGCCGACTCCGGCCCCTCTTGATCGGCCTGCGTTTCGGTTCCCAACAGCTTGAGCATCTCGGCGCGCGCCTCGTCGAGGCCGATGCCCAGCTCACCCAGCACCCTGGCCGCCAGGCCTTTCTCCTCACGCAGCAGGCCCAGCAGCAGGTGCTCTGTGCCCACATAACTGTGATTGAGCTCGCGGGCCTCGGCCATGGCGTATTCCAAGACCTTCTTCGCCCGCGTCGTGTAAGGCAGCTCGCCGATCGCCGCACTGGACTTGCCCGGGCGTATGTTCTCCTCCACCAAGCGAAGGAGATCGTCCAGATCAGCGGCCAGGCTGCGGAGCACTTCCGCCGCTACGCCGTCGCCTTCCCTGATGAGGCCAAGAAGAATATGCTCGGTGCCCACGTAGTCGTGTTGGAGACGGACCGCCTCCTCGCGAGCCATGGCAAGCACCTTCCGTACGCGATCGGTGAAATTGTAGTTCATGGGGGGGTCCAGGCGGCCTCCGTTCCGCCCCTTCAAGACTTCCGCTGCTGCCTTGTTTTCATGGCTGATATTCCGCCATCGTCCGCGGCTAGCGTATCACGAACGAACGTCGCGCGACAGACATCCGCCTCGCCCTCGTCCAAACGGCCGCCGGCTGCTCGCTCGAGGTGTGCGGCCTGACCCAGCACCAGGATTTCGTTCAGCGTCTCTACCCTGGGCGAATGCAGAAGTTTCAGAGAAAGCCCCAGTCTGACGCCGGAAAGCAGGTTCATCATCTCCTCGACGGACAGGCTCCTGGCGGTCCGGAGGATTCCATAGGCCCGCCACACCTTATCCTCCAGAACGGCAGGGGCTTCGCGCAGGAGCACCGAGCGCGCGCTCTTCTCGTACTCGATGACTTTCCCGGCGATGCGGGCCAGGTGGTCGATGAGCTCCTCCTCACTCTTCCCGAGGGTGGTCTGGTTCGAGATCTGGAAGAAGTTGCCGACAACCTCTGACCCCTCGCCGTGCAGTCCCCTGTACGTCAGGCCGACCTGTGAAATTCCTTCCAGGACCTTGCTTATCTCCTTGGTAAGCACCAGACCGGGCAGATGAATAAGGACGGACGCCCGGAGGCCGGTGCCGACGTTCGTCGGACAAGACGTCAGGAAGCCGAACTCGTGATGGAAGGCGTACGGCAGCAGGTGGCCGATCTCCTCGTCAAGCCGGTCTATGCGTCGCCACGTTTCCTCGAGGTGGAAGCCGGCGGCCAGAGCCTGCATCCGCAGGTGATCCTCCTCGTTGACCATCAGTCCGATCGGCTCGCTCGTGGATAGAATGAGGGCCCCTCCTCCCGCGGCCGGAAGACCCTCCGCTCCGACCAGCTCCCGACTCACGAGGTGCCGCTCCAGAAGGAGGTTCCGTTCGCCCTCGTCCAGGTCCTCTATTTCCCATAGATGAGCATCCCCCAGACAGTCGCTGGCCGACGCGGCTGCCCGCACACGCACCAGCACCTCCGCCCGCTCATCTGCAGACGCCCGCACCGGGAAAGTGAAACCCTGGAGGTTGCGAGCCACTCGAACACGGGTCGAGAGGACCACCTCTCCCTCGTGTCCGTCGCCCCGAATCCAATCGGACCCTTCGTTCGCCAGAGGCGCGCCGCTCTCTATCACTCCGCCAGCTCCAGGTTGTGTATACGGTCACGGAGATCCGCGGCCGTTTCAAAGTCCTCGGTGTCGATCGCTCGCTGGAGTCGCCGGCGCATGCTCGCAATGCGACTGAGCCGGTCGCCGATCTCGGAGCTCTCGCTCAAGTAGAGCTTTCCGGCATGCTGCACGGAGCCATGCAGCCGACGCAGGAGGGCGCGCAGCTGCGGTTCGAAGTGAGCGTAGCATTCGGAACAGCCTACTCTTCCCGTCTTCCGGAAATCCTGCACCGTCGTACCGCAATACGGACAGGGCTCCCCGGCGGCCTCCGGCGCGAAGCTCGCCTGGTCCTTCCCGAGCTGTGCGAGGAAGTCGACCAGCGGGACCTTTGGCAGGGCCGAGCTCGTCAGGCCCCTCTCGCCGGCGCACTTCGAGCACAGATGAAGGGTCTTCATCTCGCTGTCCTCGATGGCCGTGAGCTGGACCTCGGCCGGTCGCTCGTTACAGTCGTCGCACTGCATACTCGTCTCAGCCCTTCACCTGGTGTCCCACCGTATCTTTCCCGGGACCCCTATACCTCACAGAGGACGCCACCCTTCAGCTGCATGATCCGGTCCGTTCTGGCGGCAAGCGCTCGGTTGTGGGTCACCACGATCAACGCCGTGCCGTGATCCTGGACCAGCTCGAACAAGACGGCATGCAGCCTTTCGCTGGTGTCGACATCCAGGTTACCGGAAGGCTCATCCGCCAGCAACACAGGCGGCTCGTTCGCCAGAGCACGGGCTACCGCGACCCGCTGCTGCTCACCCCCGGACAGCTTCGCCGGGCGGTGGGCGGCCCGCGACCGCAGCCCGATCTGATCCAGGAGGTCCATCGCCCGCTCTCCGGCGGACGCCTTCGGCACACCGGCTATCAATTGCGGCATCATGACATTCTCGAGTGCCGAAAAATCACGCAGAAGGTGATGGAATTGGAACACGAAGCCCACATACCGGTTGCGCAGGCGAGCCAGCTCCAGGTCGCCCAGGCTGCCGAGCTCCTTACCTCCGAGCCTGACCATTCCGGAGGTGGGCAGGTCCAGACCTCCGAGAATGTGGAGAAGCGTTGACTTCCCGGAGCCGCTGGGCCCTGTTATGGCTATGGTCTCGCCGCGATCGAGTGACAGATCCACTCCGCGCAGAACCCGGATGGCCTCCCCGCTGGCCCCTTGGAACGTCCGGTGGACATCGCTTGCAGCTA
>JBDHHR010000048.1:0-15285 GCA_039589295.1 Gemmatimonadota bacterium | reverse complement strand
CCCGGAAGGCCACCAGGTGGTATCCAGCCGTCTCCCGATCGCCCTGCGGAGAGCCGCTGAACAGAGCCAGCTTGGTGGAGCCGCCGTCCGGCGAGATCATCAGCGGGCCCCGCGCGGGCTCCGCCCAGTGCTCGTACTCCGGCACGATCTCCAGTCCGAGCACCTCGTGGTACCAGGCGGCCGCCTGGTGGCGATCCGGGACGAAGAGCTCTACGTGGTCGATCTGCCCGACCCTGAAGGTCACTGAGGCTCTTCCCCTCCGACCGCGCAGGATCTGCCCGGCAGGCCCCGCGGAGTCAGCCGGCGAGCAGTTCGCGACACGCTGCGATCGAGGCGTCGAGGAAACCGGCGGCGAGACCCTCCTGCGCCGCCCCGCGCCCGGCCTGCGCCGCCCCGCGCCCGGCCTGTGCCGCTCCAGGGCGCTCGGCCGCGACCAGGTCCGATCCGACCAGGACGGCTCCCAGCCACCCCTCGGTGTGCCACCGACCCGGGGAAGGAAGCTCCGGCAGTAGGACTCGTCGCCCGGAGTCATTCCCGCGCCGACCGACCTCGCCTCTTCCTCGTCGACGCCGGCGTCCAGCGCGATCAGGGTCGCGATGTCGAAGTGGTGCGGCCAGCAGCGGACGGCCGAGGCGTCGGGCGTCACCGCACGAACGGCTTCGAGGCTCAGGTGGGCGTCGTGGTACCAGCGCCCCAGCTCCGCCAACGCGGCGGGGTCCGCGTCGAACGGGGCTCCGGTCCCCACGGCATGTGGGGGGATCTCCGGCGAGAGCGGCCGCAGCACAGCTGCCCCCTCTGCCGGCAGGCCCGACAGCTCGGCCTGCAGCCAGGCGTGCGCCTCGGTCAGCCTCCGTCCGGCCAGGGCGAACGGCTCGCCCGTCTCGGCGCCACCTGCCAGGAACCGGAAGACCAGGCCCGCCGGCTGGAGGCAAAGCCGGAGCCGCGAGCCGTCATCGCTCTCCTCCGAGCTGAAGGCCCTCCGCCCCGGATCCCAGATGGCGGCCGTGTGGCTGTAGTCGGGACGCGAGGTCACCAGCGCCTCCCCGAACGCCGGTATGAGCTGAATCGCCCAGTGAAGCTGGAGACGAGCGTCCGCCAGATCCTCCGGCGGTGGATCGCCGAGCGGCTCCCATCCGGCACCGGCCCGCTCCCGGGCCGGACCGCCGAGCCCGCTCGCGCCTACGCCTAAGCCTGCCGCCGCGCCCGATTCCCCGTTTCCGCTCATGCGGCGCCTCCCGCGAGCGGAGCGTCCCCCGCCGGCGGGGCGACCCCCGCGTACCGCACCCCCGTCAGGTACGCAATCTCCCGGTTCCAGGTGGTGAGATCGCCGGGGCCGAACCCCGCGAGCCGGTCGTGTCCGCACGCCCGCGCCAGCACCTTCATCAGCTCCACGGAAGCCTCGAGGAAGTTGGCCAGCCGCCGGGCCGACTGCTCCACCACCAGCCGAGCCCGCAGGTTCTCCTTCTGGGTCGCGATCCCCACCGGACAGTTGTTGGTGTGGCAGGCCCGCATGCCGAGGCAGCCGATCGCCTGGAGCGCGGAGTTGGCCACCGCCACGCCGTCCGCACCCAGCGCCAGCGCCTTCACGAAGTCCGATTCGGTCCGCAGGCCGCCGGTGATGAACAGGGTGACGCCGTCCGCGTCCCTCGCGTCCAGGTGCCGCCGGGCCCGCGCCAGGGCAGCCATGGTCGGCACCGAGATGTTGCTCTTGAAGATCTCCGGCGCCGCACCGGTCGCGCCGCCGCGGCCGTCGAGGATGACGTAGTCGGCGCCCACCTCGAGGGCGAAGTCCAGGTCTTCCTCGATGTGCTGGGCGGACAGCTTGAAGCCGACCGGGATACCTCCGGCCGCCTCGCGCACCTGCTCCGCCACCTCCCGGAAATCGGCGGGCGTCTCCAGGTCGGGGAACCGGGACGGGCTGATGGCCGGCTCTCCCTCCGGCAGGCCCCGCACCCGGGCGATCTTGCCCACGACCTTGGCGCCGGGCAGGTGCCCGCCGGTCCCCGTCTTCGCCCCCTGTCCGCCCTTGAAGTGGAATGCCTGGCAGCGCTTCACCTTCTCCAGGTCCCAGCCGAATCGGGCGGAGGCCAGCTCGTAAAAGTACCGCGAGTTGGCCTGCCGCTCCTCCTCGAGCATCCCGCCTTCACCTGAGCAGATGCCGGTTCCCGCCAGCTCGGCCCCCGTGGCCAGCGCCACCTTCGCCTCCTCGCTGAGGGCGCCGAAGCTCATGTCGCTCACTATGATCGGTATCTCGAGGCGCAGCGGACGGCCGGCCTTCGGGCCCACCACCAGCTCGGTGCCCACCTCGGCCTGGTCGGCCAGGGGCCGGCGGGCAAGCTGCGCGGTGAGGATCTGGAGGTTGTCCCACCGCGGCAGCTCGGTTAGCGGGACACCCATGGCCGACACCTTTCCGTGGCCGCCGAGCTTGCTCAGCCCGTCCCGGGCCAGCTCACGGATGTACCTGTTGTGCGGCTCCTCCGGGGTACCGTGGATGTCGTCGTACAGTCCCTGGTATGCGTCGCGGCGGTACGGCTGCGGGTGCCGTTCGGCCCACGCGGCGACCTCGTCGCCGTCCACCCACACCGCGTCCTCCTCCACGTCGACCCACGCGGTGAAGCGCTGGAGAGCCTCGGCGTTCTGGTACTCGCTGACCCCCGTGTCCAGGCGGTAGTCCCAGTAGTGGACGCCGCAGATGAGGTTGTCGCCCCTGACGAATCCGTCCGCCAGCAGGGCGCCCCGGTGCAGGCAGCGCCCGTACAGGACCGACGCCTCTTCCCCGTGCCGGATGACCACCAGGTCCACCTCTCCGACCAGCGCGTAAGCCGGAGCGCGGTCCTCCAGCTCGCTCCAGGTGGCGACTTTTTCCCTGCGCCCGCTCGCGGTGGCTTCGGTCATGGCCCTTCCGGCCCCGTTCTGCGCCCGCTCAGGCCTCGGCGACGTGCCTCAGAACAGCACCCCGCCGGTGATGACGAACTGCTCGCCCCCCTCGGCCTCCACCCGCAGCTCGATGAACGGCTGGATCGGTCCGGCGTCGAACCGCGCGCCCCCCAGCAGGTTGAGGCCCAGGTCCGTGTTGGAGTCCCCGAGGCCGGCTAAGTCGCGCGTCGCGTGCGCGATGTTGAGACCGGCGCCGGCATACGGGCGGATGGTCGTCTCGCCCGCTAGATCGAACTCGTAGACGGCGTTCCCGTTGATCTCCCAGTAGTCGATATCAGGTCCGCCGTCGCTGTCCGGGAAGAACAGGTCGAACGAGCCGATGATCACGAACTGAGTTGCGGGGACCGATACCTGCGCCCGGCCACCGACCCCGAGGTCGGCGTCGTCCCCCCAGCTAAGCTGAGGCCCGAACTGCACGGTCCGCGAACCCTGTGCCGTCGCCTCTCCGGCTGAGGCGATGACCAGTCCCAGACATACCAGCGCGGCCAAGCTTCTTCGCATCGTGACTCTCCCTCCCTGGCGGGATCTGAACGAACGTGAAAAGAACCTCACATCATCTCCGGATCCGTCATCACCTCGACGAGGCTGGGTCCGTGGTGCGCGAGAGCGCGGGCCAGCGCCGAGTCGAGCTCGTCCGGCCGGGCCACCCTGATGCCGAGGGCACCGCAGATATTGGCGTACTCCGAGAAGTCGGGGTTGTGCAGGGACGTCTGCCACACGTCGTAGTTGGCGGTCCGCTGCTCCTTGGAGATCTTGGCCAGCTCGCCGTTGTTGAGGAGGACGTGGGTGATCCTCATCCCGTACTTGACCGCCGTGGTGAGCTCCGCCATGTACTGTCCGAAGCCGCCGTCACCGGAGACAGCTACCACCGGCCGGCCGCTGAAGCGGGGGTCGTCCTCCTGCGTGGCGGCCCACGCGCCCAGCGCCGCCGGGTAGGCGAACCCGATCGATCCCAGGTAGCCCGACATCAGCACCGCCTGCCCTTCGCACTCGAAGTAGCGGCCGAACGAGTAAGTGTTGTTGCCCACGTCGACGGCGATGATCGCATCTTCCGGGACGTGGCGGTTCATGGCCGCGAACACGGCGGCAGAGTTGATCCCGTGCCCCCGGTCGTCCTCCTCCCGCCCGCGCTTCTCGGCCCGCCACAGCCTCCACCGCTCGGCGATCTCCTCCCGCCGGTCCCGCGCTTGGGCGCGACCGGCTATGCGCTTCCCCAGCAGGCGCGTGGTGATCCCGATCTCCCCCCATACGGGGACCGTGACCGGGTGGAACTTGCCCAGCGTCATGGCGTCGAAGTCCACCTGGATGGTGGCGATCTTCGGCGTGATTCCGGTGTGGTCGCTGAAGCTGGCGCCCAGGACCAGCAGGCAGTCCGACTCGTTCATGAACCAGCTCGCGATCGGCGTGCCGCTGCGGCCCAGGACGCCGCAGCCGAGCGGGTGACGGTCGGAGATGAGACCTTTCCCCTTGAAGGTCGTGATCACCGGGCAGCCAAGCTGCTGGGCCAGCTCGATCACCGCCCCCATCTCGAAGCGCGCCCCGTGGCCCACTATGATGGTCGGCCTCTCGGCCCCGGCCAGCAGGTTGGCCGCGCGCTGGAGCGATTCCTCCGGCGGCGCGATCGTCCGCGAAGTGATTCGCCCCTCGGGTCCGCCCGCCCCGGCTCCCTCGGCCGGCAGCACCTGCACCTCGTCGGGGAAGATGAGCTGTGAGACCCCGCGGTTCAGGATGGCGCTCTTGCAGGCCAGGTTCACCAGCTCCGCGTGCCGGCTGGAATGGAGGACCGGCTGGCTCCACTGGGCCACCTTGCCGTACGCCGCCTGCAGATCCACTTCTTGAAAAGCGCCCGGTCCGAGCACCTGCGTGTCCACCTGGCCCGTCAGCGCCAGGACCGGGGAACGGTCCACGTTCGCGTCCCACAGCCCGGTGAGCATGTTGGTGGCGCCGGGTCCGGCGATGGAAAAGCAGGCGGCCGGACGCCCCGTCAGCTTGCCGTAGGCGGAGGCGGCGAACGATGCCGCGCCTTCGTGGCGGATGCCTATGTAGCGGAGGCTCCCGGCCTCCTCCTGCCGGCGCAGCGCGTCGGCCAGCCCGAGGTTGGAGTGCCCCACCATGCCCCACACCCACCGCACGCCCCAGTTGATCATCGTCTCCACCATCAGGTCGGAGACGGTCCGCTGGTGCTCTGCCTGGCGCGGGAAGCCGACGAACACCCCGTTCTCGCGCACCTCCACCGCAAAGGTATCCACCCCATCGTCGAAACCGCCCGGCGGCCGACCGGTCAGCGGGTGGAAGTCCCAGCCGTGCCACGGACAGCGCAGCCAGCCGTTCTCTATGGAGCCTTCGCCGAGCGGTCCGCCCTGGTGCGGGCAGCTGTTGTCGAGAGCGGCGTACTCTCCGTCGTGGTGGGTGAGGCAGACGGTGGTGTGGGCGCAGGTGACCGGCTTCACGCGGCCTTCCGGGAGCTCATCGAGGTCGAGCGCCTTGAGCCAGACGACGTCGGCTGGGGGCTGTGTCATCTGTCGCTCTCCGTCGCCCGGGGGCTCGATTAGGTGACCACACGTGGCCGCTGCCGCGGCGCGCCAGCGCCAAAGTGTGCAGATCCCCGGTCCGTGTACAAGACCGGGCCGCACGGACCCGGCCGCGGGCAGCGCCAGGCCGGCCTCGCTTCGTCCCGTGTGCTCCTGCGCTCCGCCCCCGTGGTGCCGATCCGCCAGGCGCTTATCTTTAGGGCGATCGAACATGCCGTCGGCCGGGCCACGGAGCGGCGAGCCCGAAGCACGGAACGGCGAACCCGAAGCACGGAGTCCGGGAATGCACTGGAGACAGATCGCCACCGGCAACGCGCAGGCCCTGCTGCTGGCCGGGAGCCTTTCGCTTTCAGCCTGCGCCATCAACCCCGCCACCGGCGGGAGGATGTTGTCGCTGGTGAGCGAGGGTCAGGAGATTTCCATGGGGCAGGAGGCCGCGGCCCAGGTCGACGCCGCGATGGGCCTGTACGACAGCCCGGACCTCCAGTCCTACGTGGACTCCATCGGGCAGGGGCTGGCCGCCGTCTCGGAGCGACCCGAGCTCCCGTGGAGCTTCAAGATAGTCGACGATCCGGTCATAAACGCCTTCGCCCTGCCGGGCGGACCCGTGTACGTGGCGCGCGGACTCATGACCTACTTCAACTCCGAGGCGGAACTGGCCTCGGTTCTCGGTCACGAGCTCGGGCACATCACCGCCCGCCACAGCGTGGAGCAGATCAGCCGCGCCCAGCTCGCCCAGATCGGGCTGGTGGCCGGCACCGTCATCGTCCCGGAGCTGGCCCCCTTCGCCGACGTGCTGGGCGGAGGATTCGGCCTGCTGTTCCTCAAGTTCGGCCGGGACGACGAGCGGGAGTCCGACCTGCTCGGCTTCCGGTACATGACCCGGCTGGGATACGACCCGCAGGGCGCGGTGGACATGTTCAGCATCCTCGAGCGGCAGCGTGAGGACAGCGGCAGGTCCGTCCCCGAGTGGCAGTCCACCCACCCGAATCCGGGCAACCGCGTGGCCGCGGCGGAGCAGCGGATCGCGGAGTCCGGCGTGTCCGGAGGCATAGTCCGGCGGGACGAGTACCTGCGCAGGGTGGACGGGATCGTATTCGGGCCGGACCCGCGCCAGGGCTTCTTCTTGGGGAGCCTGTTCCTGCATCCCGATCTGGAGTTCCAGGTGGCCTTTCCCGAGGGTTGGGAGACGCAGAACGCGCCCCAGGCGGTGCTGGCGCAGGCGCCCGACGAGGACGCGATCATGCAGCTCACCCTGGCCGAGGGGACGCCCGATGAGGCGGCGCGGGAATTCTTCGCGCAGCGCTCGGTCACGCGGACCGGCGCCCGCAGCAGGAGAGTGAACGGGCTGCGGGCGGTGCAGGCCACCTTCCGGGCCACGGCCGGCCGCAGGACCCTGGAGGGCGAGGTCCTTTTCGTGCGCCACCGTGATCACACGTATCAGCTCCTGGGCTACACGACCCCCTCGCGCATGGGCCGGTACGCGGTGGCCTTCGAGGGCTCCTTCGAGACCTTCGCCGCCCTCACCGACCGGCGGATGCTGGGCGTCGAGCCGCGGCGCCTGGAAATAGTGACCCTGCGGAGCGCCATGTCGGCCGAGGAGTTCGTGGAGCGCTACCCGTCCACCGTTCCCAGGGAGGCCGTCCTGCTCATGAACGGACTGCAGGGCGGCGAGAACCTGGAGGCCGGGCGACTGATGAAGCGGGTGGTGGGAGAGGGAGCCCCCGAAGGTTGATTTCTGGCGCGGTTCCTGCACGTCGAGGGGTCGCTGGAGCACAGTTCCGTCAACTCCGTTCCGGCGGTGCGTCGCGGAAATCCGCCGCCGCGCCGTCCGGGAGCAGAGGCCGTTCATTCGGGAAGCCAAGGAGGAACCCTTGCAATACGCCACGAAAACCAGCGCGCTTCTCGCCATCGCGCTGCTGATCGCCGCACCGGCGGCCAATGCGCAGGAAGCCGGGCAGATCTCGCTCGAGGGTCACGCTGGCGTCGGGATTCCGGCGGGGCAGATGTGGGACCTGACCGACCCGAGCGGTTCCTTCGGCGGCACCCTCGCCTGGCATTTTCATCCCAACTGGGCGCTGCGAGGCGATTTCGACGCCATCCTCCTGAACGACGGAAAGGACGAGTTCGACGTCATCCTGTCGCCCCCGATGGACCTGATTTACTTCGGCGGCGGGTTCGAGGTGAACTTCGGCCGCCCCATCTGGCAGGACGTGCCGTTCACCTTCAGCGTGAACGTGGGCGCCGGGGTCATGAGCATGAACGTCGACGAGACGTTCGACGCGGGCCACCCGGCGGCGGCCTTCGACGAGCGGTACTTCACCCTGAACGGCGGTGCCAGGCTCGGTTACCAGGTTTCCGACCGGCTCAACATCTTCGCGCAGGGCCAGTCGTATCTGATCATCGCCGACGAGAACGACACTCAGGTGTTCATGGATCCCGTTGCCGGCATAGAGCCGTTCGACACCGCGTGGGTGGTCCCGGTCACGGCCGGCGTGCGCCTGACTTTCGGCCCCTTCTGATCCACCGGCTGACCCTGCTGGTGGCTCTGGCCCACCCCGACGACGAGGTGGGCGTCGCCGCCGCCATCCTCGCCCAGCGGGACCGCGGGGACCGCGTCGTTCTGGCGTGGCTGACCCGCGGAGAGATGACCGAGGCGCTGGGCCCGGTGCCCACCGACGAGATCATCTGCCGCCGCGAGGAGCACGGCCGGCGGGCGGGTGAGATACTGGGCGTCGAGACCCGCTTCCTGGACTTCCCCGACACGCGCCTCCAGGCCAGCCCGGAGGCCGCCGCGCGAGTCGCGCGCCTCATCGCGGAGCTCAAGCCGGACGGCGTCATCACCTGGGGACACGCTTGGAGACGGGGCATGCGCCACCCCGATCACCAGGCCTGCGGGGAGATCGTGCGCGATGCCATCACCCTGGCCCGCATCAAGAGGGTGGTGGCGCCGCTGGAGCCTCACCGGGCGCCCGCCCCGGTCTTCACCTACCGCGGCCTGCACTCGCACCTGCCGGCCGTGGCCATCGACGCCGAGCCGTACCGCGAGACCATCCTGGAGCTGGCCCGCCACTACCAGCAGGACCTGGAGTTCCCCGATCCGGACTGGCTGGACGCCTGGCACCGGCAGCGCGGCGAGGCCTGGGGCCTGCGCTACGCGGAGGAGTTCGACGCCTGGGAGACGAAGGGCGGCCTGGTCACGTCGCTGCTCCCGGCGGACGCGGAGGGGTTTCCCGACCATCCCGAGCGGACCAACGAGCTGACGCTCTGAGCCCCGGCGTCCCGCCGGCCCCTGCTCCGCGCCGCCTCTCCGGTCCCTCCTCTCACGCGTGAACCCCCATGGTGTAGCGGGGTATGTGGTTCCAACCACACAGTCCCCAACCAGGAGATGGAGTTTCCAACATGAAGACATGTACAAGCCTGACCCTCGCCGCAGCGACCTTCCTCCTGCTCACGGTTGCCGCGCCGCCCGCCTTCGGGCAGGAAGCGGAGCCCGAGGTGGAAAAGGTGAAGAAGGAGTACGCCGCCAAGGCCGTAGACAAAGCTGCCATGAAGTGCAAGGAGATGGCTGCAGGCGACGAGGAGGCCGCCAAGAAGTGTATGGAAATGCACGCCGAGCACGCCATGAAGGGCTGTGCCTGCGGCGAAGAAGGCGGCGAGGAGTGCGAGCAGATGCACGCCGAGCACATGGCAATGGCCGAGGAGCACCTGGCTGAGGTCGCCGGCAAGTGCGAGGCGATTGCCGCCGAGGGTGACGCGGAGGGCGCCGAGGCCTGCGAGGCGAAGCTCGCCAAGCACCGCGAGAAGCTCGCCCAGTACGGCGAAGAGGGCATGCGGTGCGAGATGATGATGCGCGAGCACGAGCACGAGATGCAGATGAAGGCCGAGAAGGCGGAGCGCTACGAGAAGGAGATGAAGGAAGAGGCGGCGGAAGAGAAAGACGAGGGCGACGAGGGCTGAGCCCGGCTCCCGCTCCCGTCACAAACGGTAATCCCGCTCCCGTCAAGGACAAGAGCTCGCGAGTCTGACCGCCGGCGGCCGCAGCCCGCGCCCGCCGGCGGACCGCTTCAGCACCGCGCCAGCTCGTCCAGCACGTCGGCCGTCTCCAGGGCGTCCAGGTCGAAGGCGTCTCCCTCGGGAGCGCCCGCTTCCAGCCACGACGTTACGATCATGCTGGGCGTGAGCTCGGCCGGGGGGAAGACTGCCTCCGCCCGGAGCTCGGCCAGCCGCACGGCATAGCACTTCGCTTCCACTGCGGCCCGCCAGCGCGGGTCGCTCCACGCGATCCTTCGCCGCGGCAGCACGCGCCCGCGGGCCACCGGCAGCAACACCCCGGTCGCGTCCGTCGGCCCGGGGAGCACGATCAGCCAGGAGCGATCCACCCACGGTCGCTCCAGCCCCTGGCGGTAGCTGTCGAGCTCGTCCAGCCAGGCGAGCCTCCTCTGCCAGCCGGCGGCTTCCTCCGGAGTTCCGCCGGCCACGTGGCGGTCGCGCAGCTCCCGGAAGCGACCGACCACCACCGGCAGGTATTCGGGTTCCGCCAGCAGCCGGGCGGCCTCCCTCACCTGGCGCCGGTAGGAGTCGATTCCTACCGCGTGGACGCACGGGGCGGTGCACTGCCCGATGCCGTACTGGAGGCAGGCCGATCCGCACGGTTCAGGCCGGAGCGAGCCGGCGCAGCTTCGCAGGCGGAAGATCTTCTCGACCAGCCTGACCGCCTCGGCCGGGAGGCGGCGCCCGCGGAACGGCCCGAAGTACTGCGCCCGCGAACGCCGCGCCCGGCTCACCACCCGGATGCGAGGAAACGGATCGCCCCAGTCGATTTCCAGGTACCAGCCGCGGGAGCGGTTCTTGAGGGCGCGGTTGAACGGAGGACGGTGCCGCTCGATCCGTTCGGCCTCCTCGAGCCGCGCCTCGAGGTCGCTACCCGCCCGCTCGGCGCTCACCCCGCGCGCCAGTCTGACCATCTGGGCCATGCGCGGGCTCTCCGGCCCGCCGCCATAGAAATAGCCCCGCACCCGCCGCTTCAGGTTCACGCTCTTGCCCACGTAGATAGGGGCTCCCAGCGCGTCCTCGAACTGGTATACGCCCGGCGCCGCCGGGAGATCGGCGGGCACCCACTCGGGGACGGGACTGCTGCGCTTCGGGCTCACCTGTCGTTCTCGGGAGGCACTTTCGGCTTTTGTTCGGTAAAAAATACCGTTGCCGTGCCCGGTCGGGCAAGGTGAGGAAGTGCCGATGGCCGTGCCGGTGGGGAACATGACGGTACCGGCCGCGTACCGGAGAGCATTCCCGATGTCACCGCAGGAGGAGAAGTGAAAAGAACTCTGCCGGCCCTTCTCTTGACCGCGCTCCTGGCGGGCTGCGCGAGCGCTCCGCCCGGGGTGAGCGAAGTCCCGGTCGTGGCTCCCGCCGGCAGCGCCGAAGAGCCGCTGTCCCTGGAGCCGGTAGTCGCACAGCCCGCGGCCCGGGGCCGGGTGGTACGGCAGCCCGCGGCCGACCCGTGTGCCGGGGATGTCTCGCCCCTGGAGCGGCGGCTCGTAGCCTGGGTCGACACGCACGCCGAGGAGGCGATCGAGCTCCTAGAGCGCATCGTCGCCGTCAACAGCGGTACAATGAACCACGATGGCGTGCGCGAGGTGGGGCGCATCTTCGCCGAGGAGCTGCGGGCGCTCGGGTTCCGTACCCGCTGGGTCGACATGCCGGCCGAGGTCAACCGGGCCGGCCACCTGTTCGCCGAGCGCGACGGCGGTTCCGGGAGCCGGGTCCTGCTCATCGGGCACCTCG
Organism: Gemmatimonadota bacterium; assembly: GCA_039589295.1. Classification (GTDB taxonomy): domain Bacteria; phylum Gemmatimonadota; class Gemmatimonadetes; order Palauibacterales; family Palauibacteraceae; genus JBDGYE01. Next base: position 4,030 of record JBDHHR010000048.1, on the reverse strand, counting down.
ACACCGTGTTCGAGGAGGACAGCCCGTTCCAGCGATTCGAGATGCTCGATGACGGCTCCGCCCGCGGGCCGGGAGTGGCCGACATGAAGGGCGGCGACGTGGTGATCCTGTACGCCCTCAAGGCCCTGCATGCCGCCGGCGCCCTGGACGATGCCCGGGTCATCGTGGCGTTGCTGGGAGATGAGGAGGAGACGGGCGACCCCCTGACCATAAGCCGGCAGGACCTCTTCGAGGCGGCGAAGCGGAGCGATGCGGCTCTCGGCTTCGAGGGCGGGGTGGGCGGGACGAACTCCGCCACCATCGCCCGGCGCGGCTTCACCGACTGGACGCTGGAGGTAAAGGCCAGGCGGGGTCACTCGTCGATGATCTTCCACGAGGAGTACGGAGCCGGCGCCATCTACGAGGCGGCGCGCATCCTGACTGCCTTCTACGACGACCTTCGCGGCGAGAAGTACCTGACCTTCGGAGCCGGGATCATCCTCGGAGGCACGACCGTGGAGCTCGATCCCGAGCGGCACCTCGGGTCCGCCTACGGGAAGACGAACGTGATCCCCCAGACAGCGACGGTGGCCGGCGACCTGCGGACGCTGGCCCCGGAGCAGCTCAGGCGCGCGAAGCAGCGAATGAGGGACATCGTGAGCGCGAACCTTCCGCTCGCGGCGGCTACGATCGAGTTTCGCGAGTCGTATCCACCGATGGCGCCGACCGCCGGGAACAAGGAGCTTCTGGCCCTGCTCGACCGGGTGAGCCTGGACCTGGGATTCGGCCCCATCGAGCCAGTGGATCCCGGGCGGCGCGGCGCGGCCGACATCTCGTTCGCCGCCCAGCACGTGGCTTCGCTCGGAGGCCTGGGAGTGGTAGGGGAGGGCGCGCACACGCCGCTGGAGAAGGTCGACCTGGGCTCGATTCCGGTGATGACGAAGCGGACGGCCGTCCTGGTGCACCGACTGACGCAGCGGGCGCCGAGCCGCTGAAGCCCGCCGGGCCCCGGGCGACCGAAGCCCGGAGCGCCGGTCAGCGAGCCGGCCGGTCCGCCGCCTACTCCTCCACCAGCCGGGCGACCACTATCTGCTGCACGTCCAGCTCGTCGCGGGTGAGGTGGGCCGCCAGCCCGCCGCCGTAGAACAGGTCCGGGAAGAAGGGCGGGTCGAGGATCTCGCCGACCAGCCGGCCAACCCGGTCGTACACGTCGATCCGCTCCGTTTCCTGCGGCGTTTCTTCCGACACCCCCACCCACAGACGATCGCGCTCGTCCACCGCCAGGCCGGTGAGACGCGGGATGAGGTCCGCGAAGGTCATCTTCTCCAGCCGCTCCTCCAAGGTCCGCCGCACGGCGGGCGAGTCGCTGGTCTGCGCACTCTCTCGGACCCGCTCCCGCGCCCAGTCCCTGTCCGCCTCGGTAGTGGCCCTCGGTAGCGGATCCCGCTGAAGACGAACCAGCTCCTCGCCGGTGGGCGCGAGGAAGCGAACGTCGAACTGCGGCCCGTCGGCGACGGCGAACGTCCCGTCGGAGAACCGCCTCCAGAGGAAGGCAGGGTTGAACGCCCGGGCCGTGAGGATGACCGCCACCCCGTCACCCGAGGTGAGCTCTATGCGATCGAAGACGTACGGAGGCGCCGTCCACACCGTGTCGCCCGGGGACCCGTCGCGCCGCTGGTGGACCAGCGGGCGCGGAGGCGGGCCGGTCTCCTCTCCGGGTCGGAAGGAGAACACGGCAAGCTGGGCGTAAAACCCGCCGTCGCCGAGCGAGATGCGGCCGCTCATCCCGGAGTTCTCCTCGGGGAGCGGAAGACTACCGGGCTCACTCCCCGGATCCAGCGGCAGGAGCGTTACGCGGCGATTGCTGCGGTCCAGCACCCACAGGGTGTCCCCCGGACCGACCGCGAGGCCGGTCGGCATCCGGAGCTCGCCGGGCCCCCCGCCCTCGCGGCCCCAGGCGCCGCGGTACGCCCCGGAGGAATCGTAGCCCAGGACTCTCTTTCCGGCGGCGTCCAGCACGTACAGGTTGCCGTCCGAGTCTCCCGCCAGACCGCCCGCCGGGACTTGGTCGAACTGATACTCGGCCGACTCCTTTCCGTAGCCCCCGATGACCGCCGCCGTGTCCAGTCGCCAGGCGAGCGTCGGGGCTCCGCTGGCCGGGTAGTGCAGGCGCTGCACCCCGTCGACCGTGTCCACCTCCGCCTCCAGCCGTGCGGCGGGGCTCTGCCCCTCGCCGCAGCCCGCCGCCCCGAGCGCCGCGATGGCGCCGGCCAGGCCGGCCAGGCCACCCAGTCCGTGAGAGGTCATAGATATCGTCCTTTCGAGTCGTCGCGCCCGTGGGCCGGGCCGACAGCTCCGGGGCCGCTGGGCCGTGTTCGCCGCCCCGCGGCGAACGGGCGATCGCGGCAGCAGGAGACTATATTCCGGGCCGCGAATCGGCGAGCGCCCTCGGCCGCGGAGACTCGCCGTAACGACCCCACGACCTGGAGATGCTAGATATGAGCGAAGGGTTGCCCGCCTCGCCCGAGCCTTGCGCCGAAGAACCCACCACAGCCGAAGAAACCACCAGGGCTGAAGAACCCACCATGGCCGAAGAGCCCGCCACGGCCGAAGCGCCCCTGATACCGGAGCTCGAGGGCTACCGGACCGACTTCCGGTGGGCCAAGGGCGAGATCAGGAATCTCACCGCCGGCCTCGACGCCGACACCTACAACCTCAGGCCCGAGGTGGATCGTTGGTCCGCGGCCGAGTGCGTCGAGCACCTGTCGGCCACGGCCCGGAGGATGCTACTGGGTCTGGAGGAAGGGATAGGCCGGGCCCGGGAAGCGGCCTGGCTGGCTGGCGGGCCCTTCGAGTACGGGCGGCTGGGCGACTGGTTCGTGCGCATGGCAGGGGCCGAGGAGCTGCCGCCGAAGCGCCGCTTCAAGGCCCCCGCCATCTATCGACCGGCGCAGAAGCGCTTCGAGCCGGGGCCGGCAGCCGAGGAGTTCCTCGCTCTCCAGGACCGCTACATCGAGACCCTGCAGCTCGCCTCGGGCGTGGATCTGGCGCGGCTCAGGATCCGGTCGCCCGTATCACCTCTCATCCGTCTCAGCCTCGGGCAGTGGTTCCGGCTCCTGGCCGGTCACCAGCGCCGCCACCTGTGGCAGGCCCGGCAGGCGCTGGCGGCGAGCGTGGAATAGGGCTCTACAGCGGCAGCCGCCACGTCCACCTCACCGAAGCGGATGCCCGTCTGGCCGGTCATCTCCAGGGCCGAGACCCCGCGGCAATGTCCTTGCTACTCGTCTTCTTCGACGGGAAGCGCACCGACGCCGCGCGTCAGCGCGCGAACTCTGTCGGCGTCGGACTTGGTGAAGCCCTCGCCCGCGGCATACTGCTCGGCCACCTGCACGTGCTCCCGGCGCTTGCCCGGGTATCCTTCCCACACGGCGATGAACGCGGCATCGACGTGCCGATACGCCGCCGAGACCAGGTCACCCGTCGCCTCGGCCACGCCGGCAGTCTTCTCCATCATGTTGCGGGCATCGGAGAACTTCCCGGCGTAGAAGTAGAGTCGAGCGGACTGATCGAAGGTAGTGTACGAGTTGGGGTCGTTCTTCGGCATCGCTTCCGCCGCGTTCCGGTACACGACGGCGGCCCCCTCCCAGTCGCCGGCCTGATACAGTGCGGAAGCCGTCTCGTACAGAGGGTCCGCCTCGGACGGCGCCATGACGGTGATCGAGGGAAGCTCGTACATCGGCCTCGGCTCCTGGGCGCGGGCCGCGCCCGGCAACGCGACCAGGGCCAGGGACGCGAAGGAGAGGAGCTTGGTTCCGGCTTGCATCGGGTGCCTCCTTGCATACGAGTCGTCCGGACCGACTCGCGGTCGGTCCGGAGGCGGGAGCAGCTGGACAGCATGGGTGGGCGCGCGCCGATAGCCAGCGGACTACGGCAACATTATAGCGACGTAAGATGCAACCGTACAGGACACCGCCATGCCCCCCGATCCACCGAGCCGCTAACATACCATCGGCCCGACTTCGTCGTCACCACCACAGGCCAACGTGAACAG
>JBDHHR010000047.1:0-16912 GCA_039589295.1 Gemmatimonadota bacterium | reverse complement strand
GCAGGATCGCTTCTTGCTCCTGCCCGATCTTGCAATGATGCCGGTCTACCTGACCCCCCGGAGGCGCGTTTGGGCCACCGGGAGAACGGCACGAAGGCGATTTCAATGTGTGCGGACGGACCCCTTCCCCGGCGCGGGAACGATAGCCGTCTGTTACTCACGGGCACGGAGTGTACCATGGAGTCTCTGTGAGGGAGCCGGAGCCGCAATCAAGCTCCCCGGCAGGCGGCGGTCTTCCAGAAGCCGGCCTCGCCTGGTACGCGCTCTACACGCGCTCCCGGCACGAGAAACGGGTGGCAGCCTGCATCGAGGAACGCGGATTCCAGGTCTACCTGCCGCTGGTTCCCAGGGAGCGTCAGTGGCATGATCGGCTGAAGACCATCGAGTGGCCGATGTTTCCGGGCTACGTCTTCGCCCGCTTCGATCCGAGAGACAGGGTGCCCGTGATCAGCGCTCCAGGTGTCGTTCATCTGGTCGGCGTGGCCGGCCGGCCCGCCAGGATCCCGGAGGCGGACGTGGACAACGTGCGACGGTTCGCGGCCGCCCTCGCCGATACGGGAGAGATTCCCGCGGCGGAGCCGATCGTCGACACGGGCGAGCGCGTGCGGGTCATGCGAGGGCCTTTCAAGGATGTGCGGGGGGTCGTGGTCGAAAGCCGCAGCTCGCGAAGGGCTCTGGTTCAGGTCGGCCTCAGGGCCATCGGACGGGGACTCAAAGTGGAAGTGCCGGTAGCGGACTTGGAGCACCTGGTCGACGCGTGAGCGAGACGACCGACTTCCTGATCGTGGGCGGCGGGGTCATCGGAGTCGCCGTGGCCCGAGAGCTTCACCGGCGACATCCCGGTGCCTCGGTCACGATCCTGGAGAAGGAGGCATCATGCGGCCTGCACGCCAGCGGCCGGAACAGCGGCGTCCTTCACGCCGGGTTCTACTATACGGCCGACAGCCTCAAGGCCCGCTTCTCTCGCGACGGGAACCGCGAGCTCACAGAGTACTGCCTGGAGAGAGGCCTGCGTATCAACCGGTGCGGCAAGCTCGTGGTCGCCCGGTCGGAGGGGGAGCAGGCTGCCCTGGAGGAGCTGTTCCGAAGGGCCCGCACCAACGGCGTGGAGGTCGAGCGGCTCGGAGAGGGGGAGACCGCCCGTCTCGAGCCCACGGCGAGGACCGTCGGCGAGGCCCTCTACAGTCCGACGACGTCGACGGTCGAGCCCCGGGAAGTCGTCGCCTCTCTCGCACGGGACGCGGCCGGCCGGGGCGTTGAGATCCGCACCGGCGAGGCGTACCTGGGACGGGAGGGGGACCGGGCCATCCTCACGTCGCGCGGCCGGGTGTCGGCCGGATACCTGGTGAACGCCGCCGGTCTCTATGCCGACCGGGTCGCGCGCGACTTCGGCTTCGCGTCCGGGCACCGCATCCTGCCGTTCAAGGGTCTCTACCTCTACCCTGCCGGGGACGGGCGGGCACCGCGAATGCACGTGTACCCGGTTCCCGCGCTCGACTACCCGTTCCTCGGTGTGCACTGGACGGCCACCGTGGATGGCAGGACCAAGATCGGTCCCACGGCCATCCCGGCGCTCTGGCGTGAGCACTACAAGGGCCTCGCGAACTTCCGACCCCGCGAGCTGGTCGAGATCGGGATGCGCGAGGCGGACCTCTGGCTGCGCGACAGCTTCGGCTTCCGCCGGCTCGCCTGGCAGGAGATCCAGAAGCGCAGCAAGCGGCGTCTCGTGTCTCGGGCGAGGGACTTTCGAACCGAGGGCGATGCCCTATCGTTCCACATCCTGAACGCCGTATCGCCGGCCTTCACCTGCGCCTTTCCCTTCGCCCGTCACGTGGCGGATGAGATCGAGGCGCTGGTCGAGCGGGTCCCCAAAACCGTTCCTGCCCCCATGCTGGAGAGCTCCGGGTGATGGCGGCCCGAGCCACCGACCGGGGCCCGGAGAGGCTCGTGCCGGTGACGGACGAGCCGTGCGTCCGCGGAAGGCTGCGGGTTTCGGTCTTTCGGCCCGGCGTCGAGAGCGGGAATCAGCCCTCAGGGCACGTGACGACCTTCGTCAGGAGCCCTGGATATGAGGGAATGGAGGACAACGACCTGCGCGGCTTCCTCGACGGACGCTTCCGCTGGGGATGGAACCAGGTCAGCCAGATGCACGTGCGGGTTGGCAGAGAGAGCTGGAGCGCCGCGCGGCCCAAGTACGGAGAGGGCGAGATCTTCCGCGTGCTGCAACGATGGGCCCGGCTGGGCCTGCCGGCGGGGACGAGGGTCACCGCGGCGAGCCTTCGGGTAACCGTCCAAGTCGGGCCGCCGGAGCCGGTTCGCCTCCTGCTGTACGCGGTCCACAAGGACTGGGAACCGGGTGTGGGCGGCGTTGACCGTAACAACACCAGCCCGCCGCGAACGGGAGAGGTCTGGTGGAACGAAGCGGGCTTCATGAGCCGCCCGTGGGGGCTGCCAGGGGTCGGTTTTGCGTCGCTCGATCACCCCGATGCGGACACCGATCCGTTTCCCCTGGCGGAGGTCGTTTGCCAACCGGATCAGGAGCGGATCGCATTCGAGTCGGAGACACTCGCAGCATATGTGCAGGAGCGGCTCGACCGGCAGGCACCGCTCCTGCTCCTGATCAAGGTCTCCGACCACCAGGAAGACATTCCGGGCGCGCTGGTGACCCTGTACTCGGCGAACTATGGGGACACGCACGACCTGAGTCGGCGGCCATCGTTGACGATCCGATGGGAATGCGACTCCGAGGTCGAGGCTTGGGGTGGAGACGTGTGGCTCGAGTACGGCCGCTCGATGACGTTCCGTCCAGTGGACCCTGCACCGGGGGACCTGTGTGCCCTCACCTTCGAAACGGAGCCGGGAGCGTCCTTGCCAACCTTGTACGTGCGTTCGGCCGGCGGCGACGGGAGCTGGCGACTCGCCGGGGCTCCGTTCCAGTGGGGCGACTCCGCACCGATGGAACTCCGAGTAGTCGCCGCGGAGCAGCCGCTAGCCCTGGGAGATCTGTTCCATGCGACGATCCGCGACACCTGGATTCGCACGGGGCCACCCGAGGACCAGCACGTCCGCTGGACTTTCCGATCTCCAACCGGCCGCTTGCTCCAGAAGGAGGCGGAGTACGAGGGGGACTGCCGCTGGACGGTCCGCTTCGAGCCGGACGAGCTCGGCCCATGGCGCTACCGATGGTCGAACACCTTCACGGTCGAGCCCTACGGGAGCCCGGACGGCCGGATCGACGTCGTGGCCTTGGACCAAGCTGCCGTCCTGCGGAGCCTTGACGACCTGGGGCGCCGCCTCTCGGCGACAGGCGCTGCTCCGCGGGGTCTCGATCCAAGCGACCTCCATCGCTCGCGGGTCCGCTTCACCCGACTGGAGCGCGCCGCCATGAGCTTCGAGGACCCGGCTTCCTACCGGGGGGAACGGGGTCGTGAGCTGCTCGAACATCTGGATCGCGTCCGCTGCCTGCTGGATGATCGAGAGCTCCCCAAGGAGATTCCACTCATCCCGCATCCGCCTCCGCTCCCTCCGACGGGCGAGCGAGCGCGCTGGAAGAGGCGGCTGTCGAAAGGTCTGCGCAGAAGGATCTCGCGACTGCAGAAGCTGGGGAAGTCATGAGCGAAGGACAGTCGATGGCTCCGTCGTCCCCGGTCATGGGCGAGGAGCCGGTGCTGCGGATCGAGCCGTCGAGCGGTTGGGTCCCCGTGCGTCTCGGCGAGCTGTGGGATTACAGGGAGCTCCTCTACTTCCTGACGTGGCGGGACATCAAGGTCCGATACAAGCAGACCGTGCTCGGGGCCCTGTGGGCTATCATCCAGCCGTTCTTTACCATGGTCGTGTTCAGTCTCTTCTTCGGGAAGCTGGCTAGGGTTCCGTCGGACGGCATCCCGTACCCGATCTTCAGTTACGCGGCGCTCGTGCCGTGGACGTTCTTCGCGAACGGGGTGACGAACTCCTCCAACAGTCTCGTGACCGGCTCGAACCTGATCAAGAAGATCTATTTCCCGCGGCTCGTCGTCCCGATGGGCGCGGTGCTGGCTGGTGCGGTGGACTTCGTCCTGGCCTTTGCGGTGCTGCTGGTGATGATGCTCTTCTACGGAATCTTCCCGACCGGCAACATCGTGTGGCTCCCCCTTCTGCTGGTCCTCACGTTCACGACATCCCTTGGTGTCGGCCTGTGGTTCTCAGCGCTGAACGTTCAGTTTCGTGACATTCGGTACACGACGCCCTTCTTAGTCCAATTCTGGCTGTTCGCTACGCCGATCGCCTACGCCAGCAGCATGCTGCCGCAGCCGTGGCGGACCCTGTACGGGCTCAATCCGATGGTAGGCGTGGTCGAGGGCTTCCGCTGGGCGCTTCTGGGCACGGAGACGCGGCCCGGACCCATGATTCTGGTCTCTGCCATCGTGTCCGTCGCCCTGCTCGTCGGCGGGGTCTACTATTTCCGGCGGCTCGAAAAGACCTTCGCCGACGTGGTGTAAAGAGATGCCGGAGCCAGCTATTCGGGTCGTGAATCTGGGGAAACAGTACCACATCGGGGCCCTGCACCAGCGGCACCCGACGCTGCGGGACCAGCTCTCGGACGCGCTGGTCGCACCTTTCCGTCGAGCCGCCAAGCTGATCAGAGGACAGGCCACGGGAGCGGCGGAGCTCGACGAGACGATCTGGGCGCTCGAGGACGTCTCGTTCGAGGTGTCATCCGGCGAGGTCGTGGGGATCATCGGGCACAACGGAGCGGGCAAGAGCACGCTGCTCAAGGTCCTCTCGCGGATCACCGAGCCCACGCTAGGGTGGGCCGAGATCCGGGGCCGTGTGGGGTCACTGCTCGAGGTGGGGACCGGGTTTCACCCGGAGCTGACAGGCAGGGAGAACATCTACCTGAACGGCGCGATCCTCGGGATGAGGCGGACGGAGATCGAGCGGAAGTTCGACGAGATGGTCGATTTCGCAGAGGTGAGGAAGTTCATCGAGACTCCGGTCAAGCACTACTCCACGGGCATGCGCCTGCGGCTCGCTTTCTCCGTGGCGGCGCACCTGGAACCCGAGATTCTGATCGTCGATGAGGTGCTCTCGGTCGGAGATGCCACCTTCCAGCGGAAGTGCCTGAACAAGATGGAAGATGTGGGCGAACACGGCCGCACGGTGATGTTCGTCTCGCACAACATGCCCGCGGTCACGCGCCTCTGCGAGAGGACGCTCCTGCTCAACCACGGACGCCTGGTCGCGGATGGGCCGTCGCACGAGGTCGTCGGTCAGTACCTGAGCACCGGGACCGGAACGACCGCCCTCTGCGAGTGGCCAGACGTCCGCTCGGCTCCCGGCGGCGAGATAGCACGTCTGAGGGCTGTCCGTATCCGCAACCGTGACGGGAACATCACGGAGGCGCTGGACATCCGCCGGCCGATCGGCCTCGAGATGGAGTACGAGCTCCTCGAATCGGGACGAGAGGTGATGGGCAGCTTTATCCTGGTGAACGAGGAGGGCCTGGAGCTGTTCACGACGATCGAGACGGACGAACGCTGGCGGGGCCGGCCGCGAGCCGCGGGGCGATACCTCAGCACCGCTTGGATCCCGGGTAACTACCTGGCGGAGGGCACCTTCTTCCTGCAGGTGAACCTGAACACGCTGAATCCCTACAAGTGGGAGATACACGCGCCGGACGCCGTCGCCTTCCAGGTCATCGACACGACGGACGGCGACTCGGCCCGGATGGACTGGGGTGGACGGATGAGAGGGGTCGTGCGCCCCATGCTGGAGTGGAGCACAGACTTGTTGACGGCGACCGACGAAGAGGATGTGTCACGGCACAGCGCGCGATGAGGATGCCGCCCGCCCGTTCCATGGCGGTGCGAGAAGCAGTCGGGTCCGGTTCAGCGCAAACGAAACGAGGATGAGTAGATGAAGTGCGTGATTCTCGCCGGTGGCTTCGGCACGCGCCTCTCCGAGGAGACAGTCGTGAAGCCGAAGCCGATGGTAGAGGTCGGCGGAAAGCCGATCCTGTGGCACATCATGAACATCTACGGGTCACAGGGAATCAGGGAGTTCATAGTAGCGCTCGGCTACAAGGGCGAGGTGATCAAGGAGTACTTCCTGAACTTCTACGCCATCAATAACGACATCACGGTAGACCTCGCCAACGGCAGCACCACGGTCCACGACGGCAACCAGCCCGATTGGAAGATCCACCTGGTGGATACGGGTCTGTACACGCAGACCGGCGGCCGCCTGAAGCGCCTCCGAGACTGGCTGGATGAGGATGAGCCGTTCATGCTCACCTACGGCGACGGCCTGTCCGACGTCAGCCTCCGCGAACTCCTCGAGTTCCATCGAAGTCACGGAAAGCTGGCCACCGTTACCACAGTGAAAGCTCCGGCCCGTTTCGGGCGCATCGTCTTCGACTCGGATGTCATCACCGACTTCTACGAGAAGCCGGCCGAGGCCGGAGGGTGGATCAACGGAGGGTACTTCGTGCTCGAGAAGGGCGTCCTCGACTACATCGAGGACGACGAGTCGAGCTGGGAGAAAGATCCCGTCGAGAGCCTCGTGCGGGACGGCCAGCTCCTGGGCTACCGCCACTACGGCTTCTGGTCGTGTGTAGACACGTTGCGTGAAAAGAACATGCTCGAGGAGATCTGGAACGAGGGGGACGCTCCCTGGAAGGTCTGGGAACAGGCCTGAGCAATGCCCCACGTATCGAGCCTCGAGCGCGAACCCCGCTGCCGGTTCTGCGAGGACCGGCTGACCCACACCTTCGTGGACCTGGGCGTCTCGCCCCTGGCGAACTCGTACCTCTCCGCGTCGGACCTGAACCGTGAGGAGCGCTTCTTCCCCCTCCACGTGTTCGTGTGCGATGCCTGTCTGCTGGTGCAGCTCGAGGAGTTTGAGAACCCCGAGAACATATTCTCGGACTACGCCTACTTCTCTTCGTACTCGGAGAGCTGGCTCCGTCACGCTCGGGCTTTCGTCGAGGAAACGGCCGTGCGGCTGCGGCTCGGCCCCGACAGCCTGGTTCTCGAGCTGGCGAGCAATGACGGCTACCTTCTGCAGTACTTCGTCGAGAAGGGAATCCCGGTTCTCGGCGTGGAGCCGGCCCGGAACGTGGCGGAAGCGGCCCGCGAGAAGGGGATCGAGACCATCACGGAGTTCTTCGGCCGTCGCTTGGCCGGAAGGCTCATCGAGGAGGGCCGTAGACCCGATCTGCTCGTAGGCAACAACGTGCTGGCCCACGTCCCGGCGCTGAACGATTTCGTGAGCGGGATGGCTCGGGTGCTCAAGCCGTCGGGCGTCATCTCGCTGGAGTTCCCGCACCTCATGCGGCTGATCGAGGAAAACCAGTTCGACACGATCTACCACGAGCACTTCTCCTACTTCTCCCTGCTGGCGGCGGAGAAGGTCTTCGCAGCGCACGGGCTGCGGATATTCGACGTCGAAGAGCTGCCGACGCACGGGGGCTCGCTCCGGATCTTCGCCTGCCACGTGGCCGACGCGCGCGCTACCACGGGGAATGTCGAGGACCTGCGGCGCAGCGAGATCGATTCGGCTCTCCATCGGGCCGAGGGATACGAGGCCTTTCAGCAGCGGGTGCGGCACACGAAGCGCAGGCTGCTTCGGTTCCTGATCGAGGCGAAGGAGGAGGGCAAGTCGATTGCCGCGTACGCGGCGGCGGCAAAGGGCAACACGCTTCTCAACTACTGCGGAATCCGCACCGACTTTGTCGACTACGTCGTGGACCGGAGTCCCCACAAGCAGGGACGCTACCTTCCGGGCAGTCACATACCCATCCTGCCCCCGGAGCGACTCGAGGAGACGCGGCCCGACTACGTGCTGATTCTGGCCTGGAACCTGAAGGACGAGATCATGGAGAGCATGGCGAACGTGCGGAGCTGGGGCGGAAAGTTCGTGACCCCGATCCCAGAGGTGACGGTCCACGCGTGAGCCGCGCCGGCGCCAACCGGAGGATCGTGGGACTCGTCCCCGCGGCGGGCACGGCCGAACGTCTGTCCCCGCTTCCGTGCAGCAAGGAAATCCTGCCTATCGGATTCCAGACGGTGCGAACGCCTGACGGTGAGAGGCATCTGCCCAGGGTGGCCTGCCAGCACCTGCTCGAGCAGATGCGGCGCGCGGGAGTGCGGGAGGTTTACCTCGTGCTCCGGAGCGGGAAGTGGGACATCCCGGCGTATCTCGGAGACGGGAGAGCCGTCGGCCTGCACATCGCGTACCTGATCATGGGCGAACCACACGGGGTTCCGTACACGCTCAGCCAGGCGCTCCCGTTCCTCGGGACGGCGAGCGTCCTCGTGGGGTTTCCAGACACCCTGTACGATCCTCCGGACGCGTTCGGGAGCCTTTCGGAGGCCTTGGTGCAAACGCCGGCCGACCTGGTCCTTGGGCTGTTCCCTGCGGAGCGGCCGGACAAGATGGACATGGTCGATCTCGGCCCCGGCGGCGAGGTACGGGACATCGTCATCAAGCCGCACGCGACAGACCTGCGCTGGGCCTGGTCGATGGCCGCCTGGGGTCCGGTCTTCACGGAGTTCCTGCGAGACTTCGTGGCCGTGGCGCCGGTGCCGTTCGTCACCGATGAGGAGCCGGAGGGTCGGGAGCTGCATCTGGGCGATGTTGTGCGCGGAGCCGTGAGCGGGGGCCTTAGGATCGAAAGTGTCCTCTTCCCCCATGGCCGCTGCGTCGATATCGGGACCGCGGATGACCTGAAACGGATCCTCTGCGGCGACCCGTTCGAGGCGCGAAAGACGGAGCGTGATACATGAAGGTGCTGCTCACAGGCGTCGACGGATACATCGGCGCCGTCGTCGGCCCCCACCTCCTCGAGCGTGGGCACGACGTGGTAGGTCTCGACACGGGCCTGTATCGGGATGGGTGGCTTTACTCCGATTCCGTGACCCGCCGGCCGGCCTGCATCGACAGAGACATCAGACACATCGGGGTAGAGGACCTCCGCGGCTTCGAGGCCGTCGTCCACTTGGCTGAGCTGTCGAACGACCCGCTGGCGCAGCTCAATCCGGAGCTGACGTACAGGGTCAACCACGAGGGGAGCGTGCGGCTCGCTCGGACCTGCATGCAGGCCGGCGTGACCCGCTTTGTCTACGCATCCTCGTGCAGCGTCTACGGAGTGGGCACGGGTGAGTTCAAGGACGAGGAGTCCGACGTGAACCCGCAGACGCCGTACGCGCACTGCAAGGTGGGGGTCGAGCGCGACGTGGCCGAGCTGGCCGGAGACGACTTCTCCCCGACCTTCCTCCGCAACGCCACCGCGTACGGGCCGTCGCCGCGAATGCGCTTCGACATCGTGTTGAACAACCTCGCGGGCCACGCCTGGACCCGCCGGGAGATCCGCATGACGAGCGACGGCAGTCCCTGGCGACCCCTGGTGCACGTGCGAGACATCTGTCAGGCGATCGCGCTCACCCTCGAGGCGCCGCGGGAGGAGATCCATGGCGAGGTGCTCAACGTCGGCGACACGGACGAGAACTACCGCGTCAGGGAGATCGCGGAGATCGTAGCGGACACCTTTCCGGGCTGTGAGCTTACCGTCGGCACTAGCGACCAGGACAACCGTAGCTATAGGGTCTCGTTCGACAAGATCCACGCGTGCTTGCCGGGATTCCGATGCGCCACGGACGTGGCCGGAGGGGCCGTAGAGCTGCGCCGCGTGTTCGAGTGGATCGACATGACGCTGGAGACGTTCGAGCACCGAGCCTTCACCCGCCTCAAACAGCTCCATTACCTGCTGAACACGGGTCAGATCGACGCCGACATGTTCTGGAAGCATCCCGAGTCGGTCGCGCCGGTCGTCGCCAAGGGTAACGAGCCGCAGTGATCATCCTAGATCGCATTCTCGACCAGCGGGAGCGCGACGGGAATCCGATCCGGGTGGGGATGGTCGGGGCGGGCTACATGGGCCGGGCGCTGGCACACCAGCTCGTCACCGCCGCTCGTGGGATCGAGCTGGTCGCGATCGCGAATCGGAGCCCGGATCGCGCCGTCGAGGCCTTCCGGGGAGCCGGCATCTCGCGTCCGCTGGGTGTCGACACTGCGGGCGCGCTGGAGGACGCCGTGCGGAGCGGCCGACCGGCGGTTGCGGAAGACGCAGCGCTTCTGTGCCGCGCTGAAGGCATTGATGCGGTGATTGAGGTTACGGGAACCGTGGAACCCGGCGCGCGCGTCGCGTTGGAGGCCATCGATCACGAAAAGCATGTGGTGCTCATGAACGCCGAGCTCGGCGGCACGCTCGGACCGATACTGAGACGGCGCGCGGAACGGGCGGGCGTGGTGCTGACGGACGTGGATGGCGACCAACCGGCCGTCCTCATGAACCTCTTCCGGTTCCTGTGCGGCATCGGCGTGCGCCCGGTTCTATGCGGCAACGTCAAGGGCCTCCAGGACCGCTATCGCACGCCGAAGACGCAGGAAGCCTTCGCGCGAGAGTGGGGCCAGGACCCTCTGAAGGTTACCTCCTTCGCGGACGGAACCAAGATCTCCTTCGAGCAGTCGTGCGTCGCCAATGCGACCGGCATGCAGGTCGTACGACGCGGCATGCTGGGCCCGGAGGTTCCGGCAGGCACGCCCGTTGAGCAGGCAGTCGACTGGTTCCCGCTGGAGGAACTTCTGGAAGGTCCAGGAGTCGTCGACTACGTCGTGGGAGCGTCGCCGGCACCGGCGGTGTTCATCCTGGGCTCCGTCGAAAATCCGCTCCAGCGCCACTACCTGCGCTATTACAAGATGGGCGACGGCCCGCTGTACTGCTTTCACACCCCGTACCATCTGTGCCACTTCGAGGTGCAGAACAGTATCGCGCGCGCGGTCGAGTTCGGTGACGCCGCGATCGCGCCGCTCGACGGTCCGCGCGTCGAGGTCGTCGCGACGGCGAAGCGTGACCTGCAGGCCGGTGACACGCTGGAAGGAATCGGCGGCTACGACCTCTACGGCCAGTGCGAGAACTCCGAGATCGTGGCGACGGAAGGGCTTCTGCCGATGGGGCTCGCGGAAGGCTGTCGGTTGAACCGGGACGTGCCCAGGGACAGCGTGCTCACGTGGAAGGACGTGGAGGCGCCGCAGGAACTTCTGAGCCATCGCCTCCACGAGGAGCAGCGCGCGACGTTCGCTTCGGTCCGGGCCACGGAAGTCAGCCCGTTGCCCGCCGACCGACCCACCCGGGCTTCGAGTTGAGCCGGGTGCCGCGATACATCCTGGGGATCTCGGCATTCTTCCACGACTCGGCCGCAGCCCTGCTGCGGGATGGAGAGATCGTGGCCGCCGCGCAGGAAGAGCGCTTCACCCGCGTGAAGCACGATCCAGAATTTCCTCGCGAGGCGATCGCGTGGTGCCTCCGGGAGTGTGAGATCTCCGCCTCCCATCTGGAGACGGTCGTCTTCTACGAGAAGCCGCACACGAAGCTGGATCGGCTCCTGGAGACATACCGGACTTTCGCACCGGGCGGATTCGCCTCCTTCCGCCGGGCGCTCCCCCAGTGGGCCCGGACGAAGTTGGACATGCCGCGTATCCTGGAGGAAGGGCTCGGGGATAGCTTCGGCGGGGAGCTGTATTTCGCCGGCCACCACGAGTCGCATGCTGCCAGCGCCTTCTTCCCCTCGCCGTTTGCCGAGGCGGCCATCCTCACCCTCGACGCGGTGGGCGAGTGGGCGACGAGCTGGATCGGATACGGCAAAGGAAATCGCATCGAGGCGACGCACGAGATGCGCTTTCCGCACTCGCTCGGCATGCTCTACTCGGCCTTCACCTACTACACGGGTTTCCGCGTCAACTCCGGCGAGTACAAGCTGATGGGCCTGGCACCGTATGGCCGGCCGGTCTATCGGGACCTCATCCTCGACGAGCTTGTCCGGATCCACGAGGACGGCTCGCTGTGGATGGACATGTCGTACTTCAACTACTGCCAGGGCACGACGATGACGTCGGCTCGGTTTCATCGCCTGTTCGGCGGGCCGCCTCGGGCGCCTGAGAGCCGGATCACGCAGAAGGAGATGGATCTGGCTGCCTCCGTACAGGCCGTGTGCGAGGAGGCGGTGGAACGAGCGGCCGAGCACGTGTACGAGCTGACGCGTCTGCCGTACCTCGTGATGGCGGGCGGAGTGGCACTGAACTGCGTGGCGAACGGGCGGCTCTTGCGAAACGGGCCCTTCGAGGCGATCTGGGTCCAGCCGGCTGCCGGCGATGCGGGCGGCGCCCTCGGGGCCGCCCTCCTGATCTGGCACCAGCTTCTTGACCGGCCTCGCCGTACAAGCCCGACCGACGGGCAGAGGGGGTCACTGCTGGGACCGCGTTATCCGGACCGCGAGATAGGGCTTTACCTGGACTCGATCGGGGCCGTGCACGAGCACCTGTCCGACGAAAGGCTGCTGCTGGACCGCGTGGCCTCGCTGCTGGCCTCGGAGAACGTCGTCGGCTGGTTCCACGGTCGGATGGAATACGGTCCGCGGGCGCTCGGAGCGCGCAGCATCCTGGGCGACGCCCGCTCTCCCGGCATGCAGCGCACGATGAACCTGAAGATCAAGTTCCGGGAATCCTTCCGCCCGTTCGCGCCCGTCGTCCTGCGGGAGCACGCGCACGAGGTCTTCGAGGTCCCTCCCGGTGCCGATCTGCCGTACATGCTGTTCGTCGCTCCCGTGCGGGAGGAGTGGCGCACGACACTCGACGACGAGGAGCGGCGCCGAATGGAGGACCCGGATCTCACGGTGAGGGTCTCCGTCGCCCGGTCCCGGCTTCCGGCGATCACGCACGTCGACTACTCGGCCCGCGTCCAGACGGTGGACGAGGAGCGGCACGGCCGCTTCTACCATTTGCTGAGGCGGTTCCACGATCACACGGGGTGCCCCGTGGTCGTGAACACGAGCTTCAACATCCGGGGAGAGCCTATTGTGTGCACGCCGGCCGACGCGGTCCGCTGCTTCCTGGCCACCGACATGGATGCCCTCGTGCTGGAGAACCGGCTGCTCCTCAAAGCGAGTCAGCCGACGGGGCTTGGGGTGGACATCGCGAAGTACCGCGAGAGCTTCGCTTTCGACTGAGGGGAACGGATGCGGGAAACCATGTGGGGTTTGGCCCTGCCGGAGAGGCCCGCTCCCCGAGAGCGGGTGAGCTTCTGGCTGGCGATCAGCGTCGGAATCGGTGTCGTGTCGGGCGCCGTTGCGGTCGCTGCCGGCATCCGGGCGTGGTCGGGAGTTGGCCTCCTGGTGGGTGGCGTCCTGGTCGCGGTCGGAATCGTGTCGCCGCGCCTCACCGCGCGCGCCTACCGGGCGTGGGATCGTCTGGCCAGGGCCTATGGAGGCTGGGCGCAGCGGATGATCCTGCGGCTCTGTTACGTCACCCTCTTCGGGGCGGCAGGACTCGGCCGGTCCCGGCTGTGCCTCTCTCGCCGCGAGGCCGGCGGCACGACGTGGATGGCGCGAGAGACACTCCCGCCGCCAGCGTACCGGAACCAGGATGAATCGTCCGCCAGGGCCGTCACCACCCGCGGCTGGATCTCCGCGACAATGGAGTGGGCACGCCGCGCGGGGGAGTGGTGGGCGATCTGGCTCATCCCGTACCTGGCCCTGATGCGTCTGCTGGACGCGGCTCTCGGGCCGCAGGCAGGTGGCGAGGAGCCACCGCGCGGCATCTACACTCTCTATTGACAGACACGTGATTAGTTTCCTCCGTGGCGTGATTGCCTCGCTGGCCTCGGTCGTCGGCCTCGCAGGGGCGCTGTTGGTCATGCTGGCCGGGGCGCCGTTCTGGGCGGTGGGATTCCTCACCCGGCTCAGCGGCAAGATCCGTGGTGGACGAGTGCCTGAAGCTCTGCCCTGGCCGGAGCTTCTCCAGTTCGAGCCGGAGATCGGTTGGCGGAATAGGCCGCGTGTGGACGGCTACGGGGACGCACAGGGGGTCGTCTACCGGATCACCACCGATCCGGACGGATGGCGGGGGCATGTGGCGCTCGCCGATGCGGACGTGGTCGTTCTGGGCGATTCCTTCGCCTTCGGTCACGCGACCGACGACGACGACTTCTTCGCGGACTTGATCGACCGTCCGCGCATCAAGGCGGTCGGGGCGAACGGGTACAATATGGTGCAGGAGCTGCTCTGGCTCGAGCGTCTCGCGGACGGGATCCGCGGCAAGCTAGTCGTCTGGCTGGCGTACTACGGAAACGACCTGTACGAGAATCTGGTGCCGAACCTGCTTGAGTACCGCCGGCCCTTCGTCCGCGAGAGCGGAGACGTTTGGGAGGTCGTGACGGAACACGTAAGCACCGACCCGTGGCCCTTCTGGGAGGAGTCGGACTTTCCGGCCAGGCTCGGCGAGATCTGCTCGACTACCCTGCTGTCCCTGCGGGCCTTCGGCGCGGCCCGGCACCTGATCGCCAGGGCCGCAACCGTGTGCCGCGAAGCAGGCGCTACCCTGATCGTGGTGGGTGTGCCGGAGGGGTGGCAGCTCAGCGAATCGGGTCGGCGACGGCTGCAGGAACGGGCGCCGGACCCGGAAAGCTTCGATTCCGGGAAACCGGATCGCGCCCTGGGGGAGGCCTGCGCGCGTCTTGGCGTTCGGTTCGTAGCCCTCGGGCGCCACCTGACCCGCAGCGACTACCTCGGCGAAGGTCACTGGACGCCTGACGGGAACGGCAAGGTGGCGAGGCTCGTCGCCGAATGGTGGACGGAGGTGCGGCGCCCGGCGGACGGAGACGTGGGTGGCTCGACGGAACCGAGGCCGCAACGCCCAGAGGTTGCCACCCCGATCGAGGGCGGAGCGAGGTGAGGGGAGGGGGGCGATGCAACGTGGTCCGTACCACATCCTGTACGTCGCCGCCTTCGGCACCGGTGGATCCGTTCGCAGCTTGGCCGAGCTGGTCGGGGACTCGGAAGCGCTGGCAGATGCGATCAGCCGCCTGCTTGCCGATCGCTAGTTGGCGGAGCGGATCGGGAGCCGAGCGAAAGCGTACGTCGCGTCGCGCAGCACCATGAGCAGCCACGTTCGGGCGATGGAGGCGCTCTACGAGCACCTGTTGAGCCCCGTTTCGGGAGCCGGCGGAGAACCCGCGGGGAAGGAGGCGTAGGAAGCGAATGGCTCTCTCAGCGACACAGTCTCTGGTCAGTGTGGTAGTTCCTGTCTATAACGGCGCCCCGTTCATCGCCGAGTGCCTCGACAGCGTAATCGCCCAAGCCTATCAGAACTGGGAGTGCATCATCGTCGACAATGCAAGCACCGATGACACTGGGCAGATCGCTCATGCTTATGCCGAGCGGGATTCCCGAATTCGCACGGTGACCAACCCACGGACTGTCCCGATCATCCAGAACTTCAACATCGCGGTGCGACAGGCCTCGGAGGACAGCGAGTATACACAGGTTCTATGCGCGGACGACTGGCTCTTCCCGCAGTGCATTGGACTAAAGGTGGACCTCGCGGAACGACATCCAACAGTTGGCCTCATCGGGTCCTACGCCCAATGGGGAAGCGAGGTCTGGCTCGACGGACTTCCCTTCCCGAGTCCCGTCATGCCGGGTCCAAGGATGATCCGTTGGTCACTGATGAACGAGAGGAACGTTTTCGGCCCGCCGACCGCGGTTCTGTTCAGAACGGAATGCGTACGGTCCAAAGCCGAATTCTTCGATGAGGGTGAACTCCACGCAGATATTACGTCCTGCTTCGAAGTTCTGCGGAACTGGGATTTTGGGTTTGTCCACCAGGTGCTGACCTTTGTTCGTAGGCATGAGGCTTCGAATACTGCCACGGTGTGCGACCGACTTTTCACGTATAAGCCGTTGAAGGTCATTCTGTTGGAGCGATATGGGCCCGAAGTGCTGGACGCGCAGGATCTGGAGTCCTGTCGCGCGGGGACGTTGGGTCGATACTACGCCTTTCTCGGGAAGCAGCTGACACGACGTCCACGTCATCGAGAGTTTTGGCGCTATCACGAAGCGGCCCTGAGGAGAGCAAGCCTCCCCTTTTCTCGCCGAAAGATCCTCACGGCCTGTGTAGCCTACGTTGCCAGGCTGCTCCTGAATCCAGAGAGCACCCTTCGGCGCGGGCTGCGACACCGGCGAGTATGATAACGGTAACAAATGCGCCTGGGCGCGTAGAGAGGGAGACCGTTCGCGGATGACACGTCTCCGGATTCTGTACGTAGTGAGGTTCGACACAGGAGGCTCGATAACAGGTCTGTACGAGGCGCTGAAGGCCCTGTCCCGGCACCGATTCGAACCCGTCGTTCTCTTCTACCGCGAGAACAGGTATTGCGATGCCTTCCGTAGCATCGGAGTCGACGTTGCCGTGCTGAGGGATGGGAACCGCCAGGATGTGCGGGTAGAACCCGATCGCCGACGCCGCTGGCTCCACAAGCTCGCGACCACGAGCCGGTCGACCGCCGAGGTGCGTGCGCTCCTTCGCCGCGACTGGCCACTAGCCAAGCGCATCTCCGCTTTCATCGACGACCGGGGAATCGACCTTGTGCATCATAACGACAACCTACGCGCTCACAGGGCGTCCATCATGGCCGGTGCCTTGCGTCGAGTTCCGCAGGTCTGTCACGTCCGGTCTCTGACGGAGTACTGCCGTCCAGTGGACTTACTCCTTGCCAGGCGAGTCGATCGCTTCGTGTTCATGTCCGTCGCGATTGCCAATCAATGCCTCTCGCGCCTGTCGATACCGCCGTCCAAAGGGCAAGTGATCTACGATCCCTTCGATCTGGACCAGTACAGTCTCCAACCTGATGAAGCTGCTCGCACAAGGACCAACCTCGGCCGTTCGGCCTCTGATTTCTTGGCGACCACTGTCGGCCGGCTGGTTCCGTGGAAGGGACAGGATGTCTTCCTGAGGTCGGTTGCAAAGGTGGCACCAGACTGGCCTCAGCTCAAGGCACTCGTCGTAGGGGAGCCCGAAGACAGCAGCAGCAGCCGCGAGT
>JBDHHR010000046.1:0-16075 GCA_039589295.1 Gemmatimonadota bacterium | reverse complement strand
CATGGACGTGGAGCTGATAACGCCGATCGCCATGAACACAGAACTCAGGTTCGCCATCCGCGAAGGCGGCCGCACCGTCGGCGCCGGCGTCATCACCGAAATCGTCGAGTAGAGCGGATAGATGAGGGACCAGATCACGCTCGAGTGTAAGGAGTGCAAGGAGCGCAACTACTCGGGCACAAAGAACAAGCGGAAACATCCGCAGCGGGTCGAGCATAAGAAGTTCTGTCCCCGCTGCAACAGTCACACGGTTCACAGGGAAACGCGCTGACGCGCGCGGCCGTACGGTCACGCCGGTCCCGGCTCCCCGTCGCTGGCCGGGGAAGCCGAATCCCGTCGGGGGATGGGGAGGGGCCGGCGTGATGTCGTCCGTGAATCGGAGAACGAGCCAGGGTCGCAAGCGGGTCGTATGGCCGGAATGAAGAACGTTCAGCAGTTCTTCGAAGATGTTCAGGTCGAGATGCGTCGGGTCACCTGGCCCGATCGGGAGCAACTGCGCAACGCCACGGTGGTGATCCTGATCTTCTCGATCGTCATCGCGATCATCATCGGGCTGATGGACGCCGTCTTCTCCTGGCTGATTCGCACGATCGTAGGGGTGCTAAGTGGTTGACGAGGTCGCCGAGGCCAAGAGCCAGACGCGCTGGTACGCGATCCAGACCTATTCAGGGCACGAGAACAAGGTCAAGACGCTCATCGAGCGCAAGATCGCGGAGCTGCCGGGCGAGCCCGAGGACAAGGTGATCCGGGAGGTGATAGTCCCCACCCGCGAAGTGGTGGAGATCAAGGGCGGCAAGAAGGTGCGAACTACTAAACGGCTCTACCCGGGCTACGTACTGGTGAACATGGTGCTGAACCAGGAGACCATGTTCCTGATCAACAGCGTGCAGAGCGTCATCAAGTTCCTGGGAGGAGGGACCGAGCCGCAGGCCCTTCGCAAAGAGGAGATCAACAAGATCCTGGGGATCGCAGACGAGATGGAGGAAGAAGGGCCGAAGGAGGAGATCCCGTTCTACGTCGGCCAGGTGGTGGAAGTGACGGAAGGACCGTTCAGCGACTTCAGCGGGACGGTCGAGGAGGTTATCGCGGACAAGGGCAAGGTCCGCGTGCAGGTGAGCCTCTTCGGGCGTCCGACGAGTGTGGAGTTGGACTACATGCAGCTCAAGGGCTTTTAGCGGGCGCTGACCTGCCGGACGCGAAAAACGAAGGAAACCAGAGCGAACGATCATGGCGGCACCGAAGAAGAAAGTAACGGCGCTCATAAAGCTGCAGATTCCGGCCGGGCAGGCGACGCCGGCCCCGCCTGTCGGACCGGCACTCGGCCAGCACGGCGCGAACATCATGGATTTCTGCAAGCAGTTCAACGCCAAGACTTCGAGTCAGCCGGGGATGATCATTCCGGTCGTCATCACCGTGTATCAGGACCGGAGCTTCAGCTTCATCACCAAGACGCCGCCGGCTGCGGTACTTCTCAAGAAGGAGCTGGGCCTCGAGTCGGGCTCGCCCGAGCCCAACCGTGAGAAGGTCGCGACGGTCACTCACGCGCAGCTGCTCAAGATCGCGCGGATCAAGATGGAGGACCTGAATGCCCGGGACGAGGAGGCGGCAGCTCGCATGATCGCGGGTACGGCGCGCTCCATGGGTGTTGAGGTGGCGGACTGATGGCCCGGCACGGCAAGAAGTACCAGGACACGGTGGCCACCCTCGAGCGGGATGTCCTTCTCGATCCGAGAGCGGCCTTGCAGCGTGCGCAGGAACTGGCGTCCGCGGGGTTCGACGAGACAGTGGATGCGGCGGTGCGACTCGGCGTCGACCCGCGACACGCGGATCAGATAGTCCGCGGCACAGTCATTCTGCCGGCCGGCACGGGCCGTACGGTTCGCGTGCTGGCCGTAGCCCAGGGCGAGAAGGCGCGTGAGGCCGAGGAGGCCGGTGCCGACTACGTGGGCGTGGAGTACATCCAGCGGATCGAGGGCGGCTGGCTCGAATTCGACGTGGCAGTGGCCACTCCGGATCTAATGAAGGACATGGCGAAGCTCGGCCGCATCCTGGGTCCGCGAGGGCTGATGCCCACGCCGAAGGCGGGCACGGTAACCATGGACATCGGGCGCGCGGTACAGGAGGCCAAGGCCGGGCGGATCGAGTTCCGGGTCGACCGCTTCGGAAACGTACACGCGCCCATCGGCAAGGTCAGCTTCGAGCTGTCCGCCCTCGAGGAGAACTTCGATGCGCTTATTGAGGCCATCAAGCGAAACAGGCCGTCGGCCGCCAAGGGCACGTACATAAGGAGCGTGACGGTGAGCAGCACTATGGGGCCGGGTATCCGCATAGACCCCAACCTGTTTCGGTAGCTCGACACGGACGCGCGAAGGATTGCGGGTCCCGTCAGGAACAACCTATGGGTATGAGACTGGAACAGAAGCAGGAGATCGCGGAGGATCTGCGGGCTTTGCTGCGGGATGCGGGCATCGTATACCTGGCTGACTTCACGGGGCTGACCGTGGAAGCGATGGGCGCGCTTCGGGTCAAACTCCTTCAGCAGGGGGCGCAGTTTCGCGTTGTCAAGAACACCTTGACCATGCGAGCCTTGGAGGGTCTGGACTTCCCGGACCTTACGGAGCACATCAAGGGTCCGACCGCCCTCGTTCTGGGAGCCGAAGATCCTGTCATGCCGGCGAAAGTCGTGCGTGACTTCGCCAGGGAACACGACGATCGGCCGGTAGTCAAGGTCGGGATCGTCGACCGCCGGGAGATTTCGCCAGCGGAAGTCGGGCAGCTGGCGGACACACCGCCGATGCATCAGCTCCTGGGCAGCATCGCCGGCGGTCTGACCGCGTCGGTCACGGGAATCGCAGGCGCCTTGAGCGCGATCATTCGGGACGTCGCGGTTATGATCGAGGAGGATTCCAGGCAGGGCGAGGCCTAACGGTCGGTCCCACGTCCACAAGAGGAGGGCGCGGTCCACCATGCTCGGGGCCGGCTCGAAAAAGAACATTGAGGCAGGGAGTACGCGGATAATGACCAAGGTTGACGAGCTGTTGGACCAGATTGGCTCGCTGACCGTCCTCGAGGCGGCCGAGCTGAAGACGAAGATGGAGGAGAAATTCGGTGTCACCGCCGCTGCGCCGGTCGCGGTCGCAGCGGCCGGACCTGCTCCTGGCGCTGCCGCTGCCGAGGAGCAGACGGAGTTCGATGTGATCCTCGCCGGGGTGGGCGACAAGAAGATCCAGGTAATCAAGGTCGTGCGAGAGGTTACCTCCCTCGGCCTGAGAGAGGCCAAGGACCTGGTGGACAACGCCCCGAATGCGGTCAAGGAAGCTGTCTCCAAGGAGGAGGCCGACGCGATCAAGGCGAAGCTGGAAGAGCAGGGAGCCACCGTCGAGCTGAAGTAGTGTGGTTCGCGGAGCGCGCTCGGGCACTCCGCCGCACAACTCACTTAGACGCTGGCTGTACATGCAGGCTCTTCGAATCACAGAGCAGTTCGCGCTGAACGGAGCGCCCTTCGCTCCCCATGGCCGCCGGTTGGAGGCCGGACGGGGGAAGGGCGTTCTGTGCCTGCGCGTACCCGCTGCGGCGGATCCTCGCCGCACCCGGAGTTGCACGCGACGCGTGGCCGGGGCCCTTGTACGAGCAGGAGTGAACCAAGTTGGCTGAACCGAAGAAGAATGGATCGGTGGTTTCCTTCGCCAAGCTGGACACCCCGATGCCGATGCCGCACTTCCTGGATGTGCAGATCCGGGCCTTTGAGCGGCTCCTGCAGCCTGACGTCGAAGACGTGCGCAGCGACGTCGGTCTCGAGCGAGTATTCAACGAGATATTCCCGATCACGGATGTGAGCGAGAACTTCTCGCTGGAGTTCGTCGATTACACCCTCGGCGAGCCCAAGTACTCCGTCGAGGAGTGCATGGAACGTGACATGACGTTCTCGGCACCGCTGAAAGCCACCCTGCGCCTGGTTGTGTACGAGGACCTGGGGGAAGGCGAGCGGCGTCCAGCGGACATCCTCGAGAAGGAAGTCTACCTTGGCGACCTTCCGCTCCTCACAGACCAGGGAACGTTCGTGGTGAACGGCGCGGAGCGAGTAATCGTCAGCCAACTCCACCGCTCGCCGGGCGTCGTATTCGAGGAGACGGTGCATCCCAACGGCACACGTCTCTTCTCTGCGCGAATCATACCGTTTCGTGGGTCGTGGGTGGAGTTCACCCTCGACATCCACGACGTGATCCACGTCCACATCGACAAACGGAAGAAATTCCCGGCCACCGCTCTGTTGCGTGCCTTCGGTTACGGGACCGATGCCGATATCCTGGACCTCTTCTACCAACGCCGCCCGGCTGAGCTGAGCGAGATCGAGGACGATCGCTCTGCGCGCCGCGAGGTAGTAGGCACCCTGCTTGTTCACTCGATCCCGGCCGAGGGCGCAGGCGATGCGGCGATGCTCGATCTCTCAGGCCTAGACACGACTCCCCCGGAGCCTGTGTGGCTGGCGGAGGACGTGTTGCATCCGGAGACAGGCGACGTCCTGGCAATGTCGGGCGAGCGAGTCGACGACACGCTGGTTCGCCGCTTTGTCGAGGCCGGCTTGGCGGAGGTCGCCGTCCATGACGATCCCGAAGCCTTCCTGGCGCGCCGAGGCGAGGAGCTTACCGAGGACATCGTCGACAGACTGGTCCGGGCCGGCGTCAAGTCCGCGGAGGTCTACTCGAGTGCAGCTTTCATCCCGCTTCGCGGCACGTACGACGATCTGGTGATGCGACGCGACTGGAGCCAGCAGCCTCGACTGGCAGCCGATGTAGTCGACCCGAAGTCGGGCGAGGTGCTCGCGGAGAAGGGCGCCGACTTCGACGAGACGCTGTTCGCGGAACTCAAGGGCAGGCGAATCAGGGACGCGCTCGTGTTCACCGGCGGACCTCGCGGCGAATCACCGCTCATCAAGAACACGCTGGCCAAGGATCCGACCAAGGGTGAAGCGGACGCTCTGCGGTCCATCTACTCATTGGTGCGACCAGGAGAGGCGCCCAACCTGGAAACGGCGAGAACGGCCCTCGACCGGCTGTTCTTCAATCCGAAGCGGTACGACCTGGGCCGCGTGGGCAGGCACAAGGTTAACCACCGGCTGCGGGAAGTATATCGACTGCTCGACTTCGATCTTCCGGAGGCGGGCACGACGGTCCTGGCGCCGTCGGACTTCGTGGCGATTCTCCGCTACCTCGTCGAGCTGCATGAGGGTCGCGGCTACACTGACGATATCGACCATCTGGGGAACCGCCGGGTTCGCTCCATCGGCGAGCTCATCGCGAACCAGTTTTCTGTGGGACTTTCGCGGATGGCGCGCCTGGTTCGCGAGCGAATGTCCATCAACAGCGACCCGGAGAAGATGGCCATCGACGATCTGGTGAACGCGCGTACGGTCAGCGCGGTCATCCAGGCGTTCTTCGGCAGTTCGCAGCTCAGCCAGTTCATGGATCAGACGAATCCGCTGGCAGAACTGACCCATAAGCGCCGTCTCAGCGCTCTCGGACCGGGCGGCTTGAGCCGGGAGCGGGCTGGCTTCGAGGTGCGCGACGTCCATTACTCGCACTACGGGCGCATGTGCCCCATCGAGACGCCGGAAGGTCCGAACATCGGTCTCATCACATCGATGACCACCCATTCGCGGCTGAACGAGCTGGGCTTTCTCGAGACACCTTACCGGCGCGTAGTGGACGGGAAGGTGACCGACCAGATCGTGTGGCTGTCAGCGAGCGAGGAAGAGGACTACGCGGTCGCTCAGGCTAACGCTGCTTTGAACACGGACGGCAGCTTCCAGCGCGACCTCGTTCTGTGCCGGCGGCGCGACGACTACCCTCTGCTCCCGCCGGAGGAGATCGATTTCATGGACGTGGCGCCGGACCAGCTGGTGGCGGTTTCGCCAGCGCTCATCCCGTTTCTTGAGCACGATGACGCAAACCGGGCCCTCATGGGCTCGAACATGCAGCGGCAGGCAGTGCCGCTCCTCTTTCCGGCTGTGCCTTACACCGGAACGGGGCTCGAGGAGAAGGTGGCGCAGGATTCGGGATCGGTGGTCACAGCTCGGAGAGCCGGGACCGTTACTGGGGTTACGGCAGACGAGATCGTGATCGATACGGGGTATTCCCGCTCGGCCGGAGAAGACGAGCCCCTCGCGCGACTGTCGCAGTACGACCGTTACCGCCTGAAGAAGTTCTGGCGGACCAATCAGGACACCGCGATCAACCAACGGCCGATAGTGGAGGTCGGACAGGAGACTGCGGAGAGCCAGGTCATCGCCGATGGCGCGGCCACGGACAACGGAGCTCTGGCCCTCGGTCGGAACGTGACGGTGGCCTTTATGCCGTGGTACGGACACAACTTCGAGGACGCGATAGTCATCAGCGAGCGGCTGGTGAAGGACGATGCTTTCACTTCGGTCCACATCCAGGAGCTGGAGCTGCACATTCGCGACACGAAGAGGGGCACCGAGGAGATCACCGTCGAGATTCCCAACGTGGCCGAGGAAGGACTGGTCGACCTGGACGAGAGGGGCATCGTTCGGATCGGCGCGAGTGTGAAGACGGGCGACATTCTGGTCGGCAAGATCACACCCAAGGGTGAGACGGAGCTGTCTCCCGAGGAGAAGCTGCTCACGGCCATCTTCGGCGAGAAGGCGAAGGACGTGAAGGACAGTTCCCTCCGCGTCCCGCCGGGCGTCGAGGGAACGGTTATCGATGTCAAGATATTCTCCCGGCGCATTGACGATCCGCTGCTCGAGCGAGAGCACGGCGAGCGGATCGGCAGGCTCCGAGAGACGGAGCGAGATGAGATCACCCGAGTCAGCGAGGCCCGAGACGAGGAGCTTCGGGGCCTGCTCCAAGGGCAGGAAGTAGCCCTCTTGCTCAAGCGCGGCACCATCGATCCCCTGCTGAATGAAGGTACGAAGCTCAACAAGACAGCGCTACGCGACTTGGACTTCGGCGAGGTGGACCTCAGCACCCTCAAGGTGAAGAGCGATGCTGCCAGCCGGCGCGTCCGCAGGGTGATAGATGAGGCGAAGCGGAGGGTCGAGCGCATCCGCGAGCGCACCGAAGAGGGCATCGACCGGGTCTTCCAGGCCGACGAACTGTCGCCCGGGGTGGTGCAGCTGGTCAAGGTCTACCTGGCCGAGAAGCGCAAGATCTCGGTCGGCGACAAGATGGCCGGCCGACACGGGAACAAGGGAATCATAGCCCGCGTGGTCCCCGAGGAAGACATGCTCTTCCTGCCTAATGGTACCGCAGTCGACATCGTGCTCAACCCGCTTGGCGTACCCAGTCGTATGAACGTGGGCCAGATACTGGAGACTCACCTCGGCTGGGCAGCCAAGCAGCTCGGCTTCCGCGCCAACACGCCGGTCTTCCAGGGAGCGACTGAGAACGAGGTCGGAGCCCTGCTCAAGCTGGGTGGGGCGGTGTGGGCCGGGAAAGCCATGGCGCGCGATGTCGAGGCGCCGCTGGCCGATCCGCAGGCGGTCCAGCGGTTCGTGAATACCATCCACGCTTTCGAGGGAGACTTCGAGCCACAGGCCAACGGGCACCCGGCCGGCCTCGGCAGAAGCCTGGACGCTTACCTCGGCACCGGTGTGGCCAGGGAGGCGCGCCAGCTCCTGGAGTCGATCGGCAAGTACGTGCTGGATGTCGCCCGGTCGGCCTCGGGCGCCACCACCGCCGCCAAGCTCAAGAGCAGCGGCTGGCCGGCGGCGGCGGCGTTGGTCGGCAAGAGCAGAATTAGGGAGGGCCTGGACGCGGCGGTGGTCGAGCTGATGGCCGCTTCGGGTCTGACGCCGGGCGGCAAGATGCGGCTGCGGGACGGCCGCACGGGCGCCGAATTCGACGCCGAGGTCACGGTGGGAGAAATCTACATGATGAAGCTCTCCCATCTGGTGGATGACAAGATCCACGCCCGTTCAATAGGACCTTACAGCCTGGTCACGCAACAGCCGCTCGCCGGCAAGGCCCAATTCGGCGGCCAGCGGTTCGGCGAGATGGAAGTGTGGGCGCTGGAGGCGTACGGTGCGGCGCACACGCTGCAGGAGATGCTGACCGTCAAGTCGGACGATGTGACCGGCCGCAGCCGTGCCTACGAAGCGATCGTGAAGGGTGACAATCTCCCGAAACCGGGTATTCCCGAGAGCTTCAACGTGCTGGTCAAGGAGCTCCAGGCGTTGGGTCTCAGCGTGACGCTCGGTAGCAACGAGAGTTCGGTTCTGGGCCAGTGACGGTCCTCAGGGACGAGAGAGGTACCACAGGATGATCGATTTCCCCCGACACCGCGGAGCCAGTTCGTCGGAGTTCGACTGGATCCAGATCAAGATCGCCTCTCCGGAAGAGATCCGCTCGTGGAGCTACGGAGAGGTGACCAAGCCCGAGACGATCAACTACCGCTCCTTCAAACCCGAGCGGGACGGGCTGTTCTGCGAGCGAATCTTCGGTCCGGTTAAGGACTGGGAGTGCCACTGCGGGAAGTTCAAGCGCATCAGATATCGAGGCCACGTCTGTGACAAGTGTGGCGTGGAGGTGACGCTATCCAAGGTGCGCCGGGAGCGTATGGGCCACATCGAGCTGGCAGTTCCAGTGGCCCATATATGGTTCTTCAAGACGCTCCCTTCGCAGATGGGCTACCTGCTGGGGATGAAGTTGCGCGACCTCGAGAGCGTGATCTACTACGCGGCGTACGTGGTGACCAACCCGGGAAAACAGGAAGTCGAGTACAAACAGGTGCTCGGCGAAGATCAATACTGGGAGCTGACGGACCGGGCGCGCGAGGAAGGTGACACGGAATTTCGGGTGGAGCTCGGCGCCGAGGCGATCCGTACGTTGCTCAGCCACATGGAGGTGGACGCGGAGGCGGAGCGCCTGCGAGCCGAGGTAGCCACGGAGACCTCCAAACAGAGGAAGAAGAAGAAGCTCAAGCGACTCAAGGTCATCGACGCGATCCGGAACAGCGACGGCGATCCGGTCAAGCGCAACAACCCCGAGCACATGATCATGGACGTGATTCCGGTGATCCCGCCGGACCTTCGTCCGCTGGTGCCTCTGGACGGCGGGCGGTTCGCGACGTCGGATCTCAACGACCTGTACCGTAGGGTCATAAACAGGAACAACCGGCTCAAGAAGCTGCTCGAGATGCGCGCGCCCGAGGTAATCCTGCGCAACGAGAAGCGCATGCTGCAGGAAGCCGTGGATGCGCTGTTCGACAACGGACGCCGTGGCAAGGCGATTCGCGGGCGGGGGAAGCGTCCCCTCAAGTCACTCTCGGACATGCTCAAGGGCAAGCAGGGCCGCTTCCGTCAGAACCTGCTGGGTAAGCGGGTGGACTACTCGGGCCGGTCGGTCATCGTCGTCGGGCCCGAGCTGAAGCTGCATCAATGCGGGCTGCCCAAGGTGATGGCCGTCGAGCTCTTCAAGCCCTTCATCATCCACGAGCTGGAGCAGCGCGGGGACGCTGAGACGGTGAAGCGTGCGAAGAAGCTCGTGGAGCGCTACGACCCGAAGGTGTACGAGGTGCTGGAGGCCATCATCAAGGACCATCCTGTGCTGCTCAACCGGGCACCGACTCTTCACCGTCTAGGCATTCAGGCGTTCGAGCCGGTTCTGGTGGAGGGAAAGGCCATTCGCATCCACCCGCTGGTGTGCTCAGCCTTCAACGCCGACTTCGACGGCGACCAGATGGCCGTTCACGTTCCCCTGTCGTTCGAGTCTCAACTCGAAGCGCGCGTGCTGATGCTGTCGAGCAACAACATTCTGAAGCCGGCGAACGGTCGCCCGATAACGGCGCCGAGCCAGGACATGGTGCTCGGCTGCTACTTCGCGACCAAGGTGCCGGCAGACTTCGAGCAGCGGGCGGCAGTGGGGGGGCTGCTTCATGTCAGCGGTGCTGACGAGATCGAGCTGGCTCTGGAGAACGGCGAGTTGCGGACCGACCACGGTTCGCCGGACTACCACCGTCCGGTCCGCTTTCTCGACGGCGACAGCTGGATCTACACGACGGTGGGGAGGGTGCTGTTCAACGCGATCCTCCCGCGGGAGATGCCCTTCGTCAACGAGACCATGAGCAAGGGTGTCCTGGGCGACCTGGTGTTCGAGGTCTTCCGGCAGGCCGGCCTCAAGCGGAGCACGGAATTCTTGGACCAGCTGAAGGAATTCGGCTTCCGTTATGCCACTGAGGGAGGTGTCTCGGTAGGCATGGAGGACATGGTCATACCCCGCGAGAAGGCGGGAATCCTGGCCGACGCGCAGGACGATGTGGACCGGTTCACCCGGGCCTATCACAAAGGCGTGATTTCCTTCGGGGAGCGTTACAACAAGGTCATCGACGCCTGGACCCACGCTAACAACGACGTCGCGGATGCCATGGTAAGCGCCATGGCATCCTCGAGAGAGGGATACAACCCGATCTACATGATGTTCGATTCGGGTTCCCGCGGCTCGCGCGACCAGATCCGCCAGCTGGCCGGAATGCGCGGCCTGATGGCGAAACCGCAGAAGAAACTGACCGGTGGCATCGGGGAGATCATCGAGAGTCCCATCCGCGCGAATTTTCGCGAGGGACTCAGCGTTCTCGAGTACTTCATCTCAACCCACGGGGCACGGAAGGGCCTGGCGGACACGGCCCTCAAGACGGCCGACGCCGGATATCTGACGCGCCGGCTGGTAGACGTCGCGCAGGATGTGACCATAGTGGAGGATGACTGCGGCACGGTTCTCGGACTGGAAATATCCGCCCTCAAGGAAGGCGAGGACATAATCGAGCCGCTGAAGGACCGCGTGGTGGGGAACGTGGCCCGGGAGGACGTGGTCGACCCGATCAGCGACGAGGTCATCGTCAAGGCCGGCGAGATCATCGATGAGGAGGCAGCCGAGGAGGTCGAGGAGGCGGGACTTCAGTGGGTGAAGATCCGCTCGGTGCTCACCTGCGAGTCGCGTAGAGGGATCTGCCAGAAATGCTACGGTCGGAACCTGGCCACGATGAACACGGTCGACGCCGGTGAGGCGGTGGGGATTCTGGCGGCACAGTCCATCGGGGAACCGGGCACGCAGCTGACCCTGCGAACCTTTCACATCGGCGGGACGGCCGCACGCATCGCAGCCCAGACGCAGCGCAAGTCCAAGCTGCACGGCACGGTGGGCTTCGAGCGGATCACGTTCGTCGAGAGCCCGAACGGCAGCATGGTCGTAACCAGCCGCGAGGGACAGATCCTCATGCGGACCGAAGAGGACCGGGTCCGGTCGCGTCTGGCGGTGCCCTACGGGGCTACGCTGCATATCGAGGACGGCCGGGAGGTGGCGCCCGGTGACCTGCTGTTCAGCTGGGACCCGTACTCGGAGCCGATCGTGGCGGACCACGCCGGCAAAGTCCAGTACAAGGACATTGTTACCGAGGAGACGTTCCGGGAGGAGCTCGACGAGGCGACCGGCCGCCGCCAGCTGGTGATCATCGAGGATCGCGACAAGAAGCTGCACCCCCGAATCGAGATCGCCGACAGTAAGGGCAAGAAACTGCGCGAGTTCATCGTACCGGTGGGGGCACAGCTCCTGGTGCACGACAAGGAGAAGGTCCAGCCGGGCGATACCCTGGCCAAGATCAGCCGTGAAGCGTACAAGACGAGGGACATCACGGGCGGTCTGCCGCGTGTGGCGGAACTGTTCGAGGCCCGGCGCCCGAAGGATCCGGCCACCATCACGGAGGTGGACGGCCGCGTGAGCTTCGGAGGAATCAAGCGCGGAAAGCGCGAGATAATAGTAACCATGGAGAACGAAGAGGAGCAGGTTTACCAGGTTCCGGTCGGGAAGCACCTCCGCGTGCACGAGGGCGACCAGGTCCGAGCCGGAGACCGTCTCTCCGAGGGACCGGTCAATCCCCACGACATTCTCCGGGTCAAGGGACCGCGGGCCGTGCAGGAGTACCTGCTCAACGAGATCCAGGAGGTCTATCGCCTGCAGGGTGTGCGCATCAACGACAAGCACATCGGAGTCATCGTTCGGCAGATGCTCCAAAAGGTCCGGATCACAGAGCCGGGCGACACCGAGTACCTCGAAGGAGAGCACGTGGACCGGATGGACTTCCGCGACGGAACTCGGGAGGTGATCGAGAGCGGCGGGAAGCCGCCGCGGGCAGAGCCGGTCCTGCTGGGGATTACCAAGTCGAGCCTTACGACCGAGTCCTTCATCAGCGCGGCCTCGTTCCAGGAGACCACCCGGGTGCTGACCGATGCCGCGGTCCGCGGCGCCATGGATCAGCTGCGGGGGCTCAAGGAGAACATAATCATCGGGCACCTGGTGCCGGCCGGGACCGGCATCCACCGTTATCAGAGTGTGGACTTCCTGGTAGGCGAGCCGCTCCAGGAGGAGCTGGACGCGCTGCGCCGGGTCGAGCCCGCTGCCTCGGCGGTTCCGGCCGGCGGCCTGTTCGCGGAGCTGCGGGGCGAGGCGCAGGCCGTGGAAGCAGTGGAAGAGGAGGTGCAGGCCTGAGACCGGAGGGTGACGCCCTCCTGTAGCGCCGACGGGGTCCCCCGACGACATGACGTGGGGGCCCCGCATACCCTGCCCGAAAGCGCTTTCCTGTCTTGACAACCGCCCCATCCCGGTCTAGCTTAATCGGTCTGTCGACCGGAGGGTCGATGTCTGTTCCGACGGGGGCGGGGGGCGCCCCCGAGCTTTTCACCGCTGCTTCGCGTGCCGCGCACCACTCTGGCACACGGGGGAGCGGTTTCTAGCGATACCGAGACGAGGCAAACGGTCGGCGTATGCCCACGATCAACCAGCTGGTGCGCCGCGGGCGCGAAAAGGTCGAGAAGAAACGCAAGGCTCCTGCGCTGGAAGCCAACCCCCAGAAGCGGGGGGTTTGCACGCGCGTATACACCACCACGCCGAAGAAGCCGAACTCGGCGTTGCGCAAGGTGGCCCGCGTGAGGCTCACCAACGGGTACGAGGTCACAGCGTACATCCCGGGCGAGGGGCACAACCTGCAGGAACACAGCATCGTGCTGATCCGGGGCGGCAGAGTGAAGGACCTTCCCGGGGTGCGCTACCACATCATTCGGGGCACGCTGGACGCCTCCGGCGTGGGGGACAGGCGCAAGGGACGTTCCAAGTACGGCTCCAAGCGATAGCCGTCGGCGGGCCCGACGGGCGACTGGCAGGTCGGGTCCGGCGAGCACCAGGGTACTCAAGCAGCAGGAACGGCCCGGCCTGCAGGTTTGGCCGGGTTCTCTGTTCAGGGAAGGTCAAATGTCACGCAGGCAGAGCGCTGTTCCGAGAGAAGTTGCTCCGGATCCCAAGTATGGGAGCCAGGAGGTGACTCGGTTCATCAACGTCATCATGCTGGACGGCAAGAAGTCAACAGCGGAGGAGATCTTCTACGATGCCATGAGGAAGATCGAGGAGAGGACGGGTCAGCCCGGGCTCAACGTGTTCCGCCAGGCGCTTGCCAGCGCCAAGCCGGTCCTGGAGGTGAGGAGCAGGAGAGTTGGCGGAGCTACGTACCAGGTGCCCATGGAGGTAACTCCCCGGCGCCGCGATTCGCTGGCGCGCCGCTGGCTGGTGACTCACGCCCGGCAGCGTACGGGCAAGACGATGGTCGATCGCCTCGCCGCGGAGCTGATGGACGCGGCGCGCGGAGAGGGCGGAGCCGTGCGGAAGAAAGAGGACGTGCACCGCATGGCGGAGGCTAACAAGGCCTTCGCCCACTACCGCTGGTAGGAATTACGCGAGCAGGCGGACACACCGCGGAATGCCGGGAACGGAAGCAGGACGATTCAGATGCAGGATTCGATATAGATGGCTCGCCGCACACCGCTGGAAAAGACGCGTAACATCGGCATCATGGCTCACATCGATGCCGGTAAGACGACTACGACGGAGCGCATCCTGTATTACACCGGCCGTGTGCACCGCATGGGCGAAGTGCATCACGGTGACGCCACGATGGACTGGATGGAGCAGGAACAGGAGCGCGGGATAACCATCACGTCTGCAGCCACTACGTGCTTCTGGAACCGCAACGACGATCAGTACCAGATCAACATCATCGACACACCGGGGCACGTCGACTTCACCATGGAAGTGGAGCGCAGCCTGCGTGTGCTCGACGGAGCCGTGGCGCTCTTCTGCGCGGTCGGTGGCGTGGAGCCGCAGTCGGAGACCGTCTGGCGGCAGGCGGACAAGTACTGCGTACCGCGCGTAGCCTTCGTAAACAAGATGGATCGGGTGGGAGCCGACTTCGACAACGTCGTCTCGATGATCCGCGACCGGCTCGGGGCCAGAGCCCACCCTGTACAGGTGCCGCTGGGCGAGGGCGAGCTCTACACCGGCCACATCGACCTCGTTCGCATGGCCGAGGTCGTATATGACGAGGAGTCGCTCGGGGTGAAGTGGACGGAGGGCCCGGTGCCGGGCGCGCTCAAGGAGAAGGCCGCGCGACTCCGACACGAGCTCGTCGAGGCGGCCGTAGAGTACGATGAGGAGCTCTTGGAGCACTACATCGAGGGTCGCGAGCTGGAGGAAGACGAGGTCCGTCACGCCGTCCGCAACGCGACGCTGGCGGGGGCGATCACTCCGGTGCTGTGCGGTGCGTCCTTCAAGAATAAGGGCGTGCAGAAGCTGTTGGACGCGGTGGTGGATTACCTGCCTTCACCTAGCGACAAGCCGCCGGTGGTGGGCCATCCCCCGAACCACGACGAGAGCCGTGTCGAGCGGGCCGTCTCCGATGAAGAACCGTTCGCTGCCCTCGCTTTCAAGATCGTGACCGACCCGTACGTGGGGCGTCTGACCTATTTCCGGGTGTACTCCGGCATCGTCAAGGCAGGCTCCCACATCCTGAACGCCACGCAGGGGAAGAAGGAGCGCGTGGGCCGCATTCTGCAGATGCACGCAA
This sequence comes from Gemmatimonadota bacterium, assembly GCA_039589295.1. Classification (GTDB taxonomy): domain Bacteria; phylum Gemmatimonadota; class Gemmatimonadetes; order Palauibacterales; family Palauibacteraceae; genus JBDGYE01. The sequence goes on along the minus strand of JBDHHR010000046.1, from coordinate 1,168 downwards.
ACAAGCGGCAGGAAGTAGAAGCGATGCACGCCGGCGACATTGGCGCGGCCATAGGTTTGAAGTTCAGCATGACGGGAGACACTCTGTCAGATGCCGACCAGCCCGTGATCCTGGAGTCGATGAGCTTCCCCGAGCCGGTAATCCGGGTGGCCATCGAGCCGAAGACCAAAGCGGATCAGGACAAGCTCTCACAGGCTCTGGCGAAGCTCGCCGAAGAGGACCCGACCTTCCAGGTCCACACCGACGAGGAGACGACGCAGACCATAATCAGGGGCATGGGCGAGCTGCACCTGGAGATAATCGTCGACCGGCTGCAGCGCGAGTTCAAAGTCAACGCCAACGTGGGCCGGCCTCAGGTGGCTTACCGTGAGACGATCCGCAAGGCCGCCGAGAGAACGGAGGGACGGTTCGTGCGTCAGACGGGCGGGCGTGGCCAGTACGGGCACGTCGTGGTAACGATCGAGCCCGCCGAGTCGGGGACCGGCTTCGTCTTCCAGAACGAGATCGTCCGCGGCAACATCCCTCGCGAATACATCAATCCCGTCCAACAGGGAATCCGGGAGGCGATGGAGACCGGCGTGATCGCGGGCTACCCTCTCATCGACATCAAGGCCACGCTGGTGGACGGCTCGTACCATGACGTGGACTCCAGCGAGATCGCGTTCAAGATTGCGGGCTCGATGGCCTTGAAGGAAGGCGTAAAGAAGGCCGACCCAGTCCTCCTGGAGCCGATCATGGACGTCGAGGTCGTAACCCCGGAGGAATACGTGGGGGATGTGATGGGCGACCTCTCCAGCCGACGCGCGAAGATCGGTGGGATGTTGCAGCGCGCGCAGGCGCAGGTCGTCGGCGCTTCGGTGCCGCTGGCCGAGATGTTCGGCTACTCAACGGACCTGCGTTCGTTGAGCCAGGGCCGGGCTGTTTACACAATGCAGTTCTCGCACTACGCGGAGGTCCCGCGCAGCAAGGCCGAGGAGATCGTGGCGGGGCGGAGCTGACGAGCCCGGCGCAGACGGTGAGTCTTCCGGCGCCGGGAAAAAGAGGCATAACGAGTTCAGGAGTCTAGTCGAGATGGCGAAGCAGAGGTTCGAGCGGACGAAGCTGCATGTAAACGTGGGCACGATTGGTCATGTAGACCATGGGAAGACGACGTTGACGGCGGCGATAA
>JBDHHR010000045.1:0-22100 GCA_039589295.1 Gemmatimonadota bacterium | reverse complement strand
CCGACGAAGGTGAGGCCCGTGTGATAGACGGCCTCCCTGATCCCCTCCACGGGCGTCGGGTCGGCGCGCGAGCCCTCCTCCTGCGCCTCCTGCTCCGGGACCTGCGTACACGCCGCCAGGACCGCCAGCGCCACGGCGATACGTAACCCCCACCGGGCCGTACGACGGGTAGGCACGGCTGGCCCGCCGGCGCTTGTGTTGCCTGTCATCCTGAGCCCCGCGTTTACCGGATCCTCCCGCCGACCAAACTACCGACCGTGCCCGGGCCTGTCACCGACTTAACGTCCGCGTGTCTCTTGCGTCCGGCTGCCGGATCCAATTCGGGCTGGACATCCTGGGGAGCCTTATGGTATACGCGTTGGTGGTGGTCCTCGGGCTTCTGGTGCACGTCGCCCTTACTTACACGGCAGCTCTGCGTCTGCTCGCCAGATGGAACATCAGGGACTTCTTCCGTCGCATCCGGGGCGTGCAGCTCATCGCCTTCTCCACATCCTCATCCAATGCCACCCTCCCGCTGACCATGGAGACGGCCGAGGAGGAGCTGAACATAGAAAAGGAGGTCTCCGGCTTCGTGCTGCCACTGGGGGCTACCATCAACATGGATGGAACGGCTCTGTATCAGGCCGTGGCCACCATGTTCATCGTGCAGGAATGTAGGAACGCCAGATACGACAATCTGTTGTATTCAAGCGGTGTCTAGGGCGTCCTCTGTCGTATCTAATGTGGGGTAAAACGACCGGATGTCGTCCGTTTCTACCCCAAATCTTACCCCAATCACACAGACGCACACGTTCTGAGGGAGGGCCGACGCCCCCCAGGCGCGGTGCGCGTGGGTGAAGGTGAATCCGCTCGTCCCGAAGCACACGCTCTCCCGAAGACCCCCGGCACCCCCCATGCGGGCGGGTGCGTGGGTAGATGTGAACCTCCCCTCGTCAGTACGCGCCGTGGTTCAAATTACGCTCGTCGAGTGTTCGTGGCGTGAGCGGTAAATGCGTGTGGACGTGTGGGTTAGCGACCGCCCTAAGCGCCCGAAAGTTGTCGTTTTCGGGGTTTGGGCGAATTACGCTCGTCGATCGTATTCGGGGTCAAACGCATGATTTACACGTAAGTGCGTGTGAATACGCTCGTTATGCTATGTTGGCCGCCCGGACAACGCTCGCGGAGGTTTCTGGCGCTCATGAAACGGGCGCCTGAGCCGCAAGCGAAAGCGCCCGGGGTGAACCGGGCGCATCGTGTGCAGCAGCAATCGCTTGTTAGGCTGCGCCGCCCTGCCTGTCCGGATCGGCTCGCCGCCAGGTGAGGGTGACGACCATCGGAGTGCTACCTAACGACGTTGGCGGCGTGGTAATGAGCAGTTCGTCGCCGGAGATCGAGAAGGTACGCTCGATTGTTGTACCAACGCGGTTGGGCTCGGTCGAAACCTCGACGTGATGCTGGACCCTGTCGCCGACGACTGAGTAGCCACCGGAGTAGGCGAGGGATGTCGCAAAGGCTTCGGCTCTCTCCTCGGCCGGCGAACTCCTCCAGTCTCCGCTCAGACGGGGTCGATCCGAGAAGGCGATGATCGCGTGCATTTGGCCATCCGACGTGTATGTCAGGAAGCCAGTGGGTGCGGTTCCGTAGGGCGCGTTGTCGATGGTCCCGTCGGGGGCTTCAGTCATCGCGGATTCAAGCGCCCAGGTTCCCACCAATGGGTCGGCAACTTCGGTTTCACAGCCCCAGACTCCGACCATCAGGCCGAGCAGCGCGACCCTGAGGTGGCGATCTGCAGCGTGGATTGTTGGCACCGCTCCCTCCAGTCTGTGGCGCACCCTGACTACTATTAGGCTGCAGCAGGATCTACCAAGGCGCTCCTTCCAGGTTCACTCAACCACAACGATACTCAAACCGCTGGCTGACCCGAAGCCGCATCCCGCCCGCCGCCGTGCGAGCAAAGCGAAAGCGCCCGGCGCCAGTCTCCCTCGGCTGGCTGCACGTAAGAAAAGGAGCCATCCTTGACCATGATGGTTCCTCGTCTCGTAACCCCAAACTGTAATCCATCAGGGGTACCGCTCACCTCCGGCTCCTCCCCCATATCTTCGACCCACCTTCTCACGCTTTCAACAAGCTCTCTACATCCAAGGGTCGAGTGTACATCTGGAGATCGCCGTTCTCGTCTCGCGGCCACGCGTCGCGCGGCCGATCGCAGTAGAGCTCGATGCCGTTGCCGTCGGGGTCCCGCAGATAGAGTGCCTCACTCACCCCGTGGTCAGAGGCGCCTTCGAGTCGGACTCCAGAATCGATTACGCGGCGGAGCGCTCTCCCAAGAGCAACCCTTGTGGGATAAAGGAAGGCGACGTGGTACAGCCCTGTCGCATCACGCGAAGGTGGATCGCCCCCCTTCGACTCCCACGTATTGAGACCAATGTGGTGGTGGTACCCACCGGCACCCAGGAATGCTGCGGAATCGCCGATCCTTTGCATCACCTCGAAGCCGAGCACTGCTGCATAGAATTGTATAGCCCGCTCAAGGTCGGCGACCTTGAGGTGCACATGACCTACAATGGCGTCGGGATCGATCGGGGTTTCGGACATCTGACCTCCTCCTAGCGGAGACGCCAAGAGCCGCTCCTCGAGCCCTGAGTTGCGGCCTAACGGTCGGCGCCTGAGCTGAGCGCCGGCCAGGTTCACTTGTCCGTGGGCATCCCCAGCGTGGGAATCCAGGCTAGGCTGAGGAGCGTTCCCACAGCACCGAGTCGTCCACCTGATTTTCCGCGTCGGCCACGACGAGGGTGATGCTGGAGTCGCTCGCGATGTTGACGGCGGTCCGGCACATGTCGAGGACTCTGTCGACGGCCCAGATGAGCGCCGTGTATTCCAATGGCAATCCCACCGCCTGGAGGATGATCACCATCATCACCAGACCCGCGTGGGGTATGCCGGCCGCTCCAATGCTTACCGAAAGGCCCAGGAAGACGATCAGGAGTTGCTGACCGAACGTCAGCGCGAAGTTCGGGTCGATGCCGGCGTGAATCTGGGCGATGAAAAGGACGCTGACGATCTCGTAGAGCGCCGTGCCGTCCATGTTGATCGTGGCACCGAGCGGCAGGACGAAGCTCGCGATCCGGTTCGAGATACCGGCACCGTGCTCAGCCCGCTCCAGCGTGATGGGGAGCGTGCCGCTGCTACTGGCGGTCGAGAAGCCCGTCAGGAGAGCTGGACTCATGACTCGCAGGTACCGGTAGGGATTGCGACGCGTCATCAGGAAGACTATGAGGGGCAATGTGACCAATAGGTGAACGGCCAGCGCAGTGAACACGGTGAGCACGTACCATTTCATGTCCAGGAACACGTTGAGCCCGGTGGAGGAGACGAGACGGGCGATGAGCGCCGCGATGCCGAACGGCGCGAGGGCGATGATGAACCCGGTCATTCTCATCATGACCTCAAAGGCGCCCTCGATGAAGCTCACCAGAGTTCTCTTCCTCTCACCCTCCAAGGGCAGCATGAAGACGCCAAACAGGAGGGCGAAGATAATCACGCCGAACAGGTCGAACTCGGCCGCCGCCCGGACGACATTATCCGGAATCATGTTGGCGATGACTTCCCAGACCGAACCGGGGACTTCTCTCGCGACGCCCTCCACGGGGATGGTCAGGCGCAAACCGACTCCGGGACGGATCACGTTCACGAGGATGAGGCCCGTCACGATGGCCAGCAGGCTGGTCGTGATGTAGAGCAGGAAGGTTTTGCTGCCGATGCGCCCAAGGCGCGCCAGCGTACCCATCCCCAGCATCCCGCTGATGAGCGAGAAGAAGACGAGAGGGATGACGACCAACTTCAGAAGTCTGAGGAATATTACCGCGATACCGTCGAAGGCCTGGTAGACCGCGGTCGACTCCACGATCTCTGCGGGGTAGGCTTCATGGGCTATACCCCTTGCTGTGACCATGCTGCTTGCCATTCGCGATCAACCCTCCGGATTGATCCGGGCCCCTGAAGTGCTGGTCGTCTGAGCCACCGCAGTGTTGGCCTGATAGCCTGTGGAGCAGGCGGCCGGTAGCCCAGCGAGCTATGCGGCCGGATCGTATTGTACTCCCTGCGCCACTGCTCCACGAGGACCTGAGCCTCCCGCAGCATGCCGATGATCTGCTCCGCCATGTAGCGCTTCCTCGCCATCTGTGACCTCCTCCCCATGCTTCCGACCGACCACAATACTAATCCTGCGATCGGTCTCGCTTTCGGGGGTCATCAGCTCGTGCGCTGACATTACGTATCGCGTAAGCCGCTCTTGTATTGTTTGTTACACGCTTTACCTAATGTAACATCGAGCTGTTATCCCCCTGTTCATCGTCCAGGTGCTGGTCGGAGACATCTCGCTGGCCACCCAGTTCGGCATCGTGCTCACGGCTACCCTGGCCTCGATCGGCGCCGCGGGAGTGCCATCTGCCGGCATCATCATCCTGGTGGTGGTGCTCGAGGGGGCGCTGGCCGGCACCGGAGTGGATCCCGCGGCGGGCATCGCGCTGGTCCTCGGGGTCGACCGCATCCTCGACATGTGCCGCACGGCCGTCAACGTCACCCGCGATCTGACCGCGGCCGCGGTCATCGAGCGCTCGGAATACGACCACGCGCTCAGGAAGGGCAGGTCGGCGGCCTAGGCTGTCCTGTGCGGAGCCGGAAGCCGGCTCAACCGCCGGTCCTTACTCTCACGCCCGGACCGAGCGCCTGATCCAGCTGCGACGTGAGACCCACAACCCGTCGGGAGTTCGCCCCCAGATCGCCGCGGCTCCAGCGAGCCACCGACCGCATGTCGACACGGGTGAGTCCGTTCTCGTCGAGTCTCACCCACACGGTCAGGTCGTCCAGGCCTCGCGGGAGGATCGGCCGGCAGGTGACCGTCAGGAGACCCATCTCCTCGTCCGAATGGACCAGCGTCCAACGGCGCCGCCTGCGGATCTCCTGATGCAGCACGTCCCACACCCGTGCGAAAGGTGCCGAGTACGTTCGCCCCGGCGGACCTTCCACGTGCCGCGTGTCCACCGAACGCTCGGCGTGCCGCGTGTCCACCGAACGCTCGGTCAACCAGCGAGCGAATGTCGACTTCGGCTGAGCGGACTTCGACTGGGTGCTCATCTCCCGATCAGGTCCCGGTTCTCGCTTTTCTCCGGCCCTCGCGGGTGCGGTGCGGGCGAGTTGCCCTGTCTCGTCGAGTCCGGTACGTTCCCAGATCCGCGACACTTCATAGAAACGCCTGAGAACCCGCTATGCAAGCCATCCTGCCCCTCGCCGGCAAGGGCACGCGCCTGCGCCCGCACACTCACTCTCGCCCCAAGCCGCTCCTCAGAGTCGGCAACCGGCCCGTTCTCGATTACGTGCTCGAGAGGCTTGAGGCGGCCGGGGTGGTCGAGATCATAGGAATCACCGGTCACCTGGCCGGAATCATCGAGTCATATCTCGATGACGAGCACTGGGGCCTGGGTTTTCGGGGCGTCGAGCAGGCCGAGCAGCTCGGAACGGCCGACGCGATTCGCCTGGCCGAGCCTCTGGTGTCCGGACCCGTCCTGATCGTGTTCGTCGATACCCTGTTTGACGCCGACCTGGGACTCATCGAGCGGCGCCCGGACGTGGACGGCATCGTGTGGGCCAAGGAAGTGGAGGATTATAAGCGTTTCGGGGTCATCGTCACCGACGAGGGCGGCTGTATGACGCGCATCGTGGAGAAGCCCGAGGAGCCTGTCTCGCGGCTGGCCAACATCGGCCTGTACTACATCCGTGAGCCGGAGCTCATGTTCGAGGGCATCCGCCACGTGATGGAGCAACCGCCGAGATTGGGCGAGTACTTCCTCACGGATGCCTTCCAGTACATGATCGACCGGGGGTCCAGGCTCCTCACCGCGGAAGTCGAGAACTGGTGGGATTGCGGCAAGATCGAGACTCTGCTGGAGACCAACCGGCAGGTTCTCCTGCACGGTCTGGCGAGCGCCCCCGGAGCCGCAGATGGCGTGAAGGTGACGGATCCGGTGTGCGTCGCCGATGACGTGATCCTCGAGGAGTCGGAGATCGGCCCCAACGTGAGCATCGCTTCGGGCTCGGAGGTGAGGCGGAGCCGCCTTCGGGACTGTATCGTTGGTGAGAACGCGGTGCTCGACGGGTGCGACCTGCGCGATTCCCTCATCGGTGATCACGCCAGGGCCCGGGGGCTGCGCGGCAGCGCGTCCCTCGGCGATCACGCATGGGTCGAGGGAGCGGGTGGGGGGACCTGACGGAGGACGAGAGGTGGACCCGAGCGACCTGATCTACGACTGGAACGCCCTTCCCGGGAGCTTCGCCTATTCGGGAGTGTCGGTCGAGCTCGACGACGAGACGCTGCGGGACGGCCTCCAGAACCCGACCGTCAAGGACCCGCCCATCGAGCGCAAGCGCGAGATGCTCCATCTCATGGTGGATCTGGGGATCCACGCGGCTGACATCGGACTGCCCGGAGCGGGGCCCCGGGCCAGGGAGGCGGTGCTGGCCCTGGCCCGCGAGATCGCCGGCCAGAGCCTGCCCATCTCTCCCAACTGCGCCGCCCGAACGGTCAAGGCGGACATAGAGCCGATCGTCGAGGTGGCGCAGGCGACGGGCCTGAGGATGGAAGTCGGAGCGTTCATCGGGTGCTCGCCGATCCGGCAGTACGCCGAGGGCTGGGACATCGACATGCTCCTCCGGACCACGGAGGAGGCCGTGAGCTTCGCCGTCTCCGAAGGACTCGATGTCATGTATGTGACCGAGGACACGACCCGCTCCCGTCCCGAGTCCCTGAAGTCGCTGTACACGACGGCCATCGGTTGTGGCGCCCGTCGCATCTGCCTGGCGGATACCGTCGGGCACGCGACCCCGCACGGGGTTCGACGGCTCGTGCGCTTCATCCGCAAAGTGGTCTTCGAGTCGGGCGAGGAGGTGAAGATCGACTGGCACGGACACCGCGACCGGGGACTGGGCGTGCCCAACGCGCTGGCGGCGATAGAGGAGGGAGTGCACCGGGTGCACGGAACGGCCCTCGGCATCGGGGAGCGTGTGGGGAACACGGAGATGGATCTCCTGCTGGTGAACCTCAAGCTCCTGGGAATGCACGACGTGGACCTCACCAGCCTTCCAGCCTATTGTGCGATGGCGGCCGAGATCTGCGGCATCGATATCCCGCATGCCTATCCCGTGATGGGGAGCGACGCGTTTCGCACCGGAACCGGCGTACACGCCTCGGCGATCATCAAGGCCATGCGCATGGGAGACAGCTGGCTGGTGGACAGAGTCTACAGCGGCGTTCCAGCCTCCCTGTTCGGGCTGCGCCAGAAGATAGAGGTCTCGCCGGTGTCAGGCCTCAGCAACGTGCGATACTGGCTGCAGGAGCACGGCTACGATCCTGGCGATGAGCGGCTGACGGAAGCCGTGTTCGCCCTCGCCAAGCGCAGCGATCACACCCTGAGCCCCGAGGAGATCGAGGGAGAGATCCGTACGGCGCTGGCGGAGGACGCTGCGGGGAAGTCCGGCGCGCCGTAATGGGCAGACGCTTCTTGGGCCTGACACTGTTCTTCGTCGGGCTCATCGCGATCTTCTCCACCTTGACTTTCCTGGCTCTCGGCCGGGGAGTCGCGGCGACCGCCTCGGCACTCGGTGGACTCGGCATAGCCGTGCTCGGCCTGCTAACTCTCTCCTCCCGCCACGACGCGTCATGATGCGAGGCATCGTCCTGGCGGCCGGCCTCGGGTTCATCCTGCCGCTGGGGCTCCGGGCCCAGGTGTTGCCGGAGACGGCGTTGTCGGCCGACCGGCCGGAGGCGCCTGCCACGTCGAGCCCGCAGGAGGGACCCGACCCCAGCCGAGCCCGCTTCGGTTCGTTCGACGTGGGCTTCGGAGGGGCCTTCCCGCTGGATGGTGATCCTGGGCTCTCTTACTCGGTGGCGGTGGATGCCGCGAACCTGTTCATCCGGGGCGCATCCCTGCGGTTCTCGTTCCGTTTCTGGAGCTGGGAAGACACGTCGGGCGATGGCCGAGTCGTCGATCTGGACGACAGCAGCGTCAGTGTGATGGTGAAGAAGGACTTCGGCGGCCAGGGCTCGTCCGCCTACGGAGGCCTAGGCTTCGGGCTGCACTTCGTGGCCGCCCGCTTTCAGGACCTCATAGAGGAGCAGGAGGCGAGGGACGGGTTTCGCCCCAGTCTCGAGGCGGTGCTCGGGGCGCAGATCTCGCTGGCCGATTCCGGCTTCATCACCCTGTTTCTGGAAGGACTGGGAAGTCTGATGGATCGCGTCACCCACACCTCGGCTCATATCGGCTTCCGGATCCGCTTCGATCGCCTCGGGATCGGCGGATAGACAGCCGGTGTAGACGGATCAGGAATGATCAGAAAGAAGAGTTGTCTTGCGTTACTCGCCTCGGCCGCACTGGCCCTTTCCAGCGACACGCCCGCGCAGGAGGCGAATCTGCCGCAGTTTCCATTCGGGACCCCGGTGATCGTTCTGCCGGTCCAATCGACCCAGCCGCTGCCCGACGGCGGCTGGCCGGGTCTGGCGCGAACCGAGGAAGAGGCCCTGCGGGCCATGGATGCCGAGCTGGAGTTCGCCCTGGGCGAGCGACGGGGTGCCGAGCACTGGGTCCTGCCGTCCGCGCTGCGCGGGAGGCTCGAGCGCAATCCGATGCTGGACGTGCACCCGGACCAACTGGCGTACCAGGGGCTGCTGGAGCCGCCTGACAGCCGGGATCTGATCTACGATCCGCTGCACAGTGATCTGCGCGCTCTGGCTGCCCTGTTCAACACGCGGTACCTGATTCTGCCGCTCGAGGTGAGGGTGGAGCCTGTCGCTGAGATGCGTGGGCAGCCGGCGCCGGACTCCGAGGCCGCCGGCGGGGCGGAGCCCTATTATCACGCCGTCCTGCTCCTGGCGATGATCGACATCCGCACCAGCACCGTCGTATGGCACGGCGAGGTGGGCGGTGCCCAGGGGCCCCGGGGCTCGGGCGCGCTGCTCGCCAAGCTGGCCCAGAAGGTGGCGAAGGAAGTGGCGGCATCATGAGCAGAAAGACCTCCGTCTTGGCGGGTCTGGCGGCGCTGTTGGCCGCAACAGCCTGTGAGAGCCAGGCGGAGCTGATCCTCCCGACCCGATCGGCGCTCGAGGGCGTGTACGGCCCGGGCGTCCAGGTTACCCTGACCGGCAACGTGATAGACGTACGGGCGCGACAGAATCCCGACCAGCTGCGCCGCGGCGGGGAGTTGTGGGCCAAGGTCGGGCCTTACATTTACCTCTTCTCACCGCAGACGAAGGAACTGTTCGAGACCTATACGGGGATCGGCGGCGTGCGGGTGCGCACTTTCGACTACCGCGACAGAAAGGTCGCCGAGGCGCTGCTCGAGCGGGGGACGCTCAACAGCATCACCTGGAACAAGGCTCTGCGACTGGTGCGCCGGGCGCGCCTGGAAGGAACCCGGAGGCCGAGCTATATGATCGATCTAGTTGACTACGGTGAGGAGATCGCCCGTTACGAGTACAGCTCCAGGTACGTAAAGGGGCAATGAGGTTCACCGCGCACGTGGCGAGAACCTGGGGGCTGGGAGAGAATGTCACGGTCGTTTGAAGCCCTCTCGCACGACGAGCACGATCAGGCTTCCTGCAGGCGCTGTGGGGACGCCCATCCGCGAAGCACCCTGGACAGGGACCTGTGGTGTCCGTCGTGTCATGCAGGGCTCGAGAGGAAGGCGAAGGCTGGCCAGCACTTGATCGCGGCGCTCATCACGCTGCCCTTCCTCATCTGGATTCTGGCCGAGGGGACGCGCGGCTTCCTTCCCACCTGGGCGTGGTCCCTTCCGTTGCTTGTAGCGTACTACCTTGGCATGCGGATCGGCCGGGCCGTGATCAAAGGATACATGCGGAGGTGACATGAGCTTCGACGGCGTTGACTTCTACGACATAGACGGCTTGCTGGACGAAGAAGAGCGGGCGGTCCGGGACATGGTGCGCGACTGGGTCGAAGAGGAAGTGATGCCCGTCATCAACCATCACTACGTCGAGCACACCTTCCCGGAGACGCTCGTTCCAAAGATGGGCGAGCTCGGCTTCTACGGCGCTAACCTGCCGGAGGAGTACGGCTGCGCGGGCCTGGGGAACGTGGCGTACGGGCTCATCATGCAGGAGCTCGAGCGCGGCGATTCGGGGCTGCGCTCGTTTGCCTCCGTGCAGGGCGCTCTAGTCATGTTTCCCATATACGCGTTCGGCTCGGAGGATCAGCGCAGGGAATGGCTCCCCAGGCTGGCCACCGGCGAGAAGATAGGGTGTTTCGGCCTTACCGAACCGGATTTCGGCTCCAATCCGGGCGGCATGCTCACCCGCGCCGTGCGCGACGGTGACGAGTGGGTGCTGAACGGCTCCAAGATGTGGATCACCAACGGCTCCATGGCCGATGTCGCCATTGTGTGGGCCAAGACCGGGGACGTCGACGACGTGACGTCCATCTGCGGCTTCATCGTCGAGACCGATAGCGACGGCTTCTCGGCCAAGGACCAGGAGGGGAAGCTGTCGCTCCTCGCCTCGGACACGAGCGAGCTGGTGCTTCAGGACGTCCGGGTGCCGGAAGCCAGCCTCCTGCCCAATGTGCGGGGTCTGAAGGGGCCGCTATCCTGCCTGACGCAGGCTCGGTACGGGATCGCCTGGGGAGCGGTGGGCGCCGCGATGGCCTGCTTTTGCGAGGCACGCGACTACGCCCTGAACCGGATCCAGTTCGCTGGCAAGCCCATCGCCGGTACGCAGATCCAGCAGATCCGGCTCGCCGAGATGCTCACCGAGATAACCAAGGCGCAGCTCCTGGCGCTGCAGCTCGGACGTCTCAAGGACGCCGGCACTTACACGGCGCAACAGGTCTCACTCGCCAAGCGGAACAACGTGGACATGGCCTGTGAGTGCGCCCGCGAGGCGCGGCGGCTGCTCGGCGCGAACGGTATCCTGGTCGAGTATCAGTCCATGCGACACATGGCCAACCTCGAGTCCGTCTACACATACGAGGGGACGCACGACATCCACGGGCTGATCCTGGGGCACACGATCACCGGGATCCCGGCGTACGAGTAGAGGGACGGGGCGCGGGGTCTACCCAAACGCACTCTCGGGTCAGCTCAGGCGGGAACTCACGCGGCGACGATGAACCAGTCCATGCTGGTGCCCACCGCCCAGTGGATCATGGTGACATACCAGATCGAGCCCAGGCGGAGGGTGATCCAGCCGAACAGCAGTCCGGCCGGGATGGCGGAGAACGTCTCCGTCAGGGGCCGGCCGAAGTGGGCCGTCACCGACAATGCCGTTTGCGTGGCGTTGGCAGGGCCGTTTCCGAAACGATCCTTGAGACCGAACAGCAGCACGCCACGAAACATCACTTCCCAGGCCCCGAAGTAGAGGAGGTTACGCAGCGCGTGCGCCGCGAAGGCAAGCGGATCGCTGCCGAGGGCCGGGTCCAGCGGGTACACGGCGCGCATGGCCGGTGAGGCGGACGCTATCTTCCCGGCGACGATGGCCACAGGAACGCCGACGGCGAGCCACAGGAGTCCCTCCCGCCAGCGTCCCAGCCCGAAACCCAGGTCCCGAAGGCGCATGCCGCAGAGCCACCGCGCGGTGAGGACCGGAACGACGGCCAGCATGACCGCCGCTGCGACGAAGTGGAGGGTCGGCGAGAGCTGCGGTCCGGTCACCACGAACCACTCGCGCCACTCGGAGCCGGTCGCGATCCGGTCCGCCCGTGCCAGATAGTAGAAGGCGAACAGGCACAGGGTAGCTACGAGCAGCAGCAGCTCGGGTCCGCGGTGCGACGCCGCGGCTCGCCGTGAGGTACCCTCGCTCACGTGGCTCCCCCATCCCTCTTCGCGAGCCAATCGATTGTCTCGCGCAGGCCAGCGGTCAAATCGCGCGGCTCGTATCCGATCTCACGCCGGGTGGCGGAGATGTCGAACGGGATGTCCTCCAGGAATACCCGGATCCAGCCCGGCGTGAGCGACGTGGCACCGCTCATCCGGCCCCAAAGCTGGCCAAGGTGGCCGATCGCCAGCGCGGCGGCCGGCGGCAGGGCCAGCACCCGGCGGTGCACCCCCGAGATCTCCGCCACGCGGGCCAGAAACTCGCGGAACGAGAGGTTTGTGTCGCTCCCGAGGACGTAGTGGGCGCCGTTGCGCCCGTTCTCCGCCGCCAGGCGGATGCCCGTCGCGACATCCGCAACGTGGACGTAGTTGGCACGGACGTCGCCGTCGGCGATGCGGAAGCGGAACGCCCCCCGCAAGTAGAGCGCGACAGTCTTCGTCACCCCGTTCGCGTCGGTCAGCGGACCGGGGCCGTACACCCTGGTCGGGTGCACGATGACCGCTTGGCTATGCTCCCTGGCGAACGCCTCCACGAGCCGCTCACCCTCCAGCTTCGTCCTCTCGTACGGTGTCAGGGCTCTCGTCCGGATCCGTCCGCCGGCGCCTGATGGGCTGGCAAGGGGGCAGGTGAGTGCCGTCGAGACGTGCACCAGGCGACGCAGCCCATGCCTGGCGGCAGCTTCCAGAAGTCCCTCCACCGCCCACACGTTGGCGTCGTAGAACTCGGAGGGGTTCGGCGACCAGGCACGCGCGAAGGCCGCCAGGTGCATTACCGTGTCCGCTCCGCGGACCGCTTCCGACACCGCGTCCCGGTCCCGAATGTCACCTTTAAGAACCTCGATCCCGGTCTTTACCTGTGGGTCGATCGCCTCTGGCCGCCGCACGAACGCCCGGACGGACTTTCCCCGTTCGACGAGCTGCCGGATCAGGTAACCACCGATGAAACCTGTGGCGCCCGTCACCATGATGAGCTCGCTCACGGGGTTCCTTTTTCCGTTTCGCGGCGGGCCGTCACCGTGGCCGGCGCGGCCGACGTCGACCCGCGCTGAAACCGCGCGCGCCTGTCGCCGGTTCGCAGCAGAAGCGGCACGAGGAGTAGCTGGATGGCGAATGCCCACACGATGGCAGCCAGGGAATCGATCGCGTAGTGATGCTGGGTGTAGACGGTGGACACGATGACCCCGAAGGTCTCTACGGTCAGCAGGATCGCAATGCGGGGAGAGAACCACCGCCAGCCGAGTAGAGCGATGGTGACCGCCCCCGCGACGTGGGACGACGGAAACGCCGCACCGCGCACGTTGCCGGTTGCATGCGCCCCCGCCACCAGCCCGTAAAAGAAGCCATCCTGGTGCGGACCCTCGAACGGCACACCGAATTCGTGCGGCCCTACGGTCGGGAACGCCAGATAGACGAGGTAACAGCCGAGGTACACGGCCAGCAGGCGCAGGGTCATGTCACGGAACGCATCGCCACGTCGGGCCACCGCCACCGCGATCGGCGGCCCGAAGATGAGAGGATAGTAGGCGTAGTAGAGGAAGTTCATGACCTCGCTGAACCACACCTGCGGCATGGCGGGCAGCCACACCCGATCCAGGTGCACGCCGAACACGGCCAGGTCGAGCACCAGGATCGCCTGATCGACGGTCGTCGTGCGCAGCAGGCCGATGGCGAACTCCAACTCGATCCACAGGGCCGGCAGCCACAGCAGGGGATACGCCTCGCGGAGTATTAGTGTGAGCCTGGTCGGTGTGCTCGGCGCCCTGACGAGCAGCCACGGAAGCATGCTCGCGCCAAAGTGGGCCGCGAAGACCCACGGGGCGTATGTCGCCCGCGGCAGCAGGACGGCCCATACCGCCGCCAGGATGATGTTGTACCCGGCCATTAGCCGGTCCACCGGGCGTACCGGCTGCCGCGGATCCTCCGCCGGCAGCTTCACGCCTACAGCCACTTCATCTCACGGTACCAGTCGACAGTCTCGGGGACACCACGTTCGACTGAGTACTGCGGCTCGAAGCCTATCTCGTCCATGGCGCGTGACGGATCGCACACCCAGCGCTCCTGCGAGATCTCGCGCACCCGGTCGCGATTGAGTACGGCTGCCTGGCCTCGTGTGCGGGCCACCAGTTCACAGCCGACGGCGATCGGCCAGGCCACCCTCGGCCCCACGCTCACCAAACGTGGGCGCCGGCCGATCGCCTCGCCGGCCGCCTCGGCGAAGCGGCGCCAGGTGACGGGCTGCGGGTGAGCCAGGCAGTAGGTCTTGCCCGCCGCACGCTCCGTGGTGGCGGCGGCAATCAGGCCTTGCACCACGTCCTTCACGTAGATCAGGCTGATCTCCCTGTCCCACGCGCCTACCGTGAGGGCTATTCCGTGGTTCACCATACGAAACAAGGCCAGCGCCGAACGCTCGCGCGGCCCGTAGACGGAGGGGAACCGGAAGATCGTGCCCGGCACCCGGTCCGCGAGCGCATGCACCACCGCCTCGGCTCGCAGCTTCGAGTTTCCGTAGTGGGAGAGCGGGAAGGGAACCGTGTCCCTGGACAGCGCCTCGCCGTCGCGGCACGGGCCCGCCGCGGCAAGGGTGGACATGAGGACAACGCGAGGTGCTGATCCGTTCCACGTCGCGGCGGCTTCCAGGACCCGTGCAGTGCCCAGGGTGTTCACCGCGTACAGGTCCGCCGGGCGGCAGGCCTCCGTGAGCCCCGCCAGGTGGTAGACGACTTCGGCTCCCGCAAAGACCCGTCTGAGCTCCTCGACGTCCTCGAGGCCGACCGGCTCCCAGCCGACGGGTGTGCCTTCGATCCAACCCCGTGAAGCGCCGGGCCGCTCGAGGCACACCACACCGTCGCCGCGGGCGACGAGCGCCTCGATCAGGTGGCTTCCGATGAAACCGGCACCGCCGGTCACGATCGCTCGCATGATCGCCTCCTCACGCGGTTGGACCCATGAGCATCTCGCTTCGATCGCAGAGTGGGCAGACGAAGAAGCAGCCAAGCGGTCCGGGATGCAGGACCGGCGGTCGCCTGACCGCTCGACCACGAGTCGCGGCTCGCCATTCGGTAAGGGCGACGTCCCTGCGACGATACGAACGTCCGGGGCGTCGCACCAGTGGAGCGGCCCCCTATTCCCGAACCCCCGTGTCCGCCGGGATCTCGGCCTTGCGCTTCGATTCGATGAGCGATTCGGTGAAGTCCTGCCGCTCGGCGAGCAGTCCCACCCGCTGATCAAGGCCTTCCAGCTGCTGCCGCATCTCTCTGAGCCCACCTTCTATCCGGGCCAGGAGGTCTCTCTCCGGTGCGGTCTCGTGCCGGATCTTCACCCATTCCTCGATTGCCTTCCCCAGTCGGCGGCTGATGGGGAAAAGGATGATGAACGTGCCAATCAGGAACGCCATTATGAGCATGGCCACCAATTCGGCGATCTCGTAAGGCATGTGCGTCTCCCGTGCGCTGAAAGGGGTCTGTCGGAGCCGCAGGACCGAAGGCCCGAGAGGGGCCGGCAATGGCGCCCCTCGGGCTTGTGCGACTCCGGAACGAAAGGTAGCATCTCCTCCCACCCAGCGCGCCCGTAGCTCAACTGGATAGAGCGTCGGACTTCGGATCCGAAGGCTGGGGGTTCGAGTCCTCCCGGGCGCGCTTCATAACCCGCTGTGGCGCAGGATCATACGGTTCCCGCACGGCTACTTCACGACCCGCAGTGGGGTAGGTTTTGGGGTAACTTCTCCCATATTGGCCCCCTCTCCGTACAGCTTCGGGGCCTCCAGGACCACTCTCAGCATGGTACATTCGTCTGGCTGCTGGTAGCACCGAAGGAGCGTAGTGGGGTCCCTCCAGCCTCCAGCGGCTGCGACGTCCTTCAGAGGCATTCCCTTGCGCTCAGTGGCCCATTTGCGCCTCCATGGGTGCCACAGCCCTCCTGGAGACGTTTCCAGGCCCGAGCGAATGTAGGCTTCGCGGAGAAGCCTGCTCATGACCGAGACACACACCGCCTTTTCCGGATCACGTTCAGCTGGAAACAGCCATGCTTCGGGACCGGAAACGAGCCGCGCCATGTGCCTTCGCAGCACCTCCGCAGCTCCTGTCGTCAGTGCCACGCTGTGCTCGTAGCCTGTCTTCTGGTGCTCCCCCCGGAACTGGACCCGTCCATACGGCGGTCTGTCGAGGTCTACATCACACTTCCTGAGACGAAGGGTTGATCCAATCCTCTGACCGGTGCTTTCCGCCAGTACAAGGGCAGCGGGAAGCCGCCAGTCAACGTCGTGTGCTACATCCATCAGCCTGAGGTAGCGGTCATACGTTTCAACTGGCCTGCATGGGTTCTTCTCGGCAGGCAGCTTCATCCCAAGCAGCGGATTATGGTCGAGTAGCTGACCACCGCGGCTGTATCGCTGCCTCGTTGCCCAGTTGAGCACGGTGCGTAACGCCACGAGGTCTTTAGCCACCGCCCGCGGACCTACGGGCCGCGAACCATGCCCTCCATTCCTGCGGGCAATCTCGTAACGTTCGACCTCACAATGTGAGAGGGTTAGTACTTCGCGCTCTTCACCCAGGAATGCCATAACCTTTCGCAGCATCGCCTCGTCTCCCCGCTGCGTGGAAGCCTTCTTCATCCCGTGTGCCGAACTCACCCTGTACATGTCAAACAGCGCAGAGAGCGTGAGCTTGCCCCCCGTGAGCGCCTCTTCGCGGGTCTTCAGCTTGGCCAGCAGCGTGTAGCCGTCGGCCTCGGCCCGCTCCTTATCCCTGTGCCTGAGGCTCTTCTTCGGCGCGACGCGTTTGCCGC
Organism: Gemmatimonadota bacterium; assembly: GCA_039589295.1. Taxonomy (GTDB): domain Bacteria; phylum Gemmatimonadota; class Gemmatimonadetes; order Palauibacterales; family Palauibacteraceae; genus JBDGYE01. Next base: position 5,462 of record JBDHHR010000045.1, on the reverse strand, counting down.
CGATGTAGACCTCACGGTACACGTTGCCTCCAGGCGTGCGCTCGAACAGATAGACCCGGAGGCCACGCTCACCCAAAGACGCTCGCCAGAGCTTATCTGAAGGCATGACTACCTCCCGTTCGCTCGGCGATGTCTCGGGCGTCCTCCTCCACATCATAAGCGTGGCTGAGGGAATGACCATACCCGGCCCCTCGTTGGCCGCCGGGTCTCCTCGGGATTTCGCTCCTCCGAAGCTTGATTCGACCCTTTGGACTGCTGCGGACGGCTTGGAGTTCACCACTGCGAACCTTGCGCCGGAGTTGCTCCTCAGAGTACCCACCAACAAGCGCTGCTTCCGCGATGGTGAGGAGCTCGTCTCCCTGGGCCTCCTGCCATCGGTCAAGTTCGTCGGCAGCGAGACGCCAGATCTCAGCGACGGGACTTGCTCCACGACGGGTTAGAATGTCGGCGTCCTCGCGCCACTTCTCGGCTACCGGGTGGGCACTCACCGCACACCCCCCTCCCGAAAGGCGAGCTTCTCAGAAGGAACGTGGTCGCGGCAGTACGGACCGAGGCACGGGTCGAGCATCTCGGCACCACAGCGGATACAACTGAGCTTCTCGCGGCGGTGGGTCAGCGCTCTTCCATCGAGTGCGGACACGCCGTCGCCGTGTGTATACATGTGTAGATGTGTAGGCGCCGCGGTCGCAGCGGTATTTAGCGCTGCCATCGCAGCGGTATCGCTCTCCGTCGCAGCGGTATTCCTTTCCACAGATACCGCCGCCGTCGCAGCGGTTTTCTTGCTGAGTCGGAGCTCTGTAACGCTGGGCAGTTCTACACGTCCGTTGGGAATGAGCGGATAGTAGACGTACTGTCGTCCAACCTTCCTTCGGCGAAACCAGACTCCATCTGCCTGCTGGAGTCTCTCTCTAACGGCCGATTCCGAAAGGGCCGTCTGCTCTGCCAGAACTGATATGGCGGGAGAGCATTCCGCTCGCTCCTTGTTCATCCAATCGGACATGACCAACAGAACAAGACGAATGAGCGGATATCTCGGACCCATCTCGCTCTTGATCGCGTCCCGCCATTTGTACTTCAGCGCCTTATCCGATTGGCTGGACATCACTCCACCGACACACCGTTCAGCGACTGTCTTGAACCCGAATGGAACCTGCAGTCGGCCGACCCTCGATCCACGCGTCCACATCTTCCTCGAGCCAGCCCACCGCACCAGCACCGAGACGCCGGCGGGCGGGGAACAGGCCCTCCGCCTCCCACCTGTTGATCGTGGAACGGGTAACGCCGGTCCGCTCCTCGACCTCTCCAATCCTCAGTATTCGCATCCTTTACATCTCCTTGGCTCTTGAGCTTGACTCTGCCGTCACCCTCAGAGTAGGCATACCGACACATGCGATGCTATATTGTAAGGTATACTAAGATATAACGGGGTATATAACGGAGATATTACATGGCTACGACGTGGGAGCAGGAGAGAATCAAGCTCGAAATGGCCGGGATGCTGCGCGAAACAGCAGAGGGGACAACACTCGAGCGACTTCTGGTGCCGGGCTACTACTTCGCGGCACGGGACGTGGCACTAGAAGACACTGAGGACGGGTTCATGCTGGTGACGACGGACGAGAGCTGGAATGAGTGGAAGAACCAGCTTGAATATGAACCCGGACTCTTGGAGCCGTTCATACGGCTCTCGGAAGGTTCAGCGGACGATGTGCTTGCCTTCGCCCAGGACCACGGGATGCTGGGTATCTGCAGTGCTCACTGGTCGCCTTGGACACACAAATACGTCCTAGGGGGTTCCGACTGTCGTCCCGCTGGAAGAGAGAAGGTGGAAGCGTGGTTCATGTGGACGAACGAGTTCCGTGCCATCCTGAGCGTTGCCGAGGCGCTACATCATAGAAGGGTGCCGCCAAGGGCAGCTTGGAAGGAACTCATGGAGTCTGGTTGGATCCGTGACGCCGACCCTTATCTACATGGAGAAACCTCAGCGCCCCCGCGGGCCGAGTTTAAGCACCTTCAGGAACTCGTTGGGGTCTACCTGGACATGGCCGACGTGTCACCTCTCATCAGCTATGACCCGCCGCAGTGGGCTATGTTTTCACGGACCTTGCTGGGCAACCTTCTCGTGGAACTCGCCTTCGCTACGATGAACGTGGACGGCCTCGCTATCTGTTCCGGGTGCGCGGTTCCCTTTGTCCCCAGCCGGCGACCGAGCACGGGCCGGCGCATATTCTGCAAACGCTGTCGGGCTAATAGAGTGCCGCAGAAGTTAGCGATGCGAGACTACCGGGCCAGAAAGCCCTAGCGGCCCACACGTCCCTGCCGGGTAGCGGCCTCTCGGGCCTCACTCTTCGCCAGCCGCTCGAGCTCTAGCTGTTCCTCGAGTGCCGTGGCCCGCTCCAGGGCTGCGGGCCGGGGCGGGACGCAGCTTGCGTGTATTGGGTCTGCTCGGCACCTTCAATCAGGGTCCGGTGTAGAGATTGCGTCTTCGGCGTTTGCGCTGTAAACTCATAAGCAGATGATCTCCCCAGTCCCTTCGGGGGTTGGGCGCGAGGCCGCACCGGAAACGGTGTGGCCTCTGCTTTTTTGGGGAGGAAACTAATGCGCACCTATGTCTATGTGGATGCGTTCAACCTTTACTACGGAGCCCTGCGTCGCACTCCCTACCGCTGGCTTGATTTAGGTGCCCTCTGCGAAACACTTCTGCCTCCGAACAAGATTGAGAGAATCAAATACTTCACCGCCCGCGTGAGCGCGCGCGAGGATGACCCGGGTGCCCCAACTCGCCAAGACACGTACCTCCGTGCGCTCGGAACGATTTCCCACCTGGACATCAAGTTCGGCCACTTCCTTGAGCACAAACGGTGGATGCGCCGAGTAAGGGGGCGGAAGTGGGTTCGGGTGATCCAACCCGAGGAGAAGGGTTCTGACGTAAACCTCGCGACACACATGGTTCACGACGGCCACCTCCGCCGGTATGACGTGGCCGTACTAATCTCCAACGACTCAGATCTGCTGGAGCCGATGCGGATCGTTAGGTATGAGTTGGGATTACGTATCGGGCTGCTGAATCCTCATAGGCGGGTGGCGGCAGCCTTGGCACCTCACGCCACATTCCTCAAGCAGATCCGCAAGGGCGTGCTGGCAGACAGCCAGTTCCCGCCTGAACTGACCGACGACAATGGCACCTTCCGAAAGCCGGAAAGTTGGTAGATCCTTCAGCTAAGGTGCCCTCGGAAACAGTAGAAAGAGTGCGATTAGTCGAACCTGAAGGGCACGCGAGGCGGTTGTCTGACGGCTTTCGCCTGCTCGCCCGGCGGCGGGCCGGATGGTGTCGAGAATCGCTATTCCCGTGAGCTATCCGGGCTAGTAAGTGGGGCTCGCTGGGAGCCCCCCACAGTGGCCTGCGTCATGCTCCTCAACGTCTCAGCTCTCCCCATCGATGAGCTCGTTCGCCGCCTTGATGAACTCGCACACGCTCGGGTATGGGCCCTCCTCGAACACGTACTGGGCCTGTTGGAACGCGACGAGAGTAGACCCGTCCATCGGGGGGTCGGTGTGCGGCCCAACGTCGCAGAGGTCGCTTGACGCCCTGGCGATCGCATCGAAGGCGCTCATCCAGGCCGCCATTTCCTTGAGCTTCGCCTCCAGTTCGGTTCGGGCCAAGCGGTACTGCTTCTTGCTGTCCGACATACTTGCCTCCCCTTTCTTGCTGCCCGGGAGGCGACGGCGCATGTTAGGGATGCGCTGCGCCCCCTCAGCCGGGCGTGGTCGCCAAACCCCGCCGGGCACGCGGCCTCTGCAAACCTGGCGGGGTTGCTTCTTACTCCTGCCCCTACTTGTCACCGATTACGTTACATAACTACCGGGTGGTTGTCAAGGAATCGGTGACAGACGTAGATTAAGATTATGTCTGAAGAGATTGCGAAGGCGGTACGGAGGGCACTCGCCAGTGTCGGCAATATTGGAGCTCTTGCAGCGGATGCCGGAGTCTCGGCACCGAGCCTTTGGGCGTGGGCCGGACAGAGGAGGCGCCCGCGTCCCGAGAACCTGAGGAACCTGGCTGCTGCCCTAGATCGCCGAGGCGCGGAGCTCGCAGGGCTCTCGGAGCAGCTCCTGAAGCTGGCGGAGGAGCTGGAGCGGTAAGCGTAGGGGCGACTCTGAGCAGAGGAGAAGCCATGTACGAGTTTGAGAGAGTCAAGACCCAGCTCGGAAATGCAGCCCCGGAAATGGCCCACCGAGACGAGGAGGGCCAACTCTGGTTCTTCGGTGACCGCCAATCGGATTTCCACATCGGCGCCCAATTGAAGGTTGGTGGAATCCTCTGTGCGATTGAGCGGGTGTGGACTGAACACAAAGGAGATTACCAGTGGACCGTTCTTCGGGTGATACCCGTGGTTGCGAGTCAGTGAAGCTGGCCGACGAGCTGGAGGAGGGGGTAGTCCCCAGGAGAGCCCTCGGTGACCCAGTTCGTAAGCCCCGCCGGGGGGCTTCCCGAATATCTTGCCCTCGGTGTCCGCAGACTTATGCCGTTATTCGTCGCAAGACTTTCAATAACGGTCCACGACCGTTACTGGTTTAATGACAACAACTTACAGTTTGACATTGCCGAATGCTGAAGCTAATATGTTGGTCGTCGGAAGAACTCTTGCGCCAACAGGAGCGACCAAGATGGCTAACATCACACGCGACACCCGAATCCTCTTTCCCGAGAAGCAGATTAAGAAGACAATCCATTTCTTCGAGGTCGTCGGGAAGAAGGAGATGGCACTCCTACTGCAGCAGGACTTCGACCACCTGAACGAGAGCGGCTACGGGTACTATAAGCGAGTGAAGAACGGGCAGATCAGGATGTATATGCTGCTGTCCGAAGCGCGCAGGGCACTCGGACTCCCGCCAGTAAAGCCGCAGGATTGAACCTGCTGGCTGATCGAGCTGGAAGCGGAGACATGAGGCAGACGCGCGGGCAGCGGCTCGACAAGCACGGCGGCGAGCGGGACGGCTGAAACCGTGCGGCCGGACGCGATGGGAAGGATGGGAACCTTCTCTCAAGGGACAGGTAGCAGGTCGCTTCGGACAGGTCCAGCTCGCGCGCGGCAGGACTCGTCTTGCAGGGGCGTGGCCCCGGCGCGGTGGGCAACGACCCGAATGACCGACGCAAGGGTACATAACGGATGGTAGGCAGGCTGACTCGTTCTTTTCGTCCGGGACACAGACTCGGCGAGAAAGATATGTTCTTCGACTCTCAAGCTCTGGAGTCGTTCGACCAGTACCTCCAGGACGTGGAGCGGTATCCACTCATCGAGGACCGGCAGGAGGAACGGGAGATCGCTCGCCGTGCGGGTGCGGGCGATCGCGGGGCGGCCGAGCGACTGGTCACGGCGAACCTCCGCTTCGTGATCTCCTATGTGAAGAAGTACCAGGGCCGCGGGCTGAACCTGGCCGAGCTCGTGTGCATAGGAAAC
>JBDHHR010000044.1:0-18279 GCA_039589295.1 Gemmatimonadota bacterium | reverse complement strand
CCTGTATACAGTTCTACGAGCCGGGCGGCGAACGTGGTGCCCCGCGTCCCGAACGAAGCTCCGGTGCCGTGCATCACGGTGGCGCCGAGCGTAAGAAAGGCGAAGGCCAGAACGCCTGTGCCCACGTAGCCGATGCGGAAATCGAGCAGCGCCACGCCCATGCTGGACCGCACCCCCGTCACCCGGTCCTTGGCCAGCGTCCACAGCGAGCTCCACACGGAAATGTCGATCGCCGACGGCATCCACCCCACGAGCGCCAGGAGGAAGCCGAATGTCACCAACTGGTTCTCGCCCCCCACCGGTGGCACGAGCGTCAGCGTCGACAGGTCGGCACGCGGGAAGGTCATCAACGCCGCCGTCAGCGTGGAAAGTGCCAGCGCGACCATGATCGCCTTGACCGTGCGATCGAGCAGGCGGAAGCGGCCAACGAGGATGAGACCGCCGCACATACCGCAAAGCGCTGCGGCCACAGCGGCGACCGGCCACGTCAGGCCGAAGACGAGGAGATAAAGCCACAGCGCCCACCGGCCGATCCGTCGGTAGCCCTCCACCAGGCTCGAGCCGGTGGCAGCCGCGTACCGCGGGCCGTACTCGAAGAACGGGTACTTGAGGACCAAAGCGAGAAGCACGACGCCTGCCAGGCCGAAGCCCGCCACGGCCCCCGCGCGGGTGGACTGGACCAGGTGCGACACACCCACGGCCGTCGCGGCCCACATGAGTCCCGGGCCGAAGCTTTGCCAGAAGCGGCTGCGGCTCAAAGCGCTGGGATCAGCCGTCGGGGCCGGGAGCAGCAGCCCGCCGCCAGCACGGCCAGAGACGCGGGCCCTCGCCTCATTCGGCCGGCGGGTCCGCTGCCAGATGATACATGCTCGCCCTCCGGGGTCGGATCGCTCAGGGAAGCGCGATGCTCACACCGGCTCCGATACCACCCCCCGGCGGAGTCATGAGGCCGAAGGAAACGGCGGCCGCGTCGCTCGGCCCACCGTTGAACCGAGCGACAAAGCGGGCTGACAGAACTCCCACGGCTGCGCCCGCCACCACATCCGTTACCCAGTGCCGCCTGTCCTGCACCCGGCTCACGGCGATTGCGGTGGCCACCGGATAAGCCACGAACGCTACCCACGGTGCCTCGCGCCGCAGTTCGTGGCTCAAGGTGGCCGCGATGGCGAAGCTGTTGGCGGCGTGCCCGGAGGGGAACGAGTTGAAGCCCGAGCTGGTGCTCAGAGGCTGGAAGACGTCGGAATCGCCGGCAACGTCAGGTCTCGCCCGGCCGATCCCCACCTTCAACACCTGCGCGGCGGTGGCTGCCAGAACGAGGCTCTCCAGCGTGTGCAGGCCTACCCGCCGAACGGTGGAGCTGCCCGAAACCGCCCCGGCCAGGAAGGTAGCGCCGGTCAGCGCGGCGCCGACTGGAAAGGCTCCCAGGGTCCGCAGCGACTTCCGGTAGAATGTGCCCCGGTCTGAAACGTCGCGGGAGAGGGCGACGCTGGCGCTCGTGTCGAATCCCTCAAGAGGCTCAATGAGAAGAAGGCTGGCCAGCACCGTCCCGCTCAGCAGCAGATCCGCCGACGTGAACGGGTGACCGCTCGCCTTTTCTCTCTCCAGAGCCGGTAGAACCGGCAAAGCGGTCGATCCTCGGGTCGCGTCCACCCGGTGGGACCGGGCGAGGCCTTGTGCAGCCAGAGCGCATGGAGTGGCAGCGACGAGAAGGGGTACGAGAGGCGCGAGGGCCCAGGATCTCAGCCTTGTCGCGGGCCGTCCCTGGTGCACGCTGTCGGAGCGTTCGCGCATTAGCAAGCAGCTTCTACGGCTTCTTAGAGTCGACGCCCGTCGGTCTCCACCTGGCATTAGGAACACACCCCTTCGCAAATAGTGTTCCACTCCTGCGCCTACTCTCTCATAAGGATGTCATGGCCCGCCGGTACCTCCGTCAGCGGACGCCGATGAGAGAGTGCCAGTCTCTTCGCCCGCCCGGAGGGCGCGCTTCTTCAGTTTCCTCACCGCTCGGGCAAAGGTCGAGTCCAGGGGAACGCCCAGCGTCTCACAGCAGTGCCTCGGAAGTAAGTCCGTACAATTCCACAGCTGGCCGAGCAGCCACCGCGGTGGTACCGAACCGCCTTTCAGCTTCGGCGGCCGGGTGATCTCCCAACCGCCGCGGGCGGCCCCCACACGACCGGCCTGCACCCACTCGGTGAATGCCTGTCTCAGCTCCTCGGGAGCGTTACCTCCGCGCAGGGCCGTGTACGTCACGGATCGCACGCGCTCCGACCGATACACCTCCTGCTGCAGGCGGTGGCAATGCCGCTTGCAGATCTCGCCCCAACTCTCGAGAGCCCCCGCCACCTTCCTGGCCAGAGCCGGCGTCGCCTCGATCGATCCCGCGTCGATGCGGACGAGGGTGCTGTGCGGTACTCCCGACGCCCGAGCCAGGGCGCGAATGCTGCCTGGAGCAGCGCCCATGGCATCATGCAGGGCGAGGCTTAGATTCGCTGGATTAGTGACCATTACATACCAATATGGTGTACCGCGCCAAGCCGCAAGACACAGCCGGATACCTGATCTCATACCATGCTGGGGTATCCGTCCGGGGTGTCGGATACGCGGAGACACACAGCGCGGGTTTTTGCAAGGGAATCGCCGCTCTTCGCCCCTGTGCGGCTTGCACGGCCGGAAGTTCTCCCGGGTGCGGAACGGGGCAATCGTCCTGCAGGGCCCAGCCTCACCACCGCGTCGACGGCGCCGGGCCAGCGACGGGTTCACTTCTTGCGCCGCTACCGTGAGCGGCACCACCCGTTCAAGGGACACCCATGAGACCGGTGATCTACGACTGGACGACGTACTGGAACGAAGCGCTTGCCCGCGGGCAGAACATTCTGCCGACAAGCGTGCTACGGCTGATCGAGGCCGCCCGGGACGACGATCCGGACAGCTTCGCCGCCGAGGCGGGAGCCTTGCCGCAGCTCGAGCTGCAGGTGGCGCACATGGTCTTCCACCGCGTCGAGGAACTGCATCGGAAGGAGCATGCGCTGGGACCAGTCGCCGACGCGATAGCCGTTCTGGTCCAGGTCCTGGCCAGTGAGGAAGCTAAACGCAATGCCGCCTGACGCGGCGGCACATAGCTAACCGGCGTCTTCCGACTCGCCCGATTCCGCCTCACCGAACACGCTGCGCGCCGCGTCGCGGAGTCGTGCCCTCGCCTGGGCCACGCCGTCCAGCGCTTCCTTCAGCTCGTCCAGCTCGCTGGAGCGGACCTTCAGCCCCTCGCGGATGAACAGCGCTGCAGCCTCCGACCGACTCTTTACGGCTTCGGTCTGCACCCAGTCGTCCAGTTCCGCCAGCGTCTCTTTGTCCACCCGAACCATCAGCACCTGATCCCGCGGCGAGCGTCCAAGCTCGTCCAGGCACGAGCACAGGTCGGCAGGCACGCAGACGACCTTCACGGCCGATCCGTCCGGGGAAAGGCAGCCCAACGAGTCCAGGTCTACCCCGCAGGCGTCTAGGTGCTCGCGGATCGCCGACGACAGGTCCTCGGCCGTCGTCACCTTGGCAGCCACCATTCTTCCACCGCCTTTCTTGTATTGCGTAATTATATTACGATGATACGCTCGAGCGCCCAGGCTGTCAAGTGTCATCCGAACGGCGGGAAACAGACTTCGTCCGTCCCGCGTATGATATGACGTCACCCAGCAGAGTCCCTGCTCGAACCACCTTTTCCACACACAGGGGTGCCGAACATGCCAATCGATGTCGCAGAGATGATCTACACGCTGCTGATGATCCTTCTCATCGGGACCTTCATCCTGGCCTTTCCCATCACCAAGCGCCTGGGCAGAGTCATGGAGGAGTGGATCCAGCTGCGGAGGGAGTCCTTGCCCGACCGCGATTCGCTGGCCGCGACCGAATCGCGGTTGCAGGCGGTGGAGCAGCAGCTTGACTCTCTCGGGCAAAGCGTGGCCCTGATCGCCGACCGACTGGAGTTCACCGAGTCCCTGATGGAGTCAGGCCAAAGGCGGTCGATCGCGCGTCAAGCAGAGTCCATTGAGGGGTGAGCACGCACGCCCGAGATTGACGCACACGGCCGTGCGGAGTGTATCATTGGATCTCAGGGAGTGAGCGATTCATGGAGCGTCGCCTCTATTTCGTCCTCGGAGATCTGATCGCCTGTGCGAGCACCGGTGCCACCGCGGCGCTGGCGAGCGCGCTTGCCATCGGATCGGGCTGGAGCGCTGTGCTCGGCGTGGTGGTGGGCATGGTCATCGGCATGGCCCTGGCGCTCGTGCTGGGACTTACGATCTTCCTCGTACTCTTCGGATCGCTTGAGGTCATGCTGCCTGCCGCGCTGAGCGGAATACTGGCCGGCATGTGGGTGGGCATGGCCGAGCCCGTGGCGGCCATCGGAACGCTGCAAGCTGCAACCGTCGGCGCCCTCACCGGACTGGGGGTTCTAATCTTCACCTACGGCCTCAACGCCTACCTCCGCCGAAGTGCTGGGTCATGGACGAGCTGACGAGGCAGCGCACCAAGGCTAAGTGGGACGCCGCCGCAAGGAACTTCGACCTCATGAACGGCCGGGGGCCGGAGATCCGCTGGGCACCTTTCAAGCGCGAGTTCTTCTCGGACATGCGCGGCAGGGTCCTGTTCGTTGCGGTGGGGACGGGCCTCGACATCCAGTGCTTCCCACCGGACAGGGACATCACCGGCATCGACATCAGCCCGAAGATGCTGGAGAAGGCACGCCACCGGGCGGCCGCCTACCCGGGAAGGCTAGAGCTCCACGAGATGGACGTACACCAGCTAGGATTCGAGCCGGCGAGCTTCGACCAGGTCTTCACTTCCTGCACGTTCTGTTCGGTGCCTGACCCGGTCGCCGGCCTCGAGTCCCTGCGGAGAGTGCTCAAGCCAGGCGGTGAGCTGCGCATGTTCGAGCACACGGGGAGCCGCTTCTTCCCCTTCAAGCAGATGCTCGACCTGATGACGCCGCTCTCACGCCGACTGGGCCCCGACCTCAACCGGCCGACGGTGCGCAACGTCGAGCGCGCGGGCTTCCGTATTCGCGAAGTCCGGAACCTGTACCTGGACGTGCTCAAGACCATCACCGCTGAATCGCCGGCCAGGTAGCCTTACAACGCGTTCCGGACAACGGGACGCCCTCTTCATCCTGTCCGTCGACGACTCCCGAGCCGCTCGTGCGTGATCGCGGGAGTGCCGGGATCCATTCCGCCCTCTGATGCGTTAACTGACTGATCCGTCGACTGTTGACGCCCTTGAGACAGCGCCGGTGCGCGTCTGGCGGTATCAGGTCGACACACAGTGAACAGGGAGGGGCTGAAGGAGAGAGATGGGATGAGACACTACCAGAGGCTCGTTTTGGCATTCACCGCCGCGGCGTTGCTCGGATCGACCTCGCGGGCGGCGGCTCAGCAGAAGCTTTCCATCGAGGGACACGGCGGGATCGCGATTCCGACCAGTGACCTGGCCGATCTGGAGGACGCCGGGCCGTCCTTCGGCGTCGGCCTCACGTACGACCTCAGCCCCCGGATCGCGATTCGCGTGGCCGGGGACGTGGACATTCTGGGCGGGGTGGACTCCGACGGTTCCGGACCCGAGGCGCCGGACATGAACATCTATCACTACAACGCCGGCCTGGGGTTCAGGCTGCTCGATCCGGAGGCAGGCCGCGTGACCCTGGACGTGAACGTGGGGGCGGGACTATCCACCCTGGACGTGGACAGTTTCTCGGTCGGAGGGCAGACGGTCGACTTCTCCGAGACTTACTTTACCGCGAACGGCGGCCTGAAGCTGGGCTACGACGTCGCGCCCGGGGTGAACGTCTTCGTGGGTGGGCAGGCCTATCTGATATTCAGCGATGGGGAGGATACCGCCGTGTTCGGTCAGTTGCGCAGCGATGTGGATACGTTCGACACGGCCTGGACTTTCCCGCTCACCGTGGGCCTGGCCATCAGGATTTAGGTTCCGGCGGAGCCGGAGTAGTATATGTATCCGAGGCGGTCCGGTCTCACGGCCGGGCCGCCTTTTCTAGTCATCCGATCCCTCGACCCGAAGCTGGATGTAGTCGTCATCCACGCTCGAACACGGACACATCTCGAGTCGATAGCGAATCTCTGCACCCAGCCGGGCCAGGGCATTGGTCGGGCTCAGCCCGCGCGCGCTGACCATGGGGTCCGAGCAGCTGGCTGAATACCCCCCTTCCTCCGTTGCTTCGAGTCGCACCTCAAAGATCATGTTCAACCCGGGTTGGAGTCCGAGCCCTGCCCGTAGTGCCGACAGAGGCAGACCGGGGAATCCAGGTTCGCTCAACCACTACCATAACCGGATCGCCCCTCGAGGCGAAGGGAACCCTCCTCTCACGACGCGTGTTCTCTTTGCCAGATTATACGCGTAAGGCGAATAGACGAGAAGGTGAGAAGCGCCGGTCCAATTTGGAGTGACCTGGGGTGAGAGAGCGGATTCTCAACATGGGAGCGACCGTCGGCAGCGTGGCGGCGGGGATCACCAGTACGGCGGCCAGCATCTGCTGCATCGGGCCCCTGGCGATAGCGCTCCTCGGCGTGAACGGGGCCATCCTGGCTGCGGGAATCAAGCCGTACAGGCCCTACCTGCTCGGCGGCTCGCTGCTCATGCTCGGGTACGCGTTCTGGAGGATCTATCGGCCGCGGGCCAGCGCGGACGTGCAGACGTGCTCCGTGCGGGCCGGCCGGTGGTCGAGGCTCGTTCTGTGGGCGGCGGCGGTGCTGTGGGTGCTTGCCGTGGTGATTCAGATCGCCGCCGATCGTTACTGGCTGAGCGGGATCGGCTGATCCCGCCAGGGAAGACAGGAAGGGTAAGGGAGGAAGAGATGAAGGCCATCATCGCCACCGGAATTGCATCGCTGCTCGTGGCCGGCGCCGCACTCGGTCCGTCGCCGGAGGGCGGGTCGTTCACGACGCTCGACCGGGAGGCGCAGCCGTTTCGCGCCGCGTTCAACGAGGACGCCGGCAAGGTGCGCTTCGTCATGTACGTGAGCCCCACATGCGGAGGCTGCTTGCGTGGCGCGGACCAGAGCCAGAAGCACATCCTCGACCGGATCGATTCGGATGATCTGGTCGTTTATGTCGTGTGGGCTCCGAAGAACGGCGCGCGGGAGGAGCACGTGGACCGGGTGACAAAGCTGGTCACCGACCGTCGCGCCACCCAGTACTGGGACGAGTACGGTGCCGTCGCGGCGCCATTCGACGAAATGCTGTCGCTCACGGGACCATGCGCCGGGACTTTCATGCTGTACGACGGGGAAGCGAGCTGGGAGGCCGGTGCACCGCCGGAGCCTGTGTACTGGGAAGACGCACACGCCCTGGAGCTGGGTCGGGACGGGGCGCCGCAGTTCGACCCGGAAGGCTTCGCTGAGAAAGTCCTGGAACTGCTGGGCGGATGAGGAAGACGAGAATGAAGGCACGCATCCGCAGGGGCACCGAGCCGACGGCCGACTCGTACCTGCCGCTCACGGCGGTGGCGTTCGAGATCCTCCTCGTCCTGGCGGACGGGGAGCGCCACGGGTACGCGATCATGCAGGAGGTCGAGCGGAGCTCCGGCAGGCGCACGGTCCTGCATCCGGGGACGCTGTACCGGGCGATCAGCCGCCTGGTATCGAGCGGGCTGGTGGGCGAGTCCGACGTGCGACCGGTCGAGGATGAAGACCAGAGGCGCCGCTACTACGCTCTCACCGTCCTCGGCCGGAAGGTGGCCGCCGCCGAGGCCCGGCGGCTCGCCACACAGGTGAGAGCGGCGCAGGTGAAGAACCTGCTCCCGGCGGCGATCTGATGGAGAGCGGCATGTCACGAGACCGCACGTTGAGCGGCGAAGGCGCCTACCGTCTTCTGCTGCGCCTCTACCCGGGCGACTTCAGGCGGCTCTATGGCGACGAGATGGTAGACGTGTTCCGATGCTGCCGGGATCGGGCGCGGCACAGGGGCGGCCGGCCGGGCTTCTGGCTGGCCACCACATACGACCTCGTCTCGAACGCCCTGCTCCTCCGTCTCTCACGACTCGGGTCGAAGATCGGCGGCCGGTCCCTCGCCATCGTCCCGGCGGCAGGAAGCGGCACGCTCGCGGCTGGAGCGTGCTGCGCGGCCGTGTGCTGCACCGGTCACGCGGCGCTTCTGGGCTCACTCGGCATCACGGCCGCGGCGGGACTGTGGCTCGTAGCGTTGTTCGCCCCCGCGCTGACCGAGCTTCTTCACCGGCACTGAGAGGTGGACGAACGAGCGGTCGCTATGACGGGTCGGTGATCCTGCCCAGAAAGAGGATCGTTCCCGACAGCCGCTCCCGGATGGCGAACAGGAAGGGCCGGTCGACGCGCACCACCGGTCCGGCGGATGTGACTCCCATTTCGACGGAGGTGGCCGCTGCGGCCTCCGTTCCCTCCTCGTCGACTTGGATGAAAGACTTCTGCTTCACCTTGCTGATGTGGAGCTCGATCTCTCGGGCCCGGGCGTGCATGAGCGTGAAGTCGGCCTGGTGGGGGTCGAAGGTGATCCCCATGCCGAGAGCGGTGAGGACGTCGTTCAGCGCCTTCTCGTATTCGAGGCGGAACTTCGGCAGGAAGAGTGTGAGGTCGGCCTCGGCGAGGCTTCCGACCAGTGAGGCCCAGGCGCCGTCATCGAGTCGGGCGGCGACGGTCTCCACCGAGCTGCCGAGGCGCGGCAGCACTACGGTCATGGCGAAGGCCTGCCCTCCGTAAGGCAGCTCCACCGCCTCGTAGTCGGCCGTCGAGGCGAACGGAAATCGCTCCCCGTCAAGCATCATGAAGGGCGTCAGGACCTTGCTCCCATCAGGTCTCGTGAATGGACTGTCCTGCGTGTCACGACGGTCGAACTCTACAGTCCAGGCACCCTTGAAGTAGATGGCGTTGATGAGAAAAGCCATCGTCAGGGGGTCGATCGGGGCCTCCACGATGTGGTCGATTCGGCCGGCCGTGGCTTCGGCGACCCAGTCATTGATCACCCCGGCAGCGGCGGGATCGGCAAAGTCCAGGCCCTGGACTTCGGCGTCGAAGTGCTCGCTCAGATTCCCCGTGAACTCCTGCTCGACATCGAAGCCCGTTCGGTGCCACAGGGAGTTGCCGATGGCGAAGGTCACGGCAGGGTCCAGTCCTCGGAGGAGATCGATGAGCCCGCCGTAGGCGTCGTTGATTTCGGCCCGAGATAGCGCTCCGAACCCCAGCGTCTCCCGCATGGCCGAGAACGTCTCGCCAGCGGCCCCGTTCAGCGTCATTCCCAGTGCCATCGACGCACTGACGGGGGAGATGAACAGGTTGGCGTCCGGTTCCTCGTCCTGGAGCAACCGGCCGAGCAGGTCGAAGCCGAATCCGTTGCCCGCCCCGATGACCTGCTGCTCGGTTGCCGTCAGTTGACGCGGTAATTCGTCTATGCGACCGGGGCCTGCGACGTCATCGCAAGCACCGAGGGAGAGAACAGCGAGCGACAGCGCCAGCCGTATGTACAGCGAGGCTCCGTTCCACCGCGGCAACCGGTTCGCTACCATCCTCGACATGGCGAGCCTCCTTGGGAACATCGCACCCTGATTCGACAACCTCTACCCCGAATGCGCGTTCGAGATCGGGACGGTGACACGCCGAGCAAGAGGGAGCGCCCGGCGCGAGCCGCTGAGATAACGGCCCACATCGGCCCGCCCCTTGAGCTGCGCTCTCGCGGGGTCAGATCCCGCGTCGGCCAGAACCGCACGATGATCCGGTTCGAGTTCGAGGTCTCCCGGATGGGCTGGCCGGTCTACTTCGGAGACCAGACGGCGACGTTCCTCAGATACCCGTCCGTCGGTGAGTGAACGCGAAGCCGAATTCCTCCAGCTCCGCCAGCACCGGCTCGTAGATCTCGCGCAGAGTGGGCATCAGTACGCCCGTGGTCTCGATCATTCCCTCGAGGATGAGTCGCGCCGCGATCGCCGCCGGCAGCGAGACGGCACGGGACATCGCCGAGTCGCCGTGGGAGACTCCCTCCACTACCATGCTGGCCGACCGTATCTGGCTGCGCGCGGGGCGGTTCGCAGCGCCGGCACCGGGGAACTCGGCGCTGATCTCGTCGTGAACGATGATCATGTCCCGCTCACCGGGTACGTAGGACATGTGCCGCAACATGAGGTCTACGAGTACGTCCACCCGCGAGCCACGCTCGAAGGCGACGGGCTCTTCGGAAAACAGGCCGAGCCACTCGAAGCGCTGGATCACGTCGGCGATCTCCTCCACACCGAGGAACTCAGCCGCGTCCTCGCGGACCCGAGCAGTGGATGTGCTCGCCTCGCCCTCCCGGGCTGCCTGCGCTCCGCCGGCCCGAGCGATGAGCCCGGCGGTGTAGTCCGCGTAAGTCCGCCCCGTCCACTCGATCGCCTTGGAGTCGTCGAGCGCCCCCAGCGCGATGAGGGCCCGCATCGTGTTGCTCCAGCCCGTGAAGCGAAGGATGCCCCGATAGAGGGAAACGCCCTCCTCGAGGCCGTACCACGGCAAGTAGCGGGTGGAGTCGCGGTTTGGATACGTCTCGAATACGCCGATCCCCTCGATGTCCACGATCCAGTGGTGCTCGAACAGACGCTCGCCCGGCACCTCTACCCGCCGGCCCTTCCGCAGGTACGCGGCAGGAGCCTGCGCGGCCATCATCACCCCCTTTGGGCTCCACGAAAACTTGTAGCCGAAAGGGTTCCGGTTGTGCTCGAAGGCGGGAAGGCCAGCTCCGTATGAAGTCACGCTCAGGACGCGACCGCCCTCGTCCCGTATCGCATCGAGGGTCTGCGTCACGCCCATGTGGTCGAGGCCCGGGTCCTCGCCGATCTCGTTCAGGATCGGGATGCCAGCCGCCTTCGCCTCTTCGTCGAGGGCGGCCATAGCCGGGCTGATGTAGGACGTGGTGACCATCGGTGTGCGGTGCCGCAGGCAGGCCCGGGCCACCGGGATGTGCATCGTCGGTGAGATCATGCTCACGACGAGGTCTGCGCCCTCGGCTAACTCGTCGAGCCGGTCCTCCTCGTCGGTCGTCCAGGCGAGGGCCTCGCCGCCGCTGCGGCCTGCGAGAATGCGCTCCGCCTTCGAGACGGTCCGCGTGGCCATCACGACCCGGTAGCCGCAGCGGTCGAGGAAGTAGTCGACCATCGGCTTGGTGACCATCCCCGCACCGAGAACGACGACCGTGCTCATGCAGACTCCTCCGTTGAATGCTGCTCGCAGTAGGGTACCTTCGGCTACCTGGTATCGCCACCGCGGGGGGCCGCCGGCTGTCACTTTCAGCGCGTCACCAATCCGCCCAGCAGCCCGTCGAGTTGAACTGAGGCCTGCCCGAAGTCTCACTCTCGAGCGCGGGGACCACCGGCATGGCAGCCGCGTCACCGGCCGGCCAGTTACTTACGTGTAACCGTCCCCGGCTTTCGGGCCACCAGCAGCGAGTATCCCAACTTCCCGTCGCGGGCCGCTTCCGCCGCGCTTCGCGCCAGGTTGGTGGCCTCAGCGAGGTCGATGCCGGTCAACTCGAGCCGCTTCAACTTGGTGAACAACTCCGCGGTCAGAAGCTTGGTCCGGACGTCCCCGACGGTGCGCTGGAGGGCCTCGTCGTGCGGCTCCACCAGGTCCACCGAGAACCCCGCTGCCTCCAGTCTCCGCACGTATTCAGCCTTCGGAAGCGCGTCGGCGATGCACGAGATCCAGGCCAGCAGACCGTCCAGCTCCGGCGTCAGAGGGCCCGTCCGCGTGAGGTCGCTCAGGCCCAGCCGCCCACCCGGCCGCAGCACCCGGAAGAACTCGCCAGCGGCCGCCGCCTTGTCGGGAAAGGTGCAGAAGGCGCACTCGCAGATCACGGCGTCGAGAGCCCCTTCGTCGTACGGGAGACGCTCGGCGTCGCCTTGCCCGAACCGCACCTGGTCGCCGAGGCCGGCCCCGACCGCTGCCACGCTGGCCGCCGCGACAGATTCCTTTCCGTAATCGATGCCCACCACCTCGACGTCGAAGCGATTGGCCAAGAAAATGGCGCTGGTCCCCGTGCCAGCGGCGACGTCCAGGACCCGCTCCCCTTGATTCAGCTCCATCAACGAGCCCAGCCGCTCGGTCAGCTCCAATCCGCCGGGATGAAGCGAGTCGCCGAGCAGCAGACGCGCCCAATCGCTCTCGTACAGCTCCGCGCAGCACGCCTTGAGCCGTTCGCCGACCGCGGATTGCGGCATTGACCCGTCGTCAGGCAAGAAAGTCGAAGTTGAACCGGAGGGGCACGGCCTCGAGCGTTTTGCTCCCTGCCTCCTCCGTTCGTCGAGATCGCTGTCGCCGGGCGAGCTGCACCCGGGCCTGCTCCCGATACCCGACGCTGTTGTATGCGCAGAAGGGGATCTGCTTTCCGTCGGGCAGCAGCATCTCCTTGCAGCACTTCATCGCCTTTCCCTGATGGAAGGTCCAGGGGTCCATGAAGTCCTGGAGCATGATCATGAACATGCGTCCCGGCATCGGCCCCAGATCGATGTCGATCCCACACGCCGCGCAGGAGAGGGCGAAGTCGCTCATCGCCTTCTCCGAACCGGGTACGGAAGCTGCCGACCACAGGCCTTCGAGAGCGTCCCGGAGCTCGGGGCTCACCTCCGGCAGGACCCGGTTGGTGATGAGCTCCACGCTCTCCTCCACCCCTAGCAACCGGGGGAGAGGCAGGACGGCGTCATCCTCGACGTAGGCGTAGGTGACCGAGTTGCACGAGGGGTGACAGCAGGGCACCGGGAGGAAATCAGACGCCACGAACAGGCCACCGGTCTGCGCCTCAATGAGCGCCAGCAGGTCGGAGTTGGTGACTCGCTCGAGCGGGTCGTGGGACTCGTGCCGGCCGGCGTGGAAGGCGGGCTGGAAGTTAACTCCGAGAATCGCCGGATGCTCCAGCCCGAATCGGATGATGCGCCCAACCTCATGCTCGTTAACCCCCCGTTCCACCGCCGGCACCAGCACCACCAGGCACCCGGCCTCGGCCAGACGATCCAGCGCGCGGAGCTTCTCGTTCAGAAGGTTCGGCTCCCCCCGTAGCCGTCCGTACGTCGCCGGCTCGAAGCCGTCGAACTGGAAGTAGATCGCGGGCCGGATGTCAGCCAGTTCGGCCAGGAAATCGTCGTCCCGGGCGATGCGTCGTCCGTTCGTGTTCAGCATCACCATGCCGATGTCACGTGCCCGAGCGGCACGCAGCATGGGTAGGATCTGCGGGTGGATGGTGGGCTCGCCGCCGGAGAATTGAACGACCTCGGGGGAACCTTCGGTCGCCACGAAGCCATCCAGGATGTCCTCCACCTCCTCCAGTGTGAGCTTGAAGCCGGCGCCGGCGTCGGCGAAACACAGCGGGCAGTCCATGTCGCACGCGCTGGTGACCTCGATGATTCCTACGCAGGCGTGCTGCTGGTGGTCGGGACACAGGCCGCAGTCGTGCGGGCAGCCGTGGACCACTGGGGTGGTGAACTTCCGCGGAGGAGTACCCGGCCGGTCGAATCGGACCAAGTCCAGGTACGCGTCCGCATCGCCGTATATCAGGGCCTCGAAGCAGCCGTGCTCCGGACACCGCTTGTGCATGAAGACTCTCCCGCCGCGCAGGATTACCCGTGCGTCCACGACACGCCTGCATTGCGGGCAGACGCTGCGGGTCAGCTCGTGGATGACGGACTCGCTGCAGGGCCCCGCCCGTCTCAGCGGTCGCTCGGCCGTAGAGAGTGTCTGACTCATGCGCTCAGCCGACACGGTCAGAGTCGGGCACCAGACACCAGCCGTCCGGAGACCGCCCCATCCTGTTACCGTGTGCGTGTCGAGGGCTTCCGATCCGCAGAGGTTTGTCGGCCGGCGCGAACAGCGGGATGGCCAGGGCAGGAACGAACCGCGCCAGGGACTTCAGCTTCGCCATACGACCTCCGTCCAGTGGAAGTGGAGCACAACACAGCGGGAGACACAGCCGGCCCCGATCGCCGCCGTCACACGGTTCCTCCCTTTATCGCGAGCGGCCTCGCCAGCGATGTTCGGAGTTTCCGTCACAACAACGGCCCGGGACTGGTGGTTCCAGTTCAGAGCGTCAAGGGAGAGATAGCTATGACGTTGTCATCAGCGGACTGTGCTTTTCGGAGCTAGGTGCGATCCACGCCCTGCGAGCGATGTCGCGAGCCGGAGGCCGTTGTACGAGCGCTCCCGTCTGCTGTGCCCCCCGATCTTGGTCCATTACGGGTGCGAATTCTGGAGCCCGATCCGGCCCTGGGTGAAGTCGCCACCGGTCCTGAACCGAGCCGGCGGCAAGTGCCCCAAAGCGCTGTGGGGCCTTTGGTTGTTGTAATCCTGTCTCCAGGCATCCAGGGGCCGATTCGCGTCCTCGAGATTGAGGAACCAATGCTGTGACAGGCACTCTCGCCTCAGCGGCCGCGTGTGCACGCGACGCCGGTCCGGGTACCTTGTCGAAGGCCGGGAAGAGTGTTGGAAGTCGTCGAGAGAGGTACCCTTGAGCCCAATCAAGAACCTCCACGGCTGGGACGTCACGCCGAAGGTGGCCCGGGAGCTCCAGACGCGCTTGCGCCCCATGGTCGAGACCGAGGATCGGCTGGGCGAGCTGAAGCTCGCCACGGGGGTGGACGTCCACTTCGAGCGCGGGGGCAAGATCTCGCGAGCCGCCGTGGCAGTGTCGCGCGTCAGCGACTTGAACGTGGTCGAGGAGGTCGTAGAGAGGCGACCGACTACATTCCCCTACGTTCCCGGTCTGCTCTCCTTTCGCGAGCTTCCGTCCGTCCTCGAGGCCCTCGAACGCCTGTCCCGAGAGCCCGATCTGATTCTGTGCGATGCCCACGGGCTGGCACACCCGCGGCGCTTCGGCCTCGCCTGCCACCTGGGGGTCCTGACCGATCTCCCTACCGTCGGAGTCGCCAAGAGCCGGCTCTCGGGAGCCCACTATGAGGTGCCGGACGAGCGCGGGGCCTGGCTCCCGCTGAAAGACGGCGACGAGAACATCGGCGCCGTGCTCCGGACGCGGGTCGGGGTCAAGCCGGTCTACGTTTCCGTGGGCCACCGCGTGAGCCTCGAAACGGCGATTGATCTCACCATGCGGCTCACGTCCCGATACCGCCTGCCGGAGCCCAGCCGGGCCGCACACAGGCTTGCGGGTCGCGCCGAGGGCTGAGCACGCACGATGCCGCACGCACTGCTTCTCACAGGCACCCCCGGGGTCGGGAAAACGACGGTGATCATCCGGCTGGCGGAGTACCTGCCGGACCGGCGGATCAGGGGCTTCGTTACCGAGGAAATCCGTGACCGCCGAGGACGACGCGAAGGGTTCCTGGCACGCCCGTTCGGCGGCGGCGACGTTACCATAGCCAGCGTTCACCGCTGGGGCTCGCCCCGTGTCGGCAGGTACGGCGTGGACATCGGCGCTCTTGATGCGCTGGCGGAGCGCTACTTGGAGCCGACGGAAGACGTCGATCTCTACCTGGTCGACGAGATCGGCAAGATGGAGTGCTTCTCCAACTCCTTCGTCAAGGCGATGACCCGACTCCTCGACGGCCCGAAGCCCCTCCTCGCCACGATCGGACTGAGGGGAACCGGCCTGGTGGCGGAAGCGAAGAAGTGGCCCGGCACCGAGCTGTGGCGGGTAACGAGGGAGAACAGGGACGAACTGCCCCGCCGGGCCCTGCTCTGGCTTGACGCGGGCGGGCACCTGTGACCCGCGCGATCGCGGCGTCTCTCGCATGGGATGGGGAAGGGGCCGGTGAGGGGGGTGGGCCTCCTTCACGCGTTCTTCGGCAGCGAGCCCGTCCCTCTTCCAGCGGCGTTGGTGACTTGTTAAGCTTGCCCGTATGGACTTCATCTTCGAGCAGATTCGTATGGGTGGAGATCGCAACTTCGGCTACCTCATCGGTGACCGCGCTGCTGGAGTCGCCGCGCTGATCGATCCCTCCTACAACCCTGAGGCGTTGGTCGAGCGAGCCAGCGCCCAGGGACTCCGAGTCAAGGTGATCATCAACACGCACGGCCACTCGGATCACACCAACGGCAACAGCCGCGCGAAAGAACTCACCGGAGCGCCCCTCGCCGCGCACCGGAGCGCGTCCATTCGTCCGGACGTTGAACTGGAGGACGGGCAATCCCTCGAGATAGGCTCCTTGAACCTCAGGTTTCTCTACGTCCCGGGGCATGCCGACGACCACCTGCTAATCCATCTGGCGGAACAACAGGTCGCTATCACGGGAGACCTGCTCTTCGTCGGCAAGATCGGCGGCACCAGCAGTGACAGGGAGGCCCGTGTGGAGTATGAGAGCCTGAAGCGGGTCATCGCGAAGCTGCCCGACGACACGACGATCTGGCCAGGGCATGACTACGGCAGTCGCCCCTCGTCCACGATCGCGCTGGAGAAAGCCACCAATCCCTTCCTGCGCTGCGGCGAGTTCAATGACTTCCTCAAGCTCAAGAAGGGCTGGCTGAAGTACAAGGCGGAGCATGGCCTGAAGTAAAGCTCTTCTGCGAACTCCGGCCGCAGCCGGTGTACCGACTTGAGGCTTTCTACACCGATGCCACCCGAGGCCGGCTGATGGCTGTCCACTCGGCGATGATTTCGTCAGCGGTCAGGAGCTGACGCTCGGGATCAGTGGCATACCACACCTTGAAATACTCGAGCCCTGCTTGGTGCGCCTCTTCGGTGAAAGCCTGCAGCGCGTCGGTCGCCCAGATCAGGTCGTAGCCACGCTGGAACGCATCGCCCGCGGTGTGCCGGGCGCAGCAGTCGGTGTGCAGCCCCGCGATGTACAGGCGTTCTATGCCACGGGCCTTGAGCTGCTCATCGATGTCGGTGCTGACGAAGGGGCTGTACGTCCTCTTCTCGAGCACCAGGTCTCCCTCCAGGGTCTCCAGGTCGGAGACGATCCCGGCTTCGGGCGTCCCCTTCATGGCGTGTGGAGGCCACTTCCTGAGCTCGTAATCGTCCTGAGTGTGAGCGTCGGTGGCGAATATGACCATGACACCCATCTGGCGGGCAGCGGCGATCAGCTTCTTGAGCGTCGGAATGATGGCCTGGGCCCTGGCCTGATACTCCGGACCGCCAGCTTCTGCTATCACGCCACCGGGGAAGACGAAATCGTTGGCAAGGTCGATGACGATCAGGGCGCTCTTCCTGAGTGGTTCGGTCGCATCAGCTGACATGAGTCGTCGTCCGGTTAGTGCAGGGTTGACCGCCGCGGAGTCAATCGGAGCAACACACCCCATACTGCTACCCCGCTTGCAGTCCTATGTCGCGAAGAGAACACCCCCATCTGAACGTCCGATCCGTTGGCTGACCGCCATCCCGATATCTTCCCTCACTCCGATCAAGAACCCGGCGTGTGAAGCGCTCTCGCGGCGGCTCTCGCACGGGACCAGGCGGGCGCTGGTGGAGGCCGGGACTTGTTTAGATACTGCGCCTGTGCGGGGTGATCTCAGACGTCGCGATCCCACTCTTGTTGCGGTCGCGACTTGCGCGGTCGAAGTCGGGGGAGAAGTTCGGGGAGTGGACCTTCACGCTTGCTACCGTTTCTGGATCGTCGGACCTAGTCTTGGCGGCACGAGAGGGTACTATGAGGTTCGAATTCGATTGCGTTTTTCACTACGTGACTGATATGGACCGTGCCATCCTGTTCTACAGCGGGTTTCTGGGCATGAGATTGAGGTCGCGTGATGTCGTAGCCCGGTTCGACATCGATGGGGTGCTGTTCGAACTCGTTCCAGCCCCGGCAGGAGAGAAGCCAACGGGTGGGGGCAATGCCCGTCTTTGTCTCAGAGTCGACGATATCGATGAGACAGTTCGAGGGCTTCAGGAGAGGGGCGTCAGTACGAGCGAGATTCAGGACACGGGAACCGGGATGCTCGCATTTCTTGAAGATCCTGACGGTAACGAGATCTGTCTCTGGCAGTACGGTAGTGGAATGTGCGGATAGAGCGGCCGTCTGCAGGCAGAGCCTGCGGACGCACCGACGACCTCCTGGTTGCAAACCACGGGGCGACCCCGACGGAACCGCCCCGCGCGTGCGACCGGACAGCGATGTGCCCGTTCTCAACAGTAGCTCATGTATGTCGCGAGCTACGAGTCATCATCATCCTCATCATCGTCTTCATCCTCGTCCTCGTCTTCAGCCTCGTCCTCAGATTCCATTTCCTCATCGTCCTCCTCGTCCCGCTCCCCCTCGCTCTCGTCCGACTCCCGGATGCGAACCACATTAGTCGCCGCCGGGCCCCTCGCGTCCTCAACCACATCGAACTCCACGAGGTCCCCC